>NZ_JBLVOJ010000024.1:101190-130860 GCF_053543715.1 Glutamicibacter sp. AGC46
GCGCACAGCGGTGTGCCACGGTTTTATCCTTTTCCAGCACCCCCAGGCCTGCCAAGGGTCCGCTTGCCGGCAAGATCGCACTTGCGAAATGCAAGTGCGCTGGCACCGGGGAAACGATGGCCGGGTGGAATGCAAAGGGATTTTCCAAAAGGCGAACCAGCCATGCAGGCATTGCAGCGCATTCCATGAATGCCTGCCCTGAGTGCGGCCATGCTTCCTGCGCCATCACTCCCACCGGCATCCATAGGAGCTAGGCCGCGGATCGCCATGTGCAGCAGAATCCCATCGGCCGTTGCGACTTGGCCGATGGGATCCTGCAGCTCGATCCGGGGCGATCTTGGCTAGCCGGTGAACGTGAAGCTGGTCTGCAGCTTGCGCGCTGTCCGGTCCGGATTGAGCATCAAGACGCAGAAGATGCCAACAACAACCAGGTAGATTCCGATCATCCCGAATGAGGCATTCATGCCCTGAGCCAGCAACTCGGCCATCTCCGCCGAGTCAGCCACGCCCTTAGGGCTGGGAATATAGCCCGCGCTGTCCATCAGGCCACCGACCATTGCGGGAGCGACCACGCCGCCCACCGAAGCCAGTCCAGTGAGCGTGGCCATGAGGGCCGCGCGCTGCCTGGAGCAGACGCTGAAGGCGATTGCCGTGGGAGCCAAGGGATAGATCATTGCCGTACCGGCACCGAGAGTCAGCATCGCCACGGCGGCGTAGCCGGAGAGGAAGGGCAAGATCGAGAAGCAGACCCCGGAAATCAGCAACGTTGCGCCGAACAGGGCGCCCATGGCCCAGCGAACCGTCACGCCGCGCTTCATCAAGTAGCGGGAGCCGAAGCCCAAAACCAGCAGCGCGATAGCGCCGATCACCCAGGGGAAGGTGGAGACCAAACCGATCATTTCCGGTGTCAGGGCAACGACGGATCCCAGATATTTCGGGGACCACGTGGTCAAGAAACCCTGCGCCCAGAAGCAGCCGGCACCTGCGAGCACCGCTGCCACGAACATCCACGAGCCCAGGACTCGTCGAATCGGCACGATTTTCAGCAGATCGGAGGAATCCGCAATGCTCCCCTTGCCCTGCAGGTCGAATTCGGCGACCGGTTCCGGTTTCTGCCCAGCCTGCTGCTGGTCCTCCGCCAACGAGATGGCACCGGCTTTCGCCTGTGCCTTGCCCGCCGTGGAATGGCTGTACGGGCCGTCGCGGCCCAGAAGCAGCCACGCTACGCTCCAGAGCAGCCCGAAGATCCCCAGGAAACCGAAGGCCCAGCGCCAGCCCAGGGCCGGGTTGGCGATGATCCATGCAAGGGCAGGAGCCGCGAGGATCGGCCCCAGGGTTGAACCGGCAGCGATGACGCTACTGGGCAGCCCACGTTCCTTCGCATTGAACCAGCCGTGGGCATGCTGCAGCGAAATGGGGGTCGCCGGCCCCTCGGCTCCACCCAGCAGGATGCGTGTGACCAGCAGGATTGCCGCGCCTCCGCCGAAGAGCATCGGGAACTGCAGGACTGCCCAGGCAATGCCCATGGTCAGCAAGATCCAGCGGGTGGATACCTTTCCGGCCAGGAAGCCGACAATAACGCCGACAATGGCGAAGAGGAAGAAGAAGGCGCTGCCGATGAAGCCGAACTGACCGGCAGTCAACCCGAGTTCGCGCATGGCGGGATCAGCCACGAGCCCCAGGACAGCTTTGTCGGCGAAGTTCACGATCTGGAAGAGTACCAGCATGCCGGTCACCATCCAGGCGCGCCGGTTCATTTTGCCGTTGGCAATGGCCGCACGCAAGGTGTGGTCCGCGAGATTCTGTGTCGTACTCATACCAAGCTCCCCTTGGAATCGGCCGCGGAGAGTTCCAGCGCCGCCGGGCCGATGCTGAAGACGTCATTGTCCTCGGCGATGGATACATTCCCCGCGAAATCACCGCGTGCGGTCTCCAGCATAGCTTCCAGATCAGCGGCACCGGGGGTGTTGGGAACGATGTGATGCAGCACCAGCGCGCCGACTTCGGCTTTCGCGGCGACCTTGCCCACCTCGCTGTACGGCGTGTGCGATTCACGCAAATGCACTTCGATGCCATCGCGCGTCGGGCCGTCCGGGAATGTCGCCAGGATGCCAGGCAGATCGATGACCTCATGCAGCAGCAAGTCAGCTCCGCGGGCGAGCCTGATGCAGTTCTCGGAGTAGGCGGTGTCTCCGGAGACCACGACGGAACCGTAGCGCGAGTCGATCCGGAAGGCGAATGCCGGGAAGCACAAGCGGTGGTCGACCAGAATCGCGGAGATCGCCACCAGCTCATCTCGGTAGATCTCAAAGGGCTCCATTTCCGGGTGGCGATTTTCAACTGCGCAGGCCCCGGATGCCTCGGGGATCTGGATGTTCTGCGACTGGATCCATTCGTGGGGTTCGTCGCGGCCTTCATCGGCCATGCGGATCAACACGTCGGAGGAGAAGACCTTGTCCAGCAGCGCATCGACGATTTCTTCGGTGCTGGTCATTTCCCGCTCGGCGACGCGCGAAGCGATCTGCTGCTCGTGCTCCGGGCCAAGGGCGGGGATGCGATTGGGACGTCCAGGGCCGAAAACTTGGATAGGCCGGGCGAAAGACTCCCCCGGGACCTGCCACCCGGTCACCAGATAGGCGCCGAGATCGTAGATGTGGTCCGAGTGGTGATGGGTCAGCAGCACCGCGCGCAATTCGCCCCATTCGGCATGCGACCGGTAATTGCGGATGCTTCCCATGCCGCAGTCAATCACGTAGGTTGCCCCATCGACCCTAATCGCCGTGCTGGTGCCAGCACGGGAACTGGAAACGATCGGGCCGCCTCCGGTGCCAAGCGTGTAGACGCTCATTCCTTTTACCTGAGTGGTATTCACATTGGTGCCTTACTCGTAGAGTGCAGCAACGGGTCCCATCGACCGCGATGCGTGAATTGCGAGGGTAGTGAAGAGTCCGGCAGCATAGGCCGAAGTGATAGAAATCATATACACCGAATTTTGCGATCGCAAGACCTATTGCATATCTAATGTGATTCATGCCATGCTGGACGCACCAGCCATCTACCCGCTAAGGAGTCATCATGGAACAGCACCAAGGCCAAGAAATCATTCTGGGCGATCTGCCCAAGGGCATAACTTTGGCCAGTGAATCAATGGGCAACAAGACGTGGAATGTCCTCGGCCACACCTATCTCTCCAAGGTCGAGAGTTCCAGCAGCTTTGCATGGCTTTCCCTTGATCCCACTGGAACCGGTGTGCCTCCGCACGTGCACCCTAAGCAAGATGAGCACATTTACATAATGGAAGGCACTTACACCCTGTACCTGGACGGCGAATGGTTCAAGGCCGGGCCTGGCGATACCGTCCGCATGCCCATGGGACTTCCTCACGCCTACTACGTCAAGGATGGCGCACCGGGCAAATCGCTCTTTTGGGTAAGCCCTTCGGGACAACTGTCCACGCTCTTCGATGAGCTTCACAACTTGTCTGACCCGGAGGAAGTTGTCCGCCTCTCAGCACTGCGTGACGTGGACTTCCTGCCACCGGGATCCGTACCCGGCGCAGACTAGCATTGGCAGAAATTACTACGTGGCCGGCAGGGATACTCCTGCCGGCCGCCGCAGGATGGAAGGAAAAAGCGCAGTGCCGCAAAATACGCGAGAGTCCGAGTTGCTCAAGTACGGGGATCATCCCGACCAGCATTTCATCCTGGCGCACCCGTTCAAACAGCCTTCCCTGGGCACTGCGGTCCTGGTCCACGGCGGCTACTGGCGCCAGCGGATCACCGCCAGCGTGATGCAACCGATGGCTGACGATTTGCTGCGCTCTGGCTGGAGCGTGGCCAACGTGGAATACCGGCGCGGTCCGGACCACCCGTGGCCCACCCCATCTTTCGATGTGGCCGCGGCAATCCAGCTCGTGCGCAGCTCGTTGCGATACCAGGGCCAATCCGAGGCAGCTATTCTTATCGGACATTCGGTCGGCGGTCAATTGGCGCTGCTGAACTCCAATTTCGCCGATGCCGTGGTAGGCCTCGCTCCAGTCACCGATGCTTCCAAGGTGCATGCAGAATCCCTCGGCGATGGTGCAGCAATGGAATATTTCGGCGATTCTCCGGCCGGGATTCCGGCAATCTACCACGATGCTTCGCCAATCCAGGCCCCACCGCCTTCGGTGCCAACGCTCTTGGTCCACGGGTTCAACGACGACCGGGTACCGCTGGAGCACACGCGGGAATACCTGGATTCCCTGGCCGGACACGTTCTGCCGGAACAAATGATCCACCGGTCGCTGGACCACTTTGAAATCATCGACCCGCAGCAGCATCATTGGCAGGCCGTGCAGACCTGGATGCGGCAGGTACTAGTCGACGCGCGAGCCGAGTAGCCGACTCGCGTATAGTTCCGCATGCGGGGACAACAGCGCGTGCAACGCCAGGAAGGTCTTCTTGGCCTGCGGAGCTTTCCACCCATCAGGCAGGTATTCGAAGGGCAAATTCGGATCCCGATAAGGGAAACGCCGCCAGCGCGTAAGCATCGGAATATAGAAGGCGAAAGCCGCCCGCTCCAGTTCCGAGCGCTGCTCGGCTGACTCGACGGGATCAGCTAGCCGTTGCTGCCACGTTCCTAAGCGTCCGACATACAACTGGAGGAAGTCGGTGTACTGATGGTCCAGTGCTTCAAGATCCCACCATTGGGCAACCTTGTCCCGGATATCGGCAGGGGACATGTAGTCAGCCTTGAAGAACTCGACGTACTTGGACAATCCTCGCGCATCCAAGCGGACCTTAGCCTGCTCGAATGCCAGATGCGGCCCCACGGCCACTCCTCCGGAGACCATCCCGAACCCTAAGCTAGCCAGCTCGGTGCGCAGTTCGTACCGGCGATTCCGCTCGCTCTCGGGTACGGAAAAAATGGCCAGCACCAAGGAGTCCCCGGAGGTTGAACGCGAAGGAGCAAAGATCCGTTGGTCGTCCTTCCGGAAGCTGTCCATAACCTCGGCGGAGAGCTGGTACTGGGATTCGTTCCCTGCGCGTTCGTTAATTAGCACGCCGCGGCTTTTCAACCGTGAAATGGTGGAGCGGATTGCTTGCGACCTGATACCCAAGGCATCGAACATCTCGACGATGATAGAAACAGGGAAAGAGCCACTGGCCGATTCGCCATACAGGCCGTACAGCGTCACCAGCAGATTCTGATGCTGCAGTTTCGTTCCCCCGATATCCACTGGTTCAACGTCCTTCATTTGCGCTACGGCTACTTTTTCTATTCCTCGTTCCTATCCTAGGTGGCCAGCGATCGAATCAGGGGTATCAGCGCCTTCCCGCCTGCGGCTCTGCGCCTGAGCGAACCGGGACGAGTACACTCTGGACACTAGGACCGCTGGTTCAACTCTCCGCAGTCCATCTGACCCAGATGGTTTTATCTGGTTAAGGTCAGTGCTTGCCTCCGCCCAAAGCCAACGTGGCTGGAAAGCGGCAATGGGGTACAGCACGTGTTGTCCGGCGCTAGCTGCGGCCCGCAAGGTACTGGGTATCAGGCTGGCAGCTAGCGCCTGAGAAACTCCACTGAGGTCGTCCGAAAGGGCAGCGCGGCGCAGTGGAAATGCCTTGCGCACAATTTCTCGCGAGGCACTGCAGATGCTTCTTGAATTGGAAGCGTGAGCCCCCGCGATAGGTTCTCTCCGCCAAGCGGCACCCGCTTTGGAACTTGGAGAAGATCTATGAGAGTTCAATTGGCTGCGTCATCAGGTCATGCCTCCAGCCAGGACCGCCAAAGACTTTGGGAGAAACCTGCTCCCGGGCAAGAATAAGCAAAAACCCCGATTCGCCAAGCGAATCGGGGTTTCAGCAAGAATCTAAAGACTACTCAGCAGCAACTGCTTCTTCAGCTTCTTCCTCGACGACTGGAGCCAGCGACAGCTTGCCGCGGTCATCAATCTTGGTGATCTCCACCTGCAGCTTCTGGCCAACGCCGACGACGTCTTCGACGTCCTCGACACGCTTGCCATCGTTGATCTTGCGCAGCTCGGAGATGTGCAGCAGGCCGTCCTTGCCCGGGGTCAGCGAAACGAACGCACCGAAGGTGGTCAGCTTCACGACGGTACCCAGGTAACGCTCGCCGACCTCAGGAACCTGAGGGTTGGCAATAGCGTTGATGGCCGAGCGGGCGGCTTCAGCGGACTCGCCGTTAGTTGCGCCGATCAGCACGGTGCCGTCATCTTCGATCGAGATGTCAGCGCCGGTGTCTTCCTGGATCTGGTTGATCATCTTGCCCTTAGGGCCGATGACCTCGCCGATCTTGTCCACTGGAATCTTCACGGAGATGATTCGTGGAGCGTTGACGTTCAGTTCATCCGGGGCGTCGATAGCCTGGTTCAGAACGTTCAGGATGTGCAGGCGTGCTTCGCGAGCCTGGGTCAGCGCGGCGGCCAGAACCGATGCCGGAATACCATCCAGCTTGGTGTCCAGCTGGATCGCGGTAACGAACTCGGAGGTACCTGCAACCTTGAAGTCCATGTCGCCCATGGCATCTTCGGCACCGAGGATATCGGTCAGGGCAGCGTAACGGGTTTCCCCGTCTACGGTGTCCGAAACCAGGCCCATGGCGATGCCTGCAACGGCAGCCTTCAGTGGCACGCCAGCGTTCAGCAGCGACAGGGTCGATGCGCAAACCGAGCCCATGGAGGTCGAGCCGTTGGAGCCCAATGCCTCGGAGACCTGGCGGATTGCGTATGGGAATTCCTCGCGGCTAGGCAGCACTGGAACCAGTGCGCGCTCAGCCAGTGCGCCATGGCCGATTTCGCGGCGCTTAGGCGAACCAACACGGCCGGTTTCACCGGTCGAGTATGGAGGGAAGTTGTAGTTGTGCATGTAGCGCTTGGTCTTCACCGGCGACAGCGAGTCGATCTGCTGTTCCATCTTCAGCATGTTCAAGGTGGTGACGCCCATGATCTGGGTTTCGCCACGCTCGAAGATTGCCGAACCGTGAACGCGAGGCAGAACCTCGACCTCGGCGGAGAGCTGGCGGATGTCAGCAAGGCCGCGGCCGTCGATGCGGATCTGGTCGGTCAGGATGCGCTGGCGCACGATGTGCTTGGTAACAGCGCCGAATGCCTTGGAGATTTCACCCTCGCGGCCTGCGAAAGCGTTGCCTTCGCCAGCCAGCGATGCAACGATCTCTTCCTTGTATGCGCTGGCAGCGTTGTCGCGCTCCTGCTTGTCAGCGATGGTGTAGATCTCCGTCAAGCGGGTCGAAGCAGCAGCCTCGACAGCGGTGAAGGCATCTTCTTCGTAATCGCGGAAGACCGGGAATTCAACGGTTTCCTTGGCAGCGCGAGCAGCCAGGTCGGCCTGGGCCTCGCACAGGACCTTGATGAATGGCTTCGCAGCCTCAAGGCCTTCAGCGACAACCTCTTCGGTTGGAGCCTGGACGCCGCGTTCCTTGATCAGTTCCCAAGCGTTGTCGGTAGCTTCAGCTTCCACCATCATGATGGCAACGTCGTCGCCAGCGATACGGCCGGCAACAACCATGTTGAAGACAGCGTTCTTCAGCTCGGAGTGGCGTGGGAAGGCAACCCACTGTGCGCCGTTTCCGTCATCAACCAGTGCAACGCGAACGCCGCCGATTGGGCCGGAGAATGGCAGACCCGAAAGCTGGGTGGACATCGACGAAGCGTTGATCGCTACGACGTCGTACAGCTCGTCTGGCTCGATGGACAGCACGGTGACGACAACCTGGACCTCGTTGCGCAGGCCCTTGACGAAGGCTGGGCGCAGTGGGCGGTCCATCAGGCGGCAAGCCAGGATGGCTTCGGTCGATGGGCGGCCTTCGCGGCGGAAGAAACTGCCTGGGATGCGGCCGGCTGCGTACATGCGCTCTTCAACGTCCACGGTCAGTGGGAAGAAGTCGAAGCCTTCGCGTGGGTGCTTGCCAGCGGTAGTTGCCGAGAGCAGTGCGGTCTCGTCATCGATGTAGACCATTGCCGAACCTGCAGCCTGCTTGGCAATGCGGCCGGTTTCGAAGCGAATGGTGCGGGTGCCGTAGCGACCGTTGTCGATCTGTGCTTCGGCGAATTGGATTTCTGGACCCTCCATTAAGGGGGTGCTCCTTTCGATCGCTCCCACGTGGTGGATGAGCGAACCGTGTGGCCCTACCCAGATCTGGTCTTCGATCGAGACCCGCGCTGGGGCGCATATTTGCCCTAGCGAAAGTCACTACCGAGGACCGCGAAACTGGCGGTCGGGACCAACGGTCAGTCAGCCCTGGGAGTTATTTTCTTTCGGGGCCCGCATAGAACATGCAGACCCAGGTACTAGCCTACCGGGAATTGGCAAAAGACGCAGTTCTTGGGCGATAGGCGCGTGCCAGCCACTTGCGTCGCTGCCATTCATCGTTTGAGAGCGGCCTTGCAGCCTGGGCAACCAGCGAAGATCATGCGGCGCTGCTGCCCTGGCGATCCCCGGGCGCAACCAGCACGGTGCGCGTTGATCCTCATTTAGGCAGGGAAACCTGCGGAAGGAAATTTTCTCCAGCCGGGATTATTCATAGCCTGTCGATTGTTGTTCTCCATGGGCTTTGCCCTGACGGACCGCGGCAATCGCCGCAGTCCAGAACATTTCCAGTCGCAACCCGCAAGACAAAGGAAAAACCTGATGGCAACTATGGTCAATGCATACGCAGCGCACTCTGCGACTGATGGACTCATTCCGACGCAGATTGAACGTCGTGCAGTAGGTCCGCACGATGTCTTGATTGATATCAAGTTCTCCGGCATCTGCCACTCCGACATCCACACGGTGCGCGGAGAATGGGGAAACCAGAACTATCCGCTGGTCCCGGGCCACGAAATTGCCGGCATCGTTGCCGAAGTCGGGCCAGAGGTAACCAAGCACAAGGTGGGCGACCGCGTTGGCGTGGGCTGCATGGTCAATTCCTGCATGGAATGCGAGAACTGCCTTGCCGGAGACCAGCAATTCTGCGAGCAGAGTGTTGGTACCTACGGTGCTCGTGACCGTGATGGCAGCATGACCCAAGGTGGCTACGCCACGCATGTCGTGGTTACCGAGAACTTCGCCCTGAACATTCCTGAAGGCATCGATCTGGATGTTGCCGCGCCCCTGCTTTGCGCCGGCATCACCACCTTCTCCCCGCTGAGGCACTGGGGTGCAGGGCCGGGCAAGAAGATTGCCGTCGTGGGACTCGGCGGCCTGGGCCACATGGCGGTCAAGATCGCCAGTGCCATGGGCGCTGAGGTCACCGTTCTGTCGCAGTCGCTGAAGAAGAAGGATGATGGACTGAAGCTGGGCGCAACCGACTACCGGGCCACCAGCGATGAGAACACCTTCAAGGATCTGCAGAAGAAGTTCGACCTGATCATCAACACCGTCAGCGCTTCCATCGACGTCAGTGCCTACCTCGGACTGCTGCGCGTGAACGGCACCATGGTCAACGTTGGTGCTCCGGCAGAACCGTTGCCTGTCAATGCCTTCGCACTGATCGGGGGACGCCGTTCCTTCGCAGGTTCGCAGATCGGCGGCATCGAGGAAACCCAGGAGATGCTGGATTTCTGTGCCCAGCATGGCATTGGCGCAGAGATCGAGGTCATCGGTGCCACGCAGATCAATGAGGCTTACGAGCGCGTGCTGGCATCCGATGTCCGCTACCGCTTCGTAATCGATACCGCGACGTTGGCCTAGTCACCCCAGCTCACTCGGGTCGCAGAGAACGGTGCCGGTCTTGTCCAGCAGTGCAGGACAGATCCGGCGCCGTTTCGCGTCTGGCTAATTAATGTTCATTCGCCCCGGCGCGATCTACGAGTGCCTGCGTTCTCCCGTTGGCTGCCCTGTTCTGGAGCCTCGGCCGCAGTGCCCTGCTCAGACAAATTCCCCTTGATCGCGGCAAGCTCGGATTGGAGTTGCGCCACGGCACCACTGAGGTTCTTCAGTTCCTGCCTGCGGCGGCTGGCAGCCCTGAAAGTCTTGATCATCATGGCGATGATCAGCGGAATGGCCGCGAGCAGGGCCCAGCCGCTGCGTTCAAAGAAGTCGAGGGCCACCGGCAGGGCCTGATTGAATTCCCAGAAGGAATTCACTCCCCCGGCAATCGATTCCAATGCAGATTCCACGGGAGCCAGTTGCTTGCCCACAACTGGTATTCCGGAAAGATCAGGGGCATTCACCGGAGGCTCGCCCATGGTCCATCGCGGATCACCTGGCCGCTTCAGGATATAGATCCCGGCACCGGCGCTGGCAGCGGCGAATAAGAGCACCGAGGCCAGGGCGACCGCCACTAGCTGGTGCCTCCGCCATAGCCCCGCCGCCACGGCAAAACCAATCACCAGAATCCAAATCCACATTCGCAGTTGTTCCAGGCCAATGCCCGTCAGTAAATCCATGAACTTTGCCTCATTGCTCTGGGCCGCCATGACCCAAGTTGTGCGTTACTTCATCCCACTTAGGTACGCTATCGCGAGCAGCGGATTAATTGCCGCCTAGCACGTCAATCCGGTTGAGATCGAATCGTTCGAGTCGTCATATTGCTTCCTTGCCCCGGTATCCGGGACCCAATAGCCGATGGCTTCCGGCTCGTCCAATGCAGCGATCGGCTCATGCCACCTGCCGGCAGCTCGAATGGAAATTGCCACTAGCCCTCTTGCGATCGCGGATCTGGCATCGGTTGAGGTGGCAACGCGACGCACCCCAAAGACCAGAAGGCCTCGTTCTCCAGACTCCTGCAGCTTTGCCGTTGCAAATGCCCGAACCGGTACAGTGCTCTTGCCTTGGGTGCGTTGGCGACACTGGCCTGAATTTGAGTTAATGGGTCTGGGTCCGCTGCTCGGCGGATCACCTGGGATCGAGGAGGCTGGCATTGGCGGAGCCTAATTTTGCTGAACATTATTGGGATTTCATTGAGCGGGGAAGCATCTTGGTAGTGACTCTCAGTGGACCGGCTCATCTGCGGTTGATGGATCCGGAAAATTTCGCGGCATTCCAGGACGGAGAAGAATTCGAAGCATACGGTGGACTGGCACGCCGTGCTCCATACCGAATCAAGGTGCCCCATTCCGGACCCTGGTTTCTAGCGATTGATCTGACTGGCCTCGGTGCGCGTGGGGTGCGCCACGAAGTCAGCATCGTGCTGCCACAGAAGCTGGAAGCTCGACGACCAGCCCGGGACTAGAAGCAAGATCCCGCAGGAGAACTTAGCCCGCGAGCTCACTCGAAATATCGACAAGCTGTTGCATCCTCATTCCGGGCCAACCGTGGACCATATCCACCCACTGCGCCGGAACACTCGAGAACCCGGAAGCTGCGCCAATGAGCGATCCGGCGATGGCTGCCACGGTGTCGGTATCCACGCCTCCGCGAACAGCCGCTTCCAGCACCGGAACCAAGCGAGCGTTCCCGTCTTCCGGTTCGGCGGTGGCGATCGCGCTCCAAGCACCTTGGAACGCTTCAACGACCCAACCGTTATTTGTGAAGTCCCGAGGTCGATGGTTTTCGGCATGGTGGATGCGCTGCTCCCATGCTTGTGCGCGTTCTGGTTCAAGCATCGCAAGACCACTGCGAATATCTAGTTCGCCGGTGCGCACAGCGTGGTGAATGGCTGCTGTCCAAAGCCCGCAGGCCTCAGCGGCTTCATCATCAAAATGGGTCAGCTTGCTGATAGCTGCCGCAGCTTCGAATGCGGCAGCAGGCGGTTCAGACAGATAAGCCAGCGCCACGGGCGCTGTGCGCATGAGACTGCCGTTCCCGCCGGAGCGGCCAGTTCTCCGGTGAATCTGTTCAGAACCAGCTAGCGCATCATCAGCGGTCGGCTCGGCTCTTCCGTCAGTAGACGCAACATGCTGGGCGTGGGCAAGGACTGCCCGCGTCTGGTTGCCGACGTCCGGTGCGTTCGTGGCCCATTTGGCCCATTCCCGAACCATGTAGTTGCTCGCGGCACCATCAAGCTTGCCGTTGGAATCCAGCAGGCCCTGGGCAATGACTATGGCCATTGAGGTGTCGTCGGTCCACTCCCCGGGCGCAAAATCGCCCAACCCGCCACCAATCATCGAGATTTTGGCGGATTCGGGCAACGGTGCGTTGAATTCGTAGCCCGCGCCCAGGGCATCTCCGGCAGCCATCCCGGTCAGGACTCCACGAATTCGATCTTTCACCTGTACTGAATGTGCCATTTGCGCCTTTCACAGGGTGGTCGCCAATGCAGAGTAATACTACTTGGATCCACTGTACCGATGCGCGGCGACAGTAGAGCTACCTGAGCGGCCCCGATAGCGTTCCCACGGTTGATTTGCGTCCTTGCGTCGTCGGCGAACGAGGACATTGATGCGGTCACGATAACCGTTCCGCTTCTACCTGCGATCCCGACTTCGGTAAATAGCTCACCCGGTTGGCTTCGTCGCTGTCCCGGCTTGCTGCAAGCGCTCACGGGCATCGCCGAGCGGAGGCAGATCTCCTTGATCTCGATAGGCGTTTGACCCAACTTCTTGCAGTTATGGCCAATGCCCTGCAGGAACCAGGTTCCTGCAGGGCATTGGATGTCGCCAGCCTCGGTCGTTGCGCCTAGGCGAATGCAGGCGGTGGCGGAGTCGTGGGGTCAGTTGGGTGCCCCGGCGCCGGCTCAGTGGGATCCTGCGGGCCCGGGGGCGGGATCGGCCCATCCGGATGCGAAGGGCTTGGTGGTACGTCCGGCTGCGCCGGGCTTGGCGGAGCATCTGGTGTCGGCGGTTGCGCTGGCGGTTCTGGCTGGTCGGGAATACTCGGATCACCCTGCATCGGAGCACCTGATTCGTGTAAGTGATTCATTGGAACCTGCTTTCCGTCGTATCGGTTCGACCATTCAACGACGGATCGTCTCCGCCTTGCAACGGCATTCAGGAATCGCAAAGCTGCAACAGTGCCGCGACATGGCGTGGTCGCGTCGAATCGGAAAGCATCACTCGGTTCAACCCATTGGTTTCGCAAGCTGCCGTGCGCCAGCGCAGCCGACCTATAGCAGCATGCGCACGATTGGTGTCGCGATGAGGATGGTCAGGACAACGCGCACGAACCAGATAGCTACCATCTGCGGGATGTTCAGCGGAATCTGCGTCGCCAGGACGCATGGCACCAATGCTGAAAAGAAGATGATTGCAGAGACGCAAACGATGGCGATCACCATGCGCAGCTCGATGGATTCGTGTCCCGCAATGAGGGTTGCTGGAAGGAACATTTCAGCAATGCCGGTAGCCGAAGCCTTGCCAGCCAGCAACGGGTCATCCAGCCCGACGATCCAGGCAAATGGGACAAACAGGTATCCTAGCCAGTCGAAAACTGGAGTGAAGCGGGCAACCACCAGTCCGAGCAATCCGACAGAGAGAATGGACGGCAAAATTGCCATGGCCATTTTCAGCCCATCCCATACGTTGGCGCCGACATTCTTGAGCAGCGATGGCGCTCGCCGCGAGGCTCCCATGGCTTCGCTCCAGGCAACGCGTGCACGATTGCCCGTGACCAGTTTTTCCTTGTCATGTTCCATGCCCAGGTACGTCGTGTCTGGAATCCGGCTCAAAGGCGGAATGCGCACCGAAATGGCGGTCACCGCAAAGGTGACTACCAGCGACAGCCAGAAGTACAGGCTCCAGTGGTCCATCAGGTCCAGCGCCTTGGCAACAATAACCATGAAGCTGGCTGACACCGTGGAAAAACCGGTAGCGATGATGGCAGCTTCGCGACCCGTGTAGCGGCCGCCACGGTACATGCGGTCGGTGATCAGCAGACCCAGCGAGTAGCTTCCCACGAAGGAAGCCACGGCATCCACGGCCGAACGTCCCGGGGTGCGCCAAATTGGACGCATGACCGGTTGGCAGAAGACACCAAGGAACTCCATCAGCCCGTAGCCAACTAGCAAGGCCAAGAAGATGGCACCTACTGGAACGATCAAGCCAACGGGAATGACCAATTTGTCCAGCAGAAAAGGACCCATGTCCGGATCGCTGAGCCACGCCGGGGCAACGTTGAAGAGCAGCGAGCAGCCGACAGCCAGCCCGAAGATGTTCAGGAATGCGAATATGCCACGTACCTTGGATGCCTTCCATCCTCCGGTGACGAAGGGAATAACTGTCCCGCAGACGAGCATCAGCAAGATAATGTACGGAACGACCGGTGCCGCGGCAGTTTGAATCCACGTCACCAAGTGATCCAACGGGATGGTGCTCTTGCCGTTGATGGTGATGGGGAGGAAGAAGAACAAAATACCGATAAGGCTATAGATCACGAATCGCAGAACGACCGGAAGAGTGCTTTGTGCTTCAACGCTTGAAGTTGTCATTGGATACCGCCTTGTCGATGAGGGCGAGGGCATCAGCGTGATTTGATGCGCTATCCATACAACGCGACTCTGGCCCAGCAATGTGACGGGGATCGCTTTTATTGTCCGGAGTTTCAGACTTCGCGCAGATGAGCGCTTCTGCGCGCTTCCTGTGGCTGCGCAGATGGAACCAGGCCCACAGAACGATCGCCCCCACTTGCCATGATTCTCATAGGACTAGTCTGTAGGATCGATATAGTCTGCATAGGCACTGATTCCAGCTTTCGGCTGAAAAAATGCGCTCAAATAGGTCTTGGCGTCATGCAGGGAATAACCTAGGGAGAACACATACGCAACCGATGGCGCACACCCATCGGCCACGACGTTTCAATGCAGCACGCAGCACATAGATAGTCCAGCAGAAACGAAGGCACCATTTTGAACGGCAATGCCACCTTTAAGCACCACAACGTTGCGCTTTTATCAGTGAACAGCGTCCTCGCACCCGAGGTGGTGAGCTCTGCAGAATTCGACGAGCGACTTGCTCCTAGCCTGAAACGCCTTCGCCTGTCCAAGAAGCTTCTGGAACGAGTTTCCGGGGTCAAGGAACGCCGCTGGTGGTCCGATGGCGTTGAATTCGACGACGCTGCAATTCTTGCCGGCAAGAAGGCGCTGGCCCAGGCCGGTGTCGATGCCAGCGAAATCGGCCTGCTGATCAACACTTCGGTCACCCGCCGCAACTTGGAGCCGTCGGTGGCTTCCAAGGTGCACAACGGCTTGGGCTTGCCATCCTCCGCAATGAATTTCGACGTGGCCAACGCCTGCCTCGGCTTCGTCAACGGCATGAGCCTGGCAGCGAACATGATCGACTCCGGCCAGATCAAGTACGCCCTGATTGTTGCGGGCGAAGACGCCAAGCCAACCCAGGAAACCACTTTCCAGCGGCTGAACGCCGAAACTTCCACGCGCGATGACTACATGCGTGAATTCGCCACGCTGACCTTGGGTTCCGGCGCCGCCGCTGCGGTCATTGGCCCAGCGGATGCGCACCCGGAAGCGCACCGCATCGTCGGCGGCGTATCGCGCGCCGGCACCGAGCACCACGAGCTGTGTGTCGGCGGACCCTCGGGCATGTACACGGACACGAAGGGCTTGCTGGATAACGGCCTCGAACTGGTCGTGGATGCCTGGGATGAAGCCCATCAATCCGGATGGAACTGGAAGTCCATGGACCGCTACGTGACCCATCAGGTTTCCAAGTCCTACACCAATGCCATTATCAAGGCCGTCGGCCTGGTCAAGGACCGCGTGCCAATCACTTTCTCCAAGTGGGGCAATGTCGGACCGGCTTCCCTGCCCATGACCCTGTCCCAAGAAGCCGACTCGCTGAAGAAGGGCGACCGGGTGCTGTGCATGGGCGTCGGTTCCGGCCTGAACACCGCGATGATGGAGATTGCCTGGTGACCGAGCTTTTCCCCGGTGTAGATGCCATTTATTCGAAGTATCTGGAAGTACCGTCCACATCGCAGGTGGACTCCCCGGGCACTAGGCACCGGTGGCACGTCCTGGATAACAACGAAGAACTGAAGCAACGCGGAATTGAGCCGGCCGGCACCTTGCTCTGCGTGCACGGCAACCCCACCTGGTCCTACCTCTGGCGCAGCCTGCTGAACCATGTGTCCGAGCACGGGCTGCCGTGGCGAGTGGTGGCAGTGGACCAGCTGGACATGGGCTTCTCCGAGCGCAGCGGTAAGTTCCGCCGCCTGGCCGACCGCGTCAACGATCTCGGCGATCTGACTGGCGCACTGGGGCTGGCCGGCAAAATTACCACCGTGGGCCATGACTGGGGCGGCATCATCTCCCTGGGCTGGGCCGTTTCCCACCCGGACCATCTGGAGAACGTGGTGTTGACCAACACCGCAATCCACCCTGCAGGCTTCGAGCTTCCCGCCGCGTTGAAACTCGCGTCCCATCCCGCGGTGCACGGTTGGGGCACCAAGACTTCCCCTGCCTTCTTGCAGGTAACCCACGCGCTGGCGCAGCCGGCCTTGGCCCCGGATATCCGCAAGGCCTTCATGGCCCCGTACACCAACGCTGAAAAGCGTGAGGGCGTAGCCAACTTTGTCGCCGATATCCCGTTCTCCCAGGATCACCCAAGCCGTCCGGCCTTGGACGAGATCTCGGAAGCAGTGCGCTCCTTGAAGGTCCCGGCCCTGATGCTCTGGGGACCCAAGGACCCGGTCTTCTCCGACCGCTACCTGCGCGATTTGATGTCGCGACTGCCCCACGCCCAGGTACACCGCTTTGAAGGCTCCAGCCATTTGGTGGGCGAAGACAACGATATTGCCACCCCGATCTTCCAGTGGCTTGCCGGCGAGAAGAGTTCCAAGAACACCTCGCGTGCCCAATCCCTGGGCGAATACCGTCCGATGCTTGCCGAACTCGATTCGCGCACCGAGGACCAATCGGCCGCGGTGGTGGACATCAATCCTGCGCGATCGCTGTCCTGGGCCGAACTGGGCCAGCGCGTGAATGCCCTGGCCGCAGGATTGCGCCAGATCGGAGTGCAGGCTGGCGACCGGGTGAACCTGCTGGTTCCACCGGGAATTGAACTGACCACCCTGATCTACGCCTGCCTGCGCCTGGGGGCGGTGATCGTGGTGGCCGATGCCGGCCTTGGCACCAAGGGCATGGGACGAGCCATCAAGGGCGCTGGCCCGAGCTACCTGATTGGCATCGACCGTGCGCTCACCGGTGCGCGGCTGTTCGGCTGGCCGGGAACCAGGATTGCCGCTGGAGACCTGCCTGCTGCGAAGCGCAAGCTGCTGGGGGTAGCCCATACCCTGCCCGAGCTCTATGAAGCCGGCAGCCAGGCCGCTTCCGGGTCCCGGGTTTTCGAGCCATCAGATCCGGATGCCGATGCGGCGGTCCTGTTCACCTCCGGCTCCACCGGTCCGGCCAAGGGAGTGGTGTACACGCATCGCGAACTGGCCGCCATGCGCGATACCCTGCGTGAAACCTACAACCTCAAGGCCGGCTCTGCGCTGGTGGCAGGCTTCGCGCCGTTCGCGCTGCTGGGTCCTGCTTTGGGTGCCACTTCGGTCACCCCGGACATGGACGTCACCGCACCGCGGACCTTGACTGCCGCTGCGTTGGCAGACGCCGCCCTCGCGGTGGATGCAACCACCGTCTTTGCCTCCCCCGCCGCGCTGGCTAATGTCCTGGAAACCCAGGATGCGCTGAACCAGGCTCAGCGGGAAACCTTGGAAGGCGTCTCGCTGATGCTGTCCGCCGGCGCCCCGATTCCCGAGCATCTGCTGGCCAAGGTGCAGGATCTGGTTCCCAATGCCCGGGTCCACACCCCGTACGGCATGACCGAGGCCTTGCCAGTCACCGATATCGACTTGGCCGGCATCCGCGCTGCCGGAGCGGGCAATGGCGTGTGCGTGGGCACCGCAGTCGCCGGAGCCACCGTTGCCATCGCGCCGATTGACGCCCTGGGCGTGGCCGGAGACAAGCCGGAATACACCCCGAATGCCACCGGCGAAATCCTGGTCCGCGCCCCGCACGTCAAGGACCGCTACGACCGGCTGTGGATCACCGAACAGCTCAGCGTCTCCATCCCCGGCTGGCATCGCACCGGCGATGTCGGGCATCTGGATGAGGCCGGACGCCTGTGGGTCGAGGGACGCCTTGGCCACGTGCTGCGCACCGCCAAGGGCGCTATTACCCCGGTAGCCGCCGAGCACGCTGTCGAGTCGGTTGCTGGCGCTGGCCGTGCCGCGCTGGTCGGCGTGGGACCTGACGGAACCCAGGCCGCGGTGGTCGTCATGGAAACGGTGCCCGCGGCCCGCAAATCCGGTCCGGCCGCCAGCGATCTGGCCCGCCAGGTTCGCGCCGCGGTCGCGGCTACCGGCACCGAGGTGGCAGCGGTCCTGGTAGTCCCAAGCCTGCCCACCGATATCCGGCACAACTCCAAGATTGACCGGGCCGCGCTCGCCCACTGGGCTGCCGCGGCCCTCGCAGGTGGAAGGATCCGCAATCCGTGAGCCCATCGAAAAATGAAGACGCTGCCCGTCGCGTTCTGGTCACCGGAGCCAGTGGCATGCTGGGTGGCGCTGTAGCCCAGCTATTGCGCGACAAGGGCCACCATGTGCGCACCTTCCAGCGCGGCAGCTCGGCATCAGCCACTGATGAAGTCCGCGGCTCGCTCACGGATCCGCAGGCTGTCGCCGCGGCCGTGGAGTCCATGGACGCGGTCATCCACCTGGCAGCCAAGGTCTCCTTCACCGGTGCATGGGAAGACTTCGCCGCCACCAATATCGCGGGAACCAGCAATCTGCTCGAAGCATCCAAGCGCGCAGGAATCAAGGATTTCGTGTTCGTCTCGTCCCCTTCCGTGGCGCACTTCGGCGATTCGCTGGCGGGCGCCGGTGCGGGCGAAGCCGATCCGGCCAAGGCGCATGGATTCTATGCACGCTCCAAGGCAGCGGCCGAGCTCAATGCCCTGGGCGCCGATTCGCCAGCACTTCGCGTCACCGCCATCCGCCCGCACGTTGTGTGGGGGCCCGGCGATACCCAGCTGGTGGAACGCGTCATCCAGCGGGCCAAGGCCGGACGGCTGCCCCTGCTGGACCAGGGCGCAGCACTGATCGACACCACCTATATCGACAATGCCGCTGCGGCGATTGTCCGCAGCCTGGAACGCATGGACCACGCCCACGGGCGAGCCCTGGTGGTCACCAATGGCGAACCTCGGCCGGTGGGCGAGCTGATCGCCGGCATCTGCAAGGCTGGCGGCGCCCCGGCTCCGAAGCTCAACGTTCCGGGCTGGCTGGCCCGTGCGGCCGGTTCGGTGATCGAGAAGTTGTGGTTGGCAGCTGGTTCGCGCAACTTGGTTCATGATGAGCCGCCGATGACCCGTTTCCTGGCCGAGCAGCTGTCTACCGCGCATTGGTTCGACCAGCGCGAAACCCATGAAGTCCTGGACTGGAAACCTGCGGTGGGCATTGACGAAGGTCTGGAGAAGCTGGCGGAGCACTACCGGCGGTGAGCAAGCTTTTCCTCCGAAGGGAAAGCTCTAGCTCAATAGGATTGCTGCGATCCAAAGATTGCAAAAATCCTTAGAGCATTGACGACGCGTTGCACCGAATCAGGGGGAATCTGCGAGAGCGGAACGTTAGGCTTTCGACTGGCAAAGCTGCTGCGCCGCAGGCTCCTTCCGACCTCTTCCAGTCCTGGGATTCCAATCAGCTCATTCAAGAAGAATTCTCTGGCATCAGATTCGGGCGCTTCTTCGAGTGGCAACTGGGAAAGAGGCTTGAAATTGAATTCCAGGGACAGCCCTTGCACGCTGAAATAGAATATCGATACGGTGCCAAGCCGAGTTCCCATTGAATCGAAAATGGGAATCGTGCCCGCGGGGTATTTTGACCTCGACCCTAGGAATGGCAATTCCGACTTGAGCGCAGAATTAATCAGTTCGTCGAACGCTTCCAGGCTCTGCCTGTCACTCTCAAGAAGCCAGGAGCGGATGCTGCTTGTTTCCCACCGGGTGGTCTGGCGATTCTCCGGTGTTGATTTCGCATTGGCCAATTCTTCGCCGAAAACGTGAGGCAACAGGAGTTCAAGCTCCCCATGCCGCCTCCGGGCATATTCGACTGCAACGATCGATGTCCCTGGGCCGGCCATCATATTCAAGTATTCAACCATGAGTCTCAACTGGGCATTGATTGCATCGACCGCTAGCACGATTCGAAAATTTCCCTGCGTCAGGTTCAGCGCAAGGGACTCTTTCAGTGTCGTCGCCATCGCCGTATTTTCATCCCAAAGCGGCGTGGGAGAACGGTCTCTCCAGCGCTGCGCAAATTCGTCGACGTCCATCTTCCATAGACGCGAGGCATAGTCGAACATCTGGCCAACGATTTCACGCCTGATCTGCGGATTGGACGCCAACTTGCATTCGACGAGAGTCACTTCCCCTCCGGCATCCACCACGACAATATCTGCGGGGCCGACCTCGGACTGGAATTCGCGACAGGCCTTCGCTTCGGAACTCACGCCTGGAATCAGTTCCGGGTGGTTCGCAAGGATCTCCTGTAATTCTGATTCCAAGGCATACCCAATTTTTTGGGGCTCAAACCATGCCCCGTCATCTTGCCGAACCAATATGCTCGCCATGGTTGATGCTCCTTTGCACTGTGGTCTACAGCATAACGACCGCAATTGGCCCAGGAGCAGAGGAACGGAACAATATTTGCGTGATAACTCGTCGCCAATCCGTATACCTTGCCGTAGTTCATCAGCACTCCAAGCTCCGTTCGGCAACGGGCGCAAACATCATCAGGGGTCGCGCCCTCGACGTCCAGAAACCCCGTCCCCGCAACCTTGACACAAGTTTTTCATCAGGAAAGGGGCACTGAGTTATGTTGATTCAATGCGCAACAAGATTTCCTATCAGGGCGAAGCCGGTTCCAATTCCAATATGGCTTGCACGGAACTTTTTCCCGATATGGAAGCCGTGCCCTGCGCCAGCTTCGAGGATGCTTTCGCCCTGGTGGAAAACGGCGAAGCTGAGTTGGCCATGATCCCCATCGAGAATTCGCTGGCCGGACGCGTTGCCGATATCCACGTCCTGCTGCCCGAATCGCAGCTGCAGATCGTGGCCGAGCACTACCTGCGAATCCGATTCGATCTGCTGGGGCTGCCAGGCAGCACCATTGCGGGCGCTACTGAAGTGCACAGCCACATCCATGCGCTGGGCCAGTGCCGCAAGATCATTCGCGAGCATCAGCTCACTCCGATCATTGCCGGGGATACCGCAGGTTCCGCGCGCGAGGTGCGCGATTGGAATGATCCTACCAAGCTGTCCTTGGCGCCACCTCTGGCAGCAGAACTCTATGGCTTGGAAGCGCTGGCTACAGGAGTGGAAGATGACCAGACCAATACAACTCGTTTCGTTGTACTTGCACGCCGGCAGGATCTCCCGAATCGCTCCACCATGCCAGAATCCGTGATCACCACATTGGTCTTCCAAGCTCGCAACGTTCCTAGTGCGCTGTACAAGGCCCTGGGCGGTTTCGCTACCAACGGCGTGAACCTCACCCGCTTGGAAAGCTACATGGTGGGTTCCGGCTTCGCGGCCACAACTTTCATGGTTGATATCGAAGGACACCCCGACGATCTTCCGGTACGCCGAGCCCTAGAGGAGCTGGACTTCTTCACCTGGGAAATCAAGATCCTCGGCTCCTATCCGGCCAGCGAGCACCGACAGAATACTGTAGCGTCCTTCGTTTAATCCCTGGAGCTAATTCCTCCGGACAGGTCCCGGCACCGCGACGAAGCTACTGGACTCTTCAGCCCTGCCACAGCTCCCCTTTCAACGACATGATTACGCGCGGTTTTCAACGTTGCGCCCCTGTATTTTCAGACTCTCGCAAAAGTTCCAGCACCCGCATTCCGCTGTGCAGCTGATCCGGGGTCCATCGGGGCTGCACCACAGCGTTCCCTTCTGCTCTGTACCAACTCCTGACCACCCTCTTTGGCATTCGATTGCACGCTATTCTTCCGGCTGACTCATTCCGAAAATACCCACTGACCTCTGCATTCAAGATCCATATAATTGACGGCTGGTAGAATGGGGATTTATAGCCTGTGCCTATGGAAGGTTTTCATATAGAAATCTGCACCTCCCGTCCGCACGGCTAGAGAACTGGTTTAGAGCACATTTGTTGTAACGCGCGGCCAAATATCCCGGATTCCGGTACTGCGGCCGGCGCGAGATTTTCAAGGCTTACAGGCCGGAGAGGAACGCTTGACTCAACGCGTCGCAATCATTGGAGCAGGACCCAGCGGCATCGCCCAGCTGCGGGCTTTCGATTCTGCCAAGAAAACAGGGCAAGATATCCCAGAAATCGTCTGCTTCGAAAAGCAGGATGATTGGGGAGGCCAGTGGAACTACAACTGGCGCTCCGGGATCGACAAATACGGCGAACCAGTGCACTCGAGCATGTACCGCAATCTCTGGTCCAATGGCCCGAAGGAAGCCCTGGAATTCGCCGAGTACACCTTCGATGAGCATTTCGGCAGGCCGATTTCATCTTATCCGCCACGAGCAGTGCTCTGGGATTACATCAATGGCCGTGCAGAGAAATCCGATATAAAGAAGTACGTGCGCTTTGCCACCGTGGTCCGCTGGGTAGATTACAACGAAAGCACCGAGCTCTTCACCGTCACCACCGAAGATCTGAAAACCGGCAAGACTGCGTCTAGCGACTTCACCCATGTCGTGGTCGGAACCGGCCACTTCAGTTTCCCTAACGTTCCTGAATTCGCAGGAATAGGCACTTTTCCCGGCGAGCTCATGCATGCCCACGATTTCCGTGGAGCCGAGCGCTTCGCCGGCAAGGACATCCTGCTCATCGGCGCCAGCTACTCTGCCGAGGACATCGGCGTCCAGTCTTTCAAGATGGGTGCGCGCTCGGTCACCTACAGCTACCGGACCGCACCGATGGGCTTCGACTGGCCCCAGGGCATTGAGGAGCTTCCGCTCATCGATCGCTTCGAAGGGTCCACGGCCCATTTCAGCAATGGCGTATCACGCAAGTTCGATGCGGTAATCCTGTGCACCGGCTACCTTCACCACTACCCGTTCTTGCCCTCCGGGTTGGCTCTGGACTCGCCGAACAATGTCTATCCGGATACCTTGTACCGCGGTGTCGCATCCGAGAACAACAACAAGCTGTACTACCTGGGCGCCCAGGACCAGTGGTTCACCTTCAACATGTTCGATGCCCAAGCATGGTACGTCCGTGATCTGATTACCGGAAAGGCCTCGATCCCCGCAGCGGGCGACCAGCGGATCAGCATCGATGCGTGGTTGAAGCGTTTCAATGCCATTGAAACCGCTGAAGACGAAGTGAAGTTCCAGGCCGACTACATTCGCGATCTCATCGAGCAGACCGATTACCCCATGTTCGACCTGGATGAGGTCACCCGTACCTTCATGGCGTGGAAGAACGACAAGAAGAAAAACATCATGACCTACCGGGACAAGGTTTATCCATCGGTCATGACCGGTACCATGGCAGCCACGCACCATACGCCGTGGCTCAGCGAATTGGACGACAGCTTGGAACGCTACATGGCTCCCGTTCCGTCCGAAAGCGTGGAAGACTTGGCCGCCACTGAAAAGGCCACGTCAAAGTAGCGCTGTGCAGAACCGCGCACTGTGGTTGCGTGCTTTTGGACGCAGCCACAGTGCTTCCTGATCTGCAAAACCCAAGTTCCCGGGCTAGCCCCTCCATGAGTAGCGGCGTTCGGGCCTTCCGACTCCCCCGTAGCGCAGGTTCACCTGAGCCAGGTTTTCCTCTGCCAGGTATTCCAGATACCGGCGAGCGCTCACCCGGGACGTGCCCAGCTTCTGCGCGGTTTCGGTGGCCGATATGGGTTCGGCAGCTTCCTTGACGATGCTCTCAACCAGTTCCATGGTTTCGGCGCTGCAGCCTTTGGGAAGAGGCCGGCGCTTTTGTCCGCCGAGCCCGAAGAGCATGTTCACATCGGCCTGCTGCAATTCCTGGTCCGCTGCTTCGCCCAGCGGCTGGTAGGCCTTTGCGTAGTGCTCCAGCCGTTCGCGCAGGTCATCCCGCGAGAAGGGCTTCATCAGATAGTGGACGATGCCGCCACGAAGCGCGCGGCGCACGGTATCCATTTCCCGCGCCGCGCTGATCACCAGGACATCGAGCTCCGGCTGGACTTCGCGCAGGCGCTGCAAGAGGTCCAGGCCGTTCATGTCCGGCAAATGGATATCGAGCAAGATGAGATCCGGCGAGAGCGCGCCGGCGGCCTTGATCGCGTCACCGGCGGAGTGCGCCACGCCGACCACGGTGAACCCCGGTTCGCTGTTGACGAATCCAGCGTGCACCTTGGCGACCATGAAGTCATCGTCGATCACCAGTACTTTGATCACTTCTTGCTTCCTACTTCCTGAGCGTGGCGGTAAACCGGGCGCCTTGGGCATTGGCCGCGGCCAGCTCTCCACCGCGGCGGCGGCAAACCAGGCGGCTGATGGCAAGGCCGAAGCCCCTGCCGCCGGAGACCGCGCTGTCCTTGGTGGAGAAACCTTGGGTGAAGATCTCGTCCATGGCATCTTCCGCGATGCCTTCTCCATTGTCCCTCACGGTGATTCGCACCAGCTCGCTGGTTTCCTCGATCCCGACCTGGATTTCCGGATTGGCAGCCGCAGCGGCCGCATCCATCGCGTTATCGACGAGATTGCCGATCACGGTGGTCAGATCCCGCGCCAGCTGGTCCTCGCACCTGCCCAAGGTTGAGCTAGGCGCCATCTTCAGGTGCACCCCTCGCTCGGCGGCCACGCTGGACTTGGCAATCAGCAACGCGGCAATCGTGGGTTCGGCGATGCACGCGGAGACGTCCTCGAAGATCTTGCTCCGGCTGAAGCTCACGCCATCGATGAAGCCCACGACCTCGTCGTATTCCCCGAGCTGGATCAACCCGGAAATTGCGTGCAGCTGGTTGGCGAATTCATGGGTCTGCGCCCTGAGCATGTCGGCGGTGGCCTTGCTGTCTCCGAGTTCTTGTTCCAGCAGGGTCAGTTCGGTCTTGTCGCGGAAGGTGGTGACCGATCCCAAATCCCGCCTGGCGGTCTTGACCGGCATCCGGTTGAAGACCAAAACCCGCTCGCCGACAAGGAATTGCCGGTCGGGCAGCTCTTGGCTGGTGGTCAGTGCATGGCGCACCTGCGGAACAACATCCAATTCGTCCAGGGTCCTGCCCACGCAGTAGCTGGGAAGCTGGAGCAGCTCGATGGCGACATCATTGGCCAGCATCACCCGGCTATCCGGCGACACCGAGATGATTCCCTCTTTGACTCCGTGCAGCAGGGCTTCGCGATGCTCGAAAAGCTCTGCAATTTCCCGCGGTTCAAGACCACGGGTCTGGTGCTTGACCCGGCGGGCCAGCAAGACTGAGCCGGTGGTGCCCAGCAGCAGGGAAATGACCAGGGTGAACAAGGCGTTGGGAGCGATCTCCTGGATCATCTCGCCGGTGCTGGGATAGCTTTGGCCGGCGCTGACGATGCCGACCATCTTCCCCTCGTCGTCCAGCACCGGAACCTGCGCAATCAATACGTGGTTGCCATTGCGCCAGATTTCCCCGGTCCATCCGCGGCCTTCGGTGACGGCGGATTCAGGGTGCAGTATCGAGGTTCCGACTTCATCCGGATAGCTGGAGGTGACGACCGTTCCCCGGGGATCGGCAATGGTCACGAATTGGAGACCCGAGGTGCTGCGCACCGATTCGCCCATGGCAGGCAACGCCGAACCCATTTCCGGCTCCGCCTCGGGCAGGAGAACGCGCAGCAGGGGGTTTGCAGCCAGCGATTCGGCGGCCGAGAGGCTGCGGCGCCCCTCGATTTTTTCGAAGTTATTGGTGGCCTGGGTCAGCGATACCGTGATGACCCCGGCCAGCACCACCGCGATAATGAGCAATTGCAGTATCAGGTACTGCCCAGCAAGGGTCAGCTTGCGGCGCGTGTACAGATTAGCGAGCCAGAAACGCACGGCACCCATTGCCTCGCCCCCAATATTCCAGAAATCCACGTCGCACCCGGCAAGTCCTTGCTGGCACCTGCATCCGGGCACTTTGCTACCTTACCGAAGATTCGAATGGTTCAGATCACAATTTCCGGTTACACAATGAACAGTATTTTCTTTGAGTACGCAAGAGTGACCCGGCTCACGATGGCACGTAAGTTGGTATCACTCGCAACCCCGATGAAAGCAAAGAGGCTGAATCCCCATGAAACCGTTCAAGTCGTTCCGTGCGCTGAGCGCGCTGGCAGCTGCCGCTGCACTGGCCCTGACCGCCACTGGCTGCGGCGTGACATCAGAGTCTTCCAGCACTGACGCCGCAGAGTCCAAGGGCCCCATCGCGAACCTCCGCATCATGGTGCCAAACACCCCAGGCGGCGGCTACGACACCACTGCCCGTGTTGCCGCCAAGGTCATGGATGACGCATCGCTGGCCAGCAACCCGGAAGTCTTCAACCTTGCCGGTGCCGGCGGCACCGTCGGCTTGGCCCGCATTGTCAATGAGAAGGGCAATGGCGATCTGGCCATGCTCATGGGCCTGGGCGTGGTGGGTGCAAGCTACACCAACGAAACCGACTCCAAGCTGACCGATACCACCCCGATTGCCAAGCTCATCGAAGAGCCCGGAGCGATCATGGTTTCCAAGGATTCTCCGTACAAGAGCATTGACGACTTGGTCAAGGCCTGGAAGGACGACCCAAGCAAGCTCTCGGTCGGCGGCGGCTCCTCCCCTGGCGGCCCGGACCATCTGCTGCCAATGCAGCTGGCCGAAGCCGTGGGCATTGATCCCAAGGACGTGAACTTCGTATCGTACGATGGCGGCGGCGACTTGCTGCCGGCCATCCTGGGCAACAAGCTGGCCTTCGCTGCCTCCGGTGCCGGCGAGTACATGCAGCAGATCGAAGAGGGCTCTGTTCGCGTACTGGCCACCAGCGGCGAAGAGCGCCTGGAAGGCGTAGATGCCCCGACCCTGAAGGAATCGGATATTGATCTGGTGTTCTCCAACTGGCGCGGTCTGGTGGCTCCACCTGAGATTTCCGAAGAGGACAAGGCCAAGTGGGTCAACCTGGTCACCGAAATGCATGATTCGGCCGAGTGGAAGGAAGCTCTGGCGACCAACGGCTGGAGCGACGCCTTCATGACCGGCGACGAATTCTCCGCCTTCCTCACCGACCAGGACGAGCGCGTTGCCAGCGTCCTGAAGACCCTGGGCCTGGCGTGAGCGAAGTAGCCACCGCAAAGAAGAAACGCGTCGAACTCCTGTTCGCCGCGTTTCTTCTTATCGTCGGAATCATCGTGTTTGTTGACGCGTCGCAGCTTCATGTGACGTACTCCCAGGCAGACGTTGTAGGTCCCAAGGCCCTGCCCTACGTCGTCTCGGGCATTCTCATTCTTTCGTCCATTGCCTTGGCCATCACCGTCATGCGTGGCAACCTTGCTGCGGGCGAAGAAGGCGAAGACGTGGACCTGAGCCAGCCTTCGGATTGGAAGGTCCTGCTCCCGCTGATCGGCATCTTCGTGCTGAACCTGCTGATCGTGAATTGGGCTGGCTGGGTCATTTCGGGAACCATCATGTTCTTCGGCGCGGCTACCTGCCTGGGTGCGCGGCGCTGGGTATTGACCTTGGTTATTTCACTTGCCTTGGCGCTTGGTTCGTTCTACGGCTTCTATCTGGGCCTGGGCATCAAGCTTCCGGCCGGAATCCTCTCGGGGGTGCTCTAATTGGAAACTCTGGACTTATTGATGGGCGGCTTCGCCGCGGCGCTGACCCCGATTAACCTGCTCTTCGCTTTCGCCGGTGTCATCCTGGGAACCGCTGTAGGAGTGCTCCCGGGCATCGGCCCGGCCATGGCTGTGGCACTGCTGCTGCCATTGACCTTCGGTATGGAAACTTCCAGCGCACTGATCATGTTCGCCGGCATCTACTACGGCGGGATGTATGGCGGGTCAACCACCTCGATCCTGCTCAACACCCCGGGGGAATCGGCAACAGTCATCACAGCCATCGAAGGCCACAAGATGGCCAAGGCCGGCCGTGCGGCACAGGCCTTGGCCACCGCGGCCATTGGATCCTTCGTTGCAGGAACCATCGGTACCGCGCTGCTGGTGACCGTCGCCCCGATCGTCGTGAAGTTCGCGGTGAGCCTTGGCGCACCGAGCTACTTCGCCATCATGGTCCTCGCTTTGGTAACTGTCACCGCAGTCTTGGGCTCTTCCAAGATCCGCGGGTTCGCTTCCCTGGGCTTGGGCTTGGCCATTGGCTTGGTCGGCATGGACCCGGTCTCCGGGCAGCAGCGACTGACTTTCGGCTTCGCGCCCCTGGTGGACGGCATGGACATCGTGGTGGTCGCCGTGGCGATCTTCGCCATTGGCGAGGCGCTGTGGATTGCCGCGCACTTGCGCACCAGCCCGGCCCGCACCATTCCGGTGGGTGCCCCGTGGATGGGCAAGGAAGATTGGAAGCGTTCGTGGAAGCCCTGGCTTCGCGGTACCGCCTTTGGGTTCCCCTTCGGCGCGCTGCCTGCCGGCGGTGCCGAAGTTCCGACCTTCCTGTCCTACGTCACGGAAAAGAAGCTGTCCAAGCATCCTGAGGAGTTCGGCCACGGCGCCATTGAGGGCGTTGCCGGCCCGGAGGCCGCGAACAATGCCTCTGCCGCTGGCACCCTGACTCCAATGCTCGCCTTGGGCTTGCCCACCAATGCCACCGCTGCGGTGATGCTGGCGTTCTTGACCATGAAGGGCATCCAGCCCGGTCCGCTGCTCTTCGAGAATGAACCAGACCTGGTGTGGGCCCTGATTGCCAGCTTGTTCATTGGCAACACGTTGCTGCTGCTGATCAACCTGCCGTTAGCGCCGCTGTGGGCGAAGCTGCTGAAGATCCCGCGCCCCTACCTGTACGCAGGCATCTTGTTCTTCGCAACGCTGGGCGCCTTCTCGGTGAACATGCAGGTAGCTGATCTCTGGCTGCTGCTGCTGATCGGTTTGCTGGGCTTTGCCTTGCGCCGCTTCGGCCTGCCAGTGCTTCCGCTGATCCTTGGTGTCATCATCGGCCCCATGGCCGAAGAACAGCTGCGCAAGACCTTCCAGCTTTCTGCTGGTGAAGTCTCAGGTCTCTGGAGCGAGCCGCTGGCCGTGGGCATCTACGTGCTCATCGCCGTCCTGCTCCTGCTGCCAGTGCTGATCTCCGTTATTCGGCGCAAACGCGGGACAGCGTCTGCCGCCGCCGAGGCCCTGCTGGGCGACGATGCAGCTGGCGGCCCCGAGCCGGAACAGGCGAAGCCTGGCCACGGAAATGAGAACAGCAAGGCTGCTGAAAGGAATGAATCATGACGATCGTAGTGGGCTATATTCCCTCGCCAGAAGGCGAAGCCGCCTTGGAACGAGCCATTCTCGAAGCCAGGCGCAGCGAGGTGCGATTGATCGTAGTGAACTCTTCGAAGGGCGATCAGCTCGTTGACGACAGGCTCATTGACGCGAAGCAGTACCACGAGCTGGAAGCCCGCCTTTCTGATGCCGGCATCGATTTCTGGATTGAGCGCCACACCCAGGGTGCCGATGCGGCAGACCAGATCCTGCATATAGCCCAGGCCCAACGAGCCGAGCTGATCGTGATCGGCCTGCGCAAGCGGACGGCAATGGGCAAGTTCCTCATGGGGAGCAACGCGCAAAGGATTCTGCTCCAGGCCTCCTGCCCGGTGCTGTCGCTCAAAGCGTCCAGCGACTGGTAGTCCCGCACGCTGTTCGCACAACAACGGCCGATGGCCCGCACCACTGG
>NZ_JBLVOJ010000024.1:130884-158218 GCF_053543715.1 Glutamicibacter sp. AGC46
GCGGGCCATCGGCCGTTGGACTTACTTCTGGTAAGGGTTGGCTGGCGGAGTGCCGCCGCCATTGGCGGTTGGATCCTGCGGCTGCTGGGGAGCAGGAGGATTACCCGGGTGCGGGCGGTAGCCGCCTTCTGCCGGCGGGATGCCACCGGCCAGACGAACGAGTTCAGTGGTGTTCTCCGCAGTGCGGATCTGTGCCAGCAAGGATTCGAGTCCTGCACGGACCAGTACCAAATAGACTAGGGACACCAAAGGACCCACGATCAGGAGCATGAGGAAGCCGAGCATTGCATCAGCCATGAACCCGGAAATCACGATTCCGAGGTAGCCGATCGCCAACAGGACCATGATCAGGATGTAAACGATCTTGATGATCGATGGCGTGATGAATTGTTTGAATTCCAAGTCGAAGAGGGACTTCACCTTATTTGCTTCTTTCTTTAGAGAAATTGCGCTGTCCCGCCCACGTTATCGAATTTCGCAGTATTCTCCCAGTAGCTGGAGCGGAATATCTTCATTTGTTGCGAAAATTTCGCCAACTAGTCGCCTGCGACTGCGTGCGGGTTATTATCCCCTGCCAAGCCAGACCCTAGACTGATTGCATGACAAGCCATGAGAAGCCGACCATCGTCCCAGCCCGATTGCAATCCGGAGACACCATCAGGGCCATTGCGCCATCGTGCTCCCGCGCCTTCGTGATGGAATTCGACAATACGAAGTGGATCACTGAACGCTTCGAGGCCATGGGGCTCAAGCAGGAATTCGGAGATCACGTAGACGAGAACGATGACTTCGACAGCTCGCCGATCCCGTCGCGCGTGGCCGATCTGCACGCCGCATTTGCCGATCCTTCTGTCGCCGGAATCATCTCGGTCATTGGCGGCTTCAATTCAAACGAGCTGCTCCCCTACCTCGATTGGGATCTTATTGCCGCCAATCCCAAGGTCTTCTGCGGCTATTCGGATTTCACCGCGCTGGCAAACGCCGTGCATGCCAAGACCGGCCTCGTTACCTATGTCGGCGCGCATTGGTCCAGCTTCGGCATGCGTGATCATTTTGAACCAACCGGACAGTGGTTCCGGACCGCAACCCACGAGCACGCGTGGACCATCGAGCACGCCAGCGAATTCACCGACGATTTGTGGTTCATGGATCAAGACAACAGGTCCGTCCAGGCATCCGGCGGACCGTGGATCCTGAATCAAGGAGCGGCCACGGGCACGGTGATTGGAGGGAATCTGGGCACGCTGCATTTGTTGCAGGGCGGCGAATTCATGCCATCCTTGCACGGGGCGATGCTCTTCATCGAGGAAGACTCCTCCGAAGACATCCACGAAATCGCCCGGAAGCTCGCCTCTTTCCTGCAGTCCCCTAGCGCCGCTGGCCTGACCGGGCTGGCCATTGGGCGTTTCCAGCGGCAATCCGGCATCACCCGTAGCCTGCTGGAGCAAGTCATCGCAAAGCACCCGATCCTGCAGCGCATCCCGGTTGTGGCCAACCTCGATTTCGGCCACACTTCCCCGATGTTCACCTTGCCGATTGGCGGCTACGCCAGGCTTTCGACCGGTGACGATTCGGTGCAGCTGCACTTTGCGCATTCACAAGACCAGCTGGGCTAGCCCAAGGGCCACGGCAAAAAGCGGGACCATTCCATCTCCTGGTTGGCCCCGCCATGCTTTGCGCTCAGTAGGCCACGGCCCTCACGGGCTTAGGCCTTGTCGATCGCTTCCTTCAGCGCAGCCAGCAGCAGCGCCACCGAACCCGGATTAGCGTTGGGGCCCATCATGCCGACGCGCCATACGGTGCTCGCGTACTTGCCGACACCGCCGCCGATTTCAATATTGAAGCGGTCGAGCAGGTATCCACGGACCTTCGCCGAATCAACGCCTTCAGGAACGTAGACCGTCGTCAGCTGCGGCAGGCGGTACCCCTCCTGGGCGAATAGCTCCAGGCCCATTTCCTGCAAGCCATCTTGCAGCAAGCCTCCCGCTTCCTGATGGCGGGCGGTGACCGCGTCCAGGCCCTCAGCCAGGATGCGGTCGATGCCGGCTTCCAGCGATGCGACCATCGAGACCGGTGCGGTGTGGTGGTAGGTGCGTTGGCCCCCGGTGGAACCTGTGGCGTAGCCGCCGAGCAAGCCTAGATCCAGATACCAGGATTGGGGCTTCTGGACGCGGCGCTCGAAAGCACGGTCTGAAATGGTAAATGGTGCCAATCCCGGAGCCACGCCGAGGCATTTCTGCGTGCCGGCATAGCCAACGTCAATCCCCCATTCATCAGCCAGCACCGGCATGCCGCCAATGGAGGTCACTGCATCGGTGATCAGCAGTGCATCGCCCTTGATTGCGCCCAGCGCGGCTATATCGGAAACAACTCCGGTACTGGTTTCAGCATGCACGCCGGCAATGACGGTTGGGTTCGGGTGCGCCGCGGCAACGCGTTCGGCATCGATCGGCGTGCCGTATTCATGCTCGACGCGGACTACTTCAGCGCCAGCGCGCGCAGCAACTTCGCACATGCGCTCGCCGAATAAGCCGTTGATCGCGATGACCGCTACGTCGCCTGGGTTGATGGTGTTGACGAACGCGGCTTCCATGCCAGCTGAGCCCGTGGCGCTCAAAGGCAAGGTACGGGAGTTTCCGGTTCCCCAGAGAGTACGCAAACCATCAGCAACGCGATCCATGCGTGCAATGAACTCCGGATCCAGATGGCCCAGCAGCGGAAGGCCGAGCGCTGCCGTTGCCTCGGGATACGGGTTGCATGGACCCGGTCCGAACAGGTGGCGCTGAAGAACAGTCTTGCTCATGACGACTCTCTTTCATCTCAATGGGATGTTCCAACTAGAGCTCAGCATATCCCGCATCCCAATCCGAAACGAAACATATCTTCCGCATTGCAAAATTACTCGGGTCGAACTACACGGCCGCGGGCTCGATCGCCTCGAGATAATCCGGCAGCTCCGCCACGGATTCGAGGATGGCGGCATGCGGGAACCGGTCCAGCTCTTCGCGGCCCAGCTTCCCGGTCAGCACACCGATCCCATGCACTCCCGCGTGATGCGCGGCCAGCAGGTCGTTGGCGGTGTCGCCTGCGGCAACAACCTTGGCTACATCGCGAATTCCCGTCAGCTCCATCGCTCGATGAATCATGTACGGCGCAGGGCGTCCCGCTGCTGCTTCATCGCCGGCAACCACTGCGTCGAGAAGTTCGCCAGGACCGACCTTCCACTCCAAGCCATCGAGGATGATATCGGCAACATCGCGCGAGAACCCCGTTGTCAATGCGATCTTCTTGCCGCTGGCAGACAAGCGTTCCAGCGCTTGCACGACACCTGGCAATGCGACGGGCGGATTCTCCTGGTAATACCCCAGCAGCAAATGGCGGAAACGGTCAAACTGCACCTGCACCTGTTCATCGCTGGCAGTACCGCCGCCAAGTTCAATCAGCGCTTTGATCGCTTCCTTCTTCTCGGCGCCCATCCAATGCTGCAGATCCTCCTCCTTGACCTCAACACCGAATTCGCACACCGCATTCTCCAGAGCCCGGTACACATCGGCATGTTCGTCAATGGTCGTTCCAGCCATATCGCAGGCAATGAGTTCAAACATGTCTTCTCGTTTCATCGTGTTTTCCTGTTCAGACAGCAATGCTTCGCACACGGCTCAATGAGGCGCGATGCTCGCTGGTGTTTTCAATGGTGAAGTTGGCCAGATCCGGCAAATACCGATCATCGGAGTACTCAAGTTTCTGCCCCGATTTGGCGGAAGTCACGCGCCGTTCGCGCAGGAGCGGGGCGCCGAGCCGGACACCCAGCAGCTGCGCGTCCAGTTCATCGGCCGCCACCGCGTCGATGGTGTGCTTGCCTCGGTAGAGGTCTACGCCTTGCTCCCGCAGGTACTCGAAAATCGAACCGTCATCCGCATCGAATTCGAAGAGCAGCCGACCGACTTCTTGGGTAAAGCTAGTCCGCTCCAGCATCGCCGGGCTCCCATCGAGCAAGCGCAGGCGCAGGATCTGCACCACCTTGGCACCTTCTTCGAGTTCGAGCTGCTCGGCCACGAGGGCATCGGCCGGGCGCTGCGCCAATTCCCGCGTTTCCTGTCCAGCCTCCAATCCGATGGAGCGCGCCCAATCAGTAAAGGACATGAAGGTGGTAAACGATTGGGATTGCACCTGTTGCGCCACGATTGGCGGCTTGCCTTGTCCCCCCGCAATGAGGCCCTCCGAACGCAACTGGGCGAGCGCATGCCGGACCGTGCCACGCGAGGCATTGGCGCGGGCACAGAGTTCTGCCTCGCTGGGCAGGACATCTCCTTCGTGCCATGTGCCAGCCGCTATTTCCTGCCGCAACCAGGTGGTGAGGGCTTGGTACTTGGGTTGCTTCTTGTTCTCCATCACCTCTTGATCATACAAGTGGTTTTATTGTGAAATCAGCGAATCACAAGACATTCCAGTGAACTGAAAGTGAATAGACGGACCCCATTCTGAACTCTAGGCAAACTTGTTCAAACAAGTGCCATTTCGGGTTGAATCCGCTCATCCCGGGCATGGATGATCACTGTCGTGAGCAACGAAAAAAATTTCCCACAGACCCGGCCAGTCGCCAACCACGCAGATGTGCTGGTGATCGGCGCCGGCATTGTCGGCCTGGCCCATGCCGCTCGAGCCCTGGACGCCGGCCTCTCGGTAATCGTCATTGAACGTGACCATGAGGCCATCGGCGCATCGGTCCGCAACTTCGGCCACTGCTGCATCACCGCGCAGTCCGGCGAACTCTACGACCTGGCGCAGTCAGGACGTCCCTTGTGGCTTGACTACGCTGAACGCGCTGGCTTCTGGGCCGTTGAATCGGGAGCTGTCGTGGTGGCCTCGACAGAAACGGAATTGCAGGTCCTGCGCGAACTGTCCGCACGCCGCGAAACCGGGCAGGTCGAGATGCTCAACGCGCAGGACATCGCAGAACAGCTCGGACGCGAAAGCACCGAAGGATTCCTCGGCGGCGCGTTCCTGCGTGATGACCTGCGCGTCGACCCGCGCACCACGGTGGCCAAGCTGGCCCAGTGGGTCAACGCCCATGTTGCTGGCAGCGTCCAGTTCAGCACCAGCGCCTTGGGATTCGGGGCCGGCCGGCATCGCCGGGCCAGCGTGCAAACTAATCGCGGCGCCTTCGAAGCCGACCAGGTTTTCGTTTGCGTCGGCCACGACGTGGACTACCTCTTCCCGCAGATCGCGCAGGAGCACCAGATCACCCGGTGCGCGCTGCAGATGCTCCGCGCAGAAGCTTCCGAAGACCTGGAATTGAAGCCGGCCGTCCTCACCGCCACCTCCATGCTGCGCTACGAGGCCTTCACCGAAGTGCCAGCAGCCAAGGCCCTGCAGGCTGAAGTTCTCGCCGAGCACCCGGAGCTGCTGGATATCCAGGCGAATGTCATGTTCACCCAAAGGCCCGACGGCACCCTGCTCATGGGAGATTCGCACAGCTACGCCGCAACCCAAGCTCCCTTCCTCAAGGAAGCGACCTCGCAAACATTGCTCTCGGCCATCGGGGGCTACATGAGTGGCACCGAGCTGAAAGTCATTGAACGCTGGCAAGGAATCTATGCCTCCAGCGCTATCGGCCCCTTGCTCATCCGCAATGCCGCCGACGCCATTACCATCGTCTCCGTGACCGCCGGAGTCGGAATGACCCTGTCCTTCGGCCTGGCCGACAAGAACATCAAAAACCTCGCCAAGCCGGCCATGGCTTCGTCGATCACCGCCTAGCTTAGCTACACCACGCATTGGAGCAAACCATGAAGATCTCTCAGGCATTTAAATTCTCTGCCGTCTCGCTGGGCCTGCTGGCCCTCACCGCTTGCGGGTCCGCCCAGGCGGATGAGCAGGCCGACTCCGCTGCCCCCGCGTTCTGCGCCGATGGGCCCATCAATTTCGGCATCGAGCCCTACGAAGCACCAGCCAAGCTCGAACCGGCGTACGGCGTGCTCGCCGACGCATTGGAGCGCGAGCTCGGATGCGAAGTCGAGGTCCAAGTTGTCGAGGACTACGCCGCAGAGGTACTGGCAATGCGCAATGGAAAACTGGATCTTGGCCAGTTCGGTCCCGTGGGATACGTGTTCGCCAGCCAGCAGGCCGGCGCTGAACCGCTCGTGTCCTTCGGGACCGCCCAAGGCGAGCTCAGCACCTACACCGGTGGCATCTGGGTTGCGAAGGATTCAGAAATCAAGACCCTCGAAGACCTGCGCGGAAAGGACTTCGCACTTGGCGGCGTGGGCTCAACCTCCGGAGATGTCCTGCCGCGCTACGCGCTGAAGACTGCCGGCATTGCCGAGTCCGAAGTCAACTTGAACTACGCAGGAGGGCATCCTGAATCACTGCTGGCCTTGGCCAACGGAACTGTCGACGCCGCCCAGCTCAACTCGCAGACCCAGGCGGTTGCCGAAGAAGAAGGTACCTTCAACCCGGAAGACTACCGCCAGATCTGGACCTCGGAACCCATCCCGAATGACCCGATCACCATCAGCGCCGATGCCGACCCGGAACTGAAGAAAGCCGTTAAGCACGCGCTGCTGAACCTGCCGGAGGAAGATATCGCCCAGGTAGGAGCTTTCCTGGATGTGACCCCTCCGGGCCCATTGCTGGAAGTCACCAAGGAAACCTACGGCCCGCTGTTCGACCTGGCTTCCGAAATGGGCCTCACCGAGGACGATATCTAACCATGGACACCACGCAATTGGCCCGTCCGGCCCTCTCGGTGAAGTCCCTGGCCAAGTCCTTCAACCAGCGCCGCGTGCTTGATGATGTCGATTTCACCGTCAACCGCGGCGAGCTCGTGGCCTTTCTGGGTGCCAACGGCTCCGGAAAATCCACCACCCTCAAGTGCGTCGCGGGATTGGCCACGCCGGATTCGGGAAGCATCGAATTGGATGGCATCCACCTGGCCGATCTCCATGGCCGTGATCTAGCCCGTGCGCGATCCCGGGCAGCCATGGTGTTCCAGAAGATCCATCTGGTGCCCCGCCGCACAGCACTGGACAATGTCTGCGCAGGCGCCCTGGCCCGTGTCACCGGCTTGGCCTCATTCTCCCCCGCTTTCTTCTCGCGCGAACTGCGGGAAGAAGCAATGGCCTGCCTGGACCGGGTTGGCATGGCCGACCGCGCCCTGGACAAGGTCGGGCGCCTTTCTGGCGGACAGCAGCAGCGCGTAGCCGTCGCCAGGGCCCTGTGCCAGCGCGCGTCGGTGCTGCTTGCCGATGAGCCGGTTTCTGCTCTGGACCCGCATGCGGCCGAGAACATCATGGAACTGCTCGCTACCCTGGCACACGAAGAAAACCTTGCCGTTGCAGCGGTCTTGCATCAACCAGAGCTTGCACAGCGGTATGCAGACCGAGCCATCGGGTTGCTGCATGGACGTATCGCTTTCGATGGTCCGGTCCAGAATCTCGGCGACGACTTCCTGGATGTCCTTTACTCTCCCGAGAGGATTGCAGCATGAGCCTTCATACCCGGACTCGCATCAAGGAGCAGGCAGTGGAAAGTACCTCGCAAATGGTCGTTGGAAAGACCGCGCCAGCACTGCCCAGAGACCCGCACAAGGCGGCCCGGCGTACCCTTTGGATTACCGCAGTTGCAGTGATTGCCGTCCTTCACCTTCTGGCCATCGCGGGAACTGATTTTGATCCGGCGTTGCTCGTGGATGGCTGGCGCGGGATGGCACGATTCATCAGCGACGCATTTCCGCCGGATCTGAGCTGGGACAAAGTCATACTTCCTGGCTTGGAGGCAACGCTGGTCACCTTGTGGATCGGCTTGCTGGGCACGACCTTCTCCATTCCTACGGCCTTGGTGCTCGCTGTGCTCGCATGCCGCACCACGACGCCGCATCCGCTGGCCTACCAAGCAGCACGCAGCATCTTGTCCTTCTTCCGCGCGGTACCGGATATCGTCTTTGCGCTCATCTTCGTCACCGCCGTGGGCTTGGGTCCCTTCGCAGGTGTGCTGGCGCTGATCTGCCACAACACGGGAGTGATGGGAAAGCTCTGGGCCGAGTCCCTGGAAGAAACCGATCAGGGCCCGCAGGAAGCGCTGTCCACCACCGGCGCATCACGGGTTCAGCAACTTACCCATGGCGCACTGCCGCTGGTGATCCCGCAGTTCGTCGGCTTGCTCTTGTACCGCTTCGACGTCAACGTCCGTTCGTCACTGGTCCTGGGCCTGGTCGGTGCTGGCGGCATCGGCTTGCTCATCAACCAGGCGATCAAGTCGTTCCAGTTCGATACGATGCTTACGCACATCATCATCGTGCTGATTCTGATCATCGTCGTTGACCAAGCGTCCGGATTCATCCGCCGCAAGCTGGCAGTCTAGCGCCTCGCCAATCGGAAAAGCGCGCCTGGGCCCCAGCGGGTGTCCGTGAACCTTACAGGATCGAGGACACCGGCTGGGGCTTCATGGCGCTCTGGGCGAATCGTTGTGGTCCCTGAAGATGCCTCGGCACCTTTACCAGCGGCGCAGGTCCTGGAAAGTCGTTGTTTTCCACTGGTTGGCATGTGCCGGTGGTGGACCGTGCACTGCTATTCAGGAATTCCCATTGGAGCGACGCGCTGGGGCAAGCCGTGCTGATTGCGGCCCTGGACGAGAACCACGCAGGTCATGGACAGCAGCACTCCGACACTGCAGGCGACGAGAAGCACGCCAAAGCCGCTGGCAGCCTCGATGAGCATGCCGCCCAGAACTGGTCCAAGCGCGAACCCGGTGCCGATCATCAAGTTCGTGGAATTCATCAGGTGGCCGCTGGAGTCCAGGTCGGAGACCGTGGCCAGCAAGTAGGGCAGGATGAAGGTCCAGGAGAATTTGAAGATGATCGCCGCGGCCGCGAACTGCACGGCTCCGCTCAACCCGAACAGCAAGCCGATGGACAGCAGCATCGCCAGATAACCGAGAATGAGGAACAGCGGGCGGCGCGGATGGTCGCCCAGGAATGTGGCCAGCAAGGAGGAAGCAATTCCCGGGACTGTCGCAACAGCGAGAATCAGGCTCGTCGTACCCAAATTGATCTGCGCGGACGCCGCGAATTGCCCCATGAACGACCATACCCCGCTCAACGCTAGGTAGAAAAGCATTACCGCCGCCAGGGCCAGAAACGCCTTGGATCTCGGGGCCGGCCGGTGCCCGTAGTTGGCACTATCGACAGCCGGGTCAGCGGCGCTTCCCAACAGCACGTTGCCATCGATGCGGTGCGCAACCGCCATGCAGCACAGGGCTAGCCCAGCCATGGTCCAGTAGATCGCAGACACCGCGGAATCCGCGAAGAGCACCGGGAAGAGCGCCAGAATCACGGCGCCCATGACCAGCTGGGCCGCAACGAATAACCCATAGGCCCGTCCTGGGTTCGCGCTCCTGCCGCTCAAGCTCAGGATCACCACGGTGATCGAGCCAGCAGCCAGGGACGTCACAATGCGGCACACCGCCAAGAGCGCGTAGTTGTCCGCAAAGCCCGAGACCACATTTCCGGCCACGGCAACCAGCGTGAAGACACGAGTTGCCGTCACGAGGTTGACGCGCTTGAGCCACAGATAGGCGGGGATAGTCGCCAAGCTGAAGGCCCCGAGCTCCATGGACAGCAGCCCGCCTACTTGGGTAGCCGTCAGGCCGAATTGCGCCACCAGCTTGGAGGCGATCACCGGTGCGGTCAGCAGCACCATGTACAGCACCGCGCTGTAGGCACCGATGTAGATGTAGGTTCCGCGGTCGCCGCCTGTTTTTGTGCGCGCGCCAGCCAGTATCGAGTCCATGGCTTTCCTTCGAGACAGCGGCGAGTTGCCGCGGGTAAATAATGATGCTCCGGCCGATACCCTGGCCGGCTGAGAACAACGTGCTGGGCAGGCGATTAGCGCACCGGCACGCTCGAGGATCCGAGTCGGTCGTAGACCTTTTGCCCGCTGAACCAGGTCTGCTGTGCAGTGATCTGCGGCAGCTCTTCGAGTTGCACCTCAAACGGGTCTGCCGAGAGCATGATGAAGTCAGCGGACTTACCGATTTCCAGCGACCCGGTCAGGTCATCCAGTCCCATCGCTTTGGCGCAATTGATCGTGTAGATGCGCAAGGCATCCGCCAAGGTCACGGCTTCTTCCTCCCAGAGCGTTCCGGGGAAAGCTCCGGTAGGATCCTTGCGGGTGACCAGACCGTAGATTCCCTCCCAGGCGTTCGGGGAAACGCTCACCGGCCAGTCCGAGCCGCCGGCAACTAGCGCCCCGGTGGCCAGCAAGGTCTTGTTCGGGTGCATCTTGGATGCCCGGTCGGCGGGAAGGACGAGTTTCATGGCTTCGGTAATCACCCCGGGGAACCACAATGACGGCGAGATATCGGCGGTGACTCCCAGTTCTGCAAAGCGCGGCAGGTCATCCGGGTGAATGAACTGGCCGTGGGCGATATGGTATTTCGGCTCGCCCAGACCTGCCTCGCGCACCTTCTGGACTGTGTCCAGGACCAGGCGCACCGAAGCATCGCCGGTGCAGTGGATCTTCGCGGAAATGCCCCGCCGCGCCGTGCTCATCAGCCAGCCCGCGAGTACTTCTGGAGGCATTGTGGTGTTGCCGCAATGGCATTCGGGGAATCCCGCACCCTCCAGATACGGTTCGATGAAGGCTCCGGTCCCTGCCGGCGGAACGCCATCAAGGAAGATCTTGATGAAATCCGGGCGGTGATGAGTTGACCTGGTTTGCTCGCGCTCGGCAATGATCCCCTCGCCCAGCGGATGGGTCCCGAAAATGAAGTCATTGGCCTGCATGCTGGAAACCACCCAGGCGTGCAGATTCCCGGATTCATCGAGTTCTTTCAAGGCCTGCATGAGTTGCAAGGAGGCGGCAGCATCCTGGAAACCGGTGATGCCGTAAGAATGCAGTATTTCCATGCCCCGCGATGCCGCTTCGGCCAACTGCCAAGTCGGCGTGGGGCTCATTGATTCGCGGACCTGTTCGACAATGACCCCGCCGGCTTCCAGCAGCACGCCGGTGGCTCGGCCTTCGGCATCCCGCATGATTTCCCCGCCTTCGGGGTGAGGGGTCGCGCCGGTGATGCCCGCAAGCTCCAAGGCACGGCTGTTCACCCATCGGTTGTGCTTAGCATCATCCTTGAGCAAGGCCGGCCGGCCGCCGGTGGCCTGATCCAGCCGCGCCAGTGCCTGGGACGTATTGATCTCACTCAACAGGCCCGAACCCCAGCTGCCACCGATGACCCACTGGTCCGCAGCCAGCTTATCCGACCAGACCGCGACTGCCTCCAGGAACTCGTCCAGGTTGAGAGTTGGCGGAACGTTGAGCTCGAACAGGTCCATCTGCCCGGCAAGCATGTGATGATTGTGCACGTCCATCAGCCCGGGCATGATCGTGGCCCCGTCCAGATCGATAATTTCCATTTCCGGCCTACGCAGCGCCAGCGCATCCTCTCCGAGCGCGACAATCTTTCCTGCGCGGACGGCCATCGCATTGACTATGCGTTCATGCGGATCCAGCGTATGGATGGTGCCGTTGACCAAGAGAAGGCTAGGGGCGGTGTTCACGAGTGCAATCCTTTCGAAAGATACCAATCCGGGATGGCTCTCCAAGGTTCAAGAAGTGATGCACGGCATATCCCGGCCGGTGCATTCATTCTCGCAAAGTCCGCCCCAAGGACGTTGGCTTTAAGCGCATGCTTAGTTGGCAACGCACGCCAAACTCGCTCCGGGGCTAGAAACAGGAACCACGTCCCATTTGTTCTCCCTCCGGAGCACGATTCCGGAAAGCAAACTGGCAACTTGCGCATCGCCCTTGCGACAGCCTTCCTGTTGTACAAGGGTGGAAGGACGAATGCGAAAGGAGCACACCTTGAAGAAAATCCTCATGGTCCTGACCAGCGTTTCCGAAATCGGTAATGACAAGGAACCTACCGGATACAACGTCGCCGAGGCCGCACATCCATGGAAGGTGTTCCGGGATTCCGGGCACTTCGTCGACTTCGCTTCCATTAAAGGCGGACAACCCCCGCGCGACACAGTGGACCAGGACGACCCGGTCCAGGTCCAGTTCACCCAGGACGAAACGACCCGTGCCGGCTTGTACAACACCGCCAGGGTTGAAGTCGTCGACCCCGAACAGTACGACGCCGTGTACCTCGTGGGAGGCCACGGCACCATGTGGGACTTCCCCAATAATGAGGGCCTGCAAAAGCTGGTCGGCGCTATCTACAACAAGGGCGGCGTTGTCGGTGCAGTCTGCCACGGCCCGGCCGGTCTGCTCGATGTCGAGCTGCATCATGGTTTGAAACTCTTAAGTGGCAAAACCGTTGCAGCATTCACCAACGATGAAGAAGTGGCCGTAGGCAAGGACAAGATCATTCCGTTCTTCCTGGCCGACAAGCTCACCGAGCAAGGCGCCACGCATATCGCCGCCGATAACTTCGAAGAGAATGTACAAGTCTCCGAACGCCTGGTCACCGGACAGAACCCAGCTTCCGCCGCAGGTGTCGCCAAGGAAATGGAAAAGCTCTTGGCCGAAGTGATCCACCAGGAGAAGGCCGCTGAAGCCGCAGCCGCCGAGTCCGAGGCCGAGGCACAATGAGCTAAGCCGTAACCCAGCCCGAAGTCTCATGAAAAACGCTTGGATCCGTGTAGCTTCGCGGATCCAAGCGTTTTCGACTTCTACTGGACTTTATATAACGCATTCCGTACTCCATACAACGCCATGCACCCCTTGCCGAAAGCGTGGCTGGTGATGCAAGCAGCTTGGAAAGCGTCTCGGATTGACCCGACAATACTCGTCAATCGATTGGGTCTGGTTCGCAACCTGGCCGTCCCTGCATCGCAAAAGCCTTCTCATACAGAGTGGCGCTCTCATCCGGCCAGCCTGGATCTCGCGGAACGACACCGGTAGCAGCCCAGAGCGTCTCCCTTAGCCACTGTGCGAATCCAGCTACACGGAAGTTGCCTACAGCGCCTGCATCCCCTTCAGCATGCTCAAGCAAGACAATTGCTCGCCTCATCCCACCGAGCTCGTTCTGAATGACGTTCCACAGCTCTTCATCCTTAGTGAACACAACGTCGTAGCTGTCTTCATCTTCTTCGGGAGGCCATTCCATCATTTCGCGTTCAACCGGCAAGGACCGGGAAGCAAGGAGCTCTGGGTCGGAAATATCGTAGGCTGCAACTACACGTGCCGAGTCTACATATTCATCGATGAGGTTGCCGGCGAACCTGGAGTAGTCGAAGGTCTTGCCACCCAACGAGGTGAGAAGTGCTGCAGCTTCCGACACGCGTGGAGCAGCGCCAACCCCGTAGTGTGCACGAGCAGCCTGCAAGAGTTCTTGGTAGTCAGTCATAGTTCCCCAATTCAAGCACTATTGGTGCCGCCAACAGTAGCTGGCGGCACCAATGCTTCGTGCAAGTTCTTTCCCAGGTCGAGCTTCCGTAGAAGAGATGAATGTCAGGGGTCCGCTTGTTGGGGTGGAAGTGCCACATGTACCCTTCTTGCCTCCTCCACTGATTTCGGGTCCAACTGGCGCCTTGCCGTCCTTAGTAGCTGCAGCTAGGGATTTTGCTTTGTTCCTGGAAAGCGCCCAAACGCCGTTGCCCTTCTTGCCACGGGTGACAGCCTTGGTTTTGGCCAGGCCCTTGGCGCTGATGAAGCTCTTATTGCTCTTGCGCGTTGCCGGGTAGTAATCGCGCTACTTCGATTTGCACTTCACCAGCTGCTGCCCGTGGTGGGAGCCTTGTCGAATCAACTTCGTGCGGCTCCCATCGCCAGTACTTTCCTTGCGGTTTCTCCATGCTGATCACCCAGGGCATTCCTGGAGGACGCAGCTGAACCAGCAACCGGTATCCGCCGGGGCCTGATCCCACCGGCACCGAAGGACGAGAGCAATGGCTCTCGCCCTTCGGTACACGACTATCAGGCTCTAGAATGCCAAGCCCAGGCGATTATTTGCCGGTACTGGCAACCCGTAGTTTCCGCGAAGCGTACTCTGCTCGTATTCAGTACGGAAAAGCTTGCGCTGCTGCAAAATCGGGACTACCTGCTCCGTGAATACTTCGAGACCTGCCGGCAAGACCGGAGCCATGATATTAAATCCATCGGCCGCTCCGGCTTTGAACCAGTACTCGATCCGGTCCGCCAGCTGCTCCGGCGTACCCGAGAACGTCTGGTGTCCCCGGCCAGGACCTAGCTCCCGGATGATCTGGCGAACCGTGAGCTTCCTTCGGTAACCCAGATCCAAGATGAGATCCCTTCGGGAGGTGGATTTCTCCTTGGCCACGGTATTCTCCAGCTCGGCGGGAAGTTCTCGGTCCAGTTCAAGGATTGCCGGCTCCACATGCAACTGCTGGGCCAACGTATTCCTGGCGTATTCCGGCAGAATGAGCTCATCCAGGGAATCCGCCAATTCATTGGCTTCGGCTTCCGTGGAACCAAGGATGGGAACAATTCCTGGAAGGACTTTGACCGAATGCGCTGCTCGGCCGTTGCCTGCTGCCTTGTCTTTGATTTCCTGGTAGAAGTCCCTGGCAGACTCAAATGATTGGTGAGCGGTGAAAATGGCTTCAGCCCATCGCCCGGCGAATTCCTTGCCGGCGGCCGAAGCTCCCGCCTGGACGATCACCGGATGCCCCTGGGGCGACCGCGGGACATTGCGCGCTCCAGCAACCTGGAAGTGCTCCCCGATGTGGGCCGCGGAGTGTATCTTGCCCGGATCCGCCCAGATCCCGCTTCCCTTGTCAGCGACGACTGCATCCGGCTCCCAGGAGTCCCAGAGCTTCTTGACCACCTCCAGGAATTCCTCGGCGCGACGGTATCGTTGCGAGCTGTCCAATTGGGCGGATTGGGAGAAATTCCTCGCCGCTGCATCGCCTGCTGTGGTGACGACGTTCCAGCCCGCACGCCCATTGCTGATCACATCCAGGCTTGCAAAGCGGCGGGCAAGATTATAGGGGTCGTTGTAGCTGGTTGATGCGGTCGCTATCAGCCCAATGTGCCGGGTCAACGGGGCGATGGCAGAAAGCACTGTCACAGGGTCGAGGATTCCTGCAGGTCGTTGGGCGACCGGCCCTTGAAGCACTGGGCCGTCTGCGAAGAAGATCGCGTCGAGCTTCGCTTTCTCGGCCAGCTGCGCCAAACGGATGTAGTGGCCGATGTCCGTTCCGGCGAGGGGGTCGCTGAGCGGCAGGCGCCATGAGGATTCATGATGCCCGGTAGTCATCAAGAACGCGTTGAGAGTCAAAGTTCGTGTCATGGTTGTAGTCCCTTCGGTAGGAAGATTGTCTAGGCGCGAGCCCAGCGCGAGAAGTGGCGCTCCAGCGCTACAAGTGCTGCGTTGACCGTGAAGCCTAGGATGGCGACAGTGAGTATGGCTGCGTACATTTTCGGGATCAGGAAACTGGCTTGCGAATTGGTGATCAGGAAGCCCAGTCCAGCCTTGGCGCCGATCATTTCGGCGGCGATGAGCACCAGCAAGGATGACGTTCCTGCCATCCGGACGCCGGTGAAGATGATGGGTACGGACGAGGGCAAGACAACTTTCGCGAAGATCTCGTAGCTGGTGAGCCCCAAGGTTTTTGCCGCCCTGATCAGCAAGGGATCTACGCTGCGTGCTCCAAGGATGGTGTTGAGAAGCACCGGGAAGAACGCCGCGTAGACGACAATCGATACCTTGGATACTTCGCCAATACCGAGAAGGAGCGTGAAGACCGGAAGCAACGCCAAGGCCGCGGTATTTCGGAATACCTCCAGCAACGGGTTGAGGAAATCGCCGACTTTCGAGAACCACGCGACGACCAATCCGACGGGCACGCCGATGAGGACAGCGAGCGTGAATCCTACGGCCGCCCGGCCCAGGCTTGCCAGGATGTGCGTGCCCAGATCCCCTGAGGCAATCATCTTCCCCAGTGCCTGCAGTACTTCATGCAAGGGAGGAAGAAAGACCCGGGATGATGGTTCCAGGACGAATTGCGGGACAAGCTCCCACACCAGGAGAAAACCGATGATCGCACCCGAACGGTACAGCGTTGACCGCAGTCTTCCGGCCAAACGCAGGAAAGGAGAAGGCCGATTTGACTCCCCGGTGGAGCCCTGCAGGCGCTGGTCCGGTACGGCTAAGGTGCTCATGCTGGTACTCCTGGAGAAACGAGCGACTTGTGGCTCACCGGCGATTTGCCGGCACTGGGAGCGGACTCGTGAAGCAGCGTCCAGATGCGATGGCGGTAATCGCTGAATTGGGGAGCCGAGCGGATGTCATCAACACTGTGGCGCCCGTCGAGTTCAATGTTGATGATCTCCTTGATTCGTCCGGGTTTGGAGGACATCACCGCTACCCGCTGCCCCAGGTACACGGCTTCTTCGATGCCGTGCGTAATGAAGACAATCGTGGTTCGGGTGCGACTCCAGATATCTAGCAGCAAGTCCTGGAGTTGTTCGCGTGTTTGGGCATCCAGGGCGGCGAACGGCTCATCCATCAGCAGCACCTTGGGTTCATGGGCCAAGGCACGGGCTATGGCCACGCGTTGACGCATGCCGCCGGATAGTTCATGGGGGTACTTGTCTTCCACACCCTGCAGGCCAACGAGTCGCAGATATTCGTTAGCGCGGATCCGCCTTCCCGATTTGTCCAGTCCCCGACCGCGACGGGCCTGGCTCTCCAGCCCCACCTCGACATTGGCCACTGCCGTGAGCCATGGGAAGAGCGCGTATTGTTGGAAGACTACTGAACGTTCCAGGCTGGGACCGGAAACCGGCTCGCCATCAACGAGAACTTCGCCCGAAATTGGCGCGGCCAACCCGGCCAAGATATCCAGAAGAGTGGATTTGCCGCATCCGCTGGGGCCGACAAGGGTGAAGAATTCTCCGTCCTGGATCCGGAGATCCAGTGATTCAATGGCCGTGACGGCAGTATCTTCACTCGATCCGGAGCGGAGGAATTTCTTGCCCAAGTTCTTGATCTCAATGGTAGACATGCGCGATTACTGCCCTTCGTTTGCGAGGTCGTTGAATTCGTTGGTGTAGTACTCGCTGGGGGTGATTTCTCCTTCGATAATCCCCGCATCGTTGAGCCATTGCGCCCATCTGCTGAAGTCCTCGTCTTCGATGGCTGCGTGTTCGCCCAAGCCATAGCCGTTGAAGTACTGCAGGGCTTCAACGTCGTCTCCGCGATCCCTGGATTCAACGATTGCGGTGAATCTCTTGATGACCTCTTCGCGCGGATGCGTCGAAGCCCAGTCCGCTGCTTTGGCAATGCCAGTGGCCAGGGAATGCGCTGCTTCAGGGTATTGAGCGATGAAATCATCCCGAAGGACGTACTCTCCGGCATCAAAGCTGCTGAAGACTTCCGTGTCCCTGAAAACTTCTCGCAAGCCGCCTTGCTTCACTGCATGCACTTGGGAAGCCCCGGAAAGAGCGCCAACGTCGACCTGATGGGTGCGAACAGCTTGTGCGGTGTCGGTAGGTGGCAAAACGACCAGCTGCACCTGCTCGATCTCTTGCGGCGTCAGGCCTTCGGATTTCAGATAGCTGCTAACGACCGCTTCGGAATGAGCGCCCAAAGTATTGACTGCAATTGTCTTGCCAATGAGGTCCCTCGGTTCTTTGATGCCGCTGTCTTCGCTCGTGTAGAACCCGACAAAGTAGTCTGCATTGGAACCATAGGATGAGACCACCGCGGTGACAGGCGATCCAGCTTCCTGCAGCTTCACCACTGCTCCGGAGAACGCGCTGCCGATCTCGGTGGCACCGGTGGCTGTGTTCTGGATCGCCGAGGGCCCGCTGGAGTTGTTGCCAACCCATTCCAAGGACACACCGTCAAGGTAGCCCAGGTCTTCAGCCAGCTCCGGAAGGATCACGGTATTGGCGCTTCCTTCGTAGCGGACGGTTATTGTGCCGTCAGGGTTCTCAAGATCCGTGCCGTGAGCTGACGCAGTGCATGAGGCTAAAAAGAACGCTGCTGCCGTCAGCCCCGCCGCCGTGCCCATGCTTCGAAAGTTCAACCGTTTGAAATTATTCATCCCTGTTCCCCTCTATTTCGCGCTTTTTCCGTGCTTGGTAGCCATGCAACCACTTGGGCGGCGCCTCGGAAAGGGCATGGAAAACTGGAGAAACGAGAAGAAACCTGAGGTCAAAGTGACCTTCAGGTTTCGGAAGATGTCGCGGATGGCTCATTAGCCTTAGCCCAACGGTATGTGGCTCCACAGGAAGGTCAGATACCGAGATATTCGGGGCGGAATTTAATCCGGGGAAACGTTAGCGGGAGCGTCCAAGGCCTCTCCGACGCCTGTTCCGTCATGTGCTTGCCTGCGGGATGAGCCTGGGAGAGCAGGAATTCATCCGATTCTTGCCTCTGTCGATTACTGATCTTGATTCGTGCCGGCAAATCGCGAACACATGAGCGGCGTTGCCAAGGTCCGGAGGCAAAGAAAAATCCCCGACTCCTGAAGCGGAGACGGGGAATTTCTTGCTCTGAAGCAGAGGACTACTTGCGCAGGCCCAGACGCTCGATCAGCGAACGGTAACGCTCGATGTCGGTGTTCTTCAGGTAGCCGAGCATACGACGACGACGACCAACCAGAGCCATCAGGCCACGGCGGGTGTGGTGATCATGCTTGTGCATCTTCAGGTGCTCGGTCAGGTCCGAAATACGGCGGGACATGACGGCAATCTGAACCTCAGGCGAACCGGTGTCACCCTCGTGGGTAGCGTAAGCCTTGATGATTTCGTTCTTGATAGTGGCATCCAATGCCATAACAAACTCCTAGAGTTGGACCGCGTTCATAAGTCGGTGCGAACGTCGAGACGCTCACGGCGGAAACTCGCAACCGCGGACTGCAGCGAGAACCATCGTCAATCATATCACCGACGGGTGCGCCGGCGGGACCTCCAGGCATGGGTGAGATAGGGCACCTGCACCTTTGCGTCCTGCTCGTGCCCCAGATGCTCCTGCCAATACCAGGCCAAGTTCGCTTCCACCTTGGCGCGGGTAGTTTCTGAAGACTTGCGGTAGTAGCTGCGGGATTTGGTCAGCTCGACGATCTCGTGGAAATCCAGTTCCATGGACCAATGCCAGATGCCATGCTCCGGCTTCTGGAACTGGGGTCCCAACGGCGGCTCCAGCTCCGGCCGGTGCACATCGCCGGCATGCATGATGCGTGCCAAGCGGTGAACCCAGGGAATGGCGACATCCAGCTGATTCCACAGCAGGGTGAGCCAACCGCCATCATGGAGCAATCGGGCCGCTTCGGCACTGGCTTGAGGGTGGTCCACCCAGTGCCATGCCTGGGCATAGGTCACCAGGCCAGCGCTATCGGCCTCCAAGCCGGTCGCTTCACCTGCGGCGCAGGTTACCTCGATCGCCGGCAGCCGCTTGGACAGGACCGAGAGCATTTCTGCCGATGGGTCTACGGCCCTGACTTCCAGGCCTGCACGGATGAGCTGTTCGGTGAAGATCCCCGAACCGCAGCCGATGTCAATGGCACTCACCGGTCGGTGCTGCAGCGTGAATTCCAAGGCTTCCTGCGGATAGGAAGGACGGATCTTGTCGTAGCTTTCGGCATCGGCTTGGAAAGCGGAAGCTAATTCATCGCGGCGCGGGGCGCCCACGACGAAGGCCCGCTGCGGCAATGATGGTATCTCAGCCATGATTCCTAGTGGCGTTCTATAGCCAGCACCGCACGGGCCTGGTCAACGTCCTCGGTCATCTGCTCAATGAGGGCTTCGATGCCGCGGTAGGCAACCATCGGACGCAGGTGGGAAATGAACTCAACGACAATCTGCTGTCCGTACAGATCGAAATCTTCCACGCCTTCTTCGGGGCGGTCAATCACGTGGGCTTCAACCACTCGGGAGACGCCATCGAAGGTGGGGTTCGACCCGACGGAAATTGCTGCTGGCCAACGCACCTCGGCCTCGTCGATCACCCAGCCGGCATAGACCCCATCGGCGGGGATGATGCCGGTGGCTTCGGTGTCCAGATTCGCGGTGGGAAATCCCAGCTCGCGTCCACGGGCATGGCCATGGACTACTTCTCCGCGCATGCGATGCGGCCGGCCGAGGATCGCGGCGGCAGCTTCGACATTGCCGGCGGCTAGTTCTTCACGGACCCAGGTCGAGGACAAGCGGCGCTTGTCCCCTACGTCTTCGACACCTATGACTTCAAAACCGTATTTGGTGCCCAGTTCCTGCATGTAGCTGAAGTCCCCGGAATTGCCGCGGCCAAAACGCACATCATGCCCGACCACAACGGCCACGGCATTCAGCTTCTCTACGATGATGGAGCGAACGAACTCTTCAGCGCTCTGGTCCGCGAATTCCAGGGTGTAGTGGATCATCAGCGTGGCATCCAGGCCAACGCTGGCCAAGGTGTCCACGCGGTCAGCCAGACCCATGATCAATTCAGGAGCATCATCGGGACGGTGCACCAGCGCCGGGTGCGGGTCGAAAGTGATCGCTACCGATTGAGCCGAGCGTGCTTTGGCCTGCGCGACAGCTGCATCCAGCACCTCGCAATGGCCCAGGTGGACACCATCAAAGTTGCCAATGGTCACGACAGTGGGAGCCATATCCGCGGGGACGGCATCCAAGCCCTTCCAATAGTGCACTTTGCTCCTTCAGAAATTCTGCTGCGGTGGATGGAAAACCCACCGTGGTAATTCTTGCACGTCTTTAGGCGTGACGCTCATTACGGTTACGGTACAGCCACCACAAGCCGACAATCGGCAGCACCAGTGGAACGTAGCCGTATCCTTCGCCGAAACCGCTCCACACCGACGGATGGGCGAAGTCTTCGGGGTGGGTCAGCGACAAGATGCCGACCACGATCACGCCTGCCAATTCAACGGCTACCGCCCAGAGCGAAACCAGCCAGGCACCACGCTTGGCTGAAGACAGCGAGAATGTGGCAAGGATATAGACCAGGCCAGAAAACAGCGACAGGCTGTAGGCGATCGGCGCTTCGTCGAATTTGCTCATGATCTGGTACACCGCGCGCACGCTCGCCGCCAGGGCGAGGATGCCGTACACGGCAATGATCACCCGGCCCAGTCCGGTGGACCGGCTTGGCTTGGGGGCCTTATTGGTGCTGCGCGCCTGAGCGGCCTGCATGATTCGCGAATTTCGCGGCTTTTCACCCATGTGAGTACTCCTACTGCCAGATCTGTTCCATGCGGAACACCATTACGAAGGTGACGGCGGCCGACGCGGCCAGCACGGCGTTGGACCAACGGCTCTTCTCGCTGATCGCCCAGAAGAAGGCCACCGGCGGCATGATCAGCGCTGTGATGAAGTAGCCCCAGAATTCCACCGGGTCGCCTTGCACCGCATTTCCCCCGACCTGGCGGATCGCGGCCGCGATGCCGTAGGCAATCAGGAAAAGCTCGGTGGCCACCGCACCGATCAGCGCCCAGTCATCCGGGTGCTTGCGGATAGCGGTTGCGATAACTGCCACCAGCAATGCCAGTGCGCAGACCACCGCTCCGGCGATGAAGAATCCATTGACGGCAATCAAGCCAGTTCCTTTCGGGATTACTTAGCGGTGAAGACCAAGGCCGTACGCGCCTTGTCGCCTTTGTCTTCCAGCAGTGCGACCAGCACGCCATTGGGAGCGAAAGCCGCAACGGTCTGGCCTTCGGCAATGTCCATGCCCAGATGCGAGGCGGGGATGGTGCGGCCGAAAGACAATTCCACGGCTTCGTCGACGCTGACCGTGCGGTTCGGGAACAGCGCGGCAGCAGCCTTTTCGATTGGGAGAATCTCGAATTCCCCGGCCAGCTGCTCCAGGGTGCGGGTGAGCTCGATCTTGTATGGGCCCACCTCGGTACGGCGCAGCGCCGTCAGGTGCCCGCCAACGTTCAATGCTTCGCCCAGGTCGCGGGCCAACGCCCGGATGTAGGTTCCAGAAGAGCACGATACCGTGACGTCGACGTCGAGGATCTTGCCGCCGTTTTCGCGGCGCACCTCATGGATCTCGAACCGCGAAATGGTGACCGGGCGGGCCTTGAGTTCTACCTGTTCGCCAGCGCGCACGCGAGCGTAGGAACGCTTGCCATCGACCTTGATGGCCGAGACCGAGCTCGGGATCTGCTCGATGTCTCCGCGCAGCTGGGCGATCTCGCGCTCGATGTCTTCGTCGCTGACCGCCGCGGCGATGCGCTCGGAAATGATTTCGCCTTCGGCATCGTCCGTGACCGTGTTCTGCCCCAGCCGGATGGTGGCGGTGTAGGTCTTGTCGTGGCCGACGATGTAGGTCAGCAGCCGGGTTGCCTTGTTCACGCCGATAACCAGCACGCCGGTGGCCATGGGGTCCAGGGTGCCGGCGTGGCCGACTTTCCGAGTCCCTGCAAGTCTGCGGATGCGACCGACCACATCATGGGAGGTCATTCCCTGCTCTTTGTCGACTAATACGAGGCCTGAGGCCTGCTCTTGCGTGTTCTGCCCGGCTTTACTCACGCCTTCCAGTATATGGCTTGTGCGGAGAATAAGGCTGTCGCTGGTTCCAAGCGTGGCAGATCCCACTTGCAGCCTATTTCCATGAGCCGGCAATGCTCCGGGACAGGGCCCGCCAGCCCGCGGATCCGGCAGCTTCACGGCCTGCCAGCAAGACGAAAAAAAATTTCCAAGAGAATCCAATCCGTCGGGCAACCTGCCCCGAATGCTCATTGACAACCTGATCCGCACGGACAGGAAAAGGACCGACGACATCAGTCGCGGCGAAGCAAGGAGAAAATCATGAAGCGCACATACAGCAAAGTCGCTGGAGCATTCGGGCTCATCGCAGTCGCCGCCATGGGACTGAGCGCCTGCTCGACCGGTTCGGAAACCATGGAATCGCCCACGGCGTCCGCCTCGGAAAGCAGCTCGCCCATGGCCAGCGAATCGGCAATGGATCCAGCAAGCAATCTTGTGGGCAAGGGTTGCGCGGCCTACGCCGAAGCAGTCCCGACCGGTGATGGCTCGGTAGCCGGAATGGCCCAGGATCCAGTGGCCGTCGCTGCCTCGAACAACCCGCTGTTGACCACCCTGACTTCTGCAGTCTCCGGTGAGCTGAATCCTGATGTCGATCTCGTCGATACCCTCAATGGCGGCGAATTCACCGTCTTCGCACCGGTTGACGACGCCTTCGCGGCAATCCCGAAGGATGACCTGTCCGCAGTTGCCAAGGATGCCGACACCCTGACCAGCATCCTGACCTACCACGTCGTTTCCGGCCAGATTGCACCAGATGATCTTCCCGGAACCCACGCAACGGTCCAGGGCGAAGAGGTGGAAGTCACCGGTAGCGGCGACGATCTGGAAGTCAACGGGGCTTCGGTCATCTGCGGCGGCGTGCAGACCGCCAACGCAACCGTGTACCTGGTGGACACCGTCCTGATGCCACCGGCAAAGAAGTAGTATCGCCAGAATCATCAAAGCCGCTGGCATGAAGGTGGTGCATGGAATACCTTCCAGGCATCACCTTCGCCGGTGCAACGGGAACCTGGTTCCCTTGGACGGATCTTTTCGCAAAACGCCACGCCACAGCAGATAGCCGCTTAGCCACAGATGCATGAGACCCTAGGATTCATGAGTTCCAATAGACTCGATGCCATGGAAGACGATTCCGTGAAAACGCCAGACGTCCTGCTGCAACAGGTCGCGCTGGGAGATGAATCTGCCTTCGAATCGCTCTATGATGCCATGGCTTCACGGGTCTTCGGACTCGTGCTGCGGGTGCTTCGCGATAATGCACAGAGCGAAGAAGTCACCCAGGAAGTGTTTGTCGAAGCGTGGCAACAGGCAAGGCGCTTTGATCCGGCGCGTGGCACGGCAGCATCATGGCTGCTGACTATTGCCCACCGCCGGGCCGTCGACCGGGTGCGAGCAAGCCAAGCGAGCCAGGACCGGGATTTGCGCGTTGGAATCAAGGAATTCCAGGACAGCTACGACGACGTGGAAGAGAATGCCATCTTGCACGACGAGACCATGCGCGTAGCCCAAGCCCTGCAGCGGCTCACCGCCCCGCAACGCGAGGCGATACACCTGGCCTACTTCGGCGGATACACCCACACGGAAGTCGCAGAGCTGCTGAAAATACCGGTGGGAACCGCGAAAACGCGAATACGCGATGGAATGGGCAAACTTCGAGAACTGATGGGAGCGGCGTAATGGACAAGCACGAGAACGAGCTGACCGACAGCTTCGCCCTGGATGCTCTGGAAGACAAGGAACGCGAAGCCCTCCAGCATGGGGGTCCCGACTCTGCCCAGGCACGCCGGGAACTGGATGCCCTGCAGGAAACTGCTGGACTGCTCGGCTTGTCAGCGCAACCGGTCAATCCTCCGGCCCGGCTGAAGAACAACATCATGGCCGCTATCCGCACTACCGAGCAATTGGCACCTGTGCAGGAGACGGCCCTCGATCACGACGGCGCCCAGGCACAGGACCCAATAGCTCCTGCTGAACCAGCTGCTCCTGCTGAACGGGAAACCGAAACCGCTGCAACGCACCAGGCCCCGCAAGCTGGCGCAGAACGCGGCCCGCAGCGCTTCTTCGCCTTGGCCGCCGGCGTCCTGCTGCTCGCAGCGGTGGCTCTGGGCGGCTTGGCCATCAACCAGAATTCCCAGCAGCGCGAGCTGGAAAGCCAGATGGCCGCCATGGCCTCGCATCAAGAAGAGCTCAGCCGCATCCTGGCTGCCCCAGATGCCAAGTCGAAAACGCAGACACTGGACGACGGCGCGCGAATCACGCTGTCCTATTCTGCCGACGAAGGCCTGATGGCGGTGTCCACCTCGGGCATGCCAGCCTTGTCCAGCGACAAGGGCTACGAGCTGTGGCTGATCTCGGCAGAAGGGGCGGTTCCTGCGGGAATGCTCACCGGCGGCGATGCCAACGGCATGATCATGGTTTCGGATCCAATGAAGGGCATCACCCACTTCGGGATCACGGTCGAGCCGGCCACCGGCTCCCCGGCTCCGACAACAGACCCCATCATGGTCCAATCGCTGTGAGCGTGCGGAAGTTCTTGTAGCCTGTTCCAATCCGCAATGCTGTCCGTTCCGAAAACACTGTGAGAAGTTGTTCCCCCTGCATTCTGCAGGGGAACATGGACCGCAACGCATGAGGTGAGTGGCAGTGGGCATTTGGCAGAAGCGCAGCAGCAGTAAACTCGTATTCCACGCGGTGGCTGGAATTTGCTCGGCCGCAATCATGTTTGCCGTGGCCCAATTCGCCTCGGCATTTTTCAACAATGCATCCTCGCCGTTTTTCGCGCTGGGTTCAGCCATCATCGACCTGACTCCCCCATGGCTCAAGGACTTCGCCATCGCGACCTTCGGGACCAATGACAAGTTGGCGTTATTCATTTCCATCGGTGCAGCCGCCGCAGTCCTGGCGGCGATGATCGGCCTGATCGCCAAGCGAAGTTTTGCGCTGGCCTGCACGGCCATCATCGGCTTGGCCGTGCTGCTCTCCAGTGCCGTGGCCGCTCGTGCTTCCACCAGCCTGCTGGATATCATCCCGACGGTACTGGGCGCGATCGCCGGTATAGGGCTTCTGCAGTGGCTGACCCGGCTGGCTGCGGCCGCGGCCCCTAGGCAGGACGAGGGCGCCACCGCGACGGGTCCAAGCCGCAGGAAGTTCTTGATAGGCGCAGCCCTGTCCCTGGCCGCCGCGGCCGTCTCCACCGGTGTTTCCACCTCGCTGTCGGCATCACGGAATATGGCCGCCGCCGCACGCAAGGCCTTGCGCCTGCCTGCGGCCCGGACCAAGGCGGAACCCCTGCCCGAAGGGGTGCAGGTAGAAGTAGCGGACATGCCCCGCTTCGTGACTCCCAACCAGGATTTCTACCGCATCGATACCGCGCTTTCGGTGCCGCAGATCGACCCGAACCAGTGGTCGCTGCGCGTGCACGGCATGGTGGAGAAGGAATTCACCGTGAACTTCGACGAACTGCTGGGCGAAGAACTCGTGGAAACCTATCTGACGCTCACTTGTGTGTCCAATCCCGTCGGCGGCGATCTGGTAGGCAACGCGAAATGGCTGGGCTACCCGCTGCGTAAGCTGCTGGAGCGCGCGGTTCCGCAGGCCGGCGCGGATATGGTGCTTTCGACTTCGCATGACGGTTTCAGCGCCTCCACCCCGCTCCAAGCGCTCACCGACGACCGGATGGCTTTGCTGGCCATCGGCATGAACGGCGAGCCGCTGCCTTTCGAGCATGGTTTCCCGGTGCGCATGGTGGTGCCAGGTCTCTACGGCTACGTGTCGGCCACCAAATGGGTGGTCGATTTGGAAGTGACGCGGTTCCAGGACAAGGCGGCCTACTGGACTACTCGCGGCTGGTCCGAACGCGGTCCAATCAAGATGTCTTCCCGCATCGATACCCCTCGCCCGTTCGCCCAGGTGCCTGCCGGAGAAGTCGTCTTGGGCGGAACTGCATGGGCGCAGACCCGGGGCATTTCGCGTGTGCAGGTGCAGATCGATGACGGACCGTGGGCAGATGCCCAACTGGCGACCGAAGCCTCGTTGGATACCTGGCGGCAGTGGCGCTTCGTATGGAAGGACGCAGCACCCGGAACGCACTCGGCAACCGTCCGCGCCTATGATGCACAGGGCAAGCTGCAGACCAGCGAGAAAGCCAACCCGGTGCCCAATGGCGCCAGCGGCTGGCAGCGCCTGCAATTCACCGTGCAGTAGCTCCGGGGCACCGGTGGGTTGCTCACGCTGCTGCCGACTGCGACCGGGGCTGGCTGGCCTGCTGGCTCAGCGGGCATGGCCCCGGCAGGCTAGTGGCTGCGCAGCGTCTTGATGACCTTCTCGACCCGGCGCGTCCTGGTGTCCTCGCCGCGGGCAGCCACGATGGGGTCCACATGGCCGCGCTGCTTGCTGTAGGACAGCTTGTTCCAGGCGTCCAGCAGCTCGGGCTCGGCGGAGAGCAGCACGGCCAGCGGTTCGGGGATTTCGACGGTGCGCGGTTCCTCGTCCAGTTCGAGTCTCACGCTGATTTCATCGCCCGCACCCTTGCCCGTGGCAGCACGGGTCTCGGAGCTGAAGGAAATGAGGAATTGCCCGTGCATGGAGGAAATGCTGTTCCGGTACGTGTAGTCCCCGTCAATGCACACGATGACCGGCACACGCTTGCCGCGGCCGAATCCGAGCACGATGCCATCGGGAACCACGATGCCCACGTTGTTCCCGCCGGTTGCGCTCAATGTTGTGGTGAATTCTGGCATGTGCTGCACCTTTGGTCGGATCCGGCGGTTTCTGATCACGCTATCCCACCATCTTCCCGGCGACCAGCCTTCGGCAGGGATTCGCGCTTCGCTGTGAGGGTAATCGAGGCCAACGCATAACGCCCCGGGGAG
>NZ_JBLVOJ010000024.1:158271-191833 GCF_053543715.1 Glutamicibacter sp. AGC46
CGTGCCCCCCGGGGCGTTGCTCCAGTCAGGATGAAGCCCAGAAACCCTTAGGCTTCTTCGGCGTCCTCGTCCTTCTTGTACGGGTCCTGGTCTCCGGCGAAGTCCTTGCCTTCGCGCAGAGCTGCAACCTCGGCGTCCTTCTCGCGGGCCTTGGCCAGCAATTCCTCCAGATGCGAGGCACCCTCGGGGATTTCGTCGGCGACGAATGCCAGCGTCGGGGTCAGGCGGATGGTCAGATTGCGGCCCAATTCCTTGCGCAGGGCACCGCCACGCTTTTCCAGCATGGTAGCGATGTCCTTCTTCAGCTCGTCATCGCCAAAGACGGTGTAGTACACCGTAGCGTGCTGCAGGTCGTTGGTGACGCGAGCGTCGGTCACGGTGACGTTGTCAATGCGCTCGTCCTTGATGACGTTGCGCAGCGACTGGGCCATGAGGACCTGTACGCGCTTAGCCAGGCGTGCGGCGCGGGCTGAATCAGCCATGGTTTTCTCCTAATGGTTCAAAACTCGTGGGCGCTTGACCAAAGCTTATCGGTCAAACGCCCACGAATCAGTGAGTCACACTGCTAATTGCTTGTCGGCAATTAGTCGCGTGGCTTTTCGCGCATCTCGAAGGTCTCGATGATGTCGCCTTCCTTGATGTCGTTGAACGACCCCAGGCCGATACCGCATTCGAAGCCCTCGCGGACCTCGGTGACATCGTCCTTTTCACGGCGCAGCGAATCGATGTTCAGGTTGTCGCCCACGACGTTGCCGTCGCGTACCAGGCGAGCCTTGGTGTTGCGCTTGATGGTGCCCGAGCGGATGATCGAACCGGCAATGTTGCCGAACTTCGAGGAGCGGAAGACCATGCGGATCTCGGCGGTGCCGAGGGCCACTTCTTCGAACTCCGGCTTGAGCATGCCCTTGAGCGCATTCTCGATGTCGTCGATAGCGGAGTAGATGACCGAGTAGAAGCGCATGTCGACGCCCTCCTTGTCGGCCAGTTCTGCCACGCGCTCGGCTGGGCGGACGTTGAAGCCAATGATGATGGCGTTGTCCACGGTTGCCAAGTTGACGTCGTTCTGGGTGATCGCACCGACACCGCGGTGGATCACGCGTAGCTGCACATCGTCGCCGACCTCGATCTTCATCAGCGAGTCTTCCAGTGCTTCAACAGCACCGGAAGCGTCACCCTTGAGGATCAGGTTCAGGGTATCGATCTTGCCATCGGCAACAGCCTTGTCGAAGTCTTCCAAGGTGATGCGCTTGCGGCGCTTGGCCAGCATTGCGTTGCGCTCTGCGGTTTCGCGCTTGTCAGCGATCTGGCGGGCGGTGCGCTCGTCTTCGGTGATCAGGAAGCCGTCGCCAGCACGCGGGACCGAGGACATGCCCAGGACCTGTACCGGACGCGATGGCAGTGCCACGTCGAGGTTTTCGCCGTTCTCGTTGAACATTGCACGCCCGCGGCCGTGGGCGGTGCCCACCACCATGGTGTCGCCAACGCAGAGGGTACCGGACTGGACCAGGACGGTAACAACCGAACCGCGGCCCTTATCCAGGTTCGCTTCAATGGCCACGCCACGAGCGGACTTGTCCGGGTTGGCCTTGAGCTCAAGCACGTCCGAGGTCAGCAGGACAGCGTCCAGCAGCTCGTCGATGCCCTGCTTCTGCAGTGCCGAAACCTTCACGAACATGGTGTCGCCACCGTATTCTTCTGGAACCAAACCGTATTCGGTCAGCTGGCCCATGACCTTGTCAGGGTTGGCGCCTTCCTTATCGATCTTGTTCACAGCGACGATGATCGGCACGCCGGCAGCCTGTGCGTGGTTCAGTGCTTCCACGGTCTGCGGCATGACGCCGTCATCCGCGGCGACAACCAGCACGGCCACGTCAGTGACCTCGGCACCACGGGCACGCATGGCGGTGAACGCCTCGTGGCCCGGGGTATCGATGAAGGTCATTGCGCGATCGCGGCCCTCATGGATGTGGTTGATCTGGTACGCACCGATGTGCTGGGTGATGCCGCCATGCTCGCCCTCGATAACGTTCGACTTGCGGATAGCATCCAGCAGTCGGGTCTTACCGTGGTCGACGTGGCCCATGATGGTGATGACTGGGGCGCGCTCTTCAAGCACGTCTTCGCCTTCAGCCTCAAGTTCGGCGTCCAGGTCCAGGCCGAAGCCTTCGAGCAGTTCCTTGTCTTCGTCCTCAGGGGAGACGACAAGCACCTTGTAGCCCAGCTCTTCGCCGAGTACCTCGAAGGTTGCCTCATCCAGCGACTGGGTGGCGGTAGCCATTTCACCGAGGTGGAACAGTACGGTCACCAGTGCTGCTGGGTTCGCGCCAATCTTGTCGGCGAAGTCGGTGATCGACGCGCCGCGGCGCAGACGGATCTCGGTGTCGCCGTTGCCGCGTGGAACATTCACGCCGCCCAATGACGGAGCACTCATCTGCTCCAATTCCTGGCGCTTTGCGCGCTTGGACTTGCGCTGCTTGCCGCGACCGGCGCCTCCCTTGCCGAAAGCACCGCCAACGCCACCGCGACCGCGTGGTGCACCTGGGCGGAAGCCGCCACCGGTACCGCTGCCGCCACCGCTGCCGCCACCTGGGCGACCGCGGCCGCCGGCACCTGCACCTGGACGTCCGCCGCCTGCTGGCGCTGGACGATCGGTGCGGTTAGGCATCATGCGCGGGGTTGCCGTGGTACCTGCGCCAGCACCTGGGCGTGGACCGCCGGCACCTGCTGGGCGTGGGCCACCTGCGCCGGCTGGGCGTGGAGCGCCCTGGCCTGCTGGGCGTGGACCGCCGGCACCTGCTGGACGTGGACCGCGCTGGCCGTCACGCGCCGGACGTGGACCGCCCTGGCCGTCACGAGCCGGACGTGGACCGCCGGCACCTGCTGGGCGTGGACCGCGCTGGCCGTCGCGTGGTGGGCGAGGACCGCCCTGGCCGCCTTCGCCGCGCATACCCTGCTGCGAGGAGAACGGGTTGTTGCCTGGGCGTGGACCGCCCGGACGAGGTGCGCCTGGACGTGGGGCACGACCGCCTTCGCGGTTGCCGCCACCACGGCGTTCGCCGGACTCAGCGCCGCGCATACCCTGCTGGGAAGAGAACGGGCTGTTGCCTGGGCGTGGAGCGCCTGGCTTCGGAGCTGGCTTGGCACCTGGCTTCGGTGCCGGGGCTGCACCTGGCAATGGAGCGCCAGGGGTTGCCTTCGCGACCGGAGCTGCAGGCGCCGCAGGTGCGGCTGGGGCAGCTGGGGCTGCAGGAGCCGGAGCTGCCGCAGCTGGCTTAACGCCTGGCTTCGGGGCCGAGGCACCTGGGGTAGCAGCCGGCTTGGAAGCCGACTTCGGTGCTCCAGGGGTCGCTGGCTTGGCGGCGGCTGGCTTGGCAGCAGCTGCTGGCTTAGCGGCACCGTTGGAACCTGGGAATGCGTCGCGCAGCTTGCGCGCTACTGGCGGTTCAACGGTCGAGGATGCCGAGCGAACGAATTCGCCCATGTCCTGCAACTTGGTTAGTGCTTCTTTTGAAGTGATTCCGAGCTCTTTAGCGAGCTCGTGAACGCGGGGTTTAGCCACATCTCTCCTGTGTCGATGTGATCTGCTCAAACCCCGGTATCAAAAGATAAATCTTTAGATCAGCGGTCTGGCAGATCAGCTGTGTAATTCGTGAAATTCTTCCGTCGCACGGTGGATCACGCAGAACTGATTGTTCATCGTTGTGCGCTCAGCATTGCCGACTCATCGGGTTGCCATCAGATTTCTGACCCGCTTTCATCATGTTTGCCAGATAGCTGGTTGCTTGCCAGCTGATCTTCGTATGCAGTGAATTCCTGCAGCACCTGCGAATCGTCTACCGCAGACCTGAAGGCCCGCGCGAACGCCCGGCGCTGCACCGCTTGCTGCACACACTTTTCGGTCCCGTGGGTCCAAGTGCCCCGCCCGGAAGCGGAACCCTGTTGATCCAAACTCACCGCATGCAGCGGTGTACCGTCTTTCAGGACCCAACGGAGCAGCTCATTTTTACTGGTTACGGTTCGACAGCCAATGCACGTGCGTTGCTGATGCAGCTTCATGCGAGCGCCGTCGCCACCTTCCCTAGTTATTACGAGCCATCTACTAGTCTAGCGCGTTTGGACGCCATAGCACGCATGAGTTGTGGCTCACACGCAGCTAGGCTTCCAACACGCTGAACTGGAATTATTTCCCGCAGCTGCTTAGAGCTGCGGTTCCTTGCCGCCCGAGGCAGCCAGGATGTCAATGCGCCAGCCGGTCAACTTGGCAGCAAGGCGAGCGTTCTGGCCTTCCTTGCCGATTGCCAGCGAGAGCTGGGAGTCGGGAACAACCACGCGAGCACGGCGTTCGGCTTCGTCCAGGATCTCTACCGAGACGACCTTCGATGGAGACAGGGCCGCGGCGATGAACTTCGCTGGATCCTCGTTGTAGTCAACGATGTCGATCTTCTCGTCGTTCAGTTCGTTCATCACGGCGCGCACGCGGGTTCCCATTTCACCGATGCAAGCGCCCTTGGCGTTGACACCGGCCTTGGTTGCGCGCACAGCAATCTTGGTACGGTGGCCAGCTTCACGAGCCAGTGCCTCGACCGTGACGGTGCCGTCAGCGATTTCTGGAACTTCCATTTCGAACAGCAGGCGAACCAGGTTCGGGTGGGAACGGGACAGGGTAACGGCTGGGCCCTTGTTGCCGCGCTCAGCGGAAACAACGTAGGCGCGCAGGCGGTTTCCGTGCTGGTACTTCTCGCCTGGGGACTGCTCAACTGGTGGCAGCAGCGCTTCCAGATCACCGATCTTGACCTGCACCATATGCGAGGAGTAGCCCTGCTGGATGACGCCGGAGATCAGGGTGCCAACGCGGGCTGCGAACTCGCCGACAACCTGCGCATCCTCAGCTTCACGCAGGCGCTGCATGATTACCTGGCGGGCGGTGGAGGCGGCGATGCGGCCGAAACCGTGCGGGGTGTCGTCGAATTCGCCCAGCAGCACGCCGGCGTTGTCGCGGTCCTCTACCAGGATCGCCACATGGCCGTTGCTGCGCTCAATGTGCGCGCGGGCGCCAGGCATGGCGCCTTCGGTCTTGTTGTAAGCCAGCAGCAGTGCCGACTCGATGGTCGGAATCAAAACATCCATTGGGATGTCGCGGTCTTTTTCCAGGATGCGCAGCGCATTCAGATCGATATCCACGCTTAGCCCTCCAAATCTTCAGTATCGGCAGTGTCAAATAGTGCGTCATCGAAGTTCAGCTCTGGATCGACAACAGCTTTACGGATATTTTCGAAGGCATAGGCCGCAGGATCGAGCACCTTGACCTTCATGCCCTTCTTGGCCGGCTCGCGGTGCTCAGCAATCAACACGTCGCCGTCGTTGACCTCAAGCAGGCGCCCGCGAAGCTTCGTGCCGTCGGCCAGCGAAATCTTGACCATGCGGTTGAGGGCGCGGATCCAGTGGCGCTGGGCAGTCAATGGGCGGGAGAGTCCTGGGGAACTGACTTCGAGTTCGTAAGGAGCCGACGATGCGTAGACGGCGTCCTTGTCCAGAGCGTTGGAGATGGTGGTGGTAACTTCACCAAGTTCATCGAGAGTCAGCGTTTCGTGACCGTCGGCCTTGTCGACGATGATCTGCACGATCATCTGCTTGCCGGAGGGACGCAAGGCGACTTCCTCCAGGAGAAGCCCGTGGGATTCTACTTCCTTGGAGAGCAATGCAGTCAGACGCTGCGCTTCCTGTTCGGTATCGGCCGGCATTCCGGTCATGGATATCCTCCCACGCTATTCGATGTTGTCCGTTAAGCCTATATTGCGTTCCGCTCATTGAGAACATCTAAACGGGCACAGGTGAAGGAACTCACGCCCATTTTCTATCCATCGTGGCGCTCGACACCGCTATTGCCCTCTTTACCTGCATTGATCATGGCATGATCGAAACGCTATGACTGAAAAATCGCCCCATTCCGCCCGTCGCACCGACAGGCAAGTACGCCGCGCTCCAGGCTGGATTGCTCCGGTACTGGCTGGTGCAGTTGCCCTTGCCGTGACGTGGGGCATTGGCAGCACCATCTTCCGAGGCGCCCTGGTGGAGCGGGGCCTGCCCGAACAGGTCAATGAGGCCAGCGCCGATGCCCGCATGATGTGGGAATACGGAGCAAAGCTGGCAGACCTGGCATCTCAGGCCCATGCCTTGGCCCAGCTGGCACCCGAGGATAACGCTTCGAGGCTATCCGCATTGGCGACTTCCTTGTCGCAGGGGTCAGCGGTGCTCGGTGAATTGCGCTTCGACGACCAAGAGCCTGCGGCATTGCCGCAAACCTTCTCCCCCGACGCGCTGGTTGCGCTTGCCACGAATGTCGCCGACGCATCGTCAGCGATGCCTGCCTTCGCAGAACCGTCGCTGTCCAGGGATTCGAAGCTGGCCCAGATTGCTTTCCAGATCAATCTGGACGCCCGCAGCGCTGTTGCATCTTTGGGAGAAGAGCGTGATTTGGACTTGGCCTTGCCACTGAGTGCAGTCTCGGGTGAAGAAGAGCAGAAAGACCAGCCAGTAGCCTGCCTGCCTAAGGAGGAGCTGCTGGACCCCGCGAAGGAAATCACCGAAGCGCAGAACATCGAACCAACGGCCGTCGCCCGGGCCCTGGACCGCGGCTATGCACTAGATTTCGTTCTGCAGCTCACGGCTGCACGTGGTGCCGACAGCGCCAAGGAAGCCGTCGAAGCTCGACGCAGCGAGCTGGGACGCCAGCTTCGCGGCCTGCGTGCGACCGTTGACGAACAGTGCACAGACCTGCGTGAACCCGCCTATGCGCTACCCGAAGGCGGCCTCGAAGACCTGGCTGCCCTATCCGCGGAAGCCGAAGGGGATTTTGCTGATGCATTGGTCGTAGCAGCGGGCGTTAGCGATGGTGCAGCCGGCGCAAAAATTTCCGCCGTCGCTTTCCAGACTCTCAATGGCCAGCAGGGATCGAATGAGGAATACCGCATCCTTGAGACTGGCGAAGTCGGGAAATAGTTTTGGATTCAGCTAGAATTTATCCGTATTTCACGTTTCGTTGAATTATCACGAAATAATCACGACTGCTAATTGCCCTGAGTCGAAATAGAGCACGGTTCGGGTAGAGCCAAAACAGCGCGAGGCGCACTAAAATTCACGGATGATCCGTAATTTCCATCCGCACCTTAAGATATAACCCGCATATGGTATGCGGGTTTTACGCGGTATTACCCGAAACCAATTTATCAACGACCACCATTTCCTCCGCCATGGAGTGATTTCAAAGATATATGAATCTCGTTCCTATTCACTGGCTCTCGATATTCGCGCCGAAAGGGGCTATCGTGAATATCAAGTGCTTGAGATACGGAATTTGGCTCCCATAACACGGAGCGGGATTCTCCGCTTTCTTCCACGTATTGGGGAACTAACAACTTGTGGCTAGGTCGTCAATTGGAGGTTGGGTAATGTCAGGTCGATTCATGCGTTCGAAGACAGCAGAACTGGTCAGCGAAGTGATCGGTTCAAGGCAAGGTCGGGCGCAACTCAGTTCACATGGTTGGGTCCAAGGCATGCCTATTGTCATTGCGCAACCTGAGGAAACAGTCAACGACGTCATGTCGCTCGTGGCCGCGCACCAGCCGCCAGCTCTGATCGCTACTCTCGATCCGGAGAACAACGATTTGTGGTTCCTGTATGTATCCATCGGTTGCACAGCGTTGAAGGTTGTAGATCCGCTGGCAAGCCACACTACGGTTTCCCAACTCTACAAAACTGCAATGGGTTCCAGCTTCTTGACTTTCAGGATCGCGCAAATGGCGACCAGTTCCATGGTCCATGCCATTGAACCCCAGCATGTCCAGCACTACGCCGGATACCCGCCAATCGACACATCAGCAGCTAGCGGCCGCTAAAGCTATCACTTGCCGGCGAGGATCAGGTCCGAGCCGAGCTTGATGATCAGTGCCGAAACGACGATCACGAAAACAATGCGAATAAAGGCGCTGCCCTTTGAGATCGCCATGCGCGCCCCGAGATAGCCTCCGAGCATATTCATCACGCCCATGGCCAGGCCTAATGCGACTAGAACGTGCCCCGTGGGGATGAAGAGCAGCAGAGCACCTGCGTTGGTGCAAAGGTTAACGATCTTCGCCTTGGCGGAGGACTGCAAGAAGTTGTAACCCAGCACTGTCACCATGGCGATGATCAAGAACGATCCAGTCCCGGGACCGATCATCCCGTCGTAGCCGCCAATCAGCAGCCCAATCAGGATGGCTCGAAGATAATGCCCATGCCCGGCGTAGCGCAGGCGCGACAGCTCCCCGGCTTTGGGCTTCAGGATCGTGAACAGCAGCACCGCAATGAGCGCTGCGATAATGATGGGCTGAATGGCTCCAGAGGGAAGAATTGTGGCCAGCGCAGCTCCGCCGAAGGCACCGAGCATGGCAGTCAATGCCATCGGAATAGCGGTCTTCAAATCCGGGCTGGTGCGCCGGTAGTACGTCACCGCGCTGGTAGCCGTTCCGAAGATTGAGCCCAGCTTATTCGTGGCCAGCGCCTGCACCGGCGTGATGCCGGGGAAAAGAAGCAGCGCGGGCAATTGAATCAGGCCGCCACCGCCAACTACCGCGTCAATCCATCCAGCGCCCAAAGCTGCAAGAAGCAGCAACACCAGGGGCCAGAAGGAGACGGGTTCACCGTTGACGGACAGCAATTCCAAGAACTCTTGCACCGCGCTACTCCCCTATTCAGTTATTGGCTACAGCCTTTTAGGCGCTCAGCTCAGCGACAACGTCCTCGACCTTGACATCGCGGCGTTCGCCGGTGGCACGATCCTTGACCTCAACTACGCCCTCAGCAAGTCCACGGCCCACAACAACGATGGTTGGAATGCCGATCAGTTCTGCATCCGAGAACTTCACGCCCGCGGACACCTTTGGACGGTCATCCAAGATAACTTCCAAACCGGCCGATTCTAGTTCTGCGGCCAACTTCTCAGCAGCCTCAAGCAGCTCTGGGCCCTTGCCGGTAACGACCATGTGGACGTCGGCTGGAGCAACCTGCTTTGGCCATGCCAGACCGTTTTCGTCATGGTAAGCCTCGGCCAGTGCTGCTACCGCACGGGTGACGCCAATGCCGTAGGAGCCCATGGTGACAACCTTCAGCTTGCCGTTCTGGTCCAGGACCCGCAGATCCAGAGCCTCAGCGTACTTGCGGCCAAGCTGGAAGATATGACCCATTTCGATACCGCGTTCGGTGCGCAATGGGCCCGAGCCGTCCGGTGCCGGGTCGCCCTCTAGCACGTTGACCGACTCGATGGTGCCGTCAAAGCCGAAGTCGCGCTCGGCCACCAAGCCGAAAACGTGCTTGCCCTTTTCGTTGGCGCCGGTGATCCACGAGGTACCGGATACTACGCGAGGATCAACCAGGTAAGTGATGCCGCTGGTGCCTTCGGTACCCAGAACAGCCTGATCCAGGCCGTTGCCTGGGCCGATGTAGCCGGCAATCAATTCCGGGTGCTTGGCCAAGTCTTCACCGCTAGCGGCTTCAACCTGGACCTCGCCGATGATGCCCAGCGGGGCACCCACGGTAGCTTCGACACGCTTCAGGTCCACCTGGCGGTCGCCTGGAACACCGATGACTACCAACTGGCGGTTGCCTTCTGGATCGGTCACCGCCAGGACAACGTTTTTCAGGGTGTCCTTGGCTTCCCAAACACCGGACTCGCGTGGGCGCAGCTCGTTGGCCGCGGCAACCAGCGTCTCGATGGTCGGGGTATCCGGGGTATCGACAACTTCGAACGCAGGTGCGTTGGCGTAATCGATGGACGCTGGCACTACGGTGGTGACAGCTTCCACGTTGGCTGCGTAACCGCCGGCCGAACGGACGAAGGTATCCTCGCCAATAGCTGTTGGATGCAGGAATTCCTCGGACTTGGAGCCGCCCATGGCACCAGCCTGCGCGAAGACCGGAATAACTTCCAGACCCAGGCGCTCGAAGATCTTCAGGTAGGCGCCGCGGTGAGCCATGTAGGCTTCGTCCAGGCCTTCATCATCGATGTTGAAGGAGTACGAATCCTTCATGATGAATTCGCGGCCACGCAGCAGGCCCGCGCGTGGACGTGCTTCGTCGCGGTACTTGTTCTGGATCTGGTACAGGTAGACCGGAAGATCCTTGTACGAGTTGTACAGATCCTTCACCAGCAGCGTGAACATTTCCTCATGGGTCGGTGCCAAAAGGTAGTCTGCATCTTTGCGGTCCTTGAGACGGAACAGGCCATCGCCGTATTCGGTCCAACGGCCGGTCTGTTCGTAAGGTTCACGTGGCAGCAGCGCTGGGAAGTGGACTTCCTGGCCGCCGATAGCGTTCATTTCCTCGCGAACAATAGCTTCAACGCGCGCAAGGACCTTCAAACCCAACGGCAACCAGGTGTAGATGCCTGGGGCCGCACGACGGATGTAACCGGCGCGTACCAACAACTTGTGGCTGGCGACTTCGGCGTCAACCGGATCTTCACGCAAGGTGCGCAAGAAGGTAGTGGAAAGCTTCAAAACCACTCGGGGTGTCCTTTTCCGTCCGTCGACTTCAGAAATATTTTCGGATGCCGACTAGCTATGCAAAATCAAATGGGTTTTGGCCGCAAAATTGGCCTTAATCAATGCTACAGCTTTCGGCCACTTCCCAATAAATTCAAGGGCTTGCGCGGAATCGTGTTGCGTGCCCGGGGCCGGATACGGGCCTCTGGATAGATGGTGGGCGCTGCAGGGTTCTGTTTCGTTGAGTCGCTGCCAGCAAAGGACATCCCAGTCGGGTGCCAGTTCCCCGCCGATTTGTACTTGCCAGCACCCATGGCGGGGCTTACGCGGAAGCATGGTGCTGCTGGGTCGGCTGCGGCGCGCAGGCCGGTGCACCGGCGTTGTTGCGGCATCCGCGGTCTGCGCCGATTCATAAACTGCGCAGGTGCCAGGAGCGTGGGAATCATGGTTCATCCGGCTTTCCGTTCAATTCGTTGTGCGATTTCCAGGCCGTTGCAGTTCAACGAAACGTCCGGATAAGGCCCGAAAACCGCCACGTGGCAGACGCGCGGGTGACCCGGAGGAAGCGCCATACAGCGCTTGCTCCGGGTCCGGGAAACCGATTCACGGGCAGGGAAACGGTTATATCAGGATTGATGATAGGTTTCGGCGAGCGCATACACCGGAGTTCCGATGCCCTCGTACCGTGCCTTGAGCTGCAAGCCCAGATACTTCGAATAATGCCTGGACTGGTGCAGGTTGCCTCCGTGGAACCAGAGGTTCTTGACCTTGGTGGGCTTCCACATATTGCGCAGTTCCCCCTGCCATGGACCCGGATCCTTGGCGGTCCCCGACCCCAGGCCCCAGCATTTTCCGACTTCATCCGCGACTTCCTGGGAGATGAGCTTCGCCGCCCATCCGTTCATCGAGCCGTAACCGGTGGCGTAGACCACCGCATCCGCCGGCAGCCGAGTGCCATCGGCCAGCACCACCGATTCTTCGGTCAAGTGCGATACCTCGCCATGGGCCAAAGCAATCGATCCGTCGGCCACCAGCTCGCTGGCACCGATGTTGATGTAGTACCCCGAGCCACGGCGCAGGTACTTGAGGAACAGCCCTGAACCGTCGTCGCCGAAGTCCAGCTCGAATCCCGCATCCGCCAGCGACTTGTAGAAGTGCGCATCTTCCTGCTGGATTTTCTCGAAGACCGGCTTATGGAATTCCGGGAGGACTTTGTACGGGATGGAGGCGAAGATCAGGTCTGCCTTGTTGTGGTCTATGCCGGCAGCGAGGGCTTCTTCCGAGTACAGTCCGCCCAGCACATGCTTCATCAGCGATTCGGAGCGCACGATATGCGTGCTGGAACGTTGGACCATAGTCGGCTTGGCCCCGTTTTGCACCAGATCCGCGCAGATATCGTGTGCGGAGTTGTTGGCGCCGATGACCACGACGTTCTTGCCCGCGTACCGTTCGCCGCCTGGATGCTTGGAGGAATGGTTCTGCTCGCCTTTGAAGATCTCGGCTCCCGGGTACTGGGGAATGTTCGGAATACCGGACATGCCGGTGGCCAGCACCAGCTGGGTGGGACGCAGGGTCAACGGTACTCCGTCGCGTTCTACCTCGACGATCCACCCCTCTCCTTCCGGATCCTGCCGGGCGCTGGTCGCTTCAGTCAGTGACCAATAGTCCAGCTCCATGAGCTTGGTGTAGCTTTCCAGCCAATCCCCCATCTTGTCCTTGGGCGTGAACACCGGCCAGTGGTCGGGGAAATCAATGTAGGGCATATGGTCATACCAGACCGGATCGTGCAGCGCCAAGGAATGGTAGCGCGAACGCCATTGGTCACCGGGACGCGGATGCCTATCGATGACCAGGGCAGGAACACCCATGCGCTTGAGCCGAGCGGCCAAGCCTATGCCGCCTTGGCCGCCGCCGACAATCAGCGTGTAGGGCTGGTCGGTGATCCCCAGGGACTGCTGCTGCGCGGTGCGTCGATCAAGCCAGTTTTCCTTGCTCATCGCTACGCCGTGCTCGGCGCCCAGTTCGCGGCGCGGACCAGCAGGTTCGGGGAATTTGCGCAGGCCCTGCGCGGTGCTCAGCAGGGTCCAGGCCTTCCCATCGCGCAAGCGGAGTAATCCAAGCCCGTTGAATGCGTCGTTCTCGAACGTGTACCAAGCTTCAATGACGCCGTCAGCCTCTTGTGCGCTGGTGACTTCGATGTTCCGCGGCCACGCGCCTCGTTCAACGCCAAGCAGCATCTTCTCGATCCCGTCACGGCCCTCGCTGGTGTGAAGGTTCCATGTCATCGAGGCCAGATCCCGCCAGTAGCACTCCTCCGAAAATAGCTGCACAGCTGCTGGCGCGTCACCCGCTTCCAACGCTATCTGCAAGGACTGGAACCAGCTCCGGGCTTGCAACAAGCAATCATTGTCAGTCATTTGCGTCTCATCTCTTCATCGGGATTCAATGGATGGCCATTCGGGCCCTCCGCGACTAATGAAAGAATATGATCTGCGTCACAAAAGAAAAGCGTTGCAATAGGTTGCAGCTGCTCCGGGATTGCTAGTGGCTGCTCACCGGGACCACGATCCGGTAGGGACGTGAGGCGATCAGGCCACGCAGCTTGGAACGCAAGCGGGATATTTCGGCGCGGATGGTGACGTTCGGCGTATCCGCAGGCCACAGGCTCGCCAACTGCCCTGAGCTCACTCCGTGAGGGTTCGCAGCCAGCAGCTCAAGGATCTGCCAATGCTTCGCACTCAAGTTGATGCGCGTCGCCCCACCGGGCGAATGGACAATAGCCTGCAGTGAAGCTCCTGCGTACAGCTGGAGGCTCACCTGGCCTTCTGCCCTTTGCAGCAGCCAGCCTCCCGGTGTCCGCCGCGCATCAATTGATCCCAGCCCGGAAATCCAGTTCCGCCCTTCTTCCATGGACATCGGCAAATTGAGCTTGGATCCAACACTGTAGCCTTGGGCGGCGGCTATGGAGCCTTGCACGTCAACTAGGACGTACTCGCCTTCGGGCAGTTGGGTGGAAAGCTGGAGCGTCTGCATTTTCAAGGCATGCTCGGTTTGCAGAAATAATTCTGCTTCTCGGGCCACGGATGAGACCAGAGCCAAGGAGTGCGGATGCGCCGTGCGGAACGAGCCTGCCAGCGTGATCGTGCCAATCAGCGCCGAGGCGGCAGGATTCATGACCGGCGCCGATGTGCAGACCCAGTTGTGCTGTTCTTCCCGGGCATGCTCCGGGCCGAAAATCTGCACCGGGGCACGCTCAGCCATTGCCGCGCCGATCCCATTAGTGCCCACGTCGCTTTCGCGCCAGCGTGCACCGGCGACAAATCCGATGCCGTCACTTCGGCGGCGTACTGCAGAGGGCCCGAGCACCCAGAGCACGAATCCTTGCTCGTCGGAGATGACCAGCTGGTTTCCCGCCTGGGTGGCCAAGGAGAGCAAACGCTCCTTGAAGAGCTCGACCAGTCCGTTGAGTTCTTCGTTGGCCTGCCTGCGCTCGCGTATTTCAGAAGTATCCAAGGGAACGATATCTGTTCCAAGCTTGCCGGCCCTGGACCATGAACGAGCCACCACTGGCCGCACCACTTCAGGGATGCACGCACCTTCGGCCCAGAGCTGATGCAGGGACTTCAAGCTTCGGGCTTTGCGCGTCGGATCCTCGCCCGCAGTCAAGGCAGCCTCGATGGATTTGCGTGGCGCACCGTGTTCCAGGGTCATCCATTGAGAATGCCATGACTCGCGCATCATTGGGAAGCATTTGCCGCGCAAAGAAGTGAAGACTCTTCTGATTCCCTTGGAACCAGAAGAGCCTTCAACGGCTGAAGGAGGCCTACTTGGCCGTGGCCTTAACCTCTTCAACTGCCTTGTTCAGTTCCTCAACGAGTGCTTTCACAGCCTCGCCATCAGCTTGTTCGCCAGTTTGGGTGCGGGAAACGGCCACAACATTTTCACCGACTACGCCCTGAATCTGGTAAGAACCGCCTGGGACCTCTTCGCCATTCATGGTCATGGCAGTGTGGGTTACGATGGTCTTGTCCGCATCGGATTCAGCATCCAGGATCTTGGCCGAGGCAGAAACTTTCTGGCCCGCAACACTCATCGAGAAGTCCTCGCAGCCCTGCAGGTCCTTGGCATCTACCATGTCCTTGATTGCATCCAGCTTGGCAGTATCCTCGTAGCCAGCGACGGAGTAGCTGTTGCTCTCGCCTGTTTCGCCAACGACGATCGCTGCGGCCATGTTGACGCCGTCCAGGTCCTGGGTCCCCTGCTGCGAGACGAACTCGGCGCACTTCGCAGGTTCGATCTCCATCTGATCGATCAGGCCCTTGGCGCTTTCCAATGAGCCGCTAAGTGCATCGCTATCCAGAACCTGCACATTCGGTCCGTCTCCACCCAAGGTTTTGGCAACTGCAGCGGCTTGCTCAGCAGTCAGCGCTGGCACCCCCGCGCTTTCCTGCTCCTGAGGGGCCTCCGAAGAGCCAGCAGCGCCCTCGGTCCCTGAATTCGAGCTGCAACCGGTCAAGGCAAGGGCAACTGCTACAGGCAGCACCCAGAGTGAACGCTTCTTCATGGTGATTTCCTCACGTTGGTGATGATAAGCCATCCACAGTATTTCACAATGTGTTGGAAATAAAAGGACTATGAGAGAGTGTTGCAGCGAATGGAATAGAGTCCAAAGTTCACTTGAATGGTCAAGGGTTGGTCGCTTGCCACCCGTTGCCAGGAAAAGCACCAGTCAAAGAGAAATCGGCAGGCACCGCACAGAAACAAGGTCCCAGCAGTTGATTTCTCGTTCATCTGCCAAGGGGGCCAATATGACTCGGAGGTACGCTGCTTCGAGGAAAAGGCATGTTGGCTGCTAAACCACGAGCTCTGCACTCCTCGGTGCAAGGCCAACTGATGTTGGAGAGTCCATAAAACGGATACCCCGCCCGTTCGGCTACTGAGCCGCCTCGATTTCGGCGAACGCCCGATCTGCCAGCTCCACTGCCTGTGCGGCCAGTTCAGCTGGTTGCTGCGAACCGGTCTGCAGGGTAACCAGCACGAAATTGCCATCTTGCAGAGCCTGCACAACGACCGAGGTCAGTAGCTGTCCGCCACCCGCATCCATCTGGGTGGACATGGTCAACGATTGATCCGCTTCGACGTCCAGCGGCAGGATCTGGCGTTGAGTTTCGATTTCCTCGCCGCCCAGCTCAACAGTGGCCTTTTCACATCCCTCCAGATCATCCAGCGTCAATGCCTCCGATACGTTCTTGCGGGTGGCCTCGTCGGTCAACGAGAAGACCTGCACGACTTTGCCGACGGATTCGGAGGAACTGGTCGCCGTTGCGGATACCGATGCCGTCAAGTCGGTAACTGAATACTTGGCATTCATCTCGGCACACTTTTCCGGCTTGATTCCGCTGGGAGTTTCAGCGTTCTTGGCAACTTCCAGTTGCTTCTGCATCTGCTCATTGCCAACTATCTGGACTGCGTTGTCGCCTTCCAAAAGCTTGGAAGCAATGGACTCTGCCTGCTCCGGACTGAGCACATCACCCGAGACAGAAGTCTTCTTGCTTTCCGCCGGGGCCGTCGAAACAGCCGTTTCCGCTGGTTCTGTCGCGGAATTCGAAGAACATCCAGCCAGCATCATGGTCGTGGCCAATGGCAATGCCCAGAGGGCTAAACGCTTAGTCATCTATTGCTTTCCGTAATTGCCACCGGAAGACCGATGGCGTCTTGAAATGAACTACTGGGTAAGTCGGTTCATGAGTTCTTGGAGGATCCCGGATGCTTCTTCAACTTCGTTCGCGGTGTTCGCGGCAGAAGTGGAACGCTGAATGCCGAGCAGGACGTTCGAATTAGCGGAGCGAATGATGAGCTGCTGTTTGGTGGACGACCCATCACTGCTGGTAATTACATACCCGTCGGCCAATCCTGCAGCAGAATCAATAGGCTGCTTTGCAATGTGGTAAGCGCGAGTCTCATTGCCTAATTTGACTGTGTAACGCGAGCAATCAGCATTGGCCTCAGTTTTGGCAACCCATTGCGCTTGCAAAACTTCAGGGTCTTTGTAGATTGCAACAGTTAGGTAGCTGTCCTCGAATTCGATGGCGCCCATCGTGGCGCTCTGCAATTGATCTGCGACCGGCTCAGCAAAGGTAACTCCGCATTTACTGGGATTCACTTGGGCGTTCTCTATCCACTCCTGTGCTTGCGGAATGCTCTTGCGTAGCTGTTTGTCGTTGATGACTTGGGAGTTTTCTTCGTCTTTGGCGAAATCCTCAAGCAGATTTTCCAGCTGTCCGTCGTCGAGCTGGACTGGGGCGACCGCCGAGGCACCGGTTTCGACTTCTGGCGAACTGCACCCACCAATGAGGAGTACTGCTGCGCACATAGCAGCACCCAAATACGCTTTAGTACCAATGGCTTGAACCACAAATTTTCCCATCACCATCACTTTTACACTTTCGAGTCTAGAAGACTGATGATCATTCGATGGGCATTGTTGCTCCCGCGTTGAGCGGAAGAAGAAATAGCCCAAGTTGCATAGCACCTGGGTCCCGTTTCCCTTGCCGGGTCATTAAGCGAATGGATTGCTCTCCATTAGCCGGAGAAATGGATGTTTGCCGCAGCTAAGCGAAAGTCCTCAAAGGATGCTAAACAGGTTTCCCGCCACTCGAGCTTCGCCAGCGATACAAAGGAAAAGCAGGTAATGGGGACTCATAGCGGCTAAGTGGGTCGCGGCGATAAGCTCAACTTCCGGCAACAGTCGTTCATGCGACTTTATTTGTCGATGATCGGGCTTCATTGGCCGCGCAGCTGGAGCACTGACTGCCGCGAATACCGAATGGCCCGTTATAGCGCCGTATTAGTCATGAGAACGTTGCACAACTGACGATGAACCGGGATCCGCAATCAACTTCGTTTTCGCCTTCACCTGCGGGATTCTTTGCAGCCAGCCAGATCCGCGGTAAGGCGGAATTGTTTCTGGCGAAGTAGCTGCAGGTGGCTCAAGAGCAGAACCGGTTGATTTCCACGTTGCCCGTGCCACTGCTGTTCAGAACAGGATCGTTGCGAAGGTGCCGACCTGTTCAAAGCCGATGCGCTGATAAGTCTTGATTGCAGCGGTGTTGTAGTCGTTGACGTACAGGCTCACTACAGGAGCGAACTGCATCGCGTAGTCCACCGTGGAGGCCATGTAGCCGGCAGCCAAGCCTTGGCCGCGATACATCGGGTTCACCCAAACACCTTGGATTTGCACTACTTCGTCGGTGACGGTGCCTAAATCAGCCTTGAAAATCACGTTGCCGCGCTGGTCGCAGTCCATGAGCGTGTGCCCCTCACGAATTAACTGGCGTACACGGTTGCGGTAGAAGCTTCTCCCGTTTTCCAACGGCGAATATCCAAGTTCTTCTTCGAACATGGCAGCGCTGGCAGGCAGGACTAGGTCGAATTCCTGAACCTGAGCCGGCCGAATCCGGTTGCGGCGAATTCCCTCCGGGATTTGGGTGATGGCCATTAATGGCTGATTTTCCCGGACATCAAAAATTTCTTGCGGACCACCCCGCAAGACGTCATGCATGGCCAGAACTGTTTCTGCCGGTCCGAATACCGAGGCGAATCGCTGTCGGGAATCGATGGCATGCATGGCGTACTTCTGGGCATCGGACTCCGGCATGGCGGTGGGCGCCATATTAGCGCCCACCCAGCATGCCGATTCAAGACCTTCGCTGCCGTCCAAGCCAACGATGTGCGCAAACCCGTCTGGGACTGCTGACCGGTGGATGCTCACCTGCGAACGGGTGAATATATTGGCGACGGGGTCGCGATCGAGCAGCTCAATGAGGGCTGTCGTATCACGACGGCCCAAGATGCGCGGCTCTCCCTCGACGCTCCGGCGGCTAGTTCTAGCTGACGGAGACCATGGGAGAACCCGAGGAAGGATTCTCGTCATTGTCCAGTCCCATTTCTGCTGCCAAACGGTTGGCTTCTTCAATCAAAGTCTCAACAATTTGATCTTCCGGGACGGTCTTGATGACTTCGCCCTTAACGAAGATCTGCCCCTTGCCATTGCCGGAGGCAACGCCGAGGTCAGCGTCGCGGGCTTCGCCCGGTCCGTTGACAACGCAGCCCATTACTGCCACGCGCAATGGAGCCTTCATGCCTTCGAGCCCAGCGGTAACCTGCTCGGCCAAGGTGTAGACATCCACCTGGGCACGACCGCAGGACGGGCAAGAAACGATGTCCAGCTTGCGGGGGCGCAGGTTCAGCGATTCCAGAATCTGGTTGCCGACCTTCACCTCTTCTACCGGTGGAGCGGACAGCGATACGCGAATGGTGTCGCCAATGCCCTTGGAGAGCAGTGCACCGAAAGCGGTGGCGGACTTGATGGTGCCCTGGAATGCTGGACCGGCTTCGGTCACGCCCAGGTGCAGTGGCCAGTCCCCGCGTTCGGCCAGCATCTCGTAGGCACGGACCATGATCACAGGGTCGTTGTGCTTTACCGAGATCTTGAAGTCATGGAATCCATGCTCTTCAAATAGGGAAGCTTCCCAAACAGCTGATTCAACCAGCGCTTCAGGGGTGGCCTTGCCGTACTTCTGCAGCAAGCGGCGATCCAGCGAGCCAGCATTGACGCCGATGCGAATGGAGGTGCCGTGGTCCTTGGCGGCCTGCGCGATTTCCTTGACCTGGTCATCGAACTGGCGGATATTGCCGGGGTTCACGCGCACCGCGCCACAGCCTGCTTCGATGGCAGCGTAGACGTACTTTGGCTGGAAGTGGATATCGGCGATCACCGGGATCTGCGACTTCATCGCAATGATCTTCAGCGCTTCCGCATCCTTATCCGTTGGGCAGGCCACACGCACGATGTCGCAACCGGCAGCGGTCAGCTCGGCAATCTGCTGCAAGGTGGCGTTGATGTCGTGGGTCTTGGTGGTAGTCATCGACTGAACCGAAATCGGCGAGTCGGAGCCGACACCTACGGATCCAACCTGGAACTGGCGAGTCTTGCGACGTGGTGCGAGTACCGGCGGTGGGCCTGCCGGCATGCCTAGGCTGACCGAAGTCAATGGACGCCTCCGAATAGATTGTGGGTATTTCTCTAGTCCAAGTATGTCACCGTATCGCGGTGAGCGGGTACTCATGCGAGAAAGGCCACGGTTACCGTGGCCTTTCTTGCACTATTGAGCTTCCGGGGATCGTGAAAACCTAGTTGGCTTCGGCGATTTCCTTGATGCTGCTCAGCACGCCAGAGACCTGCTCGACAACTTCAGCGTCATCCTTCGGGTGCAGTTCAGCGAAGCGTACTACCGAGTTAGGGATAGCCAGCTTCACGTTTTCCAGCACGTTGGCGCCGGCGATGTTCAGTGCCTTGCGCGCTTCGTCCTGCGCCCAGACGCCACCGTACTGTCCGAAAGCGGTGCCAACGACCACGGTTGGCATGTCCTTGAGCGCACCGGCACCGAAGGGGCGGGACAGCCAGTCAATGGCGTTCTTCAGGACAGCTGGCATGGTGCCGTTGTACTCAGGAGTGACCAGCATCAGCGCATCGGCGTCACCGGCTGCGTCGCGCAGGGCCTGGGCGGCGGCAGGAACGCCACCTTCCACGTCGTGGTCCTCGTTGTAGAAAGGAATGTTCTCCAAGCCGCTGAACACGGAAACTTCCATGCCTTCAGGTGCGTTGTGCGAAGTGGCTTCGGCCAGCTGCTGGTTGGTCGAACCGTTGCGCAGGGAACCGACGAGGGTGAGGACCTTGGTGGTCATAGGGTGTTCTCCTAAAGGCAAAATAATAGAAAGCTGACGCTTCACCTACTTTCAACCGTTTCCCCACCCCAACCATTCCGTGCAGCAAAGTGACATGAAGCACAGTAGCTGATCGCTAGGATCAGTCCATCCCTGGTTTGCGGCGAAGTTGCTTGGTGGCTGAGCGAGTAGCTTTGGCACTCAGCCTGCGCCGGTGAGAACCGCGGGTAGGTTTCGTTGCCTTGCGTGCCGGTGCATCCGGCGCCAGCGCTTTTTCCACGATGCGCCCCAACTTCTCTTGGGCGAGCTGGCGGTTGCGCCATTGCGATCGCTCTTCGGAAGCAGTCACGACGATGGCCCCGGCCACCAAGCGAGGTCCGAGCTTCGCCAGCAAGCGCTGACGCTGCCAGTCGGACAAGGCCCGCGAAGCGCCAATTACCCAGGTGAGTTCCACCCGTGAGTCCGAGGTATTCACATGCTGCCCGCCGGGGCCCGAGGAACGGGAGAAATGCCAGTTCAGCTCGGCTGCAGGGATCGCCAGCGTTGACGTGATCTGCACATCCATGATGTTTTCCACTTCCTCTCCCCTACCAGTCTGCGCCATCCGAGCTGTTTAATGCAGGCAGCCTCCGCTGTTCTCGGAAAAGAACAGCGGAGGCTGGTGCAAGGTACCTATCGCCTAGGACGCGAAATCCTCCAGCAGGCCAATTACCGGGTTCCATTCGGTGACGGTGGCCGCGCCGATTCCGCCAACCTTCTGGAAAGGATCATTGGAAAGCACTTCGTCCAGCGCAGCTTGCGATTCTGCCGCGAAGATCAACAGCGCGCCGTCGTTGACCGGGGTCGGCCCCGAAGCAAGAAGGCGTACCGCACCTTCGCCGAGGAAGCCGCAAAGGTACTGGCGGTGTGCTGGACGGTGTTCATTGCGCAGCTCGGTGGAGTTCTCGGCGTACGCGTATTCAACAGCAAAAACAGTCATGCCTACAGCATATTTCTCCCTGCTTAGAACAGCTGTATCGGCTTGAAGATATCCGCATATATTAAGAGCCCGCCCATGACCAGCATCGCTACCACCACGACATAAGTCAGCGGCAAAAGCTTGACCGTGTCCACAGGCCGTACCTTCTTGATCCTGAAGATCCTGGCAACTGTGCGCTTCAGCCCCTCATACAGCGCGCCCACCACGTGGCCGCCATCCAGCGGCAGCAGCGGGATCAGGTTGAAGGCGAACAGGGCCAAGTTCAAACCGCCCACCAATGACAGCAAGGTTGCGAATTTGTCAGCTACCGAGATGGAATCCTCCGCGCTGATCTCTCCGGCAATGCGCCCAACGCCCACGATGGACACCGGCCCATTCGGGTCGCGTTCCTCGCTGCCAAAAGCAGCTTGGGCGACATCCACCATGCGCTGGGGCAGGTGCAGGATGACATCGCCAATTCTCAGCAACTGATCCCCGATCACGCCGGGAACCGCGCTCAGCGGCTGGGTCAGGTCCCGCTGCAAGGAGCCCATCCCGACGAAACCGACCTTGGTCATGATGTATTCGCCCTGCTCATCGAGCAGCACGTAGCCATTTTCGTCGGTCGCCGGGCGTTCGGTCAGGTACGGAGTCAGCTCGGTGGTGCGAATCTGCCCGTCGCGGGCATAGTCCAGGGTGATGGGTTCTCCTGGATGATCGCGGATGACATCGGTGAGCTTATTCCATTCAGCTTCCGCAACAGCGGTGCCGTTTACGGCGGTGATCGTGTCCCCTGGCAGGAGGCCTGCCTCGTAAGCCGGCGCTGGGACATCCTTGTCGGTGCATTCGGCCTGCTCTGCGTTCTGTGCGCTGGCAATGCACTGGTACACCTCGGAGACCGTGGTGGTTGGCGTAGCCTGGCCGAAGCTGGTCAGCACGATGCCGATCACCACGAACCCGATGACCAGGTTCATGATTGGGCCACCGAGCATGATGATGACGCGCTTGTAGATCGGCAGCTGGTAGAACAGCCGGCCTTCATCGCTGGGCAGCACGTTCTCGTTGGCCTGCGAGCGTGCGTCATCCACCATCTGTCCGAAGACCTTCTGGAAGAGATTCGGCTTCTTCCCGGAAGCATCCGAGACGACCTGGTCGCGTGGCGGGTACATGCCCACCATCGAGATGTAGCCGCCCAGGGGCAGGGCCTTGATGCCGTATTGCGTTTCGCCACGCTTGAAGGAAACCAGCGTTTTGCCGAAACCGATCATGTACTGCGGAACGCGCAGCTTGAACAGTTTCGCGGGTACCAGGTGCCCGATTTCATGCAGCGCAATGGACAGCCCGACGGCTACCACCATGAATAGGACGCCGCCGATGAACAGCAATGCACTCATGCTTTGGCCTCGATGATCTTCGTTGCATGGGCGCGGGCCCAGCGGTCTGTTTCCAGCACTGTTTCGACCGATAGCGCTGCGCTCATCGGGGTGTACTCGTCCAAGGCCCGTTCCACGGTCTCAACGATGTCGGTGAAGCGGATCTTTCCATCATGGAAGGCATCCACTGCAATTTCGTTGGCGGCGTTATAGACAGCCATATGCGTTCCCGACGACGCTGCGGCCTGCTTGGCAAGCTTTACAGCGCTGAAGACCTCCTCATCCAGTGGTTCGAAGGTCCAGCTTGCTGCGGTGGAGAAATCGCAAGCCTTCGCGGCACCGGCAACCCGATGCGGCCAATTAATGCCCAAAGCGATCGGCAGGCGCATATCCGGCGGCGATGCCTGGGCGATCACCGAACCGTCGATGAACTCCACCATCGAGTGAATGATTGACTGGCGATGCACCACAGGCTCGATCTTTTCCAGTGGCACGTCGAACAGCAGGTGGGCTTCGATGACTTCCAAAGCCTTGTTGACCATGGTGGCCGAGTTGGTGGTGACCATGCGCCCCATGTCCCAGGTTGGATGAGCCAGCGCCTGGGCGGGGGTGACATCACGCAGCTGCTCATGGCTGTAGCCGAAGAAGGGACCGCCAGAGGCAGTCACCAGCAGCTTGGCCACTTCCTCGGGCGCGCCAGAGCGCAGGGCCTGGGCGAGGGCGGAGTGCTCGGAATCAACGGGCGAGATCTGGCCTGGTGCCGCGATCCGCTTGACTACCTGGCCTCCGATGATCAGGGATTCCTTATTGGCCAGTGCCAGCAGGTGGCCGGCTTCCAAGGCAGCAATGGTCGGGGCTAGGCCAATGGCACCGGTGATGCCATTGAGCACCACGTCGGCCTCGGCGAAAGCGGCAACCTCGGTTGCCGCATGCGCGCCGGCCACCAGCTCGGGAGTGTATCCGGTTACCGATGCATCTTCTGCGGCTCGCTTAATGGCCGCGGCAAGCTCCTCCTTGGATTCCACCGCGCTGCCAACGAGCGCAGGGCGGTGCTTAATTGCCTGGCGAGCCAGTAATTCAAGGTTGTACCCACCGGACAGCGCTGCCACGGAGAATTGTCCGGATGCGTTTTCGATGACGTCCAGTCCCTGCGTGCCGATGGAACCGGTGGAACCGATCAGGCTGACGCGACGGGGATGTCCGGCTGGAATGAAAGTTTTCTGGGAGCTCACCCTACCCATTATGGTTCGTTTTACTGTGAGCGCCCAAAGAGCGCCACACCCCAAAATCAGGATGCAGCGCCCCCTCTGGCAAGAATCAGAGACCTAAGCTGCGGGCAATGAGCATCTGCTGGACCTGCGTGGTTCCTTCGCCGATTTCCAGGATCTTCGAATCGCGGTAGTGCCGTGCAACCAATGATTCATTCATGAATCCGTAGCCGCCAAAGATCTGGGTAGCATCACGGGCGTTATCCATCGCCGCTTCGCTGGCAATCAGCTTGGCATGCGCGGCTTCGATCTTGAAGTCCTTGCCGGCGAGCATCTTCGCCGCCGCCGCGTAGTAGGCCAGACGGGCCGTGTGGGCGCGCGAAGCCATGCGAGCGATCATGAAGGAGATGCCTTGGTACTGGCCGATGGCCTGGCCGAAGGAAGTCCGGGTCTTGGCATACTTCACCGCCTCGTCGAGGCAACCCTGGGCGGCTCCGGTGGCCAACGCCGCGATGGCGATACGTCCCTCATCGAGAATTTCCAAGAAGTAGGCGTATCCGCGTCCGCGCTCGCCAAGCAGGTTCTCCTCCGGAACTCGCACGCTGCTGAAGCTCAGCGGATGGGTGTCACTGGCACGCCAACCCACCTTGTCGTAGGCCTTCTCCGCGGTGAATCCTTCGGTTCCCGTCGGCACGATGATTGCCGAGATTTCCTTCTTGCCGGTTGCTTCGTCGACACCGGTGACAGCGGTGGCCGTGACGAGGGAAGTGATGTCGGTACCGGAGTTGGTTATGAATTCTTTGGCGCCATCGATAACCCATTCGCCATTTTCCAGTTTCGCTTTGGTCAAGGAAGCTGAGGCGTCGGAGCCTGCACCGGGTTCGGTCAGGCCAAAACCGGCCAAGCGTTCGCCGGCGGCCAGGGCTGGCAGCCACTTCTGCTTCTGGCCCTCGCTGCCAAAGCGGTAGATCGGCATCGCGCCCAGGGAGACGCCGGCTTCGAGAGTGATGGCTACCGACTGGTCTACCTTGCCCAGTTCTTCGAGCGCCAGCGCGAGGTGGAAGTAGTCGCCGCCGGAACCGCCGTATTCTTCGGAGACTGGCAGCCCGAAGAGACCCATCTGCCCCATTTGCTTGACGATGTCATAGGGGAACGCATGGTTGGCATCGTTCTGCGCGCTCTGCGGGGCTACGACTTCCTGGGCGAATTCGCGGACCATGTCGACCAGGTCTTGATACTGGTCGTCGAGTTCGAGATCAATCATCAGGCTCTCTCTTCGTTGAGGGACGAACCGGCATCGGCTGCGGGATGTGCATAATCCGGTGGCGGTCATGTTCTGCGCCAGGTGCGTGAGTTTCTTGGAAGCACACGCCGCGACGCGTATGGTTAATATTTATTAACTGGTTGCTGCCTACGGGTGGGTAAACAGCTACATTTTTGACATTAGTGGCAGCGGTCACACTTGTCCAGACCGAGGCTTGGCAAACGTAAGGAGTTGATTGTGTTGGCGAGCAAATACCAGTCGCTCAATGAACCAACAGAGCGTGAGCGCGCCAAAGCTGAACGACGAGAAGCACTCTTGCGTGAAGCCACTCGACTGTTCGCCTTGAATGGCTACGCGGGTGTTTCGCTGGAGGATCTGGGCGCTGCCTGCGGCATATCCGGTCCGGCCGTGTACCGGCATTTCGCCGGCAAGCAGGCAGTGCTTATCGCTCTGCTAGTAGATATGTCCAAAGATATCTATGCCGGGGGCTGCACGGCCACGGAAGCCGGCGGCACTCCCCTGGAGGTGCTTTCGCGTCTGGTTGATTTCCACACTGACTTCTCGCTGTCCCGCCCGGACATTTTGCAGGTCCAGGACCGTGATTTGAAATCGCTCCCGAAGGCCGAACTGGCATTAGTCCGCAAACTCCAGAACTCCTATATCGGGCTTTGGACTACGGAACTGGCCAAATTGCATCCCACGGGAAGCAAGCAGTCGCACAGATTCCGCGCGCACGCCGTCTTCGGCTTGCTGAACTCGACTGCTCATTCCGCCCACTCGCCGAGGACTAAAAAGTCCGGCCTGAAGCCGTTATTGTCCAACATGGCACTCGCCGCACTCACTTCCCCGGTAGTGTAGGTTTCAAGCCATTGTTCACTGGTGTGCCAATACCGGCACGCTGACCCACACGATTGAAAGGCCTTTATCGTGCAGCTACGAGAAGTCCGCCCTTCCGACTTGGACGCATTCTTCGCTCATCAGCAAGAACCCGAGGCGAACCTCATGGCCGCTTATCAAGCGCGTAACCCAGCCGACCGCGCGGTATTCGACCACCACTGGAACTCGATTCTGAACGATCCGAATGTTCTGGTTCGCACCATCGAGCATGAGGGCGAAGTCGTTGGATCCATTCTGGTCTTCGACGGCGAAGTACCAGAGATCAATTTCTGGACTTCGACCAAGTACTGGGGCAAGGGACTGACCACCAGCGCGGTAGACACCTTCCTCGCCGAATACACCAAGCGCCCATTGACCGCGCATGTGGTCCAGGACAATCTAGGTTCCATCAAGGTCCTGGAACGCCGAGGGTTCAAGACCGTTGGCACCGAGCAGATCTTCTCCAACGCCCGCGCAGAGGTCGTTACCGAAAACGTCATGCAGCTGGACTAGATTCCAAAAGATAGGCAAAAGCTGGCTCTCGGCAGAGAGCCAGCTTTTGCCTATTAACGGGCCTCTACCGCCGAGGTTCCCTTGGTCCTTTCCTGGATCAGCATCGTCCCGCGCCCGGCGCAAAGCCCCAGGCAGGCGTCTGCGGGTTCCGCCCGAGCTGGTTTTCTGCTGCACGATCCGTGCAAGAACGCCAGTGCGGGTCATCCTGTGATTCCTGCAGCGATGAGTGTTGAGCCCGAGGCATTCCCTCTCGTTCAGCTGGTCCAAGTTCCGCCGCCCAGCACCTGCTCGTAGGCCCGCAAGTACTTGTATCGCTTTCCCGGACCGAGGCCGGATCCGGGGAATCGGCTTTCGCCATGTCCAGCTCTCCCGGGCAGACGGAAGGGGCCCGCTTCCAGTGAAAGATCCGGAAACGAGCCCCCTTATTCGTCGTTCAGCTCAGCATCTACTTCGTGCTGTTCAGCAAGCGCCAAGCCTCACGGCGTACTGCCTGCTCATGCGGATCCGGCACCGGAGCCGCGGCCAACAGGCGTTTGGTGTAGTCGTGCGTTGGGGCATGCAGCACGGTATCCACCATGCCCTGCTCAACCGCCCTGCCTGACTGCATCACTACGACCGCATCAGCCAGCATGTCAACGACAGCCAGATCATGGCTGACAAAGAGGCACGCGAAGTTGAAGTCCCGTTGCAGGTCCTGCAGCATTTCCAATACGACTGCCTGAACCGAAACATCCAAAGCACTAGTTGGCTCATCGGCAATCAGCAGCTCGGGGTTCAAGGTCAACGCGCGAGCAATGCAAACACGTTGACGCTGGCCGCCTGAGAGCTCGTGGGGGTATCGGTTGATCACGTTGCGCGGCAGCTTCACCGCATCGAGCAGTTCTTCAGCACGCTTGATGCGCCCTGCTTTGCTGCCAACCTTGTGAACCACCATTGGTTCGGTGATGCAATCGCCAATAGGGAAACGCGGGTTCAAGGATGCTGCCGGGTCCTGGAAGATGACGCCGATTTTCTTGCGAACCGCACGGGCTTCCTTCGGGGAAAGTTTCGGCAGATCATGGCCCTGGACCGACAAGCTGCCGCTAGCCACAGGCAACAAGCCGAGCACCGCCTTGGCGATGGTGGATTTGCCAGAGCCGGACTCGCCCACAATGCCTAGGACTTCGCCCTTGGCAATATCGAAGCTCACCTCTTCCACGGCGCGGAAGATCTTTCCCCGCATGTCGTATTCCAGCACGAGGTCCTTGGCTTCCAGCACCAGCTCGCGTCCTGGAGGCGCAGTTTCGGAGCTGTGCGGGGGCGTCGCAGTAGTAACAGCCGGAGCAGACAAGCGCGGTACCGCGGCCAGCAGGCGCTGGGTGTATGGATGTTCCGGGCGCAGCAGAACTTGCTCCACGGTGCCGGTCTCGACGAGGTTGCCCTGGAACATCACGGCCACTTCATCGGCCATATCCGCGACAACACCCATGTTGTGGGTGATCAGCAAGATGCCGGTATTCAGTCGATCCTTGAGCTCGCGCAGCAGATCGAGAATTTCTGCCTGCACCGTTACATCCAGTGCGGTGGTTGGCTCATCGGCGATGATCACCTTGGGATCGCAGGATATCGCCATGGCAATGACGATACGCTGGCGCTGGCCGCCGGAAAACTGGTGCGGGTACTGCTTGACGCGCTTGGCGGGATCCGGGATGCCCACCATGTCCAGCAGCTCGATGGCCCGGTCGGTTGCTTCCTTGCCATAGGCGATGTCGTGCAGTTCCAGCGCTTCAGTCAACTGCCGCTCAATGGTCAGCACCGGGTTCAGCGCAGTCATGGGCTCCTGGAAGACCATCGCGATGTCGGTGGCACGCATCTTGCGCAGCTTGCCTTCGTCCAGGCCAACCACGTTGACGTTGCCGACCTTGGCGGCACCTGAGACATTGGCGTTTTCCGGCAGCAGGCCCATCGCCGCAGTTGAGGTGACGGACTTGCCGGAACCGGACTCGCCAACCAGCGCCACGACCTGCCCGGGGCGGACGGTCAAGGACAAGCCCTTGACTGCGTGGACGTCTGCACCACCGGTGGCAAAGACGACGTTGAGGTCGGTGAAGCTCAGCGCGTAGCCGTCTGAGCCTTGTTCGTTCATTGGTGCTGCGTGGCTCATGGCTTCTCCTTGCGGGTTGGAAGGGCGAACAGGCCGGCGCGGCGGCGGCGCTTCTTTCCGATTTGGCGCGGGTCGAACGCATCGCGCAAGCCGTCACCCAAGAAGTTCACCGACAGGGCGATGGTAACGATGATCATGCCTGGCCACCAGAACAAATACGGGCGGGTGGTGAAGGCGTTCTGGTACTGGCTGATCAGCAGGCCCAGCGAGGATTCTGGAGCCTTCACGCCGAAGCCCAGGTAGGACAGCGAGGACTCCAGCAGGATCGCGCCAGCGATCGCGAAGGTTGCGTTCACGATGATCACGCCCATGGTGTTGGGGATCAGGTGCTTGAAGATCACGCGGCTGGTCTTCGAACCCATGGCCTGGGCGGCAGCAACGTATTCGCGTTCGCGCAGCGAAAGGATTTCACCGCGCACCAGTCGGGCCAAGCCGGTCCAGGTCACCAGGCCGAGCACGAGGGCCAGGATGATGATGGAACCGGTGGATGCACCAGCCATCTTGCCCAGAACAGCGGCCAGGACCAGCAATGGGATCACGATGAACAGGTCAGTGATGCGCATCAGGATTTCGTCGACCCATCCGCGGAAGTAGCCGGCAACAGCACCGATGACGGTTCCCAGGACAGTGGCGACCAAGCCAACCACAACGCCGATAATGATGGACTTCTGCGTGCCGTTCATGACCAGGGCGAAGTAGTCCTTGCCGACCGAGTCCTGCCCGAAGGGGTGCTCGCCGATGCGGATGCCTTCGCCGCCGAGCCAGGCGGGGACCAGGCTCAAGGTCGGTTTGCCGCCATCCACAACGGCACCAGCGTGGTAGAAGTTCTGTCCCCACCAGCCGGGGATCGGTCCCCAGCCAATGGAGCTGAAAGCGAAAACAGTGATGACGACCAGGATCACCGCGGAAATCATCGCCGGCTTGTGGCTGACGAAGCGCTCGAGAACAATGCGTCCCTGGCTCTTCGGCTTTTCGTGGATTTGGGCCAGCTTGGCGTCTTCCACCTCGGCCACGGAATTCAGGTTCTGCGGCTCGTTCTCGTTCAAGTTCTTGTTCGGGGTGCTCATCGCTGGTCCTTAGGGTTGCAGGCATGAAGGATGTTCATTGGTCCATGCCTCCTAGACTCGGATTCGTGGGTCAAGCAGGGCGTAAACGATATCCGCCAGCAAGTTGAAGATGATTGCGGCGGTACCGGTAACCAGGAAGAACGCCATCACAGGTGCCGGGTCGACATGATCCAGGCCGGTTGCGAACATTTCGCCCATGCCCTTCCAGCCGAAGACGCGCTCGGTGATCACGGCGCCGCCGATCAGGCCGGCGAAGTCGAAGGCGGCGATGGTGGCGATGGGGATCATCGCGTTGCGGAACGCGTGCCGGAAAATCACGGTGCGTTCGCTCAATCCCTTGGAACGGGCGGTGCGGATGTAGTCCTGGCGCTGCACTTCGAGCATGGAAGAACGCGTGTAGCGCGAATAGCTAGCCAAAGAAATCACTGCAAGCAGGATGGTCGGCATCAGCAACTGGGTGCCGTTATCCAGGAAGTGATCCCAGAAACCGCCTTCGAGGTTAGCAGTGGACGACCCGATGGTCGCGATGGGGCGTCCCTTGACGTCCAGGAAACCAGGCCAAGCGCGGAATATGTGATCGACAACGGTCAATCCTGCACCGACAACACCGGTGGCTACGGAGACGGACATCGCTGCTTTGCGCAAGCGGCCGCCCATGAAGCGCCCGACTACTGCCGGAATGGCTACCGCGAGGACCAGTCCGAACAAGAGGATCCATGCGTTTGGTTCCAGCAGCATGTAGAAGGTCGCGTAGTACATGGCCAAGACCAGCACGACGGTAATCAGCGCCGGGTACAGCACGCGCTTTTCCTTCAGGCCAACGCTCATGGCAGTGGCGCTCAAGGCCACGAGTGCCGTCAGCACGATGATGATTGCGGGGCCCATTTGCGGGTAGCGGTAGAAATTCAGCCAAATGCTGTACTGCAGCACCAGCGGGACGAAAACAGCGGCAGCTATGAAGGTGATGCCACGGCGCTTCAAGGAGCCCCCGAGGAACATCTGCAGGACGAGTCCGACGACGATGCCTATGGCTATGGATGACCCCAGGGATATCTGCGGATCCGCCAGCCAGTCGTTGTAGCTGATTGCCAGGTACTCCTTGAGCAGCACAGCTGCCCAGAAGACGGGAAGCGAGAAGAAGAGGAAGGTCATGAAGGTAACGATGTAATCCAGGCCGGAGTACTGGCGGATTGCAGTCAAAACGCCAATGGCGATACCCAGAACCGCGGCGATCACCGTAGCGAGCACTACCAGCCGCAAGGTGGACGATGCGGCGTTGGCCAGCAAGCCGGAGACCTCTACGCCGTTGATATTCTGTCCCAGGTCGCATTGGCCAATCAGGCATTTGCTGGCGCCGGTCAGCCAGTCCCAGTAGCGTCCGTACCAGGGTGCATCCAGGTTCATGTATTCCACACGCTGGGCCATCAAGTACTCGCGGTTATCCGCGTTGCTTTCGCGGAGGTCCTTGAGCGGGTCACCTGAATTGATTACCAGTACGTAGAGCAAGAGCGATGCGGCGAACAGCACGGCAAGTGCTGAGCCTAGTCTCTTGGCGATAAATTTCCACACGGTTCTAATGTCCTACTTTCATCTCACGGAAGTGAGCCGGCCCTTGAGGTTGGGGACCTTTGAACACACTGCGGGGCCCGATTTTTGATCGGGCCCCACATGTGCTCACTCACATTGTGCAAGTACGTTGCCTAGGGGCAATTACTCAGCACGTACCCACTGCTCGGCGTTCCAGACGATCTGGTCCTGCGTTGCGGTGTGACGGACATTTTGGATATCCGAACCCGAGGCGCTCAAGCCTGGGTGGGCGAATACCGGGATGCCGAACAGGTCATCCCACAACAGCTTCTCGATCTTCTTGGTCTGCTCGGCATGGACAGCCGGGTCCAGCGAGCTTGCCAGGGTCGCCCATGCTGCATCGACTTCAGCGTTCGAGTACTGGCCGAAGTTCTGCGGCTTGCCGGTGGCGTAGATGTTCTGGCCGGAACTGATCTGGCCGGAACCTGCCCAAGCGAACAGTGCTACTTCGTAGTCGCCACGGTCTTGCGCACCGTTTGGCGAGAAGAAGTCAGCCGAACCGGTGTCCTCGATCTTGAAGCCCGCTTCATCGCAGGAGGACTTGATGGCCGAGACCTGGTTGGCGCGGCGTTCATTAGGTGCCGAGTAGCCGATGCGTACTTCGGTACCCACAGCGTCCTGCTCTTCGAGGATCTTCTTGGCGCCTTCGATATCAACCTGGTCGTAGCGGCCGTCGTAGGATGCGTCCACTACTTCCTGGTAGTTATCCTGGAACGGGAAGACTTCGCGGGAGTTCATCACGATGGCGTCAGGGTTCAGCGGCTTGATCAGGTTGTCAACAATCTGCTGACGTGGAACACACATGGCAAAGGCCTTGCGCAGTTCCAGATTGGTCATTTCGTTGCCCTTGGCGAAGTTGAAGTCAAGGTGCTCCCAGGTCAGGGTGTCGCCCTTCTGGATTGCTACAGCGTCGCCAAGATTCTCCAGCTGCGCGAGCGTATCAACGGTGGGCTGCGGGTTAATGACGTCAACGTCTTTATTCTGCAATGCCTGGACCATGCTTGCGTCTTCAAGGAAGCGGAAGGTCAGTTCCTTGGTTGCAGGCGCGGGGCCATAGTAGTTCTCGTTGGCAACCAGGGTTACGGACTCTCCAGCTTTCCAGCTACCCAGCTTGTAGGGGCCGGATACAGGCGAGATCTTCTCATCGGGCAGCTTGCCCGGGTCAGTCATCCAGCCTTCGTTCCAGAAATCGGCAGCCTTCTTCAGCTTGTCGGATTCCCCACCGAGAATGGCTTTGACGAGCTCTTCGGTGCTCATGCCCGACTCTTCGGCCACCACATGTGCTGGGTGGAGCATCCATGACTGGAGGGCCCAGTCCGGGTCAGGCTCGGCGAATTCAACAGTGAATTCCTTGCCATCCCAGTCGCCCTGCGGACCAGCTGGAACAGTGTCGCCGAGATCAACAGAGACCGAGTTGAACAGCGGCTTGTCCTTGGCACCTTCGTTGAGGTTCAGGTTCTGCACTGCCCATGCCAGCACGGAGTCGGCTACGGTGATCGGCGTGCCATCGGACCATTTGGCTTCTTCGTTGATGGTGTACTTGATGGTGAGCGGATCATCGCTCACCTTCTCATAGCTGCCCAAGGCCTCGTTGGGGTACAGCGTGCCGTCAGTACCGAAGTAGCTGAACCCAGCGAACATCCGGTCCACGATGGCCGAGTTGTAGGTGGAATAGGTGTTCGGAGTAAAGCCGTTGTAGCTCAGGAATTCCGGGGCACCTACGGTGACGTTGATATTGTCTTCGGCAGTCTTGATATCACCCAGATCGGCTTTGCCGCTGTTTGCTGCTTCTGCCGAACCGTTGCCGCCACCTGCGCCAGCATCCTTTGATGCATCGGCGCCTGTGTCTCCGCCGCCTGGTGCACAAGCCGAAAGGGCCAGGGCCAGTGCTGCGCCTACAGCTACTGCTTTCGAAACGCGCTGAAACCGCATTTCGCCTCCTTGAGTTCTTGAACGATACGAGTGCTGGATCGGTGGATCCAATGTGGACCAGATCACATGATCAATCCATTGAGCAATAGACTAACCCGAATTTTCTGGCTTGGATATAGAAAGAAGCGCTTCAGATAATGCCGCGACTCTCCCCCTGAGAGTCATTCGCAACGCGCTTGTTACCCACGGGTTTACGAGATCCAGCTCACATCCCCGAGATTTCAAGGATTTCTTTCAGATTGGGAAAAATCAATCGGGCAACTGTTTCATGCATGTTGACTCGCGGAGTGATTTATAACATTTTTGCAACGTTTGTTTCAGATTGATTAAATCTGAAATATTCGTTGAATATGACGTTGCTTGAGCTCAGGTTAAGCGCAAAATGGGCCGGGGAAACC
>NZ_JBLVOJ010000024.1:191885-201651 GCF_053543715.1 Glutamicibacter sp. AGC46
TTTCCCCGGCCCCATTCAGCGGATTTCCGAGCTGCTAGATCAGCGAAGCTCCAGGGATCGCAGCCAGCAGGTTGCGGGTATATGCACTCTTTGGCGCATCGAAAATCTCGTCCGTCGTTCCCTGTTCGACGATCTTTCCGTGTTCCATCACGCATACGTTGTCCGCGATCTGGCGGACTACAGCCAGGTCGTGGGTAATGAACAGGTAGGTAAGGCCCATTTCGCGTTGCAGCTCATCGAGCAGCTCCAGCACCTGGGCCTGCACCAGCACGTCCAACGCCGAAACAGCCTCATCGCAAACGATCATTTCCGGCTGCAAGGCCAGAGCACGCGCGATCGCGATGCGCTGGCGCTGTCCGCCGGACAGCTCGTTCGGGAAGCGGTGCATGGTGGATGCCGGCATGGAAACCTGATCCAGCAGTTCCTTGACCTTCTTCTCCCGTGATGCCGCGTTACCAATACCGTGAATGCGCAGTGGTTCTTCGATGGTTCGGAATATCGAGTACATCGGATCCAAGGATCCGTACGGATCCTGGAAAATCGGCTGGACACGTCGGCGGTACTTGAACAAGTGCTTCTCGCTCAGGTTGCCAATCTGTTCGCCATCAAAGATGATCTCGCCCTCGGTCTTGTCCAACAGGTTGAGCACCATTTGGGCGATGGTGGACTTGCCGGAACCGGACTCGCCTACCACGGCGGTGGTGGTGCCCTTGGGGATCTCGAAGGACACGTTGTCCACCGCGGTGAACTTCTCCTTCTTGCCGAACCCCTTGCGGATATCGAAGACCTTCGTCAGGTTGCTGACTTTCAGCAGCGGCTCGGCCTTGCCCGGAATTACCTCATCAACAATCGCCTCGTGCTTGTCTCCACGCTGTGCTGACAACGATGGAGCCGAGTTGATCAGGCGCTGGGTGTACGGGTGCTTGGGGTTGCGCAGAATCTCCAGCGCTGGGCCATATTCGACGACACGCCCCTTGTACATCACGACGACCTTCTCGGCACGCTCTGCTGCCAAGCCCAGGTCGTGGGTAATCAGCAGCACGGCGGTGCCCAGTTCACTGGTCATGGTGTCCAGATGGTCCAGGATCTGCTGCTGCACGGTGACGTCCAGTGCGCTGGTTGGCTCATCGGCAATCAGCAGGCGCGGGCGGCAGGCCAGGCCAATGGCGATCAGCGCACGCTGACGCATGCCACCGGAGAATTCGTGCGGGTACTGCCTCGCACGCGTCTCCGGATCGGGCAAACCTGCATCGGCCAAGACCTGGGCTACACGCTTGTTCGGGTTATCCCCCGCCAAGCCGTTGGCTTTCAGGGTTTCCTTGACCTGGAACCCGATCTTCCAGACCGGGTTCAAGTTGGACATCGGATCCTGCGGAACCATGCCAATATGGTTGCCGCGCAGCTCTACGAATCGCTTTTCGCTCGCTTGGGCGATGTCCTCGCCGTCAAAAAGAATCTGGCCGGATGAGACCTTGCCGTTGCCGGCCAACAGGCCGATAGCAGCCAGTGCCGAAGTTGACTTGCCGGAACCGGACTCGCCCACGATGGCCACGGTTTCCCCGGGCATCACGGTGAAGTTGGCGTCGCGCACTGCGTGCACTGGACCGTCAGGAGTGGAGAAAGTGATCGCCAGGTCCTTGACTTCCAGCAGAGGCTTGGGAGTTGCACTCTGAGTCATTGCTTAGGCTCCCTTCCGGGCCTTCGGATCCAGTGCGTCGCGCACTGCATCGCCGAGCATGATGAAGCTCAATACCGTTACCGAAAGGAACAGTGCTGGCCACATCAGCATGGTCGGGTTATTGCGCAGCTGGGTACGTGCGGAGGAAATATCGTTGCCCCAGCTCATGACGTCTGGCGGAAGCCCGACGCCCAGGAAGGACAGCGTGGCCTCGGCAACGATGTATACGCCGAGGTTCACCGTGGCAACAACAATGATCGGTGCCAACGAGTTCGGGATGACGTGCTTGACCAAAGCGCTGAACTTGGACAGGCCCAACGCGCGCGAGGCCTTCACGAAGTCCGCGTTGCGGGCCTCGATCACTGCGCCGCGGGTAATGCGTGCCAGCTGCGGCCAGCCGAAGATCGCAAGGGTGATGATAACCGTCCAAACGCTTCGGTTTTCACGGAAGGCAGGAAGCTGCATCACGATGATGGCGCCAAGGATCAGCGGCAGCGCGAAGAAGATATCGCCCAGACGAGCCAGGATGGTGTCGATCCAGCCGCCGTAGTAGCCTGCCAGCGCGCCAATGGCACCGCCGAGCAGCACCACGATGAGGGTAGTGAATACGCCTACGAGCAGCGAAGCACGCGTGCCGTAGATCGTACGGGCGTAGATGTCGCAACCCTGCAGGTTGAAGCCCATGATATGTCCTTGGCGTGCTGGCTCATTGGAATTTTCCAGCAAGCATGCCTGGTTGCCAGTCGGATCAATGGACGTGAACAGCTGCGGGAACGCAGCTACAACCACGACGGCGATGATCAGAAGCGTGGAGATGATGAACAGCGGCTGCTTGCGCAGTGAACGCCATGCTTCAGCCCACATGGACAATGGCTTGCCGGTTTCCTTGACAGAATCCACCGCCTGCAGCGGAGTCTCCTCCAATGGGGCCACGTAGTGCTCAATTTTGTACTTGGAAACTTTGCCGGCACGGGTGTTTCGGATGGGAAGGCCGTCTTCGGGATTAAAGTTCTGGTTCTCAGGCATAACGGATCCTTGGGTCAAGCAGTGCGTACAGCATATCCACGATCAGGTTGGCGATCACGAAGACGATCACCAAGACGCCTACAACGGCAACCACCGTCGGGGTTTCGCCCTTCTGGATTGCCTGGTAGAGCAAGTGGCCGACACCGGGGACATTGAAGATACCCTCGGTAACAATGGCGCCGCCCATGAGTGCGCCCAAGTCGGCGCCAAGGTAGGTCACGACTGGAATCAGCGAGTTGCGCAAGATGTGCACGGTGACAACGCGGTTGCGGCTCAGGCCCTTGGCAGTTGCGGTGCGCACATAGTCAGCGGTTTTGTTCTCAATGATGGAGGTACGCGTCAGTCGCAAAACGTAAGCCAGAGAAACGAGTCCCAGGACCAAGGCCGGCAGGATCAGTTCGCCCCAGGTTGCCGAACCGGAAACGGTTGGCTTTGCCCATTCGAGCTTGACTCCGACCACGTACTGGAGCAGGAAGCCCAGTACGAAGGTTGGAACTGCGATGACCAGCAGCGATGCGATCAGGACGGTCGAGTCGAACAATTTGCCCTTGCGCATGCCGGCGATGACGCCGAAGATGATGCCGAAGACAGATTCGATCAGCAACGCCAGTATCGCCAGGCGTGCAGTGACAGGGAATGCTCGTGCGAGCATCTCATTGACTTCTTGGCCCGAGAATGAAGTTCCCAGGTCCAAAGTCACCAGGTTCTTCAAGTACAGGCCGTATTGGACCCAAAAAGGCTTATCCAAGTTGTATTGCGCAGTTAGGGCCGCTTGGGTGGCATCACTCATTGGCTTGCCGCCGGAGAGTGCCGCGATTGGGTCACCGGGAGTCGCGAAAACCAAGAAGTACACCAGCAAAGTAGCACCGATAAACACCGGGATCAGCTGCGCGATTCTCTTCAGGGTAAAACTTAACATGCTTGCATCTCACCTCGAGACACATGAGGGCACAAGGCCATTTTTATCCTCTTTCCGTCGATAAAGTAATCGACGTTTATTTTTGCGAGGCAGGACGGACACGCCAAAGGGAGACCCTGAGCTGCTCGGATCTCCCTTGACGAGTTTTCAGCTTCTATTCGCTCTGATTAGGCCGAATGCTGAAGGAAACTTATTTGCCAGTGATTTGCTGGTACATAGGAACACCGTTCCAGCCGAACTCGACGTTATCCACGTTTTCGCTCCAACCACCCTGAACTGCCTGGTACCACAGCGGGATAGCCGGCAGATCCTTGAACAGGATTTCCTGTGCTTCGTTGAAGATCTTCGCACCCTCAACAGGATCCGTGGCGGACAGGCCCTCGGTCAGCTTGGCGTCGAATTCCTTGCTGGAGTACTTGCCGTCATTCGAACCAGCCCCGGTACCGAATAGTGGACCAAGGAAGTTGTACAGCGATGGGTAGTCGGCCTGCCAACCGGTACGGAATGCACCGGTCATCTCGTAGCTGGTGACCTTCTCGCGCAATTCCTTGAAGGAGCTGAATGGCTTGGCCACGGCGTTGATGCCCAGGTTGCTCTTCAACTGGTTGACGACAGCTTCGACATATTCCTTGTTGCCAGCGCCATCAACGTTGTAGCCGACGGAGAATTCATCGCCGGAGTCCCACTTGCTGATTGCATCAGCCTCTTCCCACAGCTTCTTGGCTTCAGCCCCGTCGAAGTCCAGGACTTCGCTGCCTGGAACGTCGGCGCTGTAGCCTTCAAGTACCGGTGCGGTGAAGTCGTCGGCCTTGATCTTGCCGCCGTTGTACACCTTGTCGATGATCAGCTGGCGGTCAATGGCGCGGGAGATCGCTGCACGGCGGAGGTTGCCCTCTTCACCCTGCTTGAAGTGCTCCAGGTAACCCGGAATGGTAATGGTTGCGTTGCCAGCGTAGGGCGAGTTGATCGAGCGGTCGCCCAGATCAGTCTCGTAGGAAGCCAGCGAGCTTGGCGGGATCTGGTCCAGCACGTCCAAGTTGTTGGACTGCAGATCGCTGTACGCCGAGTCGGTGGACTGGTAGACCTTGAAGTCGATGCCGGCGTTAGCCGCCTTGCGTGGTCCGTCGTAGCTCTCGTTGACGTCCAGCTTCAGGTTCACATCGTGGTTCCACTCGGTCAACGTGTATGGGCCGTTGCCGATTGGCTTTTCGCCAAAGGCCTTTGGATCCTCGAAGGCCGCTTCAGGCAACGGCATGAACGCCGTGTAGCCCAAGCGCAGCGGGAAGTCGGACTCAGGCTGGGACAGCTCGACGGTGAAGGTGGTGTCATCCACTACCTTCAGGCCTTCCATCTCTTCCTTCTTGGAGCCTTCCTTGTTGACCTCATCGAAGCCCTTGATGGATTCGAAGAAGTACGAGTTCAGCTGTGCGTTCTTTGCCGCGGCGCCGAAGTTCCAGGCATCCACGAACGAAGCAGCAGTTACTGGGGAACCATCCGAGAAGGTATGTCCGGCCTTCAGCTTGATGGTGTAGTTCTGGGAGTCTTCGGTTTCGATGGACTCAGCGAGTTCATTGACCGGAGCGCCCTTTGCGTCATAGCTGACCAAACCGGTGAAGATCAGGTCCATTACGCGGCCGCCGCCAACTTCGTTGGTGTTAGCCGGCAGAAGGCCATTCTGCGGTTCGGTGGTGTTTGCGGTGACGACGTACGAGCCGTCACCTTCGCCACCGGCGGTTTCATTGGAACCGCCGCCACAAGCGGACAGGGTCAGCGCCAAGGCTGCAGATAAAACGACAGCCTTAGATGCGTGCGAGTATCGCATCCTATTTCTCCTCAACAGATCGTTGCTGCTTCTGCATTTCGCAGAGCCGTGCAGGCAAGCGTGAGCTATAGCACGTAGTGAATGAGATTACATCAAACATTGCGAAACAACCAATGAATAGTCATGAAAGCAATGCTTGAAATCGGGTTACTCACCCGGCTGAAATAACTTCAGCCGGGTCAGTTTTTATTTAAGCTCAAATAAAAATATTCATCATTCCGGGGTCTTCCAATACCGAGCCGACACCTGCGAGGAACTCGCTTGCTTCCTTGCCGTCAACCACTCTGTGATCGAAGGACAAAGCCAAAGTCATGGTATGGCGAAGGGCAACTTGGTCTTGGTATTCCCAAGGCCTTCGTTTCACTTGGCCTAATGCCAGGATTCCAGCCTGCCCCGGAGGTAGAATCGGGGTCCCGGCATCCACGCCGAAAACCCCCACATTGGTAATGGAGAATGTGCCACCGGTCAATTGGGCTGGTGACAACGTTCCTTCGCGGCCCTGGAGAATAATCTCGCTGAGTTCAGTTGCCAATACGGGCAACGTCTTGGCTTGGGCATTTTTCAGCACCGGAACCAGCAAGCCGCGGTCACTTGCCACAGCCATGCCCAGATTCACTGACCCGAACTCAATGATTTCGTCAGCCTTTTCATCCCACGTCGAGTTCAGCACAGGATAAGTCTTCAGCAATCTCGTCACCACGAGCGCCGCCAACGTTGTGATGTTGAGTTTCCGGTCCTTCAGCAAGCGATGCGAACGCATTCTTTCCACCAACGCCATGGATTCGGTGACGTCAATAGTGAGGAACTCGGTGGCATGCGGTGCAGTAAACGCCGACTGCACCATCGCTTTGGCTGTGGCTCTGCGGACGGCGGTGATCTTCACATGGCGGTCCACATCCGGCGAGGACGCTGGCTCATTTCCCCTTGCCGATGAGGTGCTGGTACCTACGGAATCGATGGCCTGCTGAACATCCCTACGCAGCACCAGCCCACCCTCGCCGCTGCCGGCGAGCGCCGAAATATCGACTCCATGATCGCGTGCCAGCTTGCGTACGGGCGGTGTGCATCGAGTCGTCTCATGTTGTTCGCGCTCAGGACTGGCCGGCGCGGCATCCGGTGCGGATGCAACTGGTTCCGCCAATTGCGCCGCTCCCCCGTTGCGGGAGCCACGAGCTTTTCGCGTTGGACGGTTGCCGGTGTCTGCCGGGGCACCGTAGCCAACGAGGGTTGGGGTGCGCTCGACGGCCGCACTTTCCCCATGATTTCCGGGACCTGCTACTGGCGGCTGCCCGCCGGAAGCGCCTGGCTCCTGATCAAAAGTGACCAGCGGACCGCCAACCTGCACTGTTTCACCTTCGGTGGCATGCAGAGCCTGAACGAAGCCGGCATACGGCGAGGGCAGTTCAACCACTGCCTTGGCGGTTTCAACTTCGGCAATGATCTGGTTGAGCGCAACATGCTCGCCAACCTTGATTTTCCAATTCAGCACCTCGGACTCGGTGAGCCCTTCGCCGAGGTCCGGGAGTTTGAATGTGTGGGCGGTCATCACTTGGCAGCTCCTTCGGTTGCCTCGTTGTGGCGCATCACGGTATCGACCGCGTGCATCACTCGATCCAAATCGGGCAGGTGGTGGCTTTCGAGCCGCGATGGCGGATACGGAATATCGAATCCGGTGACGCGCAATGGGGCGTGCTCCAGATAGTCGAAGCAGCGCTCGGTGATTTCGGCACAGATTTCTGCACCGATACCGCTGGTGCGGCTGGCTTCATGGACTACAACCAGCTTGCCGGTGCGCTTGACGGATTCGGCCACGGTGTCGATATCCAACGGATCCAAGGTGCGCAGGTCGATGACCTCCAGACTGGTACCTTCATCTTCTGCGGCCTTGGCCGCATCCACCAAGGTGTAAGTGGTCGGGCCATAGCCGACCACGGTGACATCTTCACCGGGTCGGATGATCTTGGCCTTTGGCGATCCGTCTGGCGTTGGAGCCAGAAGTTCAGCTGTGCTCTTCTCGTGGTAGCGGCGCTTCGGCTCGAAGAAGATGACCGGATCATCGCAATCGATGGCCTGGCGCAACATGCTATAGGCATCTTCGACACTTGAAGGCGCGAAGACGCGCAGACCGGCGGTGTGGGCGAAATATGCTTCCGGCGATTCGGAGTGGTGCTCCGGTGAACCGATTCCTCCGCCGTAGGGAATTCGAACTGTCACCGGCATCTTCACACGGCCCCGGGAACGGTAATGCAATTTAGCCAGCTGGGATACTAGCTGGTCAAAGGCCGGGTAGGTGAAGCCGTCAAACTGGATCTCCACTACTGGGCGATAGCCTCGGTAGGCCAGGCCGATGGCGCTGCCGACAATGCCGGATTCTGCCAGCGGGGTATCGACGACGCGGTGCTCGCCGAATTTGGATTTCAGGCCATCGGTGACCCGGAAGACGCCGCCGAGGGTTCCGATGTCTTCACCAAGCAGGATGACTTTCTCGTCCTCGTCCAGGGCATCATGCAGCGACTTGTTCAGCGCCTTGAGCATGGTGGTTGCCACAGTTACTCTCCACCTTCAAAATCTGCCAAGTAGTCCAGATAGTTCTTGGCTGCGCGTTCGGTTGGTTCGTGCTTCTCGGCATATACATTGGTGAACAGCTCTTCCACCTTGGGGTCCTCCATGGTGGTGATCGCGACGCGAAGCTTCGCGGCCAGATCATCGGCTGCGTTCTGGGCACGCTGCTCGTAGGACTGCACATCGGCACCCATCTCATGCAGGTACTTCACCAGGCGGTCGATAGGGTCCTTGGCTTTCCACTCTTCGAGCTGCTCGCTCTTGCGGTAGCGGGTTGGATCATCGGCGGTGGTGTGCGACCCCATGCGATAGGTGACCGCCTCAATGAAGGTTGGGCCCAGGCCGTTGCGCGCGTGATTCAGGGCGGCCTTGGTGGCTGCGTAGACTGCAAGGATGTCATTGCCATCCACCCGCCAGGTCTTCAGCCCGAAGCCGTGGGCACGGTCGGCAATCTGGGTGCGGCTTTGCAGGTGGACTGGTTCGGAAATGGCCCACTGGTTGTTCTGGCAGAAGAACAGCACTGGCGCCTGGTAGCTGGCGGCGAAGACCATGGCTTCGCTCACGTCGCCCTGGCTGGTGGCGCCATCGCCAAAGTAGGCCACAGAAACTTGCTTGCCCCCGTCGAATTTGATTCCCATTCCGTATCCGGCTGCGTGCAAAGCCTGGGAGCCAATGACAATCTGCTGGCAAGCAATATTGACTTCATTCGGATCCCAGCCGCTGGCCTGGGCCCCGCGCCACACGCTGAGCAGATCTTCTGCTTTCACTCCCCTGGCCCATGCGACGCCATGCTCGCGGTAGGAAGGGAAAATGAAGTCATCCGCTTCGGTGGCGCGGACCGAGCCGATTTGTGCGGCTTCCTGGCCGAGCAACGGGGCCCAGAGTCCTAGCTGGCCCTGGCGCTGCAATGCGGTGGCTTCATTGTCCATGCGGCGCAGGACCACCATGTCGCGAAGGAAATCTGCAAGGTCCGCTTCTTTGAGGTCCTTCAGATAATGGTCAAGTTCTTCGTCCGGGATTCGTTTCCCGTCGACGTTCAGCAGCTGATGCGTGGGTAGGCATCCGGCGGCTACGTCAATGTGCTGTGTGGACACGATCGGCATCCTTACTCTCACGTAGTCGGTTGCGGGTTTTCATTCACAAACACCGCTTAATGTGATGCTACTCACGCAAGGCAGGATGCACAATGGTGTTTTTGGAATTAGAGCAAAACGCACTGTTTATGAGAACCGGTCAGTGCTAACGTGCACATTATGCAACTTCTGGACACTACCGACCGGCGCATCCTGCTGGCCCTCTCGACCGCAGCCAAGCGCACCGGCTCGGCTATCGCCACGGCTTTGAACCTCGGGCGAAATACCGTGCAGACGCGGATGACCCGCCTGGAGAATGAAGTTCTTGATTCCATTGACCGCCGCATCCCGCCCGAAGTGCTGGGCTACGGGCTGCTTTCCTTTGTCGAGCTGCATGTTGAGCAACGCCATCTCGGGGACATCGCCGCCAAGCTCGAAGCCATCCCCGAGGTGCTTGAAGCACACGGGCTCACCGGCTCTGCCGACATCTTGGTGCGGGTAGCGGCCAAAGACGCCGAGGAGCTGTTTCGGGTCCATGGACAGCTGCTGCATATAGACGGAGTGAATCGTGCGGACTCGGCACTATCCATGGCCGAGCTCGTCCCCTACCGCACCACCGCTTTGCTTCAGCACTCGCTAGCCAATAACGCGTAGCGCACAGGGCAGCAAAAAGTTCCGGGGGCCAG
>NZ_JBLVOJ010000024.1:201719-209302 GCF_053543715.1 Glutamicibacter sp. AGC46
GGGTCCCCGGAACTTCGCTATTGAGTTTTATGAATTCTTCGCCTTAGTGGTCGACTGCCTTCTCGGCACCGACACCGGTCAGCGAACGAACTTCCATTTCCGCCTGCTTGGTAATGTCCTCGACACGCTTGTCGGTAACCGAGCCCAGCCAGCCTAGGAAGAAGGCCAGCGGAATGGAGACGATACCCGGGTTAGCCAGCGGGAAGATCACCATATCGATGCTTGGGATCATTGCGGTCTCCGAGCCCGAGAACACTGGCGAGAAGATGATCAGCAGCAAAGCCGAACCCAGGCCGCCGTACATGGACCACACTGCGCCGCGGGTCTTGAAGCCCTTCCAGAACAGCGAGTACAAGATGGTTGGCAGGTTAGCCGAAGCGGCCACCGCGAAGGCCAATGCCACCAGGAAGGCCACGTTCTGCCCCTGGGCACCGATGCCGCCAGCGATAGCGAAGACTCCGATAACCAAGACCGTGCGGCGGGCAATCTTCATTTCCTTCTCTGGAGTCGACTTGCCCTTGGCAATCACCGACGCGTACACGTCATGGGCGAAGGATGCCGCCGCGGTGATGGTCAAGCCCGCCACTACAGCAAGGATGGTTGCGAAGGCCACTGCAGAGATCAGGCCCAGCAGCACTGTGCCGCCCAATTCGTAGGCCAGCAGCGGTGCCGCAGAGTTCACGCCGCCTGGAGCCGCCTGGATTCGATCCGGGCCAATCAGTGCACCGGCGCCGAAGCCCAGCACCAGGGTGAACAGGTAGAAGGCGCCGATCAGCCAGATAGCCCAGACGACGGACTTGCGGGCTTCCTTCGCGGTAGGAACGGTGTAGAAGCGCATCAGCACGTGCGGCAGGCCGGCGGTGCCAAGCACCAAGGCCAGGGCCAGCGAGATGAAGTCCAGCTTGGCAGTTTCAGAAACACCGTACTTCATGCCCGGATTCAGGATCTCGGGGTTGCCGGCTACTTCAGCTGCCTTGCCCAGCAGGTCGGAGAAGTTGAAGCCGAACATGGCCAGCGTCCACACGGTCATGATCAGCGCGCCGGCGATCAGCAGGCAGGCCTTGATGATCTGCACCCAGGTGGTGCCCTTCATGCCGCCAACCAGCACATAGAGGATCATCAATGCGCCAACGATAACGATCACCAGCGACTGTCCCAGCTTCTCGTCAATACCCAGCAACAGGGAAACCAGCGCGCCGGCGCCAGCCATCTGCGCCAGCAGGTAGAAGACGCACACTGCCAGCGTGGAGATGGCCGCGGCGATGCGCACCGGACGCTGCTTGAGGCGGAAGGACAGCACATCGGCCATGGTGAATTTGCCGGTGTTGCGCAGCAGCTCCGCAACCAGCAGCAAGGCAACCAGCCAAGCAACCAGGAAGCCGATCGAGTAGAGGAAGCCGTCGTAGCCCTGGATGGCGATAGCGCCAACGATGCCCAGGAAGGAGGCTGCCGAGAGGTAGTCACCGGCAATTGCGGTGCCGTTCTGCGTTCCCGTGAAGGAACGGCCGCCTGCATAGTAATCCGCAGCGGTCTTGTTGTTCTTGGAGGCGCGGAGCACGATCACCATGGTGACGCCCACGAAGGCCAGGAAGATGGCGATATTGACCAAGGGGTTGCCGACCTGGGTCGACTCTCCCGCGGGCTGGGCCAGGATGCTGAGCTGGTTCATTTAGTTCACTCCCTCGCTCTCTAGGCGTTCACGGATTTTGGTTGCCTTGGGGTCGAGCTTCTTATTCGAAAAACTGACGTAGGCCGCGGTGATCGCGAAGGTCGACACGAACTGCAGCAACCCGAGAACAATACCCATGTTGATATTGCCGAGAACCTTGATGGACATGAAGTCGTGGAAGTAGTCGGCTAGCAGCACATAGGCGAAATACCAGACGAGGAAGAAGACTGCCATCGGGAAAACAAAACTGCGGTGGGTCTTTCGCAGTTCCTGGAATTCCTCGGATTGGCTCTCCTTGACGAAATCAACGTCAGCAGCGACGCCGTGTTCCGGGTTGGCACTCATGATGCCCTCCTTGAGCGAGTTGATGATGTGACTGGGCGCACATCGGTTTTGTGACTAAGTTCACTATTGGCGATAAACCCGTTGGCGACTAGGGGGCTTGCACAGCTCGTGGCTCAACGGACTGCTTTCTGCGCCCAACGGCGCAGCATGGCGCGCTGAACGGTCGGCAGATCAGGCAGGGCCCTAAGATGGGATACATGTCTCCAGCGCTGCAAGTCACCCTGATCGTCGCCATTGCGATGGTCGGAATCGCTCTTGTCGGCTACATCGGTTTCAGGATTTCCCGCTCCACCAAGGAAATGGGTACCGACGTCGAGGAAGCCACCTACAAGACGTTGCACCACATGTCCGTTGCGGTTCCCCATTTGGAGCGCGGCCTGACTGAGGACGGGGCGGCCAAAAGCGCCAAGGCGCTGCGCAGGCTCTTGAACTGCCAGGTATTGCTGATCAGCGACACCACCCATGTGCTGGCCACCGATGCAGGGGCCGATTTCACCGCGGAACTCGAGGAAGCAGCCTCCAAGGTTTCCAAAAGCGCGCTGGCAACCGGCAAAACCCAGGTAGAACGTTCCTCCGGCATGGACTTCGTGTCCGCGCCGATCACCGTAGGAGATCAAAGCGTGGGAACGGTGACCGCGCTATCACGCAGGGCCGGCGCCAGCTTCGTTCGGGCAGTTTCCGAGGTAGCGGTCTTTGTATCCGCGCAGGTGTCCACCGCCCAGCTCGATGAATCCAAGGCCATGCTGCTCGAAGCGCAGATGCGTGCCTTGCGCGCTCAGATCTCCCCGCACTTCATCTACAACTCGCTGAATGCGATCGCTTCGTTCATCAATACTGATCCCGCTCGAGCCCGTGAGCTGGTCATAGAATTCGCCGACTTCACCCGGTACTCTTTCCGCCGCCGCGGTGAATTCACCACCCTGGCCGAAGAACTGGAAGCGATTGACCGCTATCTGTTGCTGGAAAAGGCCCGTTTCGGTGAGCGCATCAAGGTCTCCTTGCAGATCGCTCCCGAGGTGCTGCCCACGCAAATTCCCTTCCTGGCCTTGCAGCCGCTGGTTGAAAACGCGGTACGCCATGGACTCGAAGCCCGGCCAGATGGCGGAGTCATCTCCATCACGGCGACCGAAGACGGAATGCACGCAGTCATCAGCGTGGAAGATGACGGCATGGGCATGGATCCCGAGCAGCTGTCCAGTGTGCTAGCTGGCGATACCCCGAATATGCACGTAGGCCTGCGCAACGTCGACCTGCGCATGCGCCAGCTCTACGGCAATTCCAATGGACTGGTGGTGGAGACCGCGCCGGGGGCCGGAACGCTGATCACTTTGCGTGTCCCGAAGTTCCGTCCGCCCAACACGATCGCTTCCGATGCATAGAAAAATCCAATAAACGGTAGAATTTTCGCATGATTAACGTGGTGGTCGCCGATGATGAACTTCCAGCGGTAGAAGAAATCGCTTTTCTGCTCAGCCAGGATTCCCGCATCGGGAAAATTCATCGCGCCACCTCTGGTGCCGCGGCGCTGAAGGCGCTGGAGGAAAATACTGTCGACGCACTTTTCCTCGATATCCACATGCCGGCTTTGTCAGGCCTGGACATTGCCCGCGTCATCTCCCGGTTCACCAATCCCCCACTGATTGTTTTTGTCACCGCCGATGAAGATCAAGCGCTGCAAGCATTCGAGTTGGCCGCCATCGACTACGTGCTCAAGCCCATTCGCCCGCAGCGCCTGGCCGAATCCGTTCGCCGCATCTGCGAGCTGGTCGAGGAGACCCCTGCCAAGCCGGAAATGATCACGGTGGACCAGGGAGGCATCACCAAGCTGATCCCTCGGGCGGATATCGCCTACGTTCAAGCCCAGGGAGACTACGCCCGGCTGCACACCAAGGATTCGAGCTATCTCATCCGGGTTCCGCTCAACGATTTGGAACAGCAGTGGGGCGAGTCCGGTTTCGTTCGGATCCACCGTTCCTACCTGGTGTGCATGGATAAGATCGAAACCGTTCGCTTGCAGACCGGCAAGGCCGCTGTGCTGGTCAACAGCACCGAACTTCCGATTTCTCGTCGCGCGTTGCCATACCTGCGGGAACGCTTGGCTGCCAACCGCGTCCGCCCGCTGTAGGAAGCTGCTGGCCTTCCGTGGAGCAACTTCCCCAAGACAACAGCCGGCGAGAGCCCCTCATGCCCGGACGGTTCGCTGAGCAGCGTCCAAAACGCGTGCGTGTCCAGGCTCCGCAGGATGCATCCTTGACTGTCTCCCCCGACCGTCCCGAGCACACAGCAGAAGAATTCTATGTTCGCCAGCTGATCCGCTCCCAGCTGCGGCTGGCCTGTGCCGTGGCGGCGGGCCTGCTGGCGATGCTGGTTGGCATCAGTGCATTGCTCGTCTTTTGGCCGGTCTTCGAGGACATCCATCTGCTGGGCCTGCCCCTGCCATGGTGGGTTTTGGGCATCGGCATGTATCCACTGATCATCGTGGCCGGAATGCTCTACAACAGGGCCGCGGGACGCAATGAAGAACGGTATCGGAGCATCAGCCGTGGCTAGCTTGCTGTCCGTTTCCTCCCTGGTGATCGTTTGCCTCACGACCATGCTGATCGCCTTCCACGGCCTGCGCCTGTCCCGTACAACTTCCGACTTCTACGTAGCTTCACGCACCGTACGCCCGTGGTGGAATGCCTCTGCTATTGGCGGCGAATACCTGTCGGCGGCTTCGTTCCTGGGCGTTGCCGGACTGATTGTGCTCTCTGGGCAATCAGGTTTGTGGTTCCCCATCGGCTACACCGCAGGCTACTTGATGCTGCTCCTGTTTGTTGCCGCTCCCCTGCGACGTTCCCGGGCATACACAATTCCCGATTTCGCGCAGATCCGTTTCGAAGGCTCGCCGATGCTGCGGAAAATCACCACCTATCTGGTGGTGGTGATCTGCTGGCTCTATATCGTTCCGCAAATGCACGGAGCAGCCCTGACCCTATCCATCGCTACCGGATTCCCGAGTTGGGCCGGTCCGGTCATTGTTGCCGCGGTTGTCTGCGTGACGGTGCTGTCCGGCGGGATGCGCTCAGTGACCTTCGTCCAGGCCTTCCAGTACTGGTTCAAGCTGGCGGCCTTGGTTATTCCCACGATTTTCCTGCTGGGGCGGGCCATCCCCGAGCATTCGGCATCCGGGCATGCCCAGGCCCTGTATGCGCAGCTGGAGTCCGTGAACGCGATGAACCTCTACGAGACGGTATCCATCATCTTGGCATTGCTCTTCGGCACCCTGGGGCTGCCGCATGTGCTGGTGCGCTTCTACACGAACCCCACAGGCCAGGCTGCGCGTACCACCACGGTGATTGTGCTGTGCCTGCTCTCCGCGTTCTACCTCTTGCCGACGACTTTGGGCGTGCTGGGCTTGCTCTACACCCCGGAGCTCGGTGCCACCAATGAAACCGATGCCACCATCCTGCTCTTGCCCGGGCGCCTCTTCGACGGATTCCTGGGCGACGCCTTGACCGCAATTGTCGTCGGTGGCGCATTCGCAGCTTTCCTCTCCACCACCTCCGGTTTGGTGGTATCCCTGGCTGGTGCGCTGTCCCAGGAATTCTTCTCGGGTACCGTGCGGGGCTTCAGGATCTCTACCGTGCTGGCCACCGCCCTGCCCGTCCTGGTCGCGGTGGTGACCAATTCATTGGCCTTGGCGGGCGCCATTGGAAACGTCTTCGCCTTCACTGCATCCACCATCTGCCCGCTGCTGCTCTTGGGCATTTGGTGGCGTTCACTGACCGCTCGAGGTGCTGTTGCCGGACTGCTGGCTGGCGGCATCTCCTGCGGGCTGGCCTTGATGACCGGCGCCTTCCTGCCCCAGGAAGATGAGATCTGGATCCACCTCTTGCGCCAGCCTGCGGCGTGGAGCGTTCCCTTGGCCTTCATGGTGATGATCTTCGTATCGCGCAGCACCAAGCGGAGCGTGCCCGCCAACGTTGAACGCGTCATGGCGTTGCTCCATGTCCCGGACTGGCGGGCGAAGTTCTAGCCAGTCTCCACGGATTCTCCGGCAGGCGCGTCGCGGCCAGATGCTTCGCGTGCCGAAGCTGATCTGCGCCGGGATCCCTTGGCCAGCCCCAGAAGGACTCCGCCGAGAACCAAGCCCATCCCGATCAGGCTTTGGAGGCCGAGGCTTTCCGCTGCCAGCAATGTTCCCAGCAGGACCCCTGTCACTGGATTGAGCAGGCCAATGAGGCCAACTGACGATGCAGGGAGATGGCGCAGCCCGGTGAACCAGGCAAGATAGGCAGCCGCGGTGGCAATGAGGCTGACATAGCCGAAGCCCGCCATCGCCTGCAGGTCAAGCTCAGGGGGTGCTCCATGCACGAACAGCGCGCAGGGGACCAGTCCTGCCCCTCCGGCCACCAGCTGCCAGGCGGTGACACGGATAATCGGCATCCCTTCAGACCATCGTTTGGTCAGGATGAACCCGGCACTGGATAGGACCATTGCTACCAGCGACAAGACGATCCCCAGGATATCGATGCCGGTCTGTGCATCGAATACCATGATGCCCACGCCGACGAAGCCCAAGAGGGCCCCAACCAAAGGCCAACGTGCAGGACGTTCACCGAGCAATAGCCATGCGAACAGCATGAGCACACCGGCAGAAATCGCCATGGTCGTAGCAGCGACACCCGATGGCAAAAGTTGCGCCACCACGTAGATCAGGGCAAAGAAGGCACCGATATTCAGCACTCCCAGAACCGCAGATTTCCACCACCAGCTGCCCTGCGGGAGTTTCCTGGCTAGCCCCAGCAACACCAAGCCCGCCGGCAATGCGCGGATCGCCGCGCCCCAGAGCGCTGAGCCGTCGGGAAGAAATTCCTTGGTGACATAGTAATTGGAGCCCCACGCGATCGGGGCTATCGCGGTCAGTGCTACCCAGCCCAGCGTTCGAAACCGGTGCCCCGCCGAATTCAAAGTATCTTCCATGGAAGATACTTTAGCTTCCTTGGAAGATATAATAAAGGCATGGAGCAAAACGACCACGTATCGCGCATTCAACAGCAGTGGGCAGAACAACGGCCGGATCTCGACCCAGCGCCCCAGGGAATCATCGGCCGGCTGCATCGCTTGGCTAATTACCTGACCGAGGAGCTCTGCACGGTTTATGCAGAGCATGGGCTGACCGAAGCTGAATTCGATGTGCTCGCGGCCTTGCGGCGGGCAGGAGAACCCCATTCCCTGGCCCCCGGCGAGCTGGCACAGCAGACGATGGTGACTACCGGAGCCATGACCAAGCGGCTCGACAAGCTGGTCAGCAACGGCTGGGTCACCCGTGCGCTATCCGGTGATGACAGGCGTGGGCGCCGCATCTCCTTGACGGCTAGCGGCAAGAAGAAAATCGATGAAGCGTTTACCGCCCACATGCGCAACGAAAAGCGCCTCGTGGACCAGCTGGCCCCCGCTGATCGTCCTGTGCTCGAAGAAATGCTGCGAAACTGGTTGGCCCACTATGAACAGACCCGGCCCTAGCCTTATCGGCCAGCGCGTCGCCAAGAATGCAAAAAGCCGCGCAGGGCAGCGGGAAGAATTT
>NZ_JBLVOJ010000024.1:209335-231108 GCF_053543715.1 Glutamicibacter sp. AGC46
TTTCCCACTGCCCCGCGGCAATGCGTTTGCGCTGGAGACAGCTGCTAGTCGATCGAAGCCATCAGCTCGACCACGCGGTCAAGGAATGCATCGACCTGCGATTCCTCGTAGCCATCGGTTCCCTGCGAAGAGCGGAATTCCACGCGGCGTACGGTGTCAACGGCCATGGGCACGTCGTTCTCGAAATAGTCGATGAGCTGATCGCATAGGCGATCGACATCTTCGATGTTGTAGCTCGACGCGTTGGAACGCGACGGGCGACGGAAACGCTCACCCTTGGCACGGTGCAGGCGGCCACGCAGGATCGCGGCCAGGCGGCCTACCTGCTGCAGCCAGACCTCCTCGCCCTGATGGGCAATCAAGTCGTCGCGCTCGCGCTTGGCAAAGACATCTTCCAAGCGGTCCAGCGCACCATCGACTTCGCGGGCCTGGTACCCGCCCTTCTGCGGCGCAAAAGTGGTGCGGCGGATCAGGTGGCTGGTGACCACACTGTCGTCGTTTCCTCCACCGTTGAAGGTGGCGCGGGCACGGCTCAGGAATGCATCAACTTGCTTTGCGTTGTAGCCGAATTCCGAGTCCGGTACGCGGGAAAACGGAGCATCTTGCTGCTGCGACACGACAGTTCCTTTTTCTCTAGAGAGATATCAGTTGGGTACCCCGGTAAGGCGATACCCCTCATATTCTATTGGCTTGGGCCAATAGTTGGCTTAATGGCCACACCAGCCAGTGCATTCCAGTAGAGGATCACACCCGCTGGCGGGACCGGTCAGAAGACTTCGACGCTCCAGGCCAACACATGCGAAATCACGTAGCCCAGAGGAATGACAAACAATATCGAGTCCAAGCGATCCATGATTCCGCCATGGCCCGGCAGCAAGTTGCTCATGTCCTTGATGCCCAGTTCACGTTTGACCATGGATTCCGCGAAGTCGCCAGTGGTCGCGGCAATGGTGGTGAAGAACGCCAAGATGACGCCCGTCCACCATGGCATTTCCAGCCAGAAGTGCATTGCGCAAGCACCAATAGCCATCGAACCAATCATTGATCCGGCGAAGCCCTCCCAGGACTTTTTCGGAGAAATCTTTGGCGCCATCGGATGCTTGCCTATTAGCACACCCACGATGTAGCCGAAGGTGTCGTTGGCGACCGCGAGCAGCAAAAGCGTGGCAATGAGCCATTGGCCATTCTCGGAATCAAGAATCAGCAGGGCGAAGGAAAGCAGCAGCGGCACCCAGCTGATGATGAACACGCTGCTCATCACCGAGGCCACAGCACCCTTGAGTCCTTCCATGAGCCGGAAGAGCAGAGCGATGAGGATACAGGCAATGTAGCTGAAGCCAAGGGCTTCCACCCCGCCCCAAATGGCACTGACCGGCAGCAAGACCGAGGACAGGTACAACGGCAATTGAGGCACCGCGGTCTTGGCGTGAGTAGTAGCTCTCGCAACTTCCCAGCAGCCAATGCCGCTGAGGGCAATCAGCGCGATGACCAACAATGGCTGCGACCACATCAGGCCAACGAGGACGACGCCGAGCATCAGCAAGCCTACGCCGATTGCCGCGGGCAGGTTGCGTCCGGCGCGCGATTTCTTCGGCTCCGGGGTTCCTATCAACAGCTCGGCAGGGATGTCTGCTTCTGCCGCGTCGGGCTGGCCGGTCTCGGCCAGGTCCGTGGAGTCGGAAACCGGTGGAGCAGGCACCTTGCCCTCGGCAGGCGCTGGATTCTGCGCCGCTGATTCGGCGTCCTGTTTGGTCGCTTCGCCCTTCGCTGGCATACCACCCTGGGCAGCTGGGGCCGCTAAGATCTTGGCTTTGCCGGGTTCCGCCGATTCTACGGGCTCAGCCGGTTCCTCGGCTGGTCCGGCCTGCTGGGCAGCTACCGGCCCCGGAGCCGCCACCGACTTGGACGTATCTGCCTTGAAGGCTGCCTTGGCACGCTCTTTCGCTTGCCCGGTATCAGCCGTAGCGGCTGCATCCTTGCCTGGGGAAGCCTCGGCTGCCGGGTTCGCGCCAGCCCCTGGCTGAGGGGTCGGCAAAACGCCATCGGTGCCGGCAACTTGCTCCACGGCTGGTGCCGGTGCTGGCGTGGCCATTGGAGCAGCTACCGGATTGGCCGGTTCAGTCGTGACCGGTTCTTGGATTCCAGTGGCAGGTTCTGGAGTTTCCCTAGCCGCGCGGTTCTTCATGAAACCGCGTTTTTTCCCCTTGGCGGCAGCCTCGCGCTGGGCACGAGCTTCACGTCGGGTCAGGGGCTGGGATTCTCCGGATGCCACTGAGGGCACCGCCGAAGCGTTGCCCTCAGTGTTGTCTGTCGAGCCTGGCATTAGACTTCCAGCAGCTCTGCTTCTTTTTTCTTCAAGATCTCGTCAACTGCGTCAACGTGCTTCTTGGTCAGCGCGTCGAGGTCCTTTTCTGCACGGGTGCCCTCGTCCTCGCCAATTTCGCCATCCTTGACCAACTTGTCGATGGAGTCCTTGGCCTTGCGGCGGTGGTTACGCAGCGCAACGCGGGCGTCCTCACCCTTGGCCTTGGCCAGCTTGACGTATTCCTTGCGGCGTTCTTCGGTCAGCACTGGAAGGACAACGCGGATCATCTTTCCGTCCGAAGATGGGTTTGCCCCAACTTCTGGATCGCCCAGAGCCTTTTCGATTGCGCGCATAGCGGTCACATCGAATGGGGTGATGGTGATGGTGCGTGCTTCTGGCACTGCGAAGGAAGCCAACTGCTGCAGTGGGGTCGGGGAACCGTAGTAGTCCACCATGACCTTTGAGTACATGCCTGGGTGGGCGCGACCGGTACGGATCGTCGCGAAGTCCTCCTTGGCGGCCTCAATGGTGCGTTCCATCTTTTCGGCGGTTTCCGCCAGCGTTTCGTCAATCACCGGTACTCCTCAAGTACTTCATCTGTGTTTCCGCTACGGGAAATTAAATCTACTTCAATCCTAAGCCACGATCACCGATTAGACGGTGACGGTGGTGCCAATCCGCTCGCCGCGAATTGCCGCGGCCACGTTTCCTTCGCCTTCCATGCCGAAGACCAGCATATTGAGCTTGTTGTCCTGGCACATGGTCATGGCGGTCTGGTCCATTACGCGGATGTCGTTGACCAGCGCGTCGCTGTAGGTCAAGGTCTCCAGCTTCTTGGCGGTCGGATCCTTCTTCGGATCCGCGGTGTACACGCCATCGACGCCCGACTTGGCCATCAGAACTTCGTCAGCATCGACTTCCAGGGCACGCTGCGCGGCCACGGTGTCGGTGGAGAAGTACGGCAGGCCTGCGCCAGCGCCGAAGATGACAACGCGGTCCTTTTCCATGTGGCGGATGGCACGGCGTGGGATGTAGTTTTCTGCGACCTGGGCCATGGCGATGGCCGACTGGACGCGGGTTTCGACGCCGCATTGTTCCAGGAAGTCCTGCAGTGCCAGGCAGTTCATGACGGTGCCAAGCATGCCCATGTAGTCTGCGCGCGAGCGGTCCATGCCGGAGGCCGAGAGTTCTGCGCCGCGGAAGAAATTGCCGCCGCCAACCACGATTGCGACCTCTACTTCGCCTACGGTTTCAGCGATCTGCTTGGCGATGCCGCGAACGGTATCCGGGTCAACGCCGATCTTGCCGCCGCCGAATACTTCACCGGAGAGCTTGAGCAGTACGCGGCGTCGTTTGGTTTCTGGGGTGCTTGGCATGAGGTGTCTTACTCCTGGAGGTCGGAATCAAGCTGGGGGGTACTACTTCCCAGATCCCAAGCTATCGTGAGATCCGGGCTCAAGAAAAGGGAGGCGAGTCACCGAGTTTTCTCTCGGTGCTCACCTCCCTTTGATCTTGTGCACTCAGGTTGCCCTGAACGCGGTTCGCTTAATGCGTACGGCTAATGCTTAGAGCTGTAAAAGCTTAGGCACCAACGCGGAAGCGTGCGAAGGCAACTGGCTTGGTGCCAGCTTCTTCGAAGACCTTGCCTACGGACTTCTTTGCGTCCTTGGCGAAAGCCTGGTCAACCAAGACGATTTCCTTGAAGAAACCGGTCAGGCGGCCTTCAACGATCTTGGTGAGTGCAGCTTCTGGCTTGCCCTCCGCGCGAGCGGTTTCGTCTGCGATGCGGCGCTCGTCGGCAACCTTGTCAGCTGGAACCTCCTCGCGGGACAGGAAGGTAGGAGCCATTGCAGCGGTGTGGACAGCAACGTCGTGTGCGACGGTTGCGGCAGCTTCGCTGTCAGCGTCAACAGCCATCAGAACGCCAACCTGAGCTGGCAGGTCCTTGCTGGTCTTGTGCAGGTACGAAGCAACCTTGGCACCCTCGATGCGTGCAACACGGCGTACAACAACCTTCTCGCCGAGGATTGCGCCCTCTTCGATAACGATGTCGCCAACGGTCTTGCCGTCCAGCTCGTAAGCCAGCAGTGCTTCTGCATCTGCAGCACCGGAAGCCACAGCGGCATCCAGGACCTTGTTGGCCAGTGCGATGAACTTCTCGTTCTTGGCAACGAAGTCGGTCTCGCAGTTGATCTCGATCATGACGCCGACGTTGCCTTCAACCTTGGCAGCAACCAGGCCTTCAGCGGTCGAACGGCCTTCGCGCTTGGTAGCGCCCTTCAGGCCCTTGACGCGGATGATCTCGATGGCCTTCTCGGCGTCGCCGTTAGCCTCGTCCAGTGCCTTCTTAACGTCCATCATGCCGGCGCCAGTGCGCTCGCGCAGTGCCTTGATATCAGCAGCGGTGTAGTTTGCCACGTGCAATCCCATTCAGCTAGGAGTTTCAAGTTTATTTTGCTTATGGGACGGGTCGGATTTCCGGCCCGTCCCACAAGACTTGGTGAAGTTCACCCCGAGCTACACGCTAGTGGGCCCAGGCAAACTTCTGGAGTCACCGAGGTGACTACTTGGCTTCTGGTGCCTCAGTTGCATCGTCTGCAGCTGGTGCTTCAGTTGCAGCTTCTGCAGCTGGAGCTTCGGCCTTGGCCTTCTCGCCCTCAAGCAGCTCGCGCTCCCACTCAGCCATTGGCTCAGCAGCACCCTCGGTCTTGCCGGCAGCCTTGTTGTTCTTGGCGATGAGGCCTTCGGCCACAGCGTCAGCAACAACGCGGGTCAGCAGGTTGACGGAGCGGATTGCGTCGTCGTTGCCTGGGATTGGGTAGGTAACTTCGTCCGGATCGCAGTTGGTGTCCAGGATGGCCACAACTGGGATGCCCAGCTTCTGTGCTTCGTCGATAGCCAAGTGTTCCTTCTTGGTGTCAACGATCCAGATAGCGGAAGGGGTGCGGGTCAGGTTACGGATACCACCGAGGTTGTTCTGCAGCTTGGTCAGCTCGCGCTTCAGCAGCAGCAGTTCCTTCTTGGTGTGACCGGAGCCAGCAACGTCCTCGAAGTTGATCTCTTCCAGTTCCTTCATGCGCTGAACGCGCTTGGAGACGGTCTGGAAGTTGGTCAGCATACCGCCGAGCCAACGCTGGTTCACGTATGGCTGGCCAACGCGGTTAGCCTGCTCGGCGATCGATTCCTGAGCCTGCTTCTTGGTACCGACGAACAGTACGGTGCCGCCGTGGGCAACGGTCTGCTTGACGAACTCGTAAGCGCGGTCGATGAACGACAGCGACTGCTGCAGGTCGATGATGTAGATGCCGTTGCGCTCGGTGAAAATGAAGCGCTTCATCTTTGGGTTCCAGCGACGGGTCTGGTGGCCGAAGTGGACGCCGCTGTCAAGCAGCTCTCGCATGGTTACGACTGGCATGTCGCAACTCCTTTCAGCAGTGGCGGACCGGGCGCGCATGCGCCCGCGGTAACTGCTCTTGTTTGTTCGGGTTGATGCAGATAGCCATTGTGGATATCCGCCCTAGCACGAATACCGATAGATGCTTGGCATCTCGCCTTCGGTCCACCGATTCTCTCGGACCACTGGAACCTCAGGCCACAGCTCATGAAGCTGTGGATACTCATACGCGAAGTCAATCCCCTGCCCGACGCACCCAGTTTTGGACACACCTGTGACAGGACACTGCTGTTTCAAGTGTACTACAGAGAACTCAACGCTTTACACGGCGATATCGGTGATCTGCAGCCCATTCGCTTGCCCACAATTCGCTCTTCCAACTGCTCAAGATCCGGCTATTGGCTCCATCCTGAGAGGATGAAATCCAATTATCTAGTCGCCGGGCTGCAGGTTTTGCTGCTGGCCTTCAGTGGTCCTCCGGCCTCGCCCCTGACTGCGGCGCCACAACCAGTCCAAGCACAAGCTGCACTCGCCGCCGGCAACGGCTGGCGTTGGCCGCTAGCTGGCGAACCGGAAATTCTGGAGCCCTTCGATAAGCCGGAGGAGAATTGGCTTCCCGGTCATCGCGGCGTGGATTTGGCTGCCAGCTCCGGAGACTCGGTCTTCGCGCCCCAGCGCGGCCAAGTCGCCTTCGCTTCAGTGATCGTGGATCGACCCGTGCTGGTCATCGACCACGGTTCCGGATTCAAGACCAGCATCGAACCGGTAGCCGCCGGAGTCTCGGTGGGCGATTGGGGCGAGGCTGGCGCGAAGGTGGGACAGGTAGCAACCGGGGCGCACTGCTCGGGCCGATGCATTCACTGGGGCGTGCGGCTCGAAGGAGAATACATTGACCCGGTGTTGCTGATCCGCGACATGCGTCCATCAATACTCTTGCCGCTGCACGAATGACCGTGAAGGCTCCCAGGGGTGCACCATGAAGAGCCACGGTTACTGTCGCGGGTCTTGCAGACCGGATCCTCTGCGTGTTCTTGCCCCTGGCGAGAGCTCCATGCCGCGCAGCCGCGTGGCCTGTTCCTTGGACTGCCATGAGAGTTGCAAGTTGGCACCGCGCAATGGGCTGGGAACTGGCTTCTTCCAGTTTCCAGACCCCGGAACGAAAAATCGTCCAGCAGCTTTTTTGCATAAGCTGCTGGACGATCTTGTTTGGTAGGGAGTATGGGACTTGAACCCATGACCAAGGGATTATGAGTCCCCTGCTCTAACCAACTGAGCTAACTCCCCACATGGGCCCATCGCCGAAGCGGCGTAACCACACTCGAAATATTCTAGGGCATCACTAGCCGAAACACCGACTTGACGCACCCGATGACGATGAACCTATTAATGGGTGGAAACTTCGTGGCCGCGGTAAAGGGCTTCGAAGGAGTTCATTGTCTTTTCCTGCGCGTGGTTCTTCACCTTTTCGTGCCCGGCTTCACCCATCTTGGCACGGCGCTGCCCATCCAAGGCAAGAACCTGGTCTAGCTTGTTGGCCAGATCCTGCCGGTCTCCCGGCGTGAACATGTAACCATTGATGCCTTCGTCTACCAAGTGCGGCAGGGCCATCGCGTTGGCCAGAACGACGGGTTTGGAAGCCGAGAGTGCTTCCAGGGTTACCAATGACTGCAGTTCGGCCGTGCCTGGTTGGCAGAACACATCGCAACGCAGGTAGGCCTGGCGCAGTTGTTCATCACTTACATGCCCAAGGAAACGGACACGGTCTCGCAGCTGCAATTCGTCGGCGATCTTCTCCAAGTGAGCGCGTTGCTCTCCCCCGCCAACAATTTCAATGATGGCATCCGGCACCTGGCTCATTAAAGGCAATGCCTCGATGAGTTCATTGATGTTCTTCTCAACGGCAAGACGGCCTGCGAACAAGATCGTGGGGAACTCGTTTTTAATGATTTCTTCCCCTGCCGCCAGCTCGTAGTTGCCGATCTCGATCCCGTTAGACAGCGGAAGCACCCGGTTCAGTTTGGCACGCTCACGCATTGCCTTGGCCGCCAGTGGAGTCGGGGTCGTGACGGCGTCTGCCCGCCCAAAGATCTTCCCCATGTCTCTCCACGAATTCTGCGCGACAATTCGCTTGAACCACTGCGGGAAAGGCAGGAAGGGGTCAAGGTTTTCCGGCATGAAGTGGTTCGTGGCGATGGAACGAACCTTGTTCTTGCGAGCCCATCCGATCGTGCGCTGGCCAATCATATAGTGGCTCTGGGCGTGGACTACATCGGGCTTGATATCCGAGAGCAGCTTGCTGATCTGCCGATTGACTTCCCACGGGAACACGATACGGAAGTACTCGTGGGTAGGTACCGAATGCGATTCCAGACGATGCACAATTGCTTCATCACGGATCTCGGTGTAGGTCTTGCCCTTATCTCCACGGGCCGCCAGCACATGCACCCGGTGGCCGCGTGCATGCATCGCAGTAGCCAACCGGTAGCAAAACATCGCTGCACCGTTGACGTCTGGCGGATAAGTGTCAGCAGCAATGACGATGGTCAGCGGTTTTTCCTTGGCCACGAGCATCCTTCGGCGTTCACACGCGTTGTAGTTTCTATTAAAATCTGCAGCTTCAGTCTATTTGGAATCAGGCATGGATTTTTCTGCTTCAGTCTGGTTCCGGCGTTCAATTACGTCCGGGTGATGCCTGGATAGTGCGGTCACACCGACGATAGCCAAACCAGCAGCCACCAGCATCAGTACGGTGACCAGTACCGGAACATCAGGACGCAGCTCCCCGAGGATGCCGATTCCAATGGCAATGCCAATTATCGGGTCAATCACCGTCAACCCTGCGATGACAAGGTCAGGAGGTCCCTTTGAGTAGGCCTTTTGCACAAAATATGAGCCGAGAAGGCCAGCTACAACTACCGCTAGGCCAGCCAGCCAAGGCAGCTGGATAAAGCTGCCGTCGCCGATATTCATCACGGCGATTGCAATGGTTCGAACCAGTACGGCGACGAATCCGAATAGGACGCCAGCACCGAGGATGAAGAAGAACGCACCGAGCTTCTTGTGGAAGAAGATGGTGGCCAATCCCACGATGGCAACGACTACCGCCAAGATCATTTCAATCAAGTGCGCTTCGTAGTCGTTTACCTCCTGGTTGCTGCTAGTGGCAGTGACGGCCAGAAGCACGAAGCCAACCGAACCCACCATGCAGCTGATGATCGCCAATACGGTGGGACGATTCATCGTCAGGTCGGTTTCCTTGGCATTGACCATCGCAGTGATCACCAATGCAATGGCACCAATTGGCTGCACCACCGTCAAGGGCGCGCTGGCTAGCGCGAAAACATTCAAGGCCATGCCAAGAGCCATCAGCCCCAGTCCGCTCATCCAGCGTTTGTTGCGGGCCAGCTTCCCGACATTCTTAATTGTCAGGTCCAGACCGCCAACAGCACTGCGGACTGCCTGCGATTGGAAGTGCGCTCCAAAGGCAAGACAAAAGGCACTGCATAGTGCCGCTGCAATAGCGATCCAAACCATGTCAGTGCCTTTCTAGCCTAAGTTTTCATACGACGGGGCACGCGCACGCTTGGTACGGCTAATGCCTGGCCCCGTCGGCGAAAGACCTAGGAGCGCTTGAACAATGCGCGGACTACAGCCATCAGCGCCAGCCCGGAACCTGCCATCACGATATACGGTCGTGCCTGCTCTAAGCGGTTTGAGCCGGCTCTGTCAGCCTCCGATTGGTCTTCGGAAGACGAAGACGAGGAAGGGCGAACGAATCCCTTCGCCTTGGCGGCTGCTCCGGAGAACTTTTCCCCAGCTCCCTGGGTGAAGGAACGAATCTTGTCGATCTTGGCCAGTGGCGCTTGCACGCTCTCGCCCAGGTTGTCACGCAGAGCCTGGATCTGGCGGCGGCGACGCTTGGTGCGAAGGATCAGCTCATCGGCACTTGGTGCCGGAGGCTTCGGTTCCTTCTTCTTTTCAGCCTTCTCGTCATCCTCAGCCGACTTCTTCTTCAGCGGCTCATCAAGAGTGCTGACATCGAAGGCGCTGCCGTCCTTGAGCACGCCCAAGTCGTGGCGGAGTCCGCGAATAGCTGCTTCCGGTTTCAGCGGCAGTGCCTTCTTGACCTTGGCATATCCAACCAATCCCAAGATGGCAGCAACCAGCAAGAAGAATCCTGCAACGATCAATGCGGCTGCCCAACCGGGCAACCAGAGAGCCAATACATTGACCAGGGTAACGACAACAGCAATGACGAAGAGCAACACTACGAGCAGTGCAGCTCCGGCGAGCGCCGCCGCCATGCCAATGCTGATTCCCTTGCCTTTGAGTACCGTAGTCGCGAGTTTGATCTCGTCCGAGAGCTGTTGTGGAACAAGCTCCTTGAGACCATCAACCTGCGTCTTAGCACTCTTGACACTCGACTTAAGGCTTTCGTCAGCTTGCGTCGATTCAGCTTCAGACATGGTTTCTCCATATTCTCGATCGCTCAGCAACCGGTACATCAAACGCTAACACCCCGGTTGCCGCATACGACTCAGTCTTCAGGCGTAAAACCCACTGCCTTTATCTCATGCTGTGGGTGTAACTGTTAACGATTCGAAAGTCTATCGTCTAATCACCTGTGGTTATAGGAGGTTCGGGTGTTGCTGGGTTTTCACTTCGAATTTGCGCATGGCAACGACCGCTTTTGGGTAAAACAAAACCTCCCAGCTACTTGCGGAGCTGGGAGGTTTCTTTGGCTCCTCCAACTGGACTTGAACCAGTAACCCTTCGATTAACAGTCGAATGCTCTGCCAATTGAGCTATGGAGGAATGCAACGAGTAATACTTTAGCACTGGCCAAGTGCGGTTTTCAAATCGGAAGTTCCCGTTGCGGAGCATGCGTTCCCTGCCCCGAATTTCCGCCATTTTCCGGGCGAGACCGGATGCTTATCCACCAGGCAGCAGCAAACTATTTTCTGTGATCTGCCGCATATCTGGCCAAATCCAGCAGCTGCTGGGCTGATTGTTCCCATGAGTAGTGCCCGGCTCGTTCCACGGCGCGTTGCGAATACTGTCTCCAGGTAGCCTGCTCATCCAAAGTGCGTACTTGGTCCGCGAAGCCTTGTGCATCATCTGCCGAAGCATACAGCGCGGCGTCATCCGCGACTTCCCTGAAAATCGGCATATCGGTGGCAATCACCGGAGTTCCCATGCTCATCGCCTCGACCAGGGGAAGCCCGTAGCCTTCTTCTCGCGAAAGGGTTACCAAGGCAGTGCATTCGCTGAGCAGCTGTTCGTATTCCTCATCGCTGACACCGCGGTGGAATACCACTGTGGATTGCGAGGGGATGAGCTTGGATAATTCAGCATGACGTTGCTCGTTGATCCCGCTTAGCAGGTGCAGCTCATAGTCCGGCAGGTGCGCCATGCCGCGGATGAGTGTCTCGACGTTCTTGTATTCCATGAAGGAACCCATATAGACCAAGGTCTTCTTTGGGCGCTTCGCTTGGTCTCGACGAGCAAAATTTCCGGTGGGGGCGTTGAACACCAGTCCAATATGCTTCTTGGTCAGTCGATGCCTGCGCATGAGTTCGGCTGTGGTGTTGGAAACGGTAGCCACCGCGTCGGCACGATTCAGGAGCATCCGCTGCGGCCAGTAGACCTGATGGAACAAGTACCATCCAGCGCGAATCGGAGCAGGCAGGAACTTCGGTGCATGCGGATGCGAGTAGTAGATCAAATCATGCAAGGTCAGGACCAAGGGATATTTCCGCCCCAACGATCCGATGGTCTGCATGGGCGAGAACACGACATCCGGCTTGAGCTTGTTGATCTGCAGGGCGACGAATGGCTCGAGCACGCTCGTGGGCCCGGAAATCTTCAGATACGGAACATCGGGGAGCATTGCCAGCTGCCTGGTGTCGTTGACCAGCATCGTGACCTCGGCAAGCTTGCTGGCGGCCTCGATCAACCCGGCGGTATACCGGCTAATGCCATCATGGTGGGTGATGCGGGTGTATCGAGCGTCGATAACGAGTTTCACGTGCGCGGTTGCCTTTACTTCGTGGTGCGTATGCCTTCCAGCCTAACGGCTTGCCGGGCCGCGCATCACTAGGTAGCTAATAACTGAGAGGGTTGCGGCAACGACCCAGGCAAGCAGTCCAGCGGTAATCCCCCACGCGCTGGCCATTGCCCCACCAACTAATCCGCCAACGGGAACTACTCCAAAGGTGAATAACCGGCGTGCGCTTAAGACTCGGCCCAGCAGCTGCTCCGGAACGATCTGCACAATCCAGGACGAGGCAGCAATATTGAAGAGCAGCACGACGATTCCCCATCCCAGCGCGAAAATTCCCAGCAGCACCATGGACCACATTTCGGTTGCATAAGCCGCGCCCAATACGCAGCCCGCCAAAACTGCCTGCATCGAACCGGTGTAGATCAGCAAGGTTGCCGGAGCGAATTTTCCAGCCAGCGTTCCTGCGATAGCAGCTCCAATTAGCCCGCCAACGCCACTCACCGAGGCGAAAAGGCCGTACCCGAATTCGCCAAAGCCGAGCTCGTTGATAATGAAGATCGCTTCTACCGATGACCCGATGGCCAGCCCCAAGTTGGAGAACATCACTGCAACGGTAATTGCCAAGAGCAGGCGGTGCCGGGCCAGATACCTGAGGCCAGCCAGGATGCCGCCCTTTTCGGGCGACGGCCCGGGGCGGCGGCCAGGGCCTTGCGACAGGCGATAGGAACGCACCTGCAGCGCCATCAGCATTGCCAGCAGGCCCAGAGCCGCCGAGATGCTCAGCAGCGCTGGCGCTCCCCACAGCGCGAAGCCGGTTCCCGCCAAGGCCGGGACAATCACGGTCATTGACTGGTCCGCAGCTCCCAGCGAGGCGATCAGCTTGCTGATGCTCGCCGCTCGGACTTCAGGCTCATCTCCGATGAGCTGCGGAACGGCAGTGGTTTGGGACGTTTCGGAAAAAACATTGCAGAAGCCGAGCAATGCGCACAACAGCATCCCCAGCGGGATCGTTAGCTCCTCGGCGAAGGACAGCGCCGCTAGGCACCCCAGCAGGAAAAGCTTGGACCCGAGACCGATGCGCAGGACCCGCAACGCGGAATACTTGTCGACCAAATGGCCCGCGGGGATGCTCGCGAGCACAAAGGAAAGGGAACCAAGCGCATTGAGCACTCCCATCTGCATGGCAGTTGCGCCAAGGGTACCCACGAACAGCAGATCAATCGTGATATCAGAAAGTGAGCGTCCTGCCGCGTCCGTTGCGTTCGACCCGAGGAGCAGACGCTGGGATCGCTGGACTTTTCCTGGGCTTACCGTGGCCACTTGCCCTCCCTTGCTCTAACTGTTTGATCATACAGCTCTAGCTTGAAAGTGCAATCAAACGATTAGTGATAATTCCGGGACATTGGAAGTCGAGAAGTTCTCTCCACTTCAACCCCGCAGCGGTCCAGCTTCAGCCTCGCTCAGATGCAGGTCAGCGGGTAACTTATCACAGCCGGGCGCCACCCGCAGGAAAATGTAGAAACTTTTCTCCTGGCGGAGAGAGTGAATTACTCGGCTTGCATTAACTAATTGAAGTGTGATGTTAATAGATTCTTGTTAGGTGAGCCTGACCAACTATTGATTGTCTCTATCTGAGGAGCATGCTTTTGGGTGCCTCACTGCCTACCCTGCAAATGCCTGATCTACCACTGCCGATCTACGATGATTCGTTGCTCTGCGCAGACACCGCCCGTGTCTACGAAAACGAGTCGCGTGAAGCCATTTCACGCGTGGCCCACCGATTGGCATCGGTGAACGCGCCGACGACCGGACCGACTCCGCAGCAGTTGCAGGAACGCATCGACCTGGTCGACCTGCATAGTCCATTGGGTTCAACCCAGGACTCGTTCACCGAGCTGAATGAGTTGTATTTCAACGACGCGGTCTACTTCCACGATCCGAAGTACGCGGCGCACTTGAACTGCCCCGTCGTGATCCCTGCGGTGGTCGCCGAGAACTTCGTCACGAGCATCAACACCTCGATGGACACTTTTGACCAGAGCGCTGGAGCAACACTGATCGAGCGCAAGCTCATCGATTTCACCGCCGATCTGATCGGCTTCGGGACCGGGCAGGCCGACGGAATCTTTACCTCTGGCGGAACTCAATCCAACCTTCAGGCCATGCTGATCGCACGAAACACCGCTACCGCAAAGCTGCGGGGCACCTTGCCTGAACGGCTGGCTAATCTGCGGATCTATTGCTCGGAAGATGCGCACTTCTCGATTCGCAACGCCGCGATGCTCCTTGGTCTGGGCTACGACGCGGCCGTGGCGATCCCTACAGACGCCCAGCACCGCATGGATGCGCATGCATTGCGCGTGCGCCTGGACGCAGACCTCGCCGCCGGATTGGTGCCCATGGCCATCTCCGCCACCAGCGGCAATACCGACTTCGGGGCCATCGATCCGTTGCCCCAGCTACGTGCTATCGCCACAGAAGTAGGCGCGTGGTTCCATGTGGATGCCGCATACGGTTGCGGCCTGCTCGTCTCCAACTCCCACCGCCACCGGCTGGACGGCATTGAATTGGCCGACTCGGTCACCGTGGATTACCACAAGTCCTTCTTCCAGCCCATCGGCTCCAGCGCCCTGGTGGTCCGCTCGGCGGCCTCCATGGAATCCATCGCCCACTATGCCGAGTACCTGAACCCGCGTGCGGAGGCCGAGTCCACCCCCAACCAGGTCTCGAAGTCCCTGCAGACCACACGGCGCTTCGATGCGCTGAAGCTGTGGGTCACGTTGCGCTCTTTGGGTGCCAGCCGTTTGGGTGCCATGTTCGACCAGGTCATCGCCTTGGCAGAGGACGCTCAACAGGAAGTTGCCATGCGCGCCCAGCTACGGATGGCAGCCGACGTGCAGCTGAGCACGCTGGTCTTCTCCTTTGAAGATCCACAGCACCCATTGGAACTGGACGAGCACAATGCCCTGGCCAACCAGATCCGCCAACGCCTCTATGCCAGCGGCGAAGCGATGATCGCCGCCACCACAGTCAAAGGCAAACGCCTGCTGAAACTGACGCTGCTCAATCCGAATACGACCCTGGCCGATATCAGCGAGATCCTCGACGCTATCTGCCGGATTGGTTCCGGACTGCTGGCCGAACGCACCCTTGGAGAGAAGAAATGATTGAACCTACCGAGCACTTTGACGTCATCGCTATTGGCGCTGGCCCTTTCAATCTGGGTTTTGCCGCCTTGGCCGATGGATTGGATGATCTGCACGTTGCAGTTCTGGAAGCCGGAGAGAAGTTCGTCTGGCACCCTGGCATGATGCTTCCCGGAACCCATCTCCAGGTTCCCTTCATGGCAGATCTGGTGACCATGGCGAACCCGACCAGCAAGCATTCGTTCTTGAACTATCTCAAGGAAAAACAGCGGCTTTACCCGTTCTATATCCGCGAAGACTTCTACGCGCTGCGCGAGGAGTATTCCAACTACCTGGCGTGGGCCGCAGAAAATATTCAAAGCGTACGATTCGGGCACCGGGTGCTCGAAGCCGAATACCACGACGGGGTCTACCTGTTGTCGGTGCTCACTGCCGCAGGACTGACCCGATTCACCGCAGACAAGTTGGTGCTGGGCACCGGATCCCAGCCTTATCTGCCGCCGGTTCTCACCACGGAAGCACAAGCCACCGGCAACGTGGTGCACTCAAGCGACTACGCCTTCCACCGCGAGAAACTCCTATCCTCCCGGACCGCAGGTTCCGGCCCGAAAGTAACTGCTGTGCTCGGCAGCGGCCAGAGCGCCGCAGAAATCTTCTTGGATCTTCTGCGCAGCTTGCCAGAAGAGGATCATCTGGTGTGGGCAACGCGTTCAGAACGCTACTTCCCGCTGGAATACACCAAGCTCACTTTGGAGATGACATCTCCGGAATACATCGACCACTTCCATGCCCTGCCCATGGATCAGCGGGATGTCCTGTCAGCAGAGCAAAAGGGGCTCTACAAGGGGATCAACGCGGACTTGATCAACGAAATCCACGAAGAGCTCTACCAGCGAAGCGTCAATGGCGCAGCGAATGTGCACCTGCGTACCGGCTGCGCGGCCACGAGCATCGGCGCTGACACGGATCACCTGGCCATCAGCTTGCGCCATGAACGCACCGGTGAAGACCTGGAATTCCTCGCCGACCACCTTGTCATGGCAACCGGCTACCGCGCAGGCACTCCGGACTTCTTGCAAGGCATCAGCCAACGCATCGATTACCTTCCCGATGGCCGCTTCAATGTAGATCGCGAATATTCCATCGGGTTGGACCAGGACATCTTCGTGCAGAACGCTGAACTGCACACCCACGGCTTCACCGCTCCGGATCTGGGCATGGGAGCCTACCGCAATTCAGTAATTATCAACCGCTTGGCTGGACGCGAGGTCTACCCGGTCGAGCGACGGATCGCTTTCCAGCGATTCGGCGCCGCTGAACTCAGCGGCTTGCCCACTTCCGCCACTGCCAGCGCACGAGCCTAAGGAACTTCCGATGACCAACTACACTTTCCGTTCCGTGACGTTGCCCGGGGATACTGCGCTGCTGCATTCGTGGATTGCCACCGCGCATGCCTCCTTCTGGGGCATGGCCAACGCAACCGAAAAGGAAATCGAAGCAGAATACCGCACATTGCTTGGCACCCCAGGCTACGAAGTCCTCTTCGGCATTGATGCATCAGGGGACGAGAAATTCCTTGTCGAGCTCTACGACCCAGCAGCATCGCCACTGGCCGATGCATACAACTGCGTCCGCGGCGACCGTGGACTGCACTTCCTGGCTCCGGCAGCCACCGAGCCGCAGCCTGGGTTCACCCTCGACGCTCTCTCCTCGGCCATGGTCCAGGCTTTCGCCCTGCCCGGAACCGAACGAATCATCGTGGAACCTGACCTGCGCAACAAAGCCATCCATGCCCTGAATGCCCGCGTTGGCTTCAGCCCGGTACGTCCAGTGGAGCTTTCCGAGGCAGACGGCTCAATCAAGCAGGCTCTGCTGTCCATCTGCACTCGCCAGGATTTCGAAACCGCTACCGGCCGCGGCTTGGAATCCTCATTCCTCTCCCCTGCACGTTGGGACATCGCCAACCGCCATGTCTTGGCCAAGGCCCTGGGCGAATTTTCGCATGAGCGCCTCCTGGAGCCTGCCGGCCATGGAGAAAACCGCTACTCAGTCCAGAAGGATGCCCACCGCTACAGCTTCAGCGCCCAGCGGTACCAGCTGAACCACTGGTTGGTTTCACCGCAGTCCGTGGAACACCACCACTTCGTTGACGGCAGCTGGCAGCAGGCAGAGGTGGACGCCATTGAGTTCATCACCCACTTCTGCCAGGAACTCACGCTTTCCCCGGTGCAGCTGCCCACCTACCTTGAAGAGCTCTCATCCACGCTGGCCAGCCACTGCTACAAGCAGGTTCATGCAACCCATAATTCAGCACAGCTGGCCCGGTTCGACGGCACAGCCGCACAGTCCTTCCAGCTCATCGAATCTTCCATGACCGAGGGCCACCCGTGCTTCATAGCCAACAACGGAAGAATGGGCATCGGGCGCACCGACTACCTGAGGTACGCCCCCGAAACCGGTTCCGCCCTGCACCTTGGCTGGGCTGCCGCCCACAAGTCCCGAGCACAATTCGACGCCGTGGATTCGCTGGATTACGAAGGGCTGCTGGCCGCCGAGCTGGATCCAGCCGAGCGCCAGCGCTTGGATGCGGCCTTGGAGGCCTCCTTGTTCGGCACCGGCTATGCAGCCGGGGACTACATCTTCATTCCGGTGCACCCTTGGCAATGGGAGAACCGCCTGTCGATCACGTTCGCCAATGATATTGCCCGCAAGCAATTGATCTGGCTGGGCACCAGCGTTGACGAGTACCAGGCGCAGCAGTCGATCCGCACCTTCTTCAACCTGTCCAACCCGGAACGACACTACGTCAAGACGGCAATGTCGATCTTGAATATGGGGTTCATGCGAGGGCTCAGTGCCGAGTACATGAAGGTGACTCCCGCGATCAACCAGTGGTTGGGCGAGTTGTTCGCAAAGGACCCGGTGCTCTCGATCCAGCCGGTCGCCCTGCTGCGTGAAATTGCGGCCGTAGGCTACCGCAACCCGCAGTTCGAAGCAGCCACCGGCAAGAGCGATCCGCAGCGGAAGATGCTGGCTGCGCTGTGGCGGGAGTCCCCGATCAGCCTGCTGGGCCCGGAAGAAAAGTTGGCTACGATGGCCAGCCTATTGCATGTCGATGCGTCCGGCAGGTCCTTTGCCGGCGCCCTCATTCGCCGCAGCGGGCTAGCACCGGCCGACTGGCTAAGCCGTTACCTCGATGCCTACCTCATTCCGCTGGTGCATTGCCTGGCTGCCTATGATTTGGTGTTCATGCCGCATGGCGAAAACGTGATCATGGTGCTTGAGAACGGTGCTGTGAAGAAGGTCCTGCTCAAGGATCTGGGCGAAGAGATTGCCGTACTCTCGGACCGGGTGGAACTCCCGGAGGAGATTCGCCGGGTACGCACCGGTGGAGATCCGGTTTTGTCGGTCTTCACGGATGTCTTTGATTCGTTCTTCCGCTTCCTCGCGCCGCTGCTGGATGCCGAAGAACTGCTTTCCGAAGCAGATTTCTGGAAGACCGTAGTTCAACGGCTGCTGGATTATCGCGGGCAGCACCCGCAGTTCGCTGAACGCTTTGATCAGCTGGGACTTTTTGCGCAGAACTTCCCGCTGTCTTGCTTGAACCGCCTGCAGTTGCGCAACAACCAGCAGATGCTGGATCTCGCCGACCAGTCCGGAGGCCTGCTCTACGCAGGCGATCTGGAGAACCCGCTGGCCACCGCCCTCATTCCCGCTGGCTGATTTGCCAGCTTCCCCAGCATCGCGCCGTACAGTCATCGTGCGGCGCGATGCTTGCTATTTCCGCGGCTGTGCCGTGATCCTGCGTGCCAGCTCGCCGACCCCTGCGCCCTGAAGCCGCGGGAGGACCTGTTCCCTTCCGGCCATCGCCAGGACCAGATCCAGCAATTCGCCACGCACCTCGGGACCGTTCCCGCAACTGAAAGCGTCGTCCACCGCCGACATCCGCAACCCCTTAACCAGGGTGCTGCTATTGACTGCGAAGTCCTTGGAGGCGAAGAATCCTGCCACCGCTCGCAGTGCCGTGGGTTCAGGCCGCAGGATCAGATCGAGCGCCTGGACGATGTCCTGACCGTGCACTACCACTTCGCCCAGCAAACCGGTCACCGAGTTCAGCGGGGCAATGGACTTGCTGGCAGAACGATTGAAATTATCCAGCGTTTGCCGGGCGCCGTCCCCGAGCTGCGGGCGCAGCAGCCGCTCGTTGTGCCGGTCGGCATTGAATCCGGAACGAGCCATATTCACCAGCCAGCGGGCGGTCGAGGTGGATCCGGCGGCCGCCAGATGCGCCGCCACATCGCGGATCTGCCAGTTCGCGCATAGCGATGGGGCGTTCCACTGCTCCGGAGCCAAGCTGCCCAGCAATCCTGTCAACCGCGCACGCTCGGCATGGACCAGCTCCCAATGCCATCTCGCATCCTTCATGGCGCCTCATCTCCATAGATCCAGTACCGGCTCAGCTTCCAGGAGCATACCGGATTTCCGGTTGCGCCATCTTGCCACTGGTCAAATGGTGGTTCTCCAAAGCTCCGAAAAATATCTGGAAAATCTTGGTACTAAGTATTGCTAAATACCGCTACTTAGTTCTACTATCTACTTGTACTCAATGACACTAAGTAGAGAGGGGTGCACCATGGCCACACAGATGACCGAGATGCTCAAAGGCACCTTGGAAGGGATCGTCCTGGCGATCCTGGCCGAACGCCCGGCCTACGGATACGAGATCACCACGGAACTGCGCGAACGCGGCTTCACCGATCTGGCCGAGGGAACCATCTACGCGCTGCTGGTGCGCATCGAGCAGAAAGGCCTCGTCTCGGTGGAGAAAGTCCCGTCCGAAAAAGGGCCTCCCCGCAAGGTCTTCACCCTCAACCCCAGCGGCAAGCAGCAGCTCGACGACTTCTGGACCACCTGGAACCTGCTCGTCTCCCGCATCAACAACCTCCCCCACCCGAGCACCCCGCAGAAAGGGCACTGATCATGGTCGCCAAATGGATTGAAGCTTTCACCGGCTCACTGGAGCAGAAGAAGCAGTACAAGCAGAGCATGGCACGCCTCAAGGCCCTGCCCCAGCCCTATGCCAAGGCCGCTGCAGGAGTGCAGCGCTACCTGCTGAACCAGAGCGGGGTCACCGACGCCGAAACGATGATCTCCATGTATTCGGACCTGGCCGACCTCTTCGAAGGAGCAGCCGCCAACGGCACCGCGCTGCGCGAACTGCTTGGCCAGGACCCGGCGGAATTCGCCGATGACTTCGCCCAGGCCTACGGGGGCAAGCGCTGGACCGACAAGGAACGCACCCGCCTGGCCGACACCATTTCCGAAGCAGAGAACGAATCGAAGGAGCAATGACATGAATACCGCATTGGCCCCGGAACCGGCCATCGAGGTCACCGGACTGGCCAAGTCATTCAAGAAGCTGCCCGTGCTGCGCGGACTGGACTTCACCGTGCAGCCTGGCAGCATCTTCGCCTTGCTCGGTTCCAATGGCGCCGGCAAGACGACGCTGGTGCGGATCCTGGCCACCCTCCTTCCCGCCGATGCGGGAACCGCCCGGGTCTGCGGAGCTGCAGTGCGCGAGAACCCGGTCCAGGTCCGCCGGTCGCTGGGCCTGACCGGGCAATTCGCCGCAGTGGACGAGGTCCTGACCGGGCGCGAAAACTTGCTGCTGATCGCGCGGCTGCTCCGCTTGGAGAATCCGCGGTCCATCGCCAACGGCTTGCTGGAGCGCTTCAACCTCTGCGACGCAGCGGACCGGCCCGCAGGAACCTACTCCGGCGGGATGCGCAGGCGCCTTGATATCGCCATGGGACTGGCCGGCAACCCGCCGGTGCTCTTGCTCGATGAGCCGACCACGGGACTGGATCCCCAATCGCGCCGCGAGACCTGGCAGGTGATCCGCGACTTGGCCGAGTCCGGCACCACGATCCTGCTCACCACCCAGTACCTGGATGAAGCAGAGCACCTGGCCGATCAAATCGCCATCCTCCACGAGGGCACCATCATCCACCAGGGCACGCTGGCCGAACTCCAGGCCCTGCTGCCGCCGGCCACCACCGAGCTGGGGGCCAAGCGGCCGAGCCTGGAGGAGATCTTCCTGGAACTGATCGGCCACCACCAGCGAACCGAAGGGAGCAAGCCATGAGCATCGCGGCACTGCGGGAAACCAGAATCCTCACCGGGCGCTCGATGCGCCACGTTGTCCGCAGCCCCGACACCATCATCACCACGGCCATCACCCCGGTGGCCATGATGCTGCTGTTCACCTACGTTTTCGGCGGGGCTATCGGCACCAGCGCCACCGGACCGTATATCAACTACCTGCTGCCCGGGATCCTGGTCATCACCATCGCCTCCGGGGTCGCCTACACCTCCTACCGGCTGTTCCTGGACCTGCGCGATGGGCTGGTGCAGCGCCTGCGCTCCATGCCGATCTCCCGCTCCAGCGTGCTCTGGAGCCATGTGGCGACCTCGTTGGCGGCGAACCTCCTGTCCCTGGCGCTGGTACTGGGGGTCGCCCTGGCCATGGGCTTCCGCTCCTCCGCCTCCATGGCAGCGTGGATCGCCGTGCTCGCGCTGCTGTGCCTGGTGACCCTAAGCCTGACCTGGGTAGCGGTGCTTGCCGGCTTGAGCGCGAAATCGGTGGATGGCGCCAGCGCCTTCAGCTACCCGCTGATCTTCCTGCCCTTCATCTCCTCGGCGTTCGTTCCCACCGAGTCAATGCCCGGGCCGGTGGCCTGGTTCGCCGAGCACCAGCCGATCACTGCCATCGTCGATTCGCTGCGCGCCCTGCTGTCGCAAGAACTCGTGGGTTCCGAGCTCTGGATCGCCCTGGCCTGGCTGGCAGGCATCTTGATCCTGGCTTGGGCGCTGGCCACGCGGATCTACCGGAGCAAGACCTCCAGCTGAGCGGCGGGGGCGCGG
>NZ_JBLVOJ010000024.1:231161-244478 GCF_053543715.1 Glutamicibacter sp. AGC46
CCCGCCCCGTCTGCAACTGCCATGGAAAGCAGCGCAAGCCCCCCCGACTTGAACATTGTTCAAGTCGGGGGCTTTTCGTGTACATTGGTGCCAGCAATTGAACACCGTTCAAGAATGGCTGCACCTTGGCAGGCAGCCATCCAACCAGGCGAAGGAACCCATGAGCATCCCCGCGCAGCGCACCGACACCGCAGATTTCACCGAGCTGGCCGCACGCATCTCCGCTGGCCACCAGCTCACCGCAGCAGAGGCCCTCGGGCTGCTGGCCATCAGCGACGCGCAGACGTCGGCGCTGGTTAGTGCGGCCGGGGTGCTGCGGCGCAAGCATTTCGGCAACACCGTGAAGGTCAACTACCTGGTCAACCTGAAGTCCGGCTTGTGCCCCGAGGACTGCACCTACTGTTCCCAGCGCCTGGGTTCCAAGGCCGAAATCCTGAAATACACCTGGCTCAAGCCCGGCGAAGCGGTGCGCCAGGCAGGTTTGGGCATCGCCGGCGGCGCCTCGCGGGTCTGCATGGTCGCCTCCGGCAAGGGACCCACGGACCGCGATGTGCAACGCGTCGCGGACATGATCGGCGCATTGAAGGAAGAGCATCCGCAGGTCGAGGTCTGCGCCTGCATCGGCATCCTGAAGCAGGGGCAGGCCCAGCGGCTCAAGGAGGCCGGCGCCGACGCCTACAACCACAACCTGAATACGGCCGAGTCCCTCTACCCGGAAATCTGCAGCACCCACAGCTTCGCCGAGCGCGTCTCCACCGTCCAGCAGTCCAGGTCCGCCGGCCTCTCCCCCTGCTCCGGGCTCATCGTTGGACTGGGCGAAACTCCCGAGCAGCTGGTCGAGGCGATCTTCGCCTTGCGCGCACTGGAAGCCGATTCCATTCCGGTGAACTTCTTGATGCCTTTCGACGGCACCCCGCTGGAAGGCACCTGGAACCTGACCCCGCGCGCGTGCCTGCGGATCCTGGCCGTAGTGCGGCTAGCCTGCCCGGACAAGGAAATCCGGATGGCCGGCGGACGCGAAATGCACCTGCGTTCCTTGCAGGCCAACGCCCTGGAAGTGGCCAATTCGCTGTTCCTCGGCGACTACCTGACCAGCGAAGGGCAGGACGCGAAAGCCGACCTGGCAATGATTGCCGACGCGGGGTTCGTGGTCCTGGGCCAAGAAGGCCAGGACCCGGCGCAGCTGGCCAGGACGCTGCGCGAAGCCGCCGGCCATGCTTCGCGCCAGCCGGAGGATGCGGGCAACGCCGGGGCCAGCGGGTGCAGCGGATCGTGCTGCACCTCCGTTGCTTCCCCGGCCTGCGGCAGCGCCTCCTCGGGCTGCGGCACCGGCACGGCCGAACCGGTGCTCCGCCGCCGCGGCGCCGGCACCGGGGAAAGCCCGCACGCCTGATCGCCGCCATGCCGGCCTCTGCCTATGCCGAGAGGTCGGTGGGCAGGGTGAGAATCTCCGCGCCAGTTTCCGTGATGGCAATGGTGTGCTCGGTGTGCGCCGTGCGGCAGCCGGTGGCGCTGCGCAGGGTCCAGCCATCGCGGTCGGTCACCAGCTTGCTGGTATCGGCCATGACCCACGGTTCGATGGCCAGCAGAAGACCGGGACGCAGCGTGTACCCGCGTCCGCGGCGGCCATCGTTGGAAACGTGAGGATCCTGATGCATGGTGCTGCCGATGCCGTGGCCGCCGAATTCCATGTTGACCTTGTACCCTTCGACGGTCAGCACCGATCCGATGGCGAAGGACAGGTCGCCGATCTTGGCTCCGGGACGCGCCTCGGCGATGGCGGCAGCCAGGGCGCGCTGCGTGGTCTCGATCATCTTCAGGTCTTCTGCACGCGCAGCCGTGCCGACAATGAAGCTGATCGCCGCGTCGGAGGCGATGCCTTTCAAGGTGACGGCCAGATCCAGAGTGAGCAAGTCGCCATCGGCCAGCTGGTAGTCGCGAGGCAGTCCATGGAGCACCGCATCGTTGACTCCCGTGCAGATGTAATGGCCGAAGGGGCCGCTGCCGAAGGACGGGGCGTAGTCGACGTAGCAGGAGACCGCGCCGGCCTCCTCGATCATTTCCTTGGTCCAGGCGTCGATTTCCAAGAGATTGGTGCCGACCTGCACGCGGTGCTTGAGCGTATTGAGGATGTTTCCGACAAGGCGTCCGGTCTCGCGGGCGCGCTCTACTTCGCTGGCTGTGAGAATCTCGATCATTCCAATTACTATACCGGTATTTTAATACCGGTATAATGGTCTCATTATGGTCAGACTGCCGCTTACCGCCCGGGAAATCGAACAGGGCAAGAACCTCGGCGCGCTGCTTCGGCAGGCACGCGGCGAACGAACAATCCTCGACGTCGCGATCCAAGCCGGCCTCTCCCCCGAAACCCTGCGGAAAATCGAAACCGGCCGCGTCGCCACTCCCGCTTTTTCCACCATCGCCGCCATCGCGGCCGTACTCGGCCTCTCCCTTGACGCGATCTGGTCCGCACTGGACGAGACCAAAGAGTCGAACCGGCCCGAAAGCCCCATCCTGTCGCATTGATTGCCTGAGGTCCCTGGCGGCGGAATATCCTCCCGAGATTACTTGTTGCCTCAAGCATGAAGAACATCGGATTCTTGTCCTTCGGCCACTGGACCGACCACCCGCAATCAGGCACCCGCACCGCCTCCGATGCCCTGCTGCAGGCCATCGATCTGGCGGTCGCCGCCGAGGAGCTCGGCGCGGACGGCGCCTATTTCCGCGTGCACCACTTCGCCCAGCAATACGCCTCCCCGTTCCCGCTGCTGGCTGCCATCGGCGCGCGAACCAGCCGCATCGAGATCGGTACCGGCGTCATCGACATGCGCTAGCGCATGTCTAGGTTGTAACACTGGACGATATGCGCCCACCATGTCCGGCCAGTCGCAACGTTAGCGGTGACTGTCATTAGCACGGCAGCCATCGTCGCAGCTCTCAACCCCCCGCTCGCCTGTGAGCACCGCGACCGGCGCGGCGCAGCATGCGTCGCCTTTCCACGCCTCGATACCCTCGCGGACAGCAAACACGGCGATCACCAGCGCGGCTACCGAGTCAGCCCAGGCCCAGCCGAGCAGGCTGTTGAGCAGCAGGCCTGCCAGAAGCGCGGCGGACAGGTAAGTGCAGATCAGCGTCTGCTTCGAGTCCGCCACCGCTGACGCCGAGCCGAGCTCGCGGCCCGTGCGGCGCTCGAACCAGCTCAGGAACGGCATGACGACCAGGCTTAGTCCGGCGATGGCGATGCCGACCGGGGAGTGCTCCGGCTCCCGTAGCCCGAGCAACGACAGCACCGCGTCCACGCTGACATAGGCAGCCAGGGCGAAAAACGATACCGCGATGACCCGCAGCGCAACCTTCTCCCGATTCTCCGGGTCGGGCGCGGCGAACTGCCACGCGACCGCAGCCGCGGAGAGCACCTCAACGATGGAGTCGAGTCCGAAGCCGATCAGGGCCGAGGAGGACGCGGCCCGCCCTGCAAGGAGAGCGACGACCGCCTCGATTACGTTCCAGGTGATCGTGATCGCGACGACGATCCTGATCCGCCGACGAAGCACGTCGCGCCGCTCGGGGGCAAGCGCCGCGGTGGTCACTGTCCGGCTCCCGCATCGCAACAGCCCGGGAGGGAGCACTGCGGGTCGATACACGGGGAGCTCTCATCCACAGCCAGCGTCACATCCACGAGCGCCATCAGCGCCGCCGCGAGATGCGGGTCAGCGATCTCGTAGCGCGTCTGCCGCCCCTCCGGCTCGGCGACTACGATCCCGCAGTCGCGCAGGCAGGTCAGGTGGTTCGAGACGTTCGAGCGGGTCAGCTCCAGCTCGCGCGAGAGCACGACCGGGTAGCTCGGGCCGTTGAGCAGGGTCATCAGGATCCGGGAGCGCGTCGGATCGGCCATGGCCCGGCCGAGCCGGTTCATGACATCGAGGCGTGAAGCAATGGTCAGCATGCACTGAACTATACAGCGGTGACTGACTCATTGTCGCCCCACTCATGCTTCCGCACTCGATCCATGCGCTTGCCGTAGCGCATATCACCAGTCGTGACACCCGCTGGTTCAAGCTGCCGCCCACTGCTTCGCAGCGGCTGCCCTTGATTCCCCGTGCCTGACTTAGTCGATGGTTGTCAGCAATTCTGATGGATGCACGCTGAGGCCATTGGCAATCTTCACAATGATGTCCAAGGTGGGATTCCTCCGACCGCGCTCGATACCGCTGACATAGGTACGGTCGAGTTCAAGGTGGTTGGCAAAGGCTTCCTGAGACGTAAACCCCTTGGCTTTCCTCAACTCCCGAACTTGGTCGCCAAACGCGCGTCGATGCTCAGGAATGTTCATATATCAAGCTTTTCGATTATGATGACCATGAGACAACGGACTATGAGTCACATATATGAATATCTACGCAAGGAAGCCATGACCTCAATCACCATGACGATGAAGCGAATTCCTGCCTTTGGAACACTGGCACTTGCCACTCTTATCGCACTGACCGGGTGCAGCGGTGGAGCAGGAGCCGATGCAAACACCGCCGGCAACAGCAGTGCCGGCGAAGCACCGACCGAGTACATCGGCGAGGCAAGTGTCAACGACATCGACGAGAACGAGCACCGGATCGTTGTTCTGGATGGCTCCACGATCACGGTTACCGAGCACAAGTGCAGCGAGATCGACGACAGCGACACTAGCGTCGGACAGCTCAACGAAGCTCGTAATCAGGTGGTCTGGACGCAAGAAGGCAGCTTCTCCGGCTCCGACATTGTCTCCATCGTCGATGGAGCCATATCCATTGACGAGAAAGCCTACTTCGAAAGCAGCAGCGAACAGGCAAAGGAGCTGATAAATGTCCGGCAACAGAACTGTTCCAACTAACAACTGAATACATGAAAATAGAGAACCCCCGAGATCACTTCTCAAGGGGATTCTCTATTGGCAATTGTGAACAATAGCCTCCCGGCGGGCTGCCGCCCACTGCTCCGCAGCGGTTGCCCTCGACAGATGGGTCGTGTGTGATGATGGGATTCATGGATATGCCAGTGCCCGACCGAGCCTTTGGCCATAGCGAAGCGCAGTTGCGTGCGCTGTTCGGCTCTGAGTTCCCGTGCTTCGACAACTATATGAACATGAAGGCGACGGCCCGCGACGCCGACGGTCTGGTGTTCTTCACTGCGGACGTCACGAGGTATCTCGAGATCCGGGGGCTCGAACGGCCTTAGCCGGACCGAGGTCGGTCTACTTGCGCCACCTCGGCCACTTCGGCATTCCGCGACCCTTCCAGGTCTCCACCAGGCCAGCGGCCCAGCGGACGGATGCGAAGAGCCCGTATCCGGCTGTCAGAGAACCCACGACGAACACGAGCCAGCGCCCAATGCCAAGCCACAGGTTCCCATCCACGTTCTGTGCCCACTGAGCACCGGTGATCAGCCCGGCGATAACCATCCAAATCCCAGCGACGACCACGAGCACCGGCAGGAGCGCGAGGCTCATTGCGGCGACCGCTGACCAGAGCTGGCGTGCTTCCAACTTCGACGTAGCCGCCAGGATCTTTTCGGCCCGCGCATTGGCTGCATCGAGGTTGGCCGTAATCTTGGTAGAGGCCTCACCTGCGACCTGTTCGACAGCCTTCTCAGCCCGTTCCTCAAAGCGCTTCTCCATCCGCTGCACCGCGCCACCGACCTGGCCAACAAGCGTCTGGTTCGCTGCAGCCTGCGCCTTGAGCCCCTTAATCGCCGAGTCCGTAGCCGCGCGATTCTTTTGCGTCTCCGCGACCAAGATCTGCGACGCGGCGTTCAAGGCTTCGCCGTTCAGACTCTCGGCGAACACGCCGAGCGTATTCGCGATCTCTTTCTGCCCGTTCGCGATACTCGCGATCTTCGCGGACACGTCGCTGGAGGGCGAGGAGATCGGTGCCGTGATCCGCTCCATCCGCTTCGTCGCCTCCTCGTCCATGACCTTCACGTACCCCGCGAGCTTCTTCTGCTGCTCGGTCAGCCGGTCGAGTCTCGCGTTCTGCGCCTCGACGGCGGCGAGGATCGAGTTCAAGGTCTCCGTCGTCTGCGGACTGCCGAGCTGCTGCTGCTGCGCGTCCTGCTCGTTCTGCTGCTTCAGCCTGTCGAGTGCTGCGCTCATGTTCCTGCTCCTTCTGGCTCTGGTGGTAGTCGAAGAACGCCTGTGCGCCCTCCGGGGTGAAGTCCTCGGACAACCGGGACGTGAGTGCCCGGCGCTCTTTGCGCCGTTCGTCCACGACCTCGATGTGCAGCGTCCACTGCTCCTTGCCCGTCTTCTTGTTGTTCCTGGAAGACAGCCGCATCCGCGGCATGCCTTCTTGCTGGTTCTGCTCTTCGATGACTTCCCGCAGGCCGTCATTGTCAACTGAGCGCGGATCGCGCAGCGCCTGCTCGAAGCGGTCGCCCATCATCCGATCCGGTGACCCTTCGGCGAAGTCCTCCCGGCGGAGCTCCCAGTCCTTCGGCGCAAGCTGTTGTTCCTTCGCGATCGACAGCCCGTGCTCGCGCATCAAATCGTCGTTCGCCGACTTGACGCCGCGCTGGCCGCCTTGATCCGGCCTGTCGTAGAACGTGCGGTAGTCGGACAGCGCCTTGCCCGTGACGTCATCGTGGTTCGCGACCAGGATGTGATTGTGGGGCTTGCCGCCGTGCCCGTCCGTATGCGTCACCACGAGGCACTGCGCATTCGGATGCATCTTCTTCGCCAGCAGGTAGCCCAGGTCATTCACCTGCTGCACCTGCTCGGGGTCCTTCGGATCAAACTCCTCATCGCTGAAGGACTGCCGGTAGTGCAAAGCCTCGACCTCGCGGTTATGCGCCTCAGCCAGCGCACTAGCCCGCTGTGAAAAGACACCCAATGGACCCACTGCATCACCGGAAATCGCAGCCGCCCGCTCGTCCTTCATGCCCCGGACGTATCGCTCCGAGCTGGCTGCATCCTGGCTCCCGCTGTAGTGCGTCGTGCTCATGACGCGAGCCTGTCGCCGAGCAGCTCGCGCACCTCGCGGAGCAGCTCCACCAGCTCAGGCACCTCAGCGGAGAGGGTCACTGCCTCGCCAGCGCGTGCGCGCCTGTCCAGATCGTTCACGTTGATCGCCAAAGGACGGATCAGCGCGCCCAGATGGCGAGCTGTGGCCGATGCCTCGACATGCGACTCCTGGACCAGCAGAGCCACTGCCAAGGCTGCGTCCAGCTCATCCGTCCGGCGCTGGTCCAAAGCATCCCGCACGACCGCCCGCACCCACGAACTCGCATCCAGCCCGAGCCTCTTCGAACGAGTTCGAACGGCATCGAGGGTGGCTGCGTCGTACCGCGTATCAAGGTGCGGTGATCCACGACGCTGACCCTTCGGGCCCGCTTTCGTGGATGTTGCATCAGCTGTGTCTTCCTTCGGATCTGCTGCAACGCAAGCAGTAGCCCTGTCGGACACTTCGCTGGCGCTCGTGTCCTCCATGGCTGCTTGCGAGGGGCGTTCCGCCCCTTCGATCCCCTGGAAAGATGTGGTGCTATCGCTGCTCATCGCGCACCTCCAGCAACAAGCAGACCGCCGTTTGCACGGAGGCGCTCGACCTTCGCGTCAAGCATCTTCTGCTTGTCCTTTGCCCGGCGCTGACGCTCCTCATCGGAAAGGGCCGGGCACTCGTTAGAGTGCCGCGCGTACAAGCCGGACTGACGTAGCGAGCAAGTGCACAGCTCCAGCTCCCGGCGCTCAGCTTCAAGCTTCGCCAACTTGCTCCGCTGCTGTGCCTCGATGACCTCGCGATTCTGCCGCGCAACCTCCTCGGCGGCGGCGATACTCGCCTGTCTGTGTCGATCGCTCTCCTCGGTGGCAGCAACCTCGATGGCCGCCTTCTGCGCGAGGTACGCAGCCAGCTCGGACTCCGGGATCTGCTCGATCACGTCCCTGTTGTTCTCCATGAGGATCGACACGGCAAGGAATCGGGCGGCATCTTGAGCGCCCTTCACCACTGCGACCGGAGCCATCTCGTGCGTTGTCGTGATCTCGCCCAGCGGCTCGCCCTGGCGATTCAGTACCGGCTCGATCCGGCGCGCAGCATTCACCGTGACTCTGCGGATGCTCACGAGCATCTCGGCCCGGATCATCGGATAGTCCTGGTGATCGTCGCCAGTCAATCGCACAGACTCCGGGATTGACACTTCGACCGCCCAGCCGATGCGGCGCAAGAACTCGTCGATGTCCACTGGCGGAAACTGCTTCATAGCCTGGGCGTTGAACGCCAGCACGTCGCTGGGTTTGCGCGCCTTCATCGTGAGCCCGAGCGACTGCGGCGTCTCCGTGCTCGACATCATGATCAGTCGCGGAGCGACCACTTGCCCGCTGCGTGTGTGCCGCTTGTACGCCTCCGTGGCGCGGTGGTTGTCCGTGTACCTCAACGTTTCGTCGTACGTCGGCGTGATGTCGAAGCGGGCGTCATCATGATGCGTGATCTTCGCGTCCCCAACGGCTTCCAGAGCGTTACGCCCTGGAGGCTGCACGTACGGCCAATCGCAGCCCGCCAAAGCCACCAGTGCCTGAGTTTGCGCGGCGACCTCATCCGCAAGGATGCCTTTGCCCGACCCTTTCGGTCCGCAGATCGCCAGCACCGACTTGTGCCACGCTGTACCAAGTCCCTCGGCGACCAGTGCACCCTGCTTCTGCTCGAAGCGCGAGCGGAGCAACTGCAATCGCGGCAGGTCATCTGCGAATGCGTCTCGATCAGCAACCTCCGCTGCATCGAGCGGCATCCCGTCCATGACTGCGCGCCGAAGCTTCCGCTTTCGAGTGATGAGGCTCTTGCCGCCCTCGGCAGCCGACACGCGGCTGGCCAAGTGGGCGTCCAGCTCGGTGCTGAAATTGAAGTTCGCAACGACTCGCCCGCGCCCATACTGGTACTTACCCGGATTGCCATCCTGAGTACTGTCCGTCAAATAGGTGCGCTCGGTCTGGTGCACGCCGGCAATCGCATCGGCGCGCCGCGACTCGTGCGGCAGGTACTCGCAGAAGTCAAAGAATGCCTTCGGAGCAGCACCAGAGCCCTTGTGCTCGTCCCCGCCTTCCTGGGCCGTAACCTCCCTCGGCACCCGCACGCGAGCGCTCGGGATCTGAAGCGCGTTCGAGACTGTACGGATCTTCGGGCGCTTGTCGTCCTTGAACAACAGCACGAGGTGCCAGTGCAGACCTTTGAGACCGATGCACCGGCAGTCCACACTGCCTTCGTCCACTTCCACGAGTCGATCGAGAGGGTGGGCAATGAACGCCGACCACATCGATCCGTACTGGTCATCGAGGAGCGCGAGCCCGTTCTCGAGCTGTTCCTGGCTGTAGATTGGCACACCCGTCTCCGGATGGTTCGCGTATTGCATCACCGAGAACACCCGCGAGAGCGTCTGAGCGCGTTTCACCTGGCCAGACGTCTCAGCTGCCTTCTCGGCTTCGAAGAAGGCGCGGGCAGCCTCGATGTGCTCTGGCGACGAAGGCACCTGGAACGGCTCCACGTCATCGCTGGGATCGGCTCCCGGCACGTCGAAGGCGGAGTAATCCACTGGGGTATCCGTTGGAGCAGACGAGGTATCCGTTTCTGAAACGGATACGCGCGAACCCAAGGAGTCGCGCGTGCACACAGGCCCCTGACCTGCGAAAACGTCGTTTTCGTTGGTGTCTTCGTTGGTCGTGTATCCGATATCCGTTTTCTGAGCGGAATAAAATTCCGGCTCAAACCCCATATTTTCGCCATTCGGAACGGCGACGGGCAGCCCGCCTCCGGCGGGTGCCAGGCCAGGCCCTCCGGGCGGGGTCAGGTCGGCGGAGACGGGGGCGTTGGTGTTGTTGGCGGTGCTCATTGGGCACCTCCCTTGCCGTAGCGCTTGATCACGGCCTGGTGGGTGACACCGAGGGCGTCCCCGATCCTCGCCCAAGTCACCCCATCGGCGCGGGCGGCGGCGACGCCGATCTCGACAGCCTCCTCCAACACGGAACGGAGCACACCGAGGTCGCGGAGACGGGCCTCGGAGTCAGCGAGGGACGGGTCGCCCAGACGCCAGTGGAACGCCTCAACGTGATCGAAGGCGGCGGTGTTGGCGCTCATCGGGCGTCACCGCCCATCACAGATGCGACAGCGGCACGCTGACGCGAGGTCAGCGGCGTAAGTGACAGGCGCTCACCGACCAAGCGACCAGCAGCACGGGCCGCGGCAATGACAGGATTGTGGCTATCAGCCTGCGGAGCGGGGGTTGAACCCTGGTTGAGCCCAGGGCGATCCAGCGCGAAGGCGCGGGGAACGTCGATAACGACAGACATCGGAAGACCTCAAACATGAGAATGCTTCCGGTTCCCCGCCACGCTAATTGGGCTGTTTGACCGGCTACTCATCCGGGAGTAGAACCGCCAGCTTCTAAGTCTGGCCCCCGGTGGGATCTTCTGATTGCAACCATTCTCCCACAACTCGATTCACCAATACAATGGTGTGTCGAAAAGCGAGTCAGTCCTTTCGCGGCTCTATCAGAATGAGACCAGGGTCAAACCGAACATGACCAGGCACGATGGGCTCGATAGTCACCGTTACCAGCTCGTCTACAAGCATCCGGCGGCGGTCCATGTCCAACACTGACCACTTCTGCCCAACAGCCTCACGACGCTCATGGGATCCGATCGGATCACCCACGTCCTCCAGCAACTCAGCGACGACAGACAGTGAGCGGTCCAGCAGAGTCGAGTCGATCTCATCGATGCGAGCTTTCAAGTCGTTGATCGCCGCCGTGATCTCCAGGACAGGCTGGTGGATGTCGCGGAGTAACGGACCCAACTCCTTCACACGCTCCACGAAGGCGTTCCGCTCGGTCAGCAGTGCATTGCGGTCGATTCCGGAGTTCTCCACGGGCATGACGAGGTCATGCACGTCCAACGCTGAAAGGCGGGTAAGCACGGCTTCCTCGACCATCACGTCCACTGGCTCGCGCTGGCGGGAGAGATGGAAGTGCTGACCGCACTTGTACGTCCCGACGCCCCGGCTGTTCTTCCCGGCGACTAGCGTCCCGCCGCACTTCCCGCACAGGCCGATGCCCGAGAGCAGATACTTCGGCTGGTTCCCCTGCTTGTCGGCCCTGCGTGCGTTGTCCTCCAGCTTCGCCACCGCGGCCCTCCACGTCTGCTCGCCGACGATCGGCGGGAACGCCTCGCCCTGGACGGGGTACAGCTCGCCCGAGGCGTAGTGCTTGATGTAGCCAGAGTAGAGCGGGTTCGCCAGCAGGTAGCGCACTGCGTCGATGGAGAACTCCGTCCCGCGCGCGGTGAGGTGGCCGGCGGCATTGAGGTCCTCGCGGATGCGCCGGATCGGCAGCGACGGCTCGCCGAGGAAGGCATCGAACGCCTTCCTCACCGCATCGGCCTGCTCCGGGATCACCTCGCCCTGCTTCGTCCAGCCGAAAGCCGTCCAGGCGGACACCGGCATACCCTCGGCCCGGCGGCGCTCGTTCGATCGGATCTGGCGCTCGGCCTTGCGTCGCGCCTCGAACCGCGCGAGAGCGGCAAGCATCGTCGCCCTGAACTCACCGTCCGCCGTCGACAGATCGATCTCGCCGTCCACGGTGACGACCCGCAGGCCGAGGTCGATGAGGGTATTCAAGTCCTTCGTACTGCGCAGGAGGCGGTCCATATCCACGGCGACGACCATCGAGAACCTGCCCGCCTCGGCATCCTTGAGCATCTCGGCCCACTTGGTGCCCGCACGACGCTTCTTCGTAGCCGACACCGCGTTGTCCTCGTAGACCTCGACGACCTTCCAGTCCTTGGCGTCGGCCAGCGACCTGATCTTCCGCAGCTGGGTTTCGATCGTCCAGCGGTCGCCCCTTCGGTCCATGGAGGCGCGCACGTAGGCCGCCACCTCGTTCGTCTTCCTCAGAGATACCAGCTCGACCATGCAACCAATGTTACAACCTAGACATGCGCTACGAGAACCCGCTGTACATGGCTGAGGATGCAGGCTCCGCCGACCTGATTTCCAATCGCCGCCTGCAGCTGGGCATCAGCCGTGGTTCGCCCGAGCAGGTCATTGACGGCTGGCGCCACTTCGGCTTCGAGCCGCGCGAGGGCGAACCGGATGCCGATATGGGCCGCCGGCATACCGAGCGCCTGCTCGAGGTGCTTTCCGGGGAAGGCTTCGCCGAGCCTAGCCCGAACCCGATGTTCCCCAATCCCCCGGGCCTGCTGCGCATCGAGCCGCATTCGGACACCTTGCGCGAACGCATCTGGTGGGGTTCCGGATCCAATGCCACTGCAGTGTGGGCCGCGAAGCTGGGCATGAACCTGCAGAGCTCCACGCTCAAGGACGATGAATCGGGCAAGCCCTTCCACGTCCAGCAGGCCGAGCAGATCCAGCTCTACCGCGACGCCTGGAAGGAAGCCGGCCACTCACGCGAACCGCGCGTCTCGGTGAGCCGCAGCATCTTCGCACTGACCGATGAGCGCGACTGGCAGTACTTCGGCCGCGACCGCTACAGCTCGGACCAGATCGGCAACATCGATGAGAAGACCCGTGCGGTCTTCGGCAAGTCCTATGCCGGGGAACCAGATGAACTGGCCAAGAAGCTGGCCGAAGACGAAGCCATCGCCGCGGCGGATACGCTCCTTCTCACCGTTCCAAACCAGTTGGGCGTGGACTACAACGCCCACGTCATCGAATCAGTGCTCAAGCACGTGGCCCCGCTGATGGGCTGGCGCTGAACCGGCTCATTCGTTACGCAAACCCCTTCCCCATTTATTCCATTGAGACCCACGCCACTAGGGTAGATCAAAAGACTTAGACATTTGCACGCAGAATCAGGGAGCAACTCATGAGCAAGCCATTGAACGTCGCCTTCATCAAGGCCAGCTGGCATGCGGATATCGTCGACCAGGCCCTGGCCGGCTTCAAGGCCGAGATGGATTCTTCCGGGCAGGAATACACCATCAATGTCGTCAGCGTACCCGGCGCCTACGAAATGCCATTGCAGGCCCAGCGCCTGGCGAAGACCGGCAAGTACGATGCAGTGGTAGCCGCAGCCCTCGTGGTTGACGGCGGCATCTACCGCCACGACTTCGTTGCCCAGGCGGTAGTGGACGGCTTGATGCGGGTCCAGCTGGATACCGATGTACCTACTTTCTCGGTCAGCCTGACCCCGCACCACTTCCACTCGAATGATGAGCACCAGGGCTTCTACTTCGAGCATTTCCTGAAGAAGGGCGCCGAGGCGGCACGCGCGGTTCAGGCCGTGGCAGCTATCGAGCTCTAGGGAATACGCGAAAAACAGGCGTGCTGGCTTGAACGCCGTTGCCAA
>NZ_JBLVOJ010000024.1:244543-281349 GCF_053543715.1 Glutamicibacter sp. AGC46
GCCAACGGTCAAGGCACCCCGCCTGAGCCGATTCTGGGCCAAGCCCTAGGCGCGATCTACGAATGCCTTATTTCGCGCTTTCCTTGCTTCCATAATGCAATATCCAAAACTCGTAATAACGACAAGTGAGGTTGGCCAGCCTCAGCCCTGATCGCTCTGAGCTTGTCTACAAATTCCGCGGCCTCGGAAGAACCGTCGTGGAAGGCGGAGTACCAAACGATCCACTGTTCTCCACTGCCTTTGATCCCGGCAACTGCTTCGACAACCGAATCGTAAACCGGAATCAAGTCCGGCCGCTTGCGAGCCATGATCTTGCTTGCCGTGGTTTGTCCAACCTTCCAAGGGTCTTCATGTTGCCGTAGAAGCGACCACAATTTATCCGCAGGCGATCCCTCAGCGAGATATTTCTCGAATGATTCTGGTGTCAAATTCTCAAACTTCAAGTCCTGCGGAATCTGGGACAGCAATTCGCTGATTTGCTCGGCTAGCGTTTCGAGGATTCCCAAGGAAGCCTGCGCTGGCACGTCAACGGAGAGCATCGATACCGCCACCAAGTCGGTCGCAGTGATTCGATGTGGATCAGTATCGACACCTTCACCCAGAGTTTCAAAGCGCGATCCAGAATACTTGGGCCGACCGTTTCCCATGGTCCCGAAATAGTCCCTTACATCTTCTACCGCAGTGCTGAAGTCTACTTTTGATCGAAGTTGCATTTACGCTGACCCCCATTGTTGGTTGAAGATTTGATTATTTCACCGTACCTGAAAGTACCGACAAGTTGGGCTCTCAGCCATGATTCGGGAAATTAGTCGTCGCCTATTTGTCCCTCATCCTTCGTACGCTCTTTACATGATTGATTTCAATAATTCCTCTGTCTTCAAATTGGGGCCATGGGACCTTTCACAAGTCGCACCGGAGATCGTACCCATGATGGTCACTGGCGAAGAGCTACTAAGCGCTTTCAAGGGTGCACGCGACTACGTGGTCTTCAGCAACAAGCGACTCATCGCCGTCAATGTGCAAGGCATGACCGGCAAAAAGCGGGATTACACCTCGTTACCGTATTCGAAAGTCCAGTCGTTCTCCGTTGAAACAGCTGGAACCTTCGATCTGGATGCGGAGCTGGACCTGTGGTTCAGCGGGTTGGGCAAAGTTCGTCTGGAGTTCAAGGGCAAAGTTGATGTCCGGGCCCTCTCTCAGCTCATCGCCTCCTACGTGCTCTAGCAAGGCAGCACGCCTGTTCCTATTCAGGGCGCGACCGCTGGCTGCTACCAAGCCTCGCGCGGGCTGAGCCGGGCTGCTGCCATTGATGCACCCAGGATGATGGTGCGCATGAAGCGTTCGGCCGCTTCGATCAGCAGCCGCTCCCCGTCATCCACTGCTTCTTGCAGCGTCATCGGGATCGGCATGATCGAGGCAATGGCGTCAATTCCGATATCGTGCACGTCTCGGCAGCCGCGGCCCAGAGTTCCCGCCAAAGCCACTACCGGCACCCCATGCAGCGCCGCGCGCCGCGCTACCTCCGCCGGCACCTTGCCCTTGGGCGTCTGGAAGTCGATGGCGCCTTCTGCGGTGATGACCAGATCCGCTCCGCGCAGCATCGAGTCCAGATCGATGCCGGCCAAGCCCGAGTCCAGGATCGCCTCGAAGCGAGGCAAGAGCACCGCCCCCACCGCCGCCAAGCCAGCGCCCAGCCCGCCCGAAGCACCCGTCCCCGGGGCCAAAGCGAAATCCGTGGAGCGCGAGGACTCCAGCGCATCGCGGCGCAGGATCGAGGCCCAGCGTTCGAAACCTGCTGACATGATTTCGACCTGTTCCGGAGTTGCCCCCTTCTGCGGACCGAAAACGCGGGCCACTCCGCGCGGGCCGGTCAGCACATTGTGCGGGTTCAGCGCCATGGTGATCCGGACATTCCCGGCAGCCAGGGCCGGGTGCAGGCCGGACAGATCCAACCGGTCCACCGATCCGAGGTAGTTGCCGCCGGCCTTGACCTCATGGCCGCTGGCATCAAGGATTCGTGCACCCAGCGCCTGCAATGCCCCCATGCCTCCATCCGAGGTACCCGAGTCGCCGCAGCCCACGAGGATCTTGGAGGCCCCGGCATCAATGGCGGCCGCGATCAGCTCGCCCACACCGTAGCTGGTGGTGGTTCCCGGATCCCGCTGGTCGCGGGGAACCAGCCGCAGGCCCGCAGCGGCGGCCATTTCGACGACTGCCGTTCCGGCCGCTTCGCCACCGAGCATGGCGTAGTGGGACTCGACTTGCTGGCCGACCGGACCGGTGACTGCCATTGGCACCAGGTGGCCGCCGGTAGCGCACGCCAGGGTTTCTGCGGTGCCTTCGCCGCCATCGGCGATGGGCACTGCCTTGACCGTGGCTCCGGGCAAGGCCCGGCGAACCCCGGCGCCGATGGCCGCCGCGACTGCCGCCGCGTCGAGGGATTCCTTGAATCCGGAAGGGGCTACCAGGATGCGTTGTGGAAGTGCGTGTGCCATGATTCGTTGTCCTTTTCAGTGAGGATGAATGCGATGAGATGTGAAGCTACAAGGTGGTTCAGAGGAACAGCGGCAGTCCCATCGCCGGCCAGATCCAGAAGGCGAAGACCAGGACCAGCAGGACCATGAGCGGTCCGAGCACCGCGCTCAGGCGCAGCAGGTCTGCCGGCTTATAGGTTTCGATGCCCTCGATCTCGGAGAACAGGTTCACCGGCTTCGCGCTGCTGGTCAGGGTGTGGCAGAAACCGGCGGCGGCGGTGGAAGCCAGGGCAATGGCTACCGCGTTGACCCCGACGCCCGGGGCCAGCGAGACCACCAGCGGAATCAGCACCGCTGAGCGGGCCGAACGGGACTGGATGACCAGATGCGCCGCGGCAGAGACCACCACCACGAGGACGGTGAAGACCCAGGGTGCGGCAGCGCCGAGCTGCTCGACGGGGCCAAGCACCTTGCGGGCCAGCCATTCGGCGGCTCCGCTTCCGGCGAGCGCCGTGCCCAGGGTGAGGGTCGCGGCCATGAAGATGAGCATCGACCACGGCACCGCCTTCAATGCCTTGGCCAGGCCTACAGAGCCGTATCCCGGGCTGGCTACCAGCAATGAACCAAGCAGGGCCACGATGGCGGGATGGAGCTGGTGCAGGGGCTCGGTGCACCAGAGCACCACCACAGCCGAGACCAGCAGCGCTGCCCTGGATTGCCCCACCGTGAGCGGGCCCGAGAGCGGCACCGGCGAATACTGCTGCAGCCGCTCGATGCCCACCGCCAGCGGTTCTGCGCGGTCCTCCTTGCGGGTGAACATCCACAGCACCAGTTCGGCGCACAGATGGGAGGAAACGAAAGCCAGCGGCAATCCGTAGACCAGCCAGCCGGCGAAGGAGAATCCTTCATGGCCCGCGGTGGCGAGGATCTGGCTGGTGATCAGGTGCGCTCCGGCTCCCAGATAGGATGCCACTGCCGAAAGCAGGATAACCGAGGGGAAAACCAGGGACAGGGCCAGGACGATGCGGCGGCGATCCGCCAGCGCCTTGGCCAGGGCAATGAAGACCGGAATGGCCAGGGCCGCGCGCCCGGAAGTGGACGGCACCGCGAATGCGGTAGCCACCAGCACCCCGGTGGTCAGGTGGATCAGCTGCCGCGGGGTGTTCGCCCCTGCGGCTATCCATGCTGCGGCGCGGGTAGCCAGTCCCGTGGCGGTGATCCCCGCCGCGATCACGAAGGCGGCCAGCAAGAGCCAAATGGTGTCTTCTCCCAGCGAGGAGAACAGGTCGGCTTCGGGCAGCACGCCCATGAGCACCAGCACCACTGCTGCGCCCAAGGCGATAAAGGTATCGCCTACTGGCGAGAAGACCCAGAGCCAGATGGCCAAGGCGAAGACCGCCAGGGTCAAGGCCCCTTGGGCCGGCAATGCCTGCACTGTCCCCGCATCTGGGCCGAAGGCTCCGTAGGCGCACCAGCCGAGAAAGCCCAGCAAGACCAGTGCGGCGATGATTCGCGCTGCGTTCTGCTTGCTCCAGCGGCTTCGTGCCGCACCGGCGTTGCCCTGTTCCGCGGCCTGGTCCGTGGACCGCTGGGCGGTGTAGCGGAATCCCGAGCGTGGCGCGGTTGGCTTGATGCTCATGACTCACCGCCCAGGCTGCTGGCCATGGATTGGGCGAATTCTTCTTCGCAGCGGATGCCTTGTCCGGCATCAGCTTGCGGGAGGGAAAATCCGAAACTGGTTCCGTTGCCGTTTCCGGATTCCACCCAGGCCGTGCCGCCGTGGGCTTGCGCGACCGCTTTCACCACGGCCAGGCCCAAGCCCATGCCGGTTCCTTGCTGGCCGGCTTCCGGGGCACTGCGATAGTTTTCCAGCAGGGCACGGGCCTGGTCCGGATCCAACACCGGTCCATCGTTGGCAACCCAGAAGCTGGCCATGCCCTTTGCTGCGGCAGAACCGATCCGGATGCTTTCTCCATCCTCGGTATGCGCGACAGCATTTTGGATCAGTTGGTGCATGGCCTGGGCAACGCGCAGCGGATCCAGCCACGCCTGGGCCTTGGCAGACTCGGCTATGCGGAATCGGCGGTCCGGGTAGGCGCCCGGGCGGGCGGCTGCCGCGGCAACGTCCGCCGTGACTTCGCCGACGGGCACCATTCGGCGCTGGATGAAGTCCGGGTCCGAGCTTTGCGCCAGCAATTCCAGGTCGGCAAGCGTCTGCCCCATCAGTGAAATGTGCGCCTGCGCGGTGCTGATGATCCTGCCGCGTTGCTTCCGGGGCACCTCTTCCTCGTTGAGCTTCTGCAAGGCAGCTGCCATCTTGCGTTGCGGGCTTCCCAGGTGCTCTCGTGCTTCGGCGATGAAGTGGCGTTGGGCCAGATGCGAAGCTTCAACCCGGTCAAGCATCGCATTCAGTGTCCTGGCCAGCTGCGCCAAGTCGTCGCGTCCTTCGACCGGAACGCGGGCCGAGAGGTCATTGGCGCTAATCGAGGCGGCGGTTTCGCTCATGGTGCGGATGGGACGCATGATCTGCCCAGCTGCCAACCAGGCGATCCCCGCGGTCAAGGCCAGTCCCCCGGCGGCCACGCCGAAGAGCATGGTTGCCTGCCGGTTGGCTTCTTCCTGGGCCCCGCCAATGAAGTGCGCGACGACCAGATGGGCTTGGTGCCCCGCCCCGCTGGCTCCGGAGGCATCCTTGGCCTCGGCCTTCGCCCAGCGAACCGTCCCGTGGTTGCTCTCCAGGATTCCGGAGGTCTTCGCGTCATCGAGAATACGGCCCAGGAGCACGGGGTCATCAGCCAGCCAGGTCCCTGCCTGGTTGGCTGCGGTGCCTGCGGTGAGCACCCGTCCATTGGCCTGCGCGAGAATCGCTTCGCCGGCCATCGGCTGCTGGCGGGCCAGATAGCGTTCCATCAATTCACCGATCGAGGAAAACGGGCGAGCTGTCTTCGGGTCCAGTCCCTCGGCGGCGAAGGTCCGGAACTCCTCGATTTCCTGCGCGATGCCCACGTTGGCAGCTTCGGCTACTTGGCCGGACATGATCGAACGCATCGAAACCGTTACGGCCAGCAGGGCCAGTGCAGTAGTGAGCACGATCCACCCGACAATGCGCAACCGTGCCGACACCGTTGATCCCTGGTGCTCATGGATATCAGCCATTGCCGATCAGCTCCTCAGCTTGCGCTTGCGCAGCAGCGGGCTCGGGAGCCGGTGAGAGCTGGACAATGATTGGCTGCTGATGCGGGATGGGCGGATTGGCCTTGTCGGCAAGTGCCTGGCTGGCGCCGGCCAGTCCCGCTGGCACGGCCAACACCATGAGGATGAGAAGTATGCGGCGATTCATGCTTTGAACATTAAAAGACCCTTGTGAGGAGCGCATTAGGCGGTGGTGAGAGGATTATGGCGCGTCCATGAGAAGCAAATGAGAGCGAGCGAATCGCCCCGGGTTCTCGCGTATTTCCGAGGTCCGGCAGCGCGGGGAATTCCTTGAAAATTTTCCCGATCTTCCTATTTCCGGTGTTCATGTTGTGGTCGCAATCCGCGAGCTGCGGGCTTCCTCGCCGCCAGGGCAAAAGAAAAGAGGTTCCGCCACCCCTGATGGGATAGCGGAACCTCTGCGAATTCGAGCTACTTCGCAGCCCAGAGCACCGAGTCGTCAGTGAACGAGAGCGTTTCGCTCATGCGGATTTTCGCATCTGCCACGGCCTCGGCCGGCACGTCGAAGACCACCTGGTAGCTTCCCTTCCCGCCCTTGGCCAAGGTAGGAACGTCCATGCCCGGCTTGGCGGTGATCGCCGTCGCGCTGCTGGTGCTGTAGATGCTTGCATCCGAGCCCACCAGCTCTGGATTAAGGTCCAGCCATGCGTCGCCTTCTTCTTCTCCGTTGTAGACAACAGAAAGGTCCACGAGGACATACTGGCCTTCGGCCTCCTGGTTGAACTCATTTGCCTTGGCGATCTGTGCGCCGGCATCCAGGTTCACCGCACTGACATTGACCGAATACTCGCCAACAGCAGCGGCCTGCCCCAAGGCCAATACCTGTGTTTCGTCTTCGGCTTGCTCGATGATCTCAGCCGGTGCCGCCACTTCGCCGTCGGAAGCGTCGGCAATGCCGTTGGCGACCTCGTCGATCGCCTTCACATAGGCTGCCTGGGTGGCGAACACAAGAACGATGGCTACGATGGCGATGATGCTCGATGCAACGCCCAAGCCCTTGCTGCCACGGCGCTTGGAAGCGACAATGAGCGAGACGATGCCCAGTACCAGAGCAATGAAACCGAGCACGGCGGCAAAGTTGTTGACGATCGGTACCCAGCACAGGGCCAATGCAACGATGGCCACGACCAGGGCCGCAATGCCCAGGCCCTTGCCAGCTGAGCTCTTGGCAGGCGGTGCCGGTGGCACCATGTTCGGATCGACCGGATTTTGTACAGACATGAAAGCTTCCTTCGAGTGAAGACGGCGCCACGCTGGCGCCGAGGCGGATATCAGCCCAAGCGGATGAGGACTTCGGCCGAAAAGAGTCTTTGTTGACTCTTCAAGAATCATGCCAGTGCCTACCGACAATTTAGCTTGCCCCGGATTCGGCTCCAGCCGAGCTGCCCAAGGCAGCTGCAGTTTCCGGAAGCAAATGCGGGCGATTGACGTGCACCATTCAGGTGTTCCAGCAGGTGCATCTGGCCCGCGGACCGATGCCTGCGATTCTCCCGGGAATTTTCCTGCGCTAGGCGGGCCCGTTGGCAAAACCTGGGTGATTCATTACAGAATGCACTTATGGCCACTTCCCTTGAACACTCCCCGGGCCGCAGTACATTGCGCTACGTGCGCCTCATGCTGCTCGCGGTGCCCCTGCTCCTTGTCGTTGCCATCGTCATCTATGGCATTGCCAACCAGCGCATTGAAGACTCCCTGAGTTCCTATTACCTGGGTCCAGCACGGGACTTGTTCGTTGCGATGCTGGTGACTACCGGAGTGCTGCTGGTGGTTTACACCGGAGACGAGCTGGAGGACTATGCACTGAATTTGGCCGGCTTCTACGCCATGTTCGTCGCCTTGGTTCCCACCAAGCTGGGTGAAACGCTGGCGCAACTGCCCCTGGGCGAGCAGAGGCGGCTCATCTTCTCCGTGCAGGTATCGGTTATTGCGGTTCTCGTCGTCAGCTCGGTATTCATCTGGCTGGGAATCAGGACTAGCCGCGCTCCGCACCGCGCGCTGTTCCACAGCACCGCGACCAAAGCGCTCGGTTTGCTGAGCACCCTGCTCCTGGTCGGCTTTGTCCTGCTGCTGCTGTGGCGGACCGTTGAAGGCAAGCAGTTCGCCGGCGTGCATGCCAGCGCTGCATTCCTGCTGATCTTCTCCATGGGCATCGCCATCGCCAGCCACCTGGACCACAAGCCGCTGTGCGCGATGGACACCAGCGGAGGCAAGAAGCCGCACTACGCAATCATCCTGGTGCTGATGCTCATCGGATTGATTGCCTGGCCGATCCTGCTGGCCGCGGGCATCCAGGAGGCCCTATTCATTGTCGAATGGTTCGAGATCAGCCTTTTCTCGTATTTCTGGTATCTGGAATCCCGGCGCTTATGGAACCCGGCTGCCTGAATCCGCTAGGCAAAAAACCCGCCGCTGGTCCAGCAACTGGCCCCTGCTACCTAACTCGGCTTTTTCCTGGCGAGGCTAGTCAGGACTAGGTGCCAGAATTCCGGTTTCAGGCGAAAATAAAAGGTTCCGACTCGCGAATGCGAGCCGGAACCTTCTTGTAAGCTCCTCCAACTGGACTTGAACCAGTAACCCTTCGATTAACAGTCGAATGCTCTGCCAATTGAGCTATGGAGGATTGCAACGAGATATAACTTTACCCAAGATTCCCGCGAATGCAAAATCGGGATCCTAGGTTCCGCGAAGGATCCTCCGGCGCATCTCCAGTTCCATCAGTTCCCGGTTGATCTGGGCATATTCTTCACCCTCGGGTGCCATTTCAGCACGCTGCAAGCGGCCGATCAGCTCAGCCTTGCGGTGTGTGATTTGAAGCTCAATCAAGCCGTTGATGATATCGGCGCAGTAGCGGTTCAGGCTATGTTCGTCAGATGCCGGAATGCTGGTCACTGCGAGTTCTGAAACGAAGCTGCGCAACTGCTCGGGGACTTCGTCGCGAATGACTTCAACCCAGGAGGTCGCCGACGCGCCTGCGCTGGACGCGGCAACGACGCCATCGTGGACAGCAGAGTGCGCCGGGGCCAGGAAGCGAGCCTCGTAGAACGCCTGCCATTGCTCGTCCTTCAACCGCTGCGGCTGCTGGATCACCACTTCCAGGGCCTGTCGTTCAAGGCGCATCACCGGGTCGCGGTGATCCGGGCGTTCAAAGGCCGCCGCCGGGATTGCCTGTTCAGCCTCCCCCGGTTGCGGGTGTGGTGCCTGCAGGTCGGCGTTCTTCGGCAACCGGGCGCGTTTGATGGAGGCGCCCACCGAGCGGTTGACGTCCTCATTATTCATTCCCAGCCAGCCGGCAAGCTCACGGGCATATGCCGGACGAATGGCCGAGTCGCGGATCTGCGCAACGATCGGAGCGGTCTGGCGCAAGGCCTGGACACGTCCTTCAACGGTGTTCAGATTGAATTTCTTCAATTCGGCACGGATGGCGAATTCAAACAGCGGACGCTTGAGCTCGATGAGCTCGCGTACAGCTTCGTCTCCGCGGTGCAAACGCAAGTCGCACGGGTCAGCACCGGTTGGTTCAACACAAACGTAAGTCTGGGCAATAAATCGCTGGTCTTCTTCGAAGGCGCGCAGCGCGGCCTTCTGGCCTGCGGCGTCACCATCGAAGGTGAAGACGACTTCGCCACCGGTGCCGTCATCCTGCAGCAGGCGACGGGCAATCTTGATGTGGTCCGTGCCGAAAGCGGTACCGCAGGTGGCCACCGCGGTGGTGATGCCAGCCAGATGGCAGGCCATCACGTCGGTGTAGCCTTCCACCACAACGATCTGGCGGCTCTTGGAAATCTGCTTCTTGGCCAGGTCCAGGCCATAGAGGACCTGGGATTTCTTGTAGAGCTGGGTCTCCGGGGTGTTCAGATACTTCGGGCCCTGGTCATCCTCGTAGAGCTTGCGTGCACCGAAGCCGATGGTGGCACCAGACAGGTCGCGGATCGGCCACATGACACGTCCTCGGAATCGGTCATAGATTCCGCGATTGCCCTCGGAGAACATGCCCGTCAGCTTCAGCTCATCATCAACGAAGCCCTTGGAGCGCAGGTGCTTGAGCAGCGAATCCCAGCCCTTGGGCGCATAGCCCACGGAGAATTGGGCTGTGACTTCCTGGTCAAAACCGCGACCGGCAAGGAACTCGCGGCCGGCGGCTCCTTCCTCGGTAGCCAGCTGCGCGCGGAAGAATTCCTCGGCGACCTTGTGCGCGTCGACCAGGCGCTGGCGCTTGCCGTAGTCTTCGCGGCGCGGTCCCGGTCCCCCGTCTTCATAGCGAAGCTCGTAATTGATCCGGGCAGCCAGGAGTTCCACAGTTTCGGTGAACGAGGAGTGGTCCATTTTCTGGATGAAGGCGATCACGTCGCCGGACTCGCCACAGCCAAAGCAGTGGAAGGTTCCTAGCTGCGGGCGAATATGGAAGGACGGACTGCGTTCGTCGTGAAAAGGGCACAGGCCCTTGAACGAGCCAATGCCCGCGGATTTGAGCGTGACATAGGATTCGACGACCTCACGGAGGTCGGTGCGGTTACGCACCTCGTCGATATCTTCACGCTTGATCAGCCCTGCCATGATTCCCTTCTAGAACAACTTTGCGTCAGGGGCTTCGCCCTTGACCAGATACGAGTGCCATTCGGTGGCTGAGACGTCAGTGAGCGAGGCGACCTGGTCAATCACCACACGCAGCTGGGCCGCTTCATCAGCGGCGTCTTCCCAGTCAGCTGCGAAGATCGGCTCCAGATTATCCCGGCCCGTTTCACAGAGCAGTTCGACCAGCTCGGTCAGCAGCGTGCGCTGATCCAGATAGAGCGGCTGGCGCACTTCCGAAGCCATCACGTAGCTGGCCGCGATGCCCTTCATCACGGCAATCTCGTGCTCGGTTTCCTCGGGCACAATCAGGTTCGCGTTATAGCGGGTGAGCTTGCCTTCCCCGAAGCGTGCCCGGGTGGCATCCATTGCGGCGGCGGCGAAGCGGCCAATGAATTGGCTGGTCATGTCCTTCAGCGCCGCCATGGAACGCCGTGAGCCGTCAAAATGCGAAACCCACTCATCGCTGATTTCCAGGCGGCGCAACGCCGCGTCGATGTCGGCCTCCCCAGTGGTCGGCAAGTACCAGTCCTTGGTCACCTGCAACGCGCGCTCGCGCTGCAGATCCTGCTTGAGCCAACGCAGTTGCAGCTTGCCGCCGACAATTGCGTCTTCCACGTCATGGACCGAGTAGGAAATGTCATCAGCCAAGTCCATGACCTGGCCTTCCATGCAGACTGCTCCGGCGGTGGCTTCCGGGACATTGCGCAACCAGTTGAAGACGGTGGCGTCATCCTCGTAGACACCGAACTTCTTGGTTTTCTTGCCGTTGACCTCTGGCGCATCGGTTTTGAGCCACGGGTACTTGCACGCTGCATCCAGCGAGGCCCGCGAAAGATTCAACCCGGCCGAATGCCCGTTGTGCCGGAAGGTCTTGGTTTCCAAGCGAGTGAGCAAACGCAAGGTCTGGGCATTGCCCTCGAATCCGCCAATGTCCTTGGCTGCCTTGTCCAGCGCCTTCTCGCCGTTGTGGCCAAAGGGCGGATGACCCAGGTCGTGCGCCAAGCAGGCGGTGTCGACGACATCCGGATCGCAGCCAAGGGCCGCACCGAGCTCGCGGCCCACCTGGGCCACTTCCAATGAGTGGGTGAGCCGGTTGCGCACGAAGTCATTCTGGTTCGGTGCCACTACCTGGGTCTTGGCGCTCAAACGGCGCAAGGCGGAGGAATGCAGCACGCGGGCACGGTCCCGCTCAAAGGCAGTACGGTAGGACTTCTTCGCTGGTTCAGGCACCCACCGCTGCTGGTCGGCTTCGGTATATCCGGGGATCTGAGTCATAGTTCCTAGTCTAGTAACTCTTTGCCGGCATTGAGGAGTTATCCACTAGTGGCGTAGCCGTGGCTATCCCGGGGTGGCTAGCCGCCGGAGATATCCAGCTCGGCGGCCTTGATCATTTCGCGGTGGGCATCGCTCATCACGCGGTTATCCAGCCAGCCGTCGGGGACGTGCGTCTTCTTCGGGTGGCCCGCACGTCCGCGGGTGCCTTCTGCGGCAACCCCCGGGTACGGCAGGTCCAGATCCAGCTGGTCCAGCAGTTCGCGCAGCACTGCCAGGGATGGCACCTGGGCCAGCTGCGAGCGGATTTCGCCGCCTACCGGGTAGCCCTTGAAGTACCAGGCAATGTGCTTGCGGATATCGCGCATGCCCTTGCCCTCGTCCTCGAAGAATTCGGCCAGCAGTTCGCCATGGCGGTATACGGTGTCGGCGACCTTGCGCACGCCCGGGCGGAAACGGTCTTCACGGCCCTCGAAGGCCGCCTGCAGGTCGCCGAAAATCCATGGCCGGCCCTGGCAGCCACGGCCTACCATGACGCCGGCGGCACCGGTCTGCTCAACCATTTCAATGGCATCCTCGGCACTGAAGATATCGCCGTTGCCCAGCACCGGCATGTCATCCATGGCTTCGCGCAAGGTGGTGATCGCGTCCCAGTCGGAGTGCCCCGCGTAGTACTGGCCGGCGGTGCGCGCGTGCAAGGTGACTGCGGCCGCACCGTGGTCCCGGGCAATTTTCGCTGATTCCAGGTAGGTCAGGTGGTCCTTGTCGATGCCGATGCGCATCTTCACGGTCAGCGGGATATCGCCCTTGGCGGCCTCTGAGGTCGCGGCTTCGATGATGGAGGTGTAGAGATCCGACTTCCAGGGCAGGGCCGAGCCGCCGCCCTTGCGGGTGACCTTTGGAACTGGGCAGCCGAAGTTCAGGTCAACGTGGTCCGCCAGGTTTTCGTCAACCACCATGCGCACGGCAGCGCGCACGGTGCCGGGGTCCACGCCGTAGATCTGGATGGAGCGGATCTCCTCGTCGGGATCGTGGGAGATGATGCGCAAGGATTCGGGGTTGCGTTCCACCAGTGCCCGGGCGGTCACCATTTCGGTCACGTACAGCCCGCCGCCATATTCGCGGCAGAGGCGGCGGAAGGCGCGGTTGGTCACCCCAGCCATCGGAGCAAGAACCACCGGGGTATCAATGGTCAGCTTGCCCAGCTGCAATGGAGGCAGCTTGAGGGTCGGGGTGTTGGTTGGCGCATCAGTCAGGGTCGTCACCCATCCATTATCCCGCACGAACGCAAAACAGTAACTGAGATCTTCATCAAATCTTGATGCCGAGGCGCTGGATTATTGTCCTGATGTGGACCAAAATGATGCAATGACAAGTAAATTTTCGGCGGCGCGGGTGGTTCTGCTGGCCCTTGCCGCCGCCATTGTGGCTTTGGTTATAGCCGCATTGCTCGCGGTTTCGCTGCGTTCGGCACCAGAGGTCCACGGGGAGAACACTCCGGAAGGGGTCGTGCAAAGATATCTGATGGCTTTCGAGGCCGAGGATTTGCCGGCCATGCAGGGCTACACCGTTGAAGGCCAATCCAGGACGCTGTGCTCTCCCGAACCCTATGCCCCGCAGCCGCTTGATGTGCAGCTGCTGCGCAGCAGCGTCGAGGAGTCCAGTGCTACCGTGCGCACCAGGTTCAATACCCGCGACGCCCAATTCCTGCCCTTGGGGAATCTGTCCTCATATGAAGAGGCGTTCGAGCTGCGCAAGATCGATGGAACCTGGCTGATTGACCGCATGCCGTGGCAGGTCGGCCTGTGCACCGCCGAGGAGATGGGTTACTGATGGCCGCAACCGCCCCGGCGTTCCACGTGCAAAGCAGCAGCGTGCTGCGTCCGGTGATCCTCCACGGCTTGCTGTTCGTGCTGTTGATGGTCTCGGCTACGGGCTTGTCTACGCTCTTTACCGCGCTCTTCCATGGTTTCGATTCCTTGCTGGTCAGCACCGAGCAGCTGGCGATGGCCTTCACCTTCACCCTGGTTGGAATCCCCTTGGCCTGGCTGTTGTGGCGTTCCATCCGCAAGCGCCTGGCCCGGCCGTCGGCCTTCGACTCAGCCATCTGGTCCTTGCAGGCCTCGGCCGCCTACCTTGCCACCCTGGCTGCCAGCAGCTGCGCCGCGCTGGCGTTCCTGGCGGGACTTGTTTCCGCAGCCCGCGACGGTGCATGGCAGTCGACGCTGGCGGTGGCCTTGGGCTGGGGCACGGTGTGCGCCTGGCAGCACCGCCAAATCACTTCATCGCATACGGCACCGCGGCAATTCGCCCAGCTGGCGGCCACCGCGGGAAATTACTTCAGCATGGTGCTCTTCGCCCTTTCGCTGGTTGCCACGCTGACGGTCGCATTGGAAATCCTGGTTGTGCCGGAAAACACGCTGGTGGGCCCCACCGGCATGCCGAATCTGCTGATGGCGCTGGTCTGGCTGGCCGGTTCCTCGGCCCTGTGGTTCTGGCATTGGAAACTGCGCAGAGTCCAGATGATGTCCAATCTCCTGAACAGCATCCTGCTGGTTGTATTGGGCCTGGCCGCACCGGCGTTGGCGTTCCTGCTGGCGATCGCCGAGCTGGTTTCCTGGGTGTGGCCGCAGGCATGGACGGCGCAGGAACGCACCGAGCTGTTCCTCGACGGCGGTCCAAGCCTGCTGGCCATCATTGTGGCGGCCGCGGTTCTCTGGATTTATCACCAGTCCCAGCTGCGTTCCGGGCTGCACCCTGCCGCCGTGGTTGGCGCAGCGCACCTGGCGCTGAGCGGTGTCAGCCTGGCCGTGCTGGCTACCGGGCTGGGCATGGTGGTCAATGCGCTCTTCGCAGCACTCGGGTCCAGCGTCTCGGTGGGCTACTCCGCGGGTTTGCTGGGCCATGGTCTCGGCTTGCTCGCCTTCGGAGCCGCCGCATGGCTTTGGTACTTCAAGCCCTGGAAGCCCTTCCCGGCAGACTCGCGCAGCGCCTATTTGGTCCTGTTCTTCGGAGCCAGTTCCGTCGTCGCGCTGGTTTCCCTGCTGGTCTTCGGGTACCGGATTTTCGAGTTCTACCTGGAACCCGATTCTCGTCTTGATTCCCTCCTGGACACCGTTCGCGGCCCGCTGGGCTGGCTGGTTGCGACCGCTGCCGTGGCCGGCTACCACTTTGCGCTGTGGCGTTCGGATAAGGATTCCAGAGCCGGTTCTTCCGGAGAATCCATTGCCTCTCAGGGGGCGATAACACGTCGAGCAGTGGTAATCGTTGGCCCGGCGGCTTCCGAGCCGATGGCGGCTCAGCTCAAAGCGCGCCCGGAGCTAGCGGTGACGTGGATGGCTTCGTCCGGCCCTGCATTGGACGACCGGGCCGAGGTGTCGGTGCTGGCGCGCATCGAGGAATACCTGGCAACTCATCATGATTCCTTCATGGTTCTTGCCGAAGCTGACGGGTCGGTGCGTTTTATCAATCTCGCCTAGTCGGAACGCATTCAGCACCAATTTGTAAATAGGTGCGTCTATTGTGACTTATTTTGCCCTAACCTAAAAACATCATGGTAGTGTGACTTTTTGTGCTCGCGATTCAGTGAGTGTTCCCTAATTACGGAAAGTCGCATGACCCTCCTTGCGCCGCATCAACCCGCCAACAAGTCCGATCAAACCAAAGCCGCCCATGGATCAGCAGGATTGGCCGCCAGCAATGCTTGGAAGTCAGCGGCGTTGGCCCTCTGCCTCGGCTTGCTCGCAGTCGCCCTTTTCGCGTCTTTGGGCATTGGAGCAAAGGCGATTGCGCCGCTGGCTGCCGGGCAGGCGCTATGGGGAATTGGCACACCCGAAACACTGGTGATCATCAACGAGCTGCGCCTGCCGCGCACCGCGATTGGGCTCCTGGCAGGAATGTCCCTGGCTGTTGGCGGCGCATTGATTCAGGCACTGACCCGCAATCCGCTGGCAGATCCCGGTATCCTCGGGGTCAATGCGGGCGCCGGATTCGCCGTCGTGCTCGCTGTGGCGTTCCTCGGCATCACCCACATTTCCCAGTACATCTGGTTCGCCTTCGCCGGAGCCGTGCTGGCCACCCTCGCGGTATACCTCATTGGATCGCGTGGCCGCGGTGGAGCGACACCGGCCAGGCTGACCTTGTCCGGCGTCGCACTGGGCGCCGTGCTGGGAGGAATTTCCAACGGGATGACCCTGCTCAACCCCGAGGCTTTTGACCGCATGCGCTATTGGGGCGCGGGAACCTTGAACAACCGCACCCTGCCCATGGTGGGCGTCATCGCCCCTTTCGTTATCCTGGGGCTGGTCTTGGCGGTGCTGTGCACCCGCTCGCTGAACACATTGGCCTTGGGCGATGAGGCCAGCCTCGCGCTGGGTACCAATATCGGCCTGACCCGCGCAGTGGTGATCGTGGCGGTCACCCTGCTCTGCGGCGCAGCGACCGCCGCCGCCGGCCCGATCGGCTTCGTGGGCTTGATGATCCCGCATATCAGCCGTTGGATCGTCGGACCGGATCAGCGATGGATCCTGTGTTTCTCGATGATCCTCGGCCCGGTGCTGTTGCTCGTTTCCGATGTGCTTGGCCGCATCGTTGTCCCGCCCGGCGAAATGCAGGTGGGGGTCGTCACGGCCTTGCTTGGCGCTCCGGTGCTGATTTGGCTGGTTCGGCGCAAGCGGGCTAGCGGACTATGAGTGCTGTGGATTTCGGCCCGGGCCACCGGGTACTGCGCATTGGACGCATCTGGTTGCGCGTGCAACCACGTCAGCTGCTTCTCGCCGCACTGCTCTCGGTGTTGGCGGCCGCCCTGGGCCTCTACGCGTTGGCCACTGGCGACTACACGCTGGGCTTGGGCGAAGTGCTCAATACCCTGGCTGGAGCCGGGGAGGCCAGCAGCCAGCGGGTGGTGCTGCAATGGCGGCTGCCCCGCGTTCTGATGGCACTGCTATTGGGCGCAGCGCTAGGCGCCAGCGGGGCAATTTTCCAATCCATGACCCGCAATCCCCTGGGTTCTCCAGACATTATCGGATTCAATACCGGTGCCTATACCGGTGCGCTGGCCGTCATGCTGGTCTTCGGCGGCGGGTATTTCCAGGTGGCACTCGGTGCATTGGCTGGTGGCTTGGCCACCGCGGCCGTGGTGTATGCCTTGTCCTTTAAGAACGGCTCTGAGGGATTCCGGCTGATCATCGTCGGGATCGCGGTCAGCGCGATCCTCGCTTCGGCCAACACCTGGCTGATCTTGCGCAGCGAGCTGGAGGACGCCATGTCCGCGGCCATCTGGGGTGCCGGCTCGCTGAATGCCATCGGCTGGGACCAGGCCATACCGGCCGCAGCGGTCGTGCTGCCTCTCGCGCTGGGCGCCATGGCCTGCACGCGCAGGATGCGCCTGCTGGAACTGGGCGATGACGCTGCTGTGGCGCTGGGCATCAACACCGAATCCAGCAAGCTGTCCTTGCTGGTGATCGGGGTGGCGTTGACTGCCCTGGCCACCGCGGCGGCAGGCCCCATAGCCTTCATCTCGCTAGCTGCTCCGCAAATCGCGCGCCGGATCATGGGCAGCGCAGGCGTGTCGTTGGCTTACTCGGCATTGCTCGGCGCCGTGCTGCTGCTGGCCAGCGATGTGCTGGCCCAGCGCGTTTTGGAGAACACTTCCCTGCCGGTTGGCGTAGTCACCGTCAGCATCGGCGGGGTCTACCTGATCTGGCTACTACTTCGTGAGGCACGACGCCAATGAGCATGACCCATCCGCAGCTATCCGCCGACCGGCTCACCTTGGGCTACGGGCCATCGGCCATCTCCGAAAACCTCTCGCTATCCATCCCCCCGGGCTCGTTTACGGTCGTCATTGGACCCAACGCCTGCGGCAAATCGACCTTGCTGCGCGCCCTGTCCAGGGTGCTGAAGCCTTCCTCCGGCCAGGTCATCCTGGATGGCAAACCGATCCTGTCCCTGCCAGCCAAGCAGGTGGCCCAGCGGCTGGGGCTGCTGCCGCAGTCCTCCATCGCCCCGGATGGCATCACCGTTGCGGATCTGATCGCCCGCGGCCGCAGCCCGCACCAAGGCTTGTTCTCCCAATGGTCTGCCGCGGACGAGCAAGCAGTGCTCAGCGCCATGCACGCCACAGGCACCACCGGGCTCTCCCGGCGGCTGGTCGACGAACTATCCGGCGGGCAACGCCAACGCGTCTGGATCGCTATGGTACTGGCCCAGCAGACTCCTTTGCTGCTGCTCGATGAACCGACCACCTTCTTGGACATCTCCCACCAGATCGAAATCATGGAACTGTGCCGCAGGCTCAACGAGCAACAGGGCAATACGGTGGTTGCGGTGCTCCATGACTTGAACCAAGCGTGCCGCTACGCCACGCACCTGATCGCGATGAAATCCGGTGAAATCGTCGCCGCAGGACCTCCCTCGCAGATTGTCACCGAGGAACTGATCCGCGAGGTTTTCGCCTTGCCCTGCACCATCATCCAGGATCCCGTCTCGCACACACCACTCGTGATCCCGCTGGGCCACGAGGCCATCTAAGAAGGAAAAGAACATGCAACCAATGACCCGACGCGTCTTTTTCGGCGCAGCTTCGCTGGCCGCAGCCCTGGCCCTGGCCGCCTGCAGCCCGAGCACCCAGGCCGCTTCCCCTTCAAGCGGCGAAGCCAGCGCAGCGTGGAGCTTCACCGATTCCGGCTATGGAAAAACCATCTCCATGGATGCCGCACCGCAAACGCTGGTCACCGATTCCTATTCGGCTGCGGCACTCTGGGACTACGGCATCCGCCCCTCGGGCGTCTTCGGATACGGTTTGGACGAGTCGGGCAGCCTGGCCCTTGGCAGTGCGGATCCAGCAGAGATGACCATCATCGGCCAGGACGGAGAGTTCAGCCTGGAGAAGTTGCTTGGCCTCGACCCGGATCTGATCGTGGGCTTCGGCAATGCCGAAGGCACGGGCTGGACCTGGTGGGATGACAAGGTCCAGGCAGAGGCCACTGCCACGGCTCCATTCCTGGGCATCAAATTTGGCAACCGGCCTGTTCTGGAGGTCATCGAGGACTATGAATCATTGGCCAAGTCATTGGGTGGGGATATTGCGTCGCAGTCCGCCGCCAAGGCCGACTACCAAGCCAAACTTGAACAGTTGCGTGCCTTGGCCAAGGACCAGCCGTTGCGGATCATCGCGCTCAATGGGTATGACGACCTGTACGTCGGCCAGAAATCACTGGGCCAGCTGGCCCTGCTGGATGAACTCGGATTCGATATTGTCGGCCAGACCGAGGACAGCGGCTGGGCTTCAATGAGCTGGGAGAAGGTTGCCGATTACCCTGCCGATGTGGTGCTGAGCTATTCGGGCACCGCGCAGCAGGTCAAGGACCATCCCGTCTTCGCGTCTTTGCCAGCGGTAGAGGCCAGCCAGGTGGTCGAATGGGATGATAAGCGTCCGTTCACCTACAGCAGCTATGCGCAATGGTTCGACGAGCTGATCGCAGTGCTCAACACAGCCAAGAGCCTGAACTAGGGGCATTGCGCCGAGGTCCGGTACCCGGGCGCCACGAGGCGCACCGGGGTGCCGGCCCCAGCAGCTCACCGAGCCTGCCTAAGCCAGCACGCCCAGCAGCACTCCCCCGAGCGCACCGATGGCCACGACAATCCATGGGGCCATCTTCCAGGCGGTCAGCAAAACAAAGCAGAGCAAGGCCAGGACGAAAGCGGGAGCCGAAGTAATCGCCGAGGTGAAGACCGGGTTGTACAGTGCGGCGGCGAGCACCCCGACCACTGCCGCGTTGGCGCCATGCATGATGGCCCTGGCGGCAGGCCAGTGGCTCACCCGGTTCCAGAACGGCAGCACGCCGAGCAGCAGCAGGAAGCCCGGAAGGAAAATGGCAAGCAAGGCGATGAGCGCTCCGGCAGCGCCGCCGGGACCCGAGTCGACGAGGACGCCAAGGTACGCGGCGAAGGTGAAGAGCGGTCCGGGCATGGCCTGGGCCGCGCCGTAGCCGGCGAGGAATTCTTGGGAACTGATCAGCCCGGGATCCACGACTGCGCTTTGGAGCAGCGGCAGGACCACGTGCCCGCCGCCAAAGACCAGGGCGCCGGAGCGGTAGAACGCATCGATGAAGCCCAGCAGATCCCAGCCCGTTGCAAGGGCTGCCACCGGCAACCCGAAAAGCAGGATGGCGAACAGCGACAGGCAGCTGATGCCCACGGTCCTTGATACCGGAAACTGCATAGCCGCCGCTGCTCCGGCATCCTTGCCGCGGCACCAGAAATATCCTGCCAATGCGCCGAAGGCAATGGCCAGGACCTGCCCGAAGCTTCCGGCCAAAAGCAGCGCCGATCCGGCGGCGACAACCGCAATGGCGGCACGGGCACGATCCGGAGCCAGGTTCCTTGCCATGCCCAGTACCGCGTGGGCGATGATGGCGACCGCAACGATTTTCAGGCCGGCCAGCAGCCCGGTACCGATGGGACCGCTGAACAGCGAAGCGCCGAAGGCGAAGACCGCCATCACCACCGCAGAGGGCAGGGTGAACGCCAGGAATGCCGCCAGGGCACCGCGCATTCCGGCCCGGTGCAAGCCCAAGCCGAAACCGACCTGGCTGGATGCCGGGCCCGGCAGGAACTGGCTCAATGCGACCAGTTGGGCGTACTGCTGGTCATCGAGCCAGCGGCGGCGATCAACCAGTTCGGTGCGGAAGTATCCCAAGTGGGCGATGGGACCGCCAAAAGAGGTCAAGCCGAGCTTCAGGAAGACCTTGAAGACTTCCCTAGCCGAGCCCTGTGCCATGCGCTGTGGTTCCATGGATTCCAGCATAAGTCGTGGAGGAAAACGGAAGGTAAACAGCGATAGCGCGCCACGCTAATTGCGTGATGCCACCGGGATCCTGGGGCTGGCGCGCTTCGCGTTCCGCGCTCCTGAGATCGAGGCCAGGCCAACGGCGAGCAGTGTCAGCAAGGTACCCATGACAGTTGCGGCGGTGACGGACGAACCGGGGGCCGGGAAGAAAACGTCCAGGAGCAGCGAGCCCACCAGCTGGCCGCCAACGGCCGCGAGGCTGGTGACCAGCACTCCGAGCCGCTTGACCACCAGGGCGGTGATGCCGACGAACAGGCAACCGAGCAGTCCGCCGATGTAGTACCACCAGGTGCCTGGCAGCGGGTCCAGGCCGATGCCGGCAGGCAACCGCACCAGCATCACCATCGCCAGGACCACGAACCCGACGGCAAAGTTCACCAGGGTCGCCGCCGTGGCGCCGCCATAAGCCGCCGCTTGCGCGCCGTTGGCAGCTGCCTGGAAGCCCATGAGCATGCCGACGGCTGCCGAAAGCGCCATTGGCAGGAGCAACGCGGAAAGGTCCGCGTCGGCTCCGCGCGGACTGACCGCCCAAACCACGCCGATAATGGTCAGCACCACGCCGAGGATGCGCAAGGCATTGATCTTGCGCGGCGCGGCCCCGCCAAAGCCCACCCGGTCCATGAACATGGAACCGATTGCCTGGCCGGTCACCAGGCAGACGGTGAACAGCGCCACCCCAATGAGCGGCACCGCGGCGGCCTGGCTGAAGACAATCAGGGCACCTACCGCGCCGGCCACCAGGTACCAGCGCGGGAAACGGCCCTGGGCCAAGGCGCGCGGCACTTGCGCCACCGAGCCGCGCACCGCGGGAACAAAGATGGCCAGCAGTACCAATGCCGCCAAGCCGACACCGAAGCTGATGGTTGATGCCGCGATGGCGTCCCCCAGCTTCGCGCCCAGCGCCCCGTTGATGCGAGACTGCACGCACAGCAGCAGGCCCGAAGCGATGGCAAGCAGGATGAACAGGATCTTTCCGCCGGAGCGGACCTGCGAGGTCATGGTGGTGCTGGTGGTCAACGGAGTTCTTTCAAGAAGTGGAGGTTGGTGCAGAATGGCAAAAACGGGACCCGCCAGGCGGGTCCCGTTCTTGCTGGCATTACTTCGCCGCGTCGCTGGCGAGGATATGCGTCGTGGATATGACGGTGGCCTGGTCAACCACGGCCAACGCATCAATCAGCGAGGAGAGGATGAACATCGACGAGTCGACTTCCAGCTTCACCGGGTACTGGTGGATCAGCATGGCGACCATGTCGCGCACCGCTTCTGCCACTTCGTCATCGCTGAAGGCCGGGTTGTGGCCTACCAGCACGTCGGTCGGGGCGTTCTCGCGGGCGGGCACGTAGCTGACCGCGAAAGCCAGCGGAACACCGCCCTCGCGCTTCGGCTTGTCGCGCAGCACCAGGGCGCCCTGCGCGCCGGTGTGCTCGTCGAGCAGCATGCGCTGCGCCGAACCCACGGTCATCTTGGCTGGATCCCAACCGGTGTGCACCGCGTTGTAGAAATCCATCACCAGCTGGGTCAGCTCGACACTGCCGGTGGACAGGTCCTCGATCACCCGGTCATTGGTGTCGAAAACCGGTTCAGCCAGAGCCCCCGGCTCCAGGATGACATCGCGCGAGACCTGGATTTCTCCCAGGCCCAGCGACTGGCAGAAGCCAGCCGCCGCGGCAGCAGGATCGCCCGCGGTCACCGTGTAGCGGGCCTTGAGCTCCTGCGCCTGGCCGGCCGGAATCTGCTTGCGCAGCTGTTCCACCAGGGCGGTGCCCACGCCGGACCGGCGCTGCTCGGCGGCTACCTCGACATAGAGCCACAGGCGCTGCGGATGCAGCGAGGAAGCGAACACCACGCCGGCGCCGATAGCCACCTGGTCAACGGTGGCTACCAGCGTGCGGGAGAACGGTGCATCGCTGTTTTCGCGCAGCATGGTGCGGTCCTGGTGGGCCTGCGGGGAACGCGGGTCGCCGAAGATCTGCAGCAGCTGGAGGTCGTCCCCGGAGCGCCACAGGCGGAATTCCAGTTCGTTCATCGGGCTCTAGGCTCCGTTCAGGCGCTCGGAAAGGTAAGCGGTGACCTGGTCCAGGGAAACACGTTCCTGGGACATGGTGTCGCGTTCGCGGATGGTCACGGCCTGGTCCTCGAGGGTGTCGAAGTCCACGGTGATGCAGAACGGGGTGCCGATCTCATCCTGGCGGCGGTAGCGGCGGCCAATGGCACCGGCGTCATCGAAGTCGATGTTCCAGCGCTTGCGCAGCTCGGCAGCCAGGTCCTTGGCCTTCGGGGAAAGGTTCTCATTGCGGCTCAGCGGCAGCACCGCGGCCTTGACCGGAGCCAGGCGCGGATCGAGCTTGAGCACGGTGCGCTTGTCTACGCCGCCCTTGGTGTTCGGTGCTTCGTCCTCGGTGTAGGCATCGACCAGGAAAGCCATCATGGAACGGGTCAGGCCGAAGGAAGGCTCGATCACGTAGGGGGTGTAGCGCTCACCGGTGGCCTGGTTGAAGTAGGACAGCTCGGAGCCCGAAGCCTTCGCATGGCTGGACAGGTCGTAGTCGGTGCGGTTGGCAACGCCCATGAGCTCGCCCCACTCCGAACCCTGGAAGCCGAAGCGGTACTCGAAGTCGATGGTGCCGGCCGAGTAGTGCGCGCGCTCGTCTTCTGGCACGTCGAACTGGCGCAGGTTCTCTTCCTTGATGCCCAGATCCAGGAACCATGCCCAGCAATCCTTGACCCACTGGTCGAAGAAGGCGGGGGCATCTTCTGGAGCGGTGAAGAACTCGATTTCCATCTGCTCGAACTCGCGGGTGCGGAAGATGAAGTTGCCCGGGGTGATTTCGTTGCGGAAAGCCTTGCCGATCTGGCCGATGCCGAATGGCGGCTTCTTGCGCGAGGCGGTGAGCACGTTGGCGAAGTTCACGAAGATGCCCTGGGCGGTCTCCGGACGCATGTAGGCCAGGCCGGCTTCGGTATCCACTGGGCCCAGGAAGGTCTTCATCAGGCCGGAGAACATCTGCGGCTCGGTGAACTGGCCCTTGGTGCCGCAGTCAGGGCAGGCGATCTCGCTCATCCCGTCCTTGGCCGCACGGCCCTTCTTGGCCTCGAAAGCCTCGATCAGGTGGTCCTGGCGGTGGCGCTTGTGGCACTGGATGCATTCGACCAGCGGGTCGGTGAAGGTGGCCACGTGGCCCGATGCTTCCCAGACAGCCTTGGGCAAGATGATCGACGAGTCCAGGCCAACCATGTCCTCGCGGCCGCGAACGAAGTTCTGCCACCACTCGCGCTTGATGTTTTCCTTCAGTTCGGTGCCCAGGGGACCGTAATCCCATGCCGAACGGGAACCACCGTAGATTTCACCAGCCTGGAAAACGAATCCTCGACGCTTTGCGAGGGAAATAACCTGGTCTAGCTTGGACTGTGGCGCCATATCAACTCCAATGGGAATTACGAGGCCGCTGGTTGCGGTCCGTAGAAAAATACATACCTTCCAAGGGTATCGTTTCCGCGGCCTGCAGACGAAGCCGAATCAGGTAACGCCGACGTGAACTTCCACGCCTTTGGCCGATTCTTACGATGCAGCGCACTTATTTAGGGAAGAATGGAAGCCATGAGTGCCAATGAAGCTTTTGACCTAGAAATCCGCGACGAGTCCATCCGCTTGGGCCAGTTGCTCAAGCTTGCCTCCCTGGCCGAGGATGGCATCCACGCCAAGGAAATGATTTCCGACGGAATCGTCACCGTCAATGGAGAGGTGGACACCCGTCGCGGGGCGCAGATCCGCCCCGGCGACGTGGTGTGCGTGAATGGTGAATGCGTGAAGGTCACCGCGCAGCAGTAGTCAGCTTTTCCCCAGGACGACCCTGTTGAGGAACTCGGCCACATCCTGCAGTTCTTCCATGCACACCGAGTGGCCAATCTGCCGGTAGGTTTCGCTGGCCAATTCGGTGTGCCCCAGGACCCATCCCAGGGTGTATTCGATCTTGTCCCGGGTGATTACCGGGTCAGCCAGGTCGCGGCCCCAGAACAGCGGCAGCGGCTTTTCTGCCAGCTTCGCGTCGTCGAATATTTCCAGGGGCCCGGGATCCACGGCGAAGCCCGAGAGCCCGACGACGGCTTCAATGGAATCGGGCTGGTAGCGTGCCAATGAAGTGGCCATGGCCATGCCCTGGGAGAAACCGAGCAGGGTGATCGAGGAGTGCTGCTTTACCAGCGGTTCCAGCAATGCCCATAGCGCTTCGACGCTGCGTGCCACCGACTCGATGGAGTAGTCGATTTCCTGGGTCAGCGGGAACCAGCTGTACCCCGGGCCTGCTTGCAGCGGTGCGCGCACCGAGAGGTAAGTGAACTCTTCGGGCAGATGCTGCGAGAGCCCCATGAGGTCTTGTTCATTCGAGCCATAGCCGTGCAGGAACACCAGCAGCGGAGTTCCAAGGCGGGATTCGTCGTTACGGGAGATGATGGCCACTGGAGCCTGGTCCGGGATAGTCATAGTTCCCCAAGACTATCGAACAGGACCTCGCTAGCTCAGCGCTTCCGCGGCCCGATTCCATCAAGTCCCCGTCCACCGGCGATGGCAGCGCCCGGGTACAGCAGAACTTCCCCATAATCGCCGTCGAATCTGCTGAAGGCGTTGGCCGGCACTGTCCTGGAACCTTGGTCTTCCAAGGCCGGGAAATCCAGTTGACATGTTACAAGATTATAAATCTTGTAAAAATTGCTTAGCTTTCCAAGCTTTTCGTGTTCAACTGGACCAACGGCCTCACGGTCCTCCGGAACGCCGCTCTCGCCGGACGAGACGGCGACAGCGACAGTGACAGAGTTAGGAATAGGCGCCATGGACGAAATTGAATACAGCGAAAATATTCCGGGGCAGCTGCAAGAGGATCTCGATAGTTTCGGGTACATCGAACCGGACCCGGGAAGCGCTTCGTCCCTATTCGATAACGTGGACACCGTATTTTCAGTCGGCACTCCCCTGTTCGCCATGCTCTTTATCGCCGTTATCGGATTGATCATCTTCGTAGCGGTGCGCAATTACCGCAAAGCCAAGAGCGCCGGTTTTGATCCGCTGACCCTGGAAACCGAACTGATGGCAAGAGCCGCTAATTCAGCTATGCTGACGCCGGAAAAATCCCTTGAGGACAAGCTTGCCGAACTCGATTCCCTGCACTCGCGAGGAATCATTACCCGCGACGAGTACTTGCAGGCGCGCCGGGACGCTTTGAGTGACTAGCACGGCGGCTCATGGAATCATCCTCGGGAATGATTGACTATAAGTTACCCTTTGGTAACAATAGATTCGTGCCAAACGATTCTGCTTCTGAACCATCAACATCCGCCAATGCCCCACTGCATCCGTGGCGCCGCTATGTCGCCATTGGGGACTCGTTCACCGAGGGCATCGGCGACCCCGACCCGTCGAGCACCGGCCGCCACCTTGGCTGGGCCGACCGCTTGGCCCATGAGCTCAGCCGCACCGTCCCGGACTTCTCGTATGCCAATCTCGCCATTCGAGGCCGGCTGATTGGCCAGATCGTTGCCGAACAGCTCGATCCCTGCATTGACCTGAAGCCCGATCTGATCTCGCTCTGCGCAGGCGGCAACGACGTCCTGCGCCCGGGCGGGGATCCAGACAAGATTGCAGATATCCTCGACAATGCGGTAGCCAAGCTCACCGATACGGGCGCCACGCTCTTGCTCTTCACCGGGCCCGATATTCGCGATACCCCGGTTTTGGGAAGCATCCGAGGCAAGGTGGCGATCTACAACGAAAACGTGCGCACCGTAGCCGCCCGCCACGACGCCATCGTGGCGGACATGTGGGCCTTGCAGGAGTTGCACCAATCCCAGATGTGGGCACCGGATCGCCTGCACTTCTCCCCCGCCGGGCACCAGCGCATTGCCGCCATGGCACTGGACTCGCTGAACGTCGCGCATCCGCTGGACACCGAAATCGTTCCGGCCGTGGATGAACGCAGCTGGAGGGAAGCCCGCAAGGAGGATCTGCAGTGGGCGCGTGAGCATCTTGCTCCCTGGGTATTGCGCCGCCTGCGCCACCAGTCCTCCGGCGACGGCATCACCCCGAAACGGCCCTCGGCCACGCCGTTTGCGCGGACCAAGCCAAACGACTCGCTCGGCGCCGGCGACAGCGCCAAGTAGGCATGAAAAGCCTGAAGCAGTTCCACCGATTACTGGCGGAACTGCTTCAGGCTTTGAAATCTTCCCGAGCCCCTTCCGGGGTTCAGTCTCCGAACACCAAGGTCCGAAGCACGCCATCGAGCTGCGTGGCATCGGTCAGGAATCCATCGTGGCCAATCGGCGAATCAATGTAGTGCACCGGTTTTGGCTTGGCCAGCGACGAAGCCAGCTTCACTGACTGCTCAGGAAAGTACAACCGGTCAGTGGTTACCGCGGCAACCACCACGTTGACCTTCGCCAGTCGCGCCAAGGCGGCTTCCAGGGATTCATGGCCGCGAGCCACATCATGGCTCATCAGCGCCTCGGTGAGCACCAGGTAGCTGTTGGCGTCGAAACGATTCACCAGCTTGCTGGCCTGATGGTCAAGATAGCTTTCCACCTGGTACCGCCCGCGAGGCCCCTCGAGCAGACCCGTTGGCTTCTCGCCATCCTGCGGGTTGCGCGAGAAACGGGTTTCAAGCTCGGCCTCGGAACGATAGGTGATGTGGGCCAGGCGGCGAGCCAAGCCAAGACCGGCGTCCGGGCGGGCATCGTTGCCGTAGTAGTCGCCATTGCAGAAGTGCGGATCCAACCGGATGGATTGGGTTTGCACCTGTGCAAAGGCAATTTGCTCGGCAGTCGCCTGCGCGCTCGAGGCCATCACTACGAGATTCTTGACCTGGTCGGGGAACTCGACGGCGTATTCCAACGCGCGCGCACCGCCCATCGAACCGCCAATGACCGCATGCCAGGAATCAATTCCCAGTTGCTTGGCCAGCCGAGCTTCAAGGCGCACCGAGTCCTTGATGGTGACGAAGGGAAAGCTCGAACCGTAGGGCAGGCCCTGGTCGCCCAAGGACGAGGGGCCGGTGGAACCATTGCAACCACCCACCATGTTGATGGACACGACAAAGTACTCATTGGTGTCAACCGTGGCGCCGGGGCCTACGAGCTCTTCCCACCAGCCGGCGCTTTGCGAATCGCCTTGCGCAACGTGGGCGTCACCGGTGAGCGCATGCATCACGAGCACCGCGTTGGAGCCATCAGCTGCTAGCGTCCCCCACGTTTCATAGGCCAGCACCACGTCCGGAAGGAATCCACCGAATTCGAAGTGGTGCTCCCCCACGGACTTACGGCGCAAAATGCCGTCTTGCCCGCCAGCGAGCTCTTCGGCGCGCAGAGTATCTTCAGTAGTCACAATGGATGCCATGCCTAGAGGGTTTCCTGCAGTTCCTTGTTCTCGAGGGCTGCAACAGCTTGGAAGCCCAGTTCCAGATCGGCCAGAATATCCTTGATATTCTCCAGTCCGACGCTCAGCCGCACCAGTCCCGGGCTCACGCCGGCCGCAACCTGCTCAGCTTCGGAGAGCTGGGCATGGGTGGTGGAGGCCGGGTGGATGACCAATGAGCGCACGTCGCCGATGTTCGCGACATTGGAGTGCAATACCAGTGCGTCCACGAAGGCCTGGCCGGCTTCCGAACCGCCCTCCAGTTCGAACGCGATGATCGAGCCGGCGCCCTGATCGCTGTACTTCTGCGCACGCTCATGCCAAGGCGAGGACTTCAGGCCTGCGTAGGCGACCTTCTGCACTTCCTCGCGGGATTCGAGCCAATTGGCAACTTCTACGGCATTCTGGCCGTGGCGCTCAATGCGCAGCGACAAGGTTTCCAGGCCCTGCGCGATCAAGAACGCGTTGAACGGCGCAACCGAGGAACCCAAATCGCGCAGCAACTGCACGCGGGCCTTGAGGATGTAGGCCAGATTGGCGCCCAGGATGCCGTTGACACCCAGGTCGCGGGCGAAGACCAGGCCGTTGTAGGACTCGTCCGGGGTGTTGAAGCCCGGGAAGCGGTCGGCGTCCTTGGCGAAGTCGAAGTTGCCCGAGTCCACGATGACACCGGCAATGGCATTGCCGTGGCCGCCAAGGAACTTGGTGGCCGAATGGATCACGATATCCGCGCCCCACTCGATCGGGCGGATCAGGTACGGGGTGGCCAGGGTGTTGTCCACCAGCAGCGGCACGCCAGCTTCGTGGGCGATCGCCGAGATGCCCTCGATGTCCAGGACGTCCTGTCGCGGATTGGAGATGGTTTCCCCGAAGAAGGCCTTGGTGTTCGGACGCACCGCGGCACGCCAATCATCCAGGTTGTCCGGGTCCGAAACGAAGGTGACCTCGATGCCCAGGCGCTTGAGCGTGTGCTTGAGCAGGTTCTGGGTTCCACCATACAGGCTGGGGCTGGCCACCAGGTGGTCGCCGGCTTCGGCCAAATTCAAGATGGCGAAAGTGGTGGCAGCCTGTCCCGAAGAGAGCAGTAGTGCTCCAACGCCGCCCTCCAGGTCAGCGATGCGGGTTTCCACCGCGTCGGTGGTCGGGTTGCCGATACGGGTGTAGATCGGCTCCAGTTCCTGCAGCGCGAAACGTGCAGCAGCGCTCTGGGCGCTGGGGAAGACGAAAGAGGTGGTTTGGAAAATCGGGAGAGCCCGTGCTCCGGTCGTCGGATCCGGGGTCTGGCCGGAGTGGATCTGACGGGTTTCAAATGACCAGTTATTGCTCATGGTTTCCTCCAAATAGCGTTTCATGACTATGGGGGTACGCCACTGAAAAGACACCGACAGGAAGCACCATATCGTGACGACTTCCAGGGGTAACCCGCGCTTGTCCTTGATGCCTTGTGCGTTCAAGGGCCAGGTCTTCACCCGGGGCACCCCACCGCGGTTGGAGGGTTGCCGCCCAGTAAGCCGGGGCTTGTTACTGGGACTCATGACCTGGTACCAGTTTGCCCGAAAACCGAAGATCTTTGCAACGCAAGGGCTCGTCATTGGACTCAATCGGTCATATTTCGCGAATATTGCAGGTTCATCGCAGAGTATTCGATAGCATCACGGCACTTAGGTGTGCCTAAGTAGAGACTCGCATCACATGTTGCCATGATGGGCACATGATGAGGCTAGATCACGTAAGTTATGCATGCGGCCCGGACGGGCTGTTGCCAACCGCTGAAAGAATCTCCGAGTCCCTTGGACTGGAATTCGTCAAGGGCGGCGTGCATCCACGATTCGGAACACGCAATGTCATCTTCCCGCTCAAGCATGGCCAGTACCTGGAGGTGGTTGAAGTCCTGAACCACCCGGCCAGCGACAAGGCACCCTTCGGACAGGCGGTTCGCGCCCGTTCGGAGCTCGGCGGCGGCTGGATGGGCTGGTGCGTCTCGGTGGAGGATCTATCCAGTGCCGAGGAGCGCTTGGGCCGCAAGTCGGTGCCGGGCAACCGGAAGTTCCCTGATGGCCGCGAACTGACCTGGCAGCAGATTGGCATCAAGGGCCTGATCGCCGATCCGCAGTGCCCGTACCTGATTTCCTGGGATGAAGGATCCGAGGAGCTGCATCCGTCCAAGGCGCTGGAACCTGCCGGCGCCATCAGCCAGATCTCCATCGCCGGCTCGCGTGAACGGGTGCTGGATTGGCTGGGCCAGCCGCAGAACGTCAATTTGGGCGCTGTCACCATGCAATATGAAGCGCCGAATGGCACTCCGGGCATCATGTCGGTTACCTTTGAGACCGAGTCCGGAACCGTGGTGCTGTAAACAGTTCCGCAGAGATCGCAAGTAGGCGGGGACAATGGCGTCCCCACCTACTTTCTTTTCCTTAAGGCCGGTCCAGCCGCTTCCCCAGGACCGCGACGTGCTGGTCTTCGAAGCCCCGCCGTTCATAGAAATCGATGACGGCAGAGTTCTCCTCGCGGACCATGAGCTGCACCTTGGGCACGCCGAGATCCCGCAGCCACAGGACAGCGGCATCCACCAGCGCCCTTCCCAGGCCGTTGCCCTGCCGGCACGGATCCACCGCAACATAGTAGAGCCAACCTCGGTGGCCATCATGGCCAACCATCGCAGTAGCCATGAGTTGATCGTTCTCAACGATTGACAGCACCGTGGAAGTAGGCTCGGCCAAAGCCCGTCGGGCGTCGGCGAGCGCATCATTCCACGGACGAGTCAGCCCAGTTGCTTCCCACAATTCAACTGCTTGGCGAAGGTCCTCCTCGCGCAGCACGGTAATCTGCATTGGCTCAGCTTACCGGCGCTACTGGCCGATTCCGATGGCCGGCCCGACCAAGGCGTATCCCACGAAGCCGATGGCATCAAGCAGGAAGTGCGCGATAACCAGCGGCATCACCCGCCCGTACTTCTGGTATACCCAGCCGAAGACGACGCCCATGAGCATATTGCCGATCATCGGCCCCACCCCCTGGTACAGGTGGTAGCTGCCTCGGATCATCGCAGAACCAATAATGGTGCTCCACAGGCCCAGCTCCAATTTCTTGGCGTAGATGAACAGGAATCCGAGCATCAGCACTTCTTCGAGGACTGCATGACGTGCAGCCGACAGCAGAAGCACTGGGACGCTCCACCAATAATCGCCAAGATTCGCTGCTGACAGTGCCGTGGTGACGCCCAGTGCCCGCCCAGCGGCATAGACGCCCAGCGTTCCTACTCCCATGGCCAAGAACATCCCCGCCCCGAGCAGTGCGTCCTTGCCCGGCTTGCGCATATCGAAACCGATGTCCCGGATGGTTCGTCCGGTCGTGCGCTTCATCAGGTAGAGCGCCAGCACGACGGGTACCAAGGCAAAGAAGATGTCCAGCAGCTGGTAGGAGAAATCAAAGAACTCGCGGGTGCTCTGCGGGTTGTTCAACGATGTAGTCTGCTCGCGCAGCGGCGCCCGGGTGACCTTGTCGGCAAAGCTCAGCAGCGAGTAGACCGCGCTTTGTCCCAAAGACAGGGCAAGAACCAAGACGATCTCGAATTTGAGGGTCTTGCGGGTTGCTGTCTGCTTAGATTGTTCAGCGTTCACGTTTCCGATCATAGGCTGATCTGGCTGTGCGCGTACTGAGCAGCCACGTGGCAAACCTGCGATAGCCTGAGGTTGAGACCACCAGCAAGCTGAACGAGAAGAGTGCGAGTGAGCCGTCCTGCCACCATTGGAGAACTGCAGATTGCCCGTCAGCTCTGCCCCGATCTTTCCTGGGAAGATGCGGCCGTGAACGAAGGCGGACAATTCCACAAGGTGGTCATTGGCAATCCGCAAGCGGTGATTCGCATGGCGCGCACGCCAGCGGCCACGGAGCAGATGCCCCGTTCCGTCAAGCTGCTGTCTTTGCTGGAGGGCCAGCTCAACTACCAGATTCCGGTGGCGGTCTCCGAGATCCTGCACGTCGACGGACTCAGCTCCGTGGCCATGTCTTTCATCCCCGGCAGCGCCCATGAACCGCATTACGGGGATCCGAAGGTGCTGGGACAGCTGGTCAAGGATTTGGCCGAGCTGCCGCTGGAGCCGATCAGCGAGCATCTGGCCAAACCGTTTTCATTCCGTGGCGAATGGACCCAGGCCAGGCAGCAGCAATGCTTCGATGCGCTGCCCGAGGAACTGCGAGGGCCTGCTACCGAGCTCTGGGCCCAGCTCGATATCCTGGCACAGGTTCCTGCGGGCTTAGTCCATGGCGACTTGGCCGGGCACAACATGCACTGGATCGGCGAGAAACTGGTTGGCATCTTGGATTGGGACCTGGCCGCTGCGTGGGACCCGGCTTTGAACACCGCTTACCTGAGCCTGTGGCATGGATTGGAAATGGCGGATTTGATTGCTCCCAGCGCAGAGGAAGCATACCGGGCCAAAATCTGGTTGGGCCTGATGAGTCTTGAACGGCTATCGGATACGCTCTCGCGCACCGACAACCCGAAAATGGGCAAGCTCATGCGCAAGATTGGTCCGCGCATCCTCACCGCTGCGCAGTCAATCAATGGCTAGGACGCATATTCTCGAGCCCCATCAGGTCGCTGCCAGGCTAGCCGCCCGCCGTGGCGCACGCGAGCTGGCACTAACCGGGGAAGGCACCGAATTCCTTTTCTACAGCTCGCTGCGCGGGACCCGCTACGAGGGCTACCGCATCCCTCGAATGCGGGTCTACAACACCAGCAACAATCCGCAGATTCCGGCCAGCAGCCTTCAGATCAAGGAATTGAACTGCAGCATCTGGGCTCAACAACATGGGTTGCCCAGCGCACGGGCAATTGATCTCGTAGATCAAGACGGGTACCCGGTGTTGATCACCGAAGTCATCGAAGATGACGGCTCACCAGTGGACGCTCACGCATTGGGCTCGTTGCTGGCTTCTTTGCACGAACTTCCGCCGCTCGCTTTCGACGAGGAAGGCAGCCAGGCCGGCACAATTTATGCGACGGTTGCCCAGCGCATCGCTGACCGCTACGCGAAGCTAGCCCGCCAGCATGCGATGCCAGCCTTGCCATCGGCCGACGTGTTGCGTGCTCTTCTCGAAAGATCCTTGCACCGGCGCAGCCTGTTGCATCTGGATATCCGTAGGCAGAACGTTCGTGTTCTGGCTGGAATGCCCCTGGCCATATTCGATTGGAGTAATGCCCTCTGCGCTGCCCCGGAGATGGAACTGGCACGCATCGAGGAATACGCTGCCATTGCCGAAAACGGTTTGGACAGCGAGCGCTTGCGTACTGCATACACCGGAAATGGCGGCAGTTTCGACGACACTTCGGCAGCGTGGACTGTGCTGAGGCTGGATGCTGCGGTGATGCTCGCCGGGGTATTCAACTCCGTGGCTCCCGATAGCAATCGTGAACAGCTCTTCCTCGCGCGAAGCCGGGCGTTGCTTGAAAGCCTGGGCTCCTCGCTTTGACCTGTGCGGCCGGCCCTGCTTGTTGCGCGCTTTGCTTTGACAGGACCAGCGCAGGCCATCGGAAAAGATAGTGCTTGGCATCCGCTGGTTCCGCAAGCACAAACGCCGACCGGCCCAGCGGCTCGGTGGGCAGTTCCAGCGCAGCTAGGATTTCTCCTCGGGCCGATATTCCGCCACGTCCATGGCTGCACGCATGCCGGCCTTGGCCAAGGCACCCAGTTGCTCGCTTGTGGCGTCGTTGTCCGTGATGATGCCGGTCAGGTTCTGGCGATCCAAGATGACAAACGAGCGCCTGCCGATCTTCGATGAATCGGCCACCAGGTAGCTGCTGCTCGATTGCCGGATCATTTGCTCATTGACTGCCGCTTCCATTTCATCGCTGACCATCGGACCGACTTCGGGATCCAACCCGTTGATTCCGACAAAAGCCAAGTCAATGGTGATCTTTGCCAGAGAGGACTGCGCCATTGGACCAACCAGCTCGTAAGAACGGTCGTTGAGCACGCCGCCAGTAACCATCACCCGGATATGCGGGCGGACGGCCAGCATCGAGGCAATGTTCACCGCGTTGGTGACCACGGTCAACGTGACCCGGCCCGGTTCACCCACCAGGTCTTGGCGCAGGCTCAGTTCGCTGGCGATCGCCTTGGTGGTGGTTCCCCCGGATAATCCGATGACCATATTCTGCGAGACCATGTCGGCTGCCAGCTTCGCGATTTGCGCCTTCGCGCGGTCGTTGCTATCGCGCTGGTAGCGGGAAGGCAGGTCGTAGGCCACCGAGTTGGAGACCGCACCTCCGTGAGTGCGGGTAAGCAGTGATGCGGCGGCCAATGCGTCCAGGTCCCGGCGCGCCGTGGCCGGGCTGGTACCCAGTTGCTTGACGACTTCCTCTACATCGATCTGGCCGCGGCTGGCCAGCAGATCGAGGATCTGGTTCTGCCGTTCCTCGCGTTTCATCGTGCGCGCTCCTTAATTTTCCAGTTCATCAAGCGTGCAGCGCAGTTGGCGCACCTGTTGCTCAGATACTTCGATGGTATCGGCATAGCGGGTCTTGGCAGAAGAATGAACGGCTGCGACTCCCAGCCTGCGTACGGATTCAATATCTGTTGCCTGCAGCCCGCCACCGCACATGATCTCGATCCGGCTGCCGGCGGCTTGAACCATGGCCTCGATCGTGGCCATGCCCTGGCCAACGGTTCTTCTCCCGCCGCTGCTGAGCACTCGGTGAGCCGGGAACTCCAGAAGCCTGGCAAGTTCCCCTATTGGGTCTCGGCTGGCATCGATGGCCCGGTGCACCGTGATTTCCAGCCTCTGGTTCACCGCCAGGGCGGCCTCGGCCCAGGGCCGCATCATGGCCAAGTCCAGTGCCCCGCGTGGATCCAGCGCACCGAGCACTATCCCGTCTACCCCCGCGGCAGCAAGACGTGCAGCTTGCCTCTCCATGAGCGCGGCTTCCTCGGTGGTGTAGCGGAAATTTCCCGGACGGCTGCGCAGCAGTGCGTGCACCCCTCGTGGAGGCCGATGCTCAAGGATCTGTTCGAGCGCTTCCGGGTTTGGCGTGAGCCCGCCTAGTTCCAGCGCTTGGCAGGCTTCGAGCCGATCGGCTCCGGCCCGCGTTGCCCGTTGGGCGCATGCACCAGACGTGGCCACGATTTCCAGCGCCGGCAACGCCGTGCCCACGGCTATTTCACCGCACCGGCAGCCAGGCCGCCGATCAGCCGCTTCTCGATCAATGCGAAGAGCACGATCACCGGAACGATGGCCACAATGGATACTCCGAAAACGTATTGCCATGCAGTGGAGTACTGGCCAACGAACTTGGTCAACGCGACGCTCAACGGCTGGTTCTCGGCGGTGGAGAGGATCACCAGCGAGGCAGCGAATTCATTCCAGCAGGAAACAAAAGTGAAGATCACTGCTGTGACAATACCCGGCCAAACCAGTGGAAGGTTGATGGTGAACAGCACCCGCAGCTTTCCAGCCCCGTCAATCTGCGCAGCTTCATCGATGCTGCGTGGTACGCCTGCGAAGAAAGAGTGCATGATCCATACCGCGAAGGCCAGGTTGAAGGCGGCATTGATCAGGATCATTGCCAGCCAAGTGTCGTTCAGATTCCAAGCCAGCATCTGCTTGAACAAACCTGCGGTGAGCACGGCAGGTTGCAGCATCTGCGTGACAATCACCAAGAACATGAATACCATCTTGCCCGGGAACTTGAATCGGGCGGTGTAGTAGGCGGCCGGGGTCGCGACCAGCAGTACCAGCAAGGTGGCGAAAACCGCGATCACGATGGTGGAGATCAAGTTGTAGGGCACCGGAGTTTCCGGGGTGTCCCACATGGTGATGTAGTTGGAAAACTGCGCACCATCCTGCGGCAGGTATTTTGGCGGGATAGCCAGGATTTCGGATTGGGTTTTCAGCGACCCGATCAGCATCGTGCCGTAGGGAATGAGGAAGATAATGACTACCGCGAAGCCTACAACCATCCGGCCGATGACAGTCTTCTTCGCGGCTCGATCTTCGGTTACCAAAAATGTCACGGCTAGATCTCCTGCATGGGTTTGACGGTTTTCACGTAGATCGCCACAATCACCAGCACGATTGCGAAATTCACAACCGAAAGTGCCGAAGACAGATCCAGTCGGCGGTCGAATTGCAGCACCTTGAAGATGTAGGTCATCAGCGTGTCTGCGCTGTTGCCGGGGATGGATCCGGTCATCACTTTCAATATCGGCAAGTTATTGAAGACGTTGATGATGTTGATCAGCATCGAGACGGCCAGCGCGGATCGCAGCTGGGGAATGATCACCAACAGGTAGGTTTTCCATCTACCGGCTCCATCTACGCGGGCTGCTTCCAAAGTTTCTTGCGGGATTGCTTGCAACCCGGCCAGCAGGGTGTAGGTCGTAAAAGGGATGGAAACAAAGATGGCCACAACTACCGAAACGGCAATGGCGGGAACGGCGTTCTTGGTCCATCCGTAGCCTTCATCCATCAAGCCGAGTTGAACAAAGAAGTGGTTGAAGATGCCGTAGTTCGGATCCAGCCCGTAGTAGAAAACTGTGGTGGTCATGACTACTGAGGCGGCCCATGGGACGATAACCGCCATCCGGACGATGGTGCGTCCAGGGAAGGGTTTGTTCAAGAACTGGGCCAGGACCAGTGACAGCAGCACGGTAATGACCACCACCGACACCACCCAGAGAACGGTGTTGAGCAAAACTCGGGGCAAGACCGGGTCTTGGAAGATGGTCACGAAGTTCTCCAGGCCTGCCGATTCAAGATCGGTTCCCACCGAAGAGATCTTCCTGGTCGAGTTGTAGATCATGTAGCCGGCGGGGAACACCACGATGGCCAGGATCAGCAAGAGTGCCGGCCCAATCCATGGCAAAGAAGACAAGAATGTCTGGGAATCCGTGCCTCGGCGGCGGGTGCGCCGGGCCCGGTTCGTAGCTGGCAGTACGGAGCTCATAGTCGGCTCGCTTTCGTTGCGTTCGGCCAGGTAACCCTGGGACCGGAGATTCTCGGTTGTCCAGCACGGCAGGCCCGG
>NZ_JBLVOJ010000024.1:281395-292187 GCF_053543715.1 Glutamicibacter sp. AGC46
GCGGGCCCTGCCGTGGAATGCTTCCGGTAGCAGTTCCTAGCTTGCGGCGTCGGCCTTGGCTTGGATGCTCTCGAGTACTTCCTGAGCAGACTTGCCGGTCCCCAACTCGCCCATCAGTGACTTGAATGCACCATCGGTGGCGTTCCATGCCGGGTTTGTCGTCGGGTAGAAGACCGCGTTAGGCAACATGTCCAGGAATGGCGTGAGTGTTTCGTCTCCAGCCATCTTCTCGGAGCCGGACTTCGTCGTTGGCAAGAATCCTTCGGTGCTCACCCAATCGGTGTAGACGTCAGCGGAGAAGAAGTAGTCCATGAATTCTTTGACGGCAGCAGACTTGCTGCCGTCATTCCTGAAGGACATCAAGCGATCGGCAACACCCAGCGTTGCAGGCTCACCGGATTTCGTCGGCACGGCAGCCACACCGTAGTCCAGCTTCGGGTTCTCGTCCTCAATCTGCCCGATTGTCTGCGGCAGCGCGTAGGCGAAGCCGAGCTTGCCTTGGACGAACGTGTTGAGCATCGGGGTACGCTGTGTGGCACCGGGATCATTCTGGGTGACACCGTCGTCTACCATCTTCTTCATGAACTCGGCCGCTTCGAGGTTTTGCGGCGTATTCACCGAGATCTTCTGCGAGTCTCCGAAACTGCCACCGTTTCCGGCGAACCAGATCAGCGATTCGCCCTGGGCTTCCTCGCTGCCCAGGGGCATCCCGTAACCATCGGCCTTGGTTTTCTCGCTGATCAGCTTCGATGCATCATGGAGTTCTTCCCAAGTGGTAGGAACGGCATCAACGCCGGCTTCTTCCATCAGGGCCTTGTTGTAGAACAAAGCCCGGGCCGAAGCGATCAATGGCAAACCGAATTGGGTGCCTTCGAACTTCTCCGCGTCCGCAAAAGTCGTTTGGAAATCATCGATGGTTTCCTGCGAGGCAATGTCACTTGCCGGTGCAAGCAGGCCCTCGGCAGCGAACTCCGCGAAGGCTCCGCCGTTGTAGATGTCAGGAGCTTGTCCACCCTGCAACTTGGTTTTCAGCACACCCTCGATGTTTTCCCAAGACTGGACTTCGAGGTTGACGTCAATGTTCTCGTGCTCGGCTTCGAAGTCAGCGATTACGCCTTCCCAGAGGCCCTTGGTCCCATCCGAGTAAGTCGGTACGAGCATGTTCAAGGTCGTAGTGCCACCTGAAGCATCCGCGGATCCGCCACCATTATCAGAAAAACCGCAACTGGTCAGTAGCAATGCCGCGGCTGTTGAAAGGGCGAGAACCCCGGTTCGCGTCGTACGTTTCATGGTTGCTCCTCATCGCTGTGATGCTTTTGCATCGATGCAAGTGTGAATAATTCGTGACTTTTCTTGCCGATATAAATCAAGAAAAGTCAGATTCACTAAAAAGTATGAAGTGTTACGGATCACAGGTCAAGAGAATTTTGATATTTAGAGATTTAACTTGTTCGAAAAAGCTCATAAGTAATCATTAATGCATGCTTCTTTGCCAGTTTAGTGCTCAAGCAAGGCAAAGAGGCGGAGCAGGCGGGCCGCTTCTGAGGCCAAGGCTGCGCGGCCAGCGCCCACATATTTGCGTGAGTCAACGGCATCAGGATTGGCTTCGAGCCAATCACGCACGGCACGGGTAAAGAATCCATTCAGGTGCGTGGAAACATTAATCTTGCGCATGCCGGAGTTAATCGCCTTGACCAGCGTAGTGTCGGGGACCCCGGATGACCCGTGGAGCACCACTGGTATGGCCAGCGTTGACGAAAGCTGCTCAATCAGTGGCAAGTCCAGGCTGGCAGATCGCTCAAGCATGGCGTGCGAGGAACCGACGGCCACGGCGAGGGCATCAACCTCTGTCAGAGAATGAAAATGCCGTGCTTCGACAGGGTCGGTGCGTACCCCAGGAGCGTGGGCACCGTCCTTTCCGCCAATTTCTCCAAGTTCTGCCTCGACGTAGACCCCTTGGCGATGGGCGGCTTCCACTACTCGTATGGTGGCTGCAACGTTCTGCTCAAAGGGCAGTTTGGCGCCGTCGAACATGACCGATCCAAATCCCAGATCCATTGCCTGGTATACCAGCGATTCATCCTCGGCATGATCCAGATGCACAGCCACCGGGACTTCGGCAGATTCGGCCAATGCCAGTGTTGCAGCGGCAATCGCGTGGAGTCCACCGTGGTATTTCACGCAATTCTCGCTAATCTGCAAGATCACCGGCAACCCGACCTGCTCAGCACCACCGATTATGGCTTGGGCGGTCTCGAGGTGAATAACATTAAAAGCTCCTTGGCCTCGGCGTTGCTTTACTGCCTGATCCATAATTTGGCTGGTGGGAACCAATGGCATGGTCGTGCTCCTTAGATTTGTTCGTTCGCAGGGATAATGCGGTAGTTGGTGTCTCTAGCCAGCTCGATGTGCTGGGGTGACAGGCTCCCTGCAGTTGGCATGAGTACCGTAGCCGCGGACCAGGCGACAGCCCGTCGCAAGATCGCTTCCCGGTTCAGCAGCTGCACAAACCCCGAGGCGATAGCGGCCACGGCCGAATCCCCTGCCCCAGTTGGGTTCCCGGACAGCGTTCGGTTGAGTTTGGCATGGGCGACCAGCGGTGTTTCCCTGGTGAAGTGGTACAGCCCTTGGGCCCCGGCACTGACATAGACTTCCGGGGCGCCAAGACGCAGCAATTCCCGCGCTCCCCCACCTATGCTGGCGCAACCGGTGGCCTCGCGCAGCTCATGATCGTTGGGCTTGAGAACTGCCCCGCATTTGGCAGCGAGCAGCAGGTTTGGCCCGCTGGTATCCACCACAGTCCACAGTCCTTGGCCGGTGGCGTGGCCAATGAGCCTGCTGATTGTTTCCTTGGGAGTTCCCGGTGGCCAGGATCCGCAGATGGCCACCGCGCTCGCTGTCGATAGCAAGGCCTGGAACTCGTCTTCTATACGCGACCATTCGGCAGTTGCCAGCGCGGTACCTGTTTCGTTGAAGATGCTCGTCATGTCGGACTCCGCGTCATGGAAAGCCATGGAGCGGCGGGTGGGGACAGAAGTGCGAACCGGATTGATCGCAATGCCCTGCTGTCCTAATTCGACAGCGAATTGCTCTCCAAGGCTGCCACCCAGCGGACATATGACTTCGACGTCAATGCCCTGGGAGTGCAGTACCTTGGCTACGTTGATCCCCTTGCCACCTGCTTGGCGATGCTGCAGCGTGACCCTGTGGCTGGAGTCCAGCTTCAAATTCGGGGTCAAGTAGGTTTCGTCCATGGCCGGATTCGGCGTGAAGCTAAGAATCATGGGTGGCGCCCTGCCCCGGGATGTGTTGCCTGGCGGGCGAGCAGCAAGGCACCTTGCAACCCTGCCTCCGCGCCAAGCCGCGCCGGAACAATCCGTGGTCTGCGTTGGAAAGATAATCGCCGTTCTAGCGATTGTTCTATCTCAGCAAAGAACGATGGCCCGGCTTGAGCCAAACCTCCGCCAATGATGATTCCTTCTGGCGCGGTTGATGAGCATAGTTGAGCCAGCGTGAAGCTCAGAGCCTCAATGGCCTCCGCGATGATCGTTGCCGCTTTGGCGTCTCCAGCGGCCCGGGCGGCGAAGATTTCTTTGGCACCGGCCGATGTTCCCGTGGCTTGTTCGTATCTTCGTGCGATGGCACCGGCCGAGGCGAGGGTTTCCAGGCAGCCTGTGGCACCGCAAGCACAGAGCAGGCCTCCGGGGACCGGCGCATGCCCCAGTTCCCCTGCGTACCCGCCAGCTTCCAAGAGACGGCCGTCGACCACCAAGGCCGACGCAATCCCGGTTCCTATGATCAAAATGGCGCTGTTGCGCCGCAGTGCGTCGTCGTGTGCGCCGCTTCCTAACTCCAGTTCTGCACGGGCAGCCGAAGCCACATCATGCCCGAAGCCCACAGGCAGTCCGAGCGCGTCAGAGACCAGCCGCTTCATCGGAACATCGCGCCAGCCGAGGTTCGCTGAGAACACTGCCATCTCGGCAACCGGGTCTACCAATCCGCAGACCACCAGGCCCGCTGCCGCCGGCTGCTGGTCATTCGCTTCACGGAGCTTGGCTGCGAGCCCGAGCAACTGGTCAACGAGTACCTGGGCGGCAAGCTGCGGGGATGCCTTGCGCGTAGGTTCTCGCAGTACCCGGAGAATTTCACCTTCTTCTGTGGCCAGCCCGGCTTTAACGTCGGTGCCGCCGACATCGAAGAGCAGATATCGCTTTAACATGGCTGAGTACTCAGCCTTCCAGAATCACCGAGCGCGTGAGGTTGCGCGGGTGGTCCGGGTCCATCCCCCGGGCACGCGCCCGGTCCAGGGTGACCCTGTGAATGTAGGCAAGCTCGGCCAACGGGTGACGGTCTTCATTGATGTAGATGGCGCCAGTGCTGCGCACCTGGATATCCAGGTCCTCGGGCTGTTCGCCGAGCATCCACGTCACTCGGTTGGGCGCGGCAATGGCGATCGGCCCGTGACGGTAGTCCATTGCAGGGTAGGCTTCGGTCCACCCTTGGACAGCCTCTCTCATTTTCAAGGCGGCTTCATGGGCCAGGCCCACGGAGAATCCCCGTCCAAGGAAGGTGAATTGTTCTGCGTCCACTAGTTCTTGTGGTGTTGGCGAGTTCACCAGCGCTTCGGCTTGGGTCATTGCGTGATCCAGCTTTTCCCCCACGCTGGAGAGCAAATAAGCCAGGGCAGTGGTAGCAAAACGCGTCTGGACGACGGACTGCTCATCGGCATAAGGCAGCTGAATCACGGCATCGACCCTGTCCACTATGGGCGAGGCCACGTCCCCGATGATGCCTACGGTGTGGATGCTGTCATCGAGTTCGGCCAGCAGTTGGAGCACTTCAGAGGTGGTGCCCGAACGAGTAATCGCAACCACGGCATCGTAGTCACGCGTAGCGATACGCGCTTCAGATGCGACGAAGGCATCAGTCACACCGTGGCCTGCTGCTTCTCTCGCCGCGGCATAGGCTTCAGCCATGAACCATGATGTCCCGCATCCCACTACGGCAACCTTCGCGCCCTTGGCCGGCAACAGGTTTTCGCGCTGTTGCTGCGCTACTGCACGACGCCACATCTCTGGTTGCGAGACCAGCTCTTCTTCCATATGTGCGCCTAGCACGGTTCGCTCGCTCATGCGTTTGCTCCTTTTGGCATGCAGTGCCCGACAGATCAGGATTGATGTTTTATGATTATTTTTAGATGATAACAGTCAGAAACAATCTATTTCGAGTATAGGGTGAGAAACCCGTCTTGAGAATGCCTGCCCAGAAATTCTCCAATTCCCGCCAGTGGCAGACCGCTCCCAAAAGTGCGGCAGCAATCGACTATTGATGGGAATTAACTAGTCAGCGAGGAAATTACCGCGTTGTTCCAGGCATGCAGATTCTGCTCGTCCGATAGCCGGTCCACTGATGATCAACCTCGGCGAAATGTGTTCCCACCACAAGCCACGTGAGATTTGGCTTGATCGACCGATGGGATTACCGGCTTGGGCATAAAGAAAGCCCGCCTGAAAAATTTTCAAGCGGGCTTTCATGCACCGTTTCCGGTGCAAACAATATCTAGTTCAGTGCTGAGATGGCTGCATCGTAGTCCGGCTCGGTGGTGATCTCCGGGACGATTTGGCTGTAAACAACCTTGCCGTCTTCATCCAGGACAACAACCGAACGGGCCAGCAAGCCACCCAGTGGACCGTCAACCTGGGTCACACCGTAGTCCGAACCGAAGTCGGAACGGAAGACCGAAGCAGCGGTAACGTTCTCGATGTCTTCGGCACCGCAGAAGCGTCCCAGTGCGAATGGCAAGTCAGCAGAAACGCACACCACGGTCGTGTTCTCCAGGCCGGCAGCCAATTCGTTGAAGCGACGCACGCTGGCAGCGCAAACGCCGGTATCAACCGACGGGAAGATGTTCAGGACAACGCGACGGCCAGCCAGCGATTCGCTGGTGACATCTGCAAGGCCGGTGTCGGTGAGAGTGAAAGCTGGAGCCTGCGAGCCAACGGCCGGCAGATCACCAATAGTCTGTACAGGGGTTCCCTTGAAAGCAGTATTAGCCATAGGTCCTGTTTATCATGAATGCCTAATCCGGAGCTATATTTTTTGCCTGCTAGCGCAAACAAGTCGCTCACCTCTCGTTCCTATGCAAAACTGTGGACATGGGCCCCGACTACGATTCATACGCAGCGAAGATGCGTGCTCAGACCCTTGACGGCACTGATTTGGAAGTAGTCGCCCGTTTCACCGACATGCTCTGCCGCCGCAATTCACGAATTCTCGATATCGGTTGCGGGGTAGGCAACACCGTCAACGCCTTGCGCCGCTTGGGACACCGTGGCTACGGCATAGATCCCACACCCCAAGTGCTGGATGTAGCTGCAGAGCTATTCGACGGGAGCTGGTTCCGGCAGCAATCGGCGAACCAGCTGGCCCTGGGCTCATTGGACGAGCATGACCTGCCAAGGACGTACGACGCCATATTGTTGACCGGTAATGTGCCTGCTTTCATTTCTCGCGATGAACTGCGAGGCGTTTTCAACTTAGCCGATCAGGTGCTCAGCGTCTCGGGCGTACTCGTTGTCGGAACCACCCGCCATGCCAACGGCGGACCGGAAGACCAGGACGAACTTCGCGAAGGAACCTCGCTGCAGCTCGTGCAGCGATTCGCCGACTGGCATTTGGCTCCCTACCGTTCTGGCTCCCAATGGTCGGTGAGCGTGTACGCGCGCACCGGTCAGCGTTCAGGATTCGAGAGCCCCGATGGAATATTCATTCTGCCCTCCTAGCCTCGTGGCTATTTGCGAAACGCCGCCAGGTATTCAACAGGCGGCAAGCTTTTCAAGGCCTGGAATCGCTGCCTAAATGCGACCGCTGTTTCGTAGCCAACTGACTTTGCAAGAGCAGCTGCCATTTAATCGGTTTCCACGAGCCGCAGGCAAGCCTCTTTTATTCTCAGTGACATTGGGACAGTGGGCATCCCCATGCAGAACTGTGCTGAGCCAAGCGGGAGAATTGCCCATGGCTCCGGGCACGAGACGCTGATTTCCCAGCGCTAGGAAGCTACCAGTCCGGGAAGGCACGGAGGCTTGCCTCGATCTCGCCAGAAGCCGCCACCAGTCGTCGGGAATTGGGAGTACCGGACCTGCGTGGCCAGCAGGGGCAGGCATTGAAGGCTTCTCATCGCTTCCATCGAGCAGTCGGACAGAATGCAGAGTCCTAGTTTTGCTTACGGCTTGGACTGCTTCAATCCGCAGCACGGCTCGGGGCCGAAGAATCCTTGCGGCCGGATCCCTGCCGCCCCTATCCCCCTTCCCTGGGCGCGCGCGATCCAGACAAATTTTGGATGGGCTCTCACATAGCTCTAGATCGCTTTGCCGGCCCGATACACGCTGTGGGTCAAGTTCATCCCAGGACGGTACGCCAGATGCGCAGCAACTGGCGCGTCAAGAACATGCAGATCCGCGCGCTTGCCGATCTCAATAGATCCCACTTGGTCGGCAACGCCCAGCGCGAGCGCCCCTCCGTAGGTTGCCGCCTCGATGGCTTCAGCCAGGGTCAGGTCCATTTGGAGCACTGCGGTAGCCACGCAGAAGTTCATGTTGCTCGTGTAGCTGGTACCCGGATTGCAGTTGCTTGCCAGTGCGATTCGCACGCCTGCATCGAGCAGTGCACGGCCCGGGGCCAGCGGTTGCCTTGTGGACAGGTCGCAGGCGGGCAAGCAGGTGGCGACGGTGCCCGCAGTCCCTGTTCTTGTTGCAGTGTCCCAGCCAGCCCAGCTTCCGGCGAGCGCATGGAGGTCCTGTTCGTCCAGGTAATTCACGTGGTCTACCGAGTGGCTGCCGAACTCTACGGCCAGCTTCACGCCCGGCCCTGGACCCAGCTGGTTTCCGTGGACCTTCGTCGCCAGTCCCTTGTTCCTTGCGGCGTCCAGGACCCGGCGCGACTGTTCTTCGGTGAATGCGCCGCGTTCGCAGAAGACATCCACGAAGTCGACGTAGGCCGCCACGGCATCCAGCATCGGTCCGGTGACCAAATCGGTGTAGTCATCGGCATCCCATCCTGCCGGTACCAAGTGAGCGCCAAGGAAAGTCAGGGAATCGACCAGCGGCTTGCCCAGCACCGAATGCCGGATTTCTTCTTCCAGTGCCAGGCCGTAGCCGGTCTTGGTTTCCATCCAGGTGGTACCCATCGCCAGAGCTTCACGGCGGCGATCAGCCACGAGGTCGGCCAGTTCCTTGTCCGAGAGCTGCCCGGTGGCCGATGTGGTGACCGCGATGCCTCCAGCGGCATAGGACTGGCCTGCCATGCGGGCTACGAACTCCTCGGCGCGGTCGCCGCCGAAAATCAGGTGGCTGTGGGAATCAACCCAACCGGGCAGCACCGCACGGCCGCCCAAATCGATCCCGTGTCCTGCAGCAGGTGCATGCGCCATGTTGCCGATCCATGCGACCAGTCCGTCCTCGATCAGCACCGCCGCGTCTTCCAGCACGCGGCCCTTCGCGTCAACCGTAGTCAGCTGTCCAATGTTGGTAAGCAACAAGGTTGCCATGAGCGCTCCGCCTTCGTGGTATTTCCAATCCTTTAGCCAAGAGCCTACCCATGGCTCGTTGCCTATGGGGCAGAACAATAGGGTGCCCGTCTGGGATTTCAGACTGGCACCCCATTGTTCCCACTGCAGGCCAGGGTTACCCCTTGGTGGCACCTGCCAGCAATCCCCGCACGAAGAACCGTTGCAGGGCGAAGAAGACCGCCAGCGGAATGATCATCGAGATGAAAGCGCCTGCGGTGAGCAGCTCCCAGGATTGCCCGTAGGTACCCGAGAGGTCCTGGAGCGCTTTCGTGATCGGCAAGCCTCCACCCGAGGTGAAGACCGTCGCAACCAAGAGGTCATTCCACACCCAGAGGAACTGGAAGATTCCGAAGGAAGCAATAGCCGGCATCGACAGGGGCAGGACGATCTTCGAGAAGATCTTCCCGTGCCCGGCTCCGTCAACACGAGCAGCCTCGATGACCTCATCGGGGATCTCCGAAATGAAGTTGTGCAGCATGAAGATCGCCAACGGCAAGGCGAAGATCGTGTGGGCAATCCAGACCTTGGCGTAGGCGCCATCCAACCCGTTGACTCCCAAGCCCGGCAGGATATACAGCCCACCGATCTTCACTCCGTCCGAGAACAGCTGGAGCAGCGGAACCAGCGCCATCTGGATCGGAACGATCTGCAGGGCGAAAACGAGAACGAAGAGCGTATTGCGCCCCTTGAAGTTGATCCACGCGAAGGCATAGGCAGCCAAGCTGGCGACAAGGATCGGCACGATCGCCGCCGGAATGGTGATGACCAGCGAATTCAGGAACGCCTTGGACAGCGGAAGGCTGTCGCCGGAGGCAAAGGCCTGCGCATAGTTATCGAGCGTGAATGAAGGGTTGGACAGGGCCGTCCACCAGCCCGAGGTCTTGATGTCATCAGCCTGCCTGAAGGAGGAGACAAACAGGCCGAAGGTGGGGATGGTCCACACCGCGGCAATGATGAACGCCGCAATGGTGGCTGCGCGGGAGGTGGTGGCTTTGCGCAGTTTCCCGCTGGTTTTCTCGGTAGCTGCCAAGAGGCGTCGAGAGGATTCGCTGACGGTGCTCATCGGACTCCCCTTTGCTTCTTATGCTGGCGGACGTTGTAGATGATGATCGGCAGTACCAGGATGAACAGGATGACGGCCAGGGCCGAGCTGTAGCCGGTGCGTGCCCCGAGCTGGAACTGGCGCACCATTTCGAATGCCAGTACCGTTGTATCCGAGCGTCCGCCGGTCATCGAAGAGACGATGTCGAAGACCTTGAGCGAGGCAATGGAAATGGTGGTCAATACGACGATGACGGTGGAGCGGATCCCCGGCAGCGTGACATTGGCGAAACGCTGCCATGGGCTGGCCCCGTCCAGGGAGGCTGCTTCGATTTGCTCTGCGGGCACGCCCTTGATGGCCGCGGACAGGATGACCATGGCGAATCCCGCCTGTGTCCAGATCAGGATGACCACCAGGAACAACGTGTTCCACGGTTCGAGCCCGAGCCAGTCGACCGGGGTGGCCCCGAATGCCGTGATGATCGCGTTGAGCACGCCTATTTGCTCGCCCTGGCGGATGTCGTAGAAGAACTTGAAGATGATCGATGCGCCAACGAAGGAAATCGCCATGGGCATGAACACCAGCAGCTTGAAGAACTTCTCGCCACGGCTCTTGTCGATGAATACCGCGTAGGCCAATCCGATGATAGTGGAGACCACGGGCGCCACCAGAACCCACACCAGGGTATTGAGCAGGGCGGTCAGGCCATCGGGGCTGGTGAACACCCAGAGGAAATTCCCCAGGCCGACGAAGCCGGATCCGTCGTTGGCCATGAAGGCGCTGACCGCGGTGCGGACCGTGGGGTAGATCAAGCCCATAGCGAGCAGCAGCATGGCCGGAGCCAGGAAACCGGACAGCTGCAGCAGCGAGCCGGCGCCGGATCGCGAGCGCCGGTCCAGGAAAAACAGCACCGCACCGAGCACCGCGGCCAGCGCGGCCACCCACATCACGGAGTTGTACAGGCCCAGGACCAGCAGGATCGCCACCGGGACCAAGACCGCGGCGGCAAAGCGCACGACGGCGAAAACCCGTCCGCCCTTGGTCGCTATCTCGACAAAGGCGAGGATCGCTGCGATCAAGACCGCGAAGGCAACCAGGACGATCGGCACTTGGACTAGCGGCGGAACGCCAGCCAGCCACTGGAAGTATTCAGACATGCGTTCAGGCTCCTACAATCCCGCCCA
>NZ_JBLVOJ010000024.1:292220-298271 GCF_053543715.1 Glutamicibacter sp. AGC46
AACCCCCCCACCGGCCGGGACTCCCGGCCGTTGGCGATGTACCAGATGGCGACTAGGAGTCATAGCCGGACTGGATATTTTCAAGCACTTCCTTGGTCGGCTTGCCATCGATCCAGTCCACCAGGCCCTTCCAGAAGGAGTCGGAGCCGACGCTCTTGGGCATCAGATCAGACCCGTCGAAGCGGAAAGTGGTGTTCGGATCCTGCAGCAATTCAACAGCGGAACGCAGCAGGTCGCTGCTGGCGTTCTTCGGATCAAGCCCGGAGTTCGCCGAGATCACGCCGCCGAGTCCAACGCGGCTATTGGCCCAATCCGCGCTGGCCAGGTATTCCTGGACCTTGGCGGTATCCTCATCATTGGAGAAGGCGGCAACGAATTCACCGCCGCCTACAACAGATACGGGGTCATCGGCTTTGGCTGGCGGGGCAACGAAAGCCCAGACATCCCCGTCAGGCGCCACGGTAGCTTTCTCGCCATCGGCGTTCTTGGAATCCAGGACGTATCCTTCCAGGAAGGATGCCTGGTGGGTCAGCGGGCAGGTTCCCTTGGCCACGGCCGTGCCAACATCGCCGAAGGCGGTGGCGTTGATCGACTTCACGTCGCCATATCCGGCGTTGACTTGCTCCGGGTCCAGCAGGATCTTTCCAACGGAATCGAAGGCGCTGGTGATTTCTGGCGAAGTGAATTCCAGATCGCCCGAAACCCACTTGTCGTAGGCTTCGGTTCCGGACTGGCGCAGGACCGCGTCTTCAATCCAGTCGGTGCCCGGCCATCCCGATGCCTCGCCCGAGGCGAATCCGGCACACCAGGCCGGTTCATTGGTCTGCTTCGAGATTTCGGTGCCCAGGGTGGTCATTTCATCCCAGGTTTCCGGGACGCTCAAGCCCCACTGCTCGAACTGCTTGGGCGAGTACCAGATGTAGCCTTTCACGCTGGCCATCAGCGGCACCCCGTACTGCACCCCATCGACCTTGCCGTAGTTCTGCCAGTCCTCGGACCAGTTGCTCTGCAGCTGGGACTGGACTGCCTCGGGAAGTTGCTGCACCTTGCCCTGGGCCACGGTGGCCTGCAGCAAGCCGGGTTGCGGGAAGACGGCCAGGTCCGGGGTGTCGCCGCCCTGGACCTTGATTCCGATTTGGGATTCGAAGTTCTTGTCGCCGGTGTAGCGGATCTTGATGCCGTTCTCCTCGGACCACTTGGCCCAGGATTCTTCCAGCAGTTCGGCTTCAATGCCGGTGACCGGACCGTAGATATCGACGACTCCGTCGGCTTGGCCCACTTGGGCTTCGCCGCCGCCGGAGGCGTTGGGGTCATTGGGGTCTGCTCCGCCCGAGCAACCGGCCAGGAGCAGGCCGATTGCTGCCACCGAGATAACCGGCGCGAACTTCTGCCCGCATTTTGCTTTAGTCATGATGCCCTCCACGTTGGGTAATGCCCTGCCGGATGAGGCGGCCTGGCACGAGTGATCCCCTCAATAGTGACGCAGGTCATCGACGCGCGTCAACAGTTATGGGTGAACACCGTGGAGAAAATGGCGCGGGCAGGTCATCGCGGTGCCGGGCCCGAGCTGTCCCGGACCACCATCAGCGGCGCGACCAGTTGCTGCACCGGCGCCTGGGAGCGCCCCTCGATCTGCTGCACCAGGGCGTCCACCGCGGCATGGGAAATGGCCTCCCCCGGCGGGGCTACCGTGGTCAGCGCCGGGGCAACCATCTCGGCCGAGCGGTCCCCGACCCCCAGGGCGATCACCGAGAGGTCATCGGGGATCCGCAACGCAGCCAGGCCAGCGGCGTTGACAAATCCCGCGGTGGCGAACTCCTTGAGCGCCAGCACCGCAGTGGGTCGCGGGTGCAGTTCCAGGTAGGCCTCCAGCGCCGCGCGGCCGCCGCGGGCGTTGTTTTCCACCGGCACTTCCTGCATCGCCATGCCCCGATCGCGCACGGCATCGCAGATGGCCCGGGCCGTGCGGATGGCCGGGCCGTTGCCGGCTTCCTGGTCTTCCACCGATACGTTGATGTACATGATGGATTGGTGGCCGAGGCTCGCCAAATAGTTCACCGCGATGCGCCCGGCCTGGGCAAAATCATTATCGACATAGGACAGGTCCGCGCTGTCATCGGGACGGCCAATGGAGGCAAAGGCAATGCCCGCGCGCCGCAGGACATCAAAGCGCGGGTCATTGATCGACACTTCCATCAAGAGCACCCCGGCCACCAGCTTCTGCCCGACCAGGCTTTCCAATCCCATGGCATCGGTCATCGGGTTGGACCACAACAGCATGTGGTAGCCCAGCGCGCGGGCACGCTCCATGGCGGCGGTGACGTACTCGAACTCGGTGGAAGAATAGCCGTCCAGGCTGGTGGGAAAGTGCAGGGCAAGGATGCCCCGGCGCGATCCGGCCAGGCCTTGGGCAAAGGCATCCGGGGTGTAGTTCAACTCCCGCATGGCCGCCAGGACCCTGGCCTTGGTCGCCTCGGAAATGGTGCGCCGGCCGCTGATCACGTAGGACACGGTACTAGGAGATACGCCGGCCAAGCGCGCCACGTCGTTCCTGGTAGCCATGGGCCCACCGCCTTTGGTTATTCCAACTCGTCATCCCTATTGAAACACGGCGGCGGGCAATCCCCCCTGGGTCAGCGGCTGGCGACGAATGCCTGCACGCAGGCCTCGATATCCTCAGCCGAATGCGCGGCAGAAAGCTGGACGCGGATGCGCGCGGCCCCCTTGGGCACTACCGGGAAGCTGAAGGCCGTCACGAAGACGCCCTGCTCCAGCATCTTGCCTGCGACCTCTGCGGCCTTGACCGCGTCTCCGAACATCACCGGAATGATGGCGTGCTCGCCGTCGAGTAATTCGAAGCCCTCTTCGGTCATGCGGCGGCGGAAGTGCGCAGCGTTCTCGAAGAGCTTCTCGCGCAGGTCCCCGGAGTCCACCACCAGGTCCAGCGCCTTCAACGTGGCAGCCACGATCGATGGAGCCAGCGAGTTGGAGAACAGGTACGGGCGGGCCTTCTGGCGCAGCATCGCGACAATCTCGCCGCGGCCGGACACGTAGCCGCCCGAGGCGCCGCCCAATGCCTTGCCGAAGGTGCCGGTGTAGATGTCCACGCGGTCTGAGACTCCTGCATGCTCCGGGGTGCCGGCCCCGGTGGCGCCCATGAAGCCCACGGCGTGGGAGTCATCGACCATGACCAGCGCGTTGTACTTGTCAGCCAGATCGCAGATGGCCTCCAAGGGAGCCAGGTATCCGTCCATGGAAAAGACGCCATCGGTGACGATGATGGTGCGGCGGGCGCCCGCCCCGCCGCTGAGCTGCGCGGCAGCCTGCAGCTGGGTTTCCAGGTCGGCCATGTCCTGGTTGGCGTAGCGGAAGCGCGCGGCCTTGGACAAGCGGATGCCATCGATGATCGAGGCGTGGTTCAGCGCATCGGAGATGATGGCGTCTTCCTTGCCGAACAGCGATTCGAACACGCCGCCGTTGGCATCGAAGCAGCTGGAGAACAAGATGGTGTCCTCGGTGCCCAGGAATTTAGAGAGCTTGGCTTCCAGTTCCAGGTGCAGGTCCTGGGTGCCGCAGATGAAGCGGACCGAGGCCATGCCGAAGCCGCGCTCATCCATGGCGGTCTTGGCCGCGTCGATGATCTGCTGGTTATCGGCCAGGCCCAGGTAGTTGTTGGCGCAGAAATTCAGCACCTTCCGCGCATCGTCGCCCAGCGAGCCGGCCATGATGGAGGCGGACTGGGCCGAGTCGATGTGGCGTTCTGCCTTGAACAGGCCGGAGGACTTCAGCTCGTCCAATTCGGCGGCAAGCTGGTCTTTGAGATCCGTGTACATTGCAAATGCTCCTTGTTGATGCGGGAAATTCTTAGCCTGAGAAAACGGTCCAGTCGAGCACGACCTTGCCGCCGTGCCCGCTGCGAGCAGCTTCGAAGCCCTGCTGCCATTCGGTGGCCGGCAGGAAGTCGGTAACCACCGAAGCGATGCGCTCGCGCATCACCTCCGAGGAGGTGAGCATGGCGCTCATGGCGTACCAGGTCTCGAACATTTCGCGGCCGTAGATGCCGCGCAGGGTCAGCATGTGGGTGACAACCTTGCCCCAGTTGATGTCGATCGAGGTGCTGGGCAGGCCGAGCATGGCGATCTTGCCGCCATGGTTCATGTTCTCGATCATTTCCGGCAGGGCGGTCTTGTGCCCGGACATTTCCATGCCGTAGTCGAAGCCTTCGACCATGCCCAGCTTCTGCTGCGCTTCCTTGATGCGGGTGGTCGCGACATTCACGGCCAGGTCGATGCCCATGGACTGGGCCAATTCCAGGCGCTGCTCGGAGACATCGGTGATGGCGATGTTGCGGGCACCTACATGGCGGGCCACTGCCGCGGCCATCAGGCCGATGGGTCCGGCGCCGGTGATCAGCACGTCCTCGCCCACCATCGGGAACTGCAGTGCGGTGTGCACGGCATTGCCGAATGGGTCGAAGATGGCGCCGAGCAACGGGGTGATGCGCTCATCGCGGTGGATGTAGACGTTGCTTTCGGGGATCACCACGTATTCGGCGAATGCGCCGTCGCGCTGCACGCCTACCGAATCGACGTTGATGCACATCTGCTTGCGGCCCGCGCGGCAGTTGCGGCACAGGCCGCACACTACGTGGCCTTCACCCGAGACGCGGTCGCCGACCTTAACCCCGTGCACGAAGTCGCCGATTTCCACGACCTCGCCGTAGAACTCGTGGCCCGGAACCAGCGGGGTGTTGATCATGGCCTTGGCTGCATCGTCGTAGGCTTCGATGTGCAGGTCGGTGCCGCAGATTCCGGCGGTCATGACGCGGATCTTGACCTCGTGGGCGCCGGTCTCTGGTTCTGGGCGATCAACGAGTTCCAGCCCCGCGTGCGGGCCGGACTTGTACAGTGCTTTCATGCGGGTTCCTTTGGATTGGGCACCTGGGTGCGCGCAACACAGACATGGGGTCGCTTCAAGTGTCGCACCCGACAGCACGGTACAACACCTTAGAAGATCACTGATTTACTGATCCAACGATTTAGAATTTACTTCATGGAATTGCATCAGTTGAGGATTCTGCGTGAACTCGCGGATTTGGGCAGCGTCAACGCCGTGGCGAAGGCCCTTTTTGTCTCGCCCTCGGCGGTCTCGCAGCATTTGGCCCAACTGCAGCGCAATTTCCCTGTGCCACTGACACAGAAAGAGGGACGGCGGCTAGTACTCACCAGCCAAGGAAGGATCTTGGCACAAGCCAGCGCCCAGGTTGCTTCAACTCTCGCCGAGGCAGACTCCAAGATCAGGAACTATGAAGGCAACTTTGCCCAACCGGTACTCATCGCTGGATTTCATTCCATTGGCCAAACGATCTTCGCGCCGTTACTGAATTCCGGTGATGATGACCTGCCGCCCTTGCGTTTCTTTGATGAAGACGTTTCACAACAAGATTTTCCGGCCCTAACTTCTACATATGATCTGGTCCTCGCTCACCGAATGCCGCATACCGAGGCCTGGCCTGCCGACAGAGTTTCCGTAATCCCATTGGCCTTCGAACCCCTAGATATTGCTGTGCATCAAGATCATCCACTGGCACGGTTTGAAAGTCTCTCGCCAGCTCAAGTTATCGAAGAGCCTTGGGTGGTCTCCCGCCCAGGATTCTCGCCGGCTGATGTGCTCGATACCATCGCCGCGTTGTCGGGGTCGGCTCCTCGAATTGAGCATCGGGTCAACGACTACGGCACGGCAGCCGCACTGGTACGAGCCAGTCATTGCTTGGGAATTTTGCCTCGCTTCACTTCGCGGTCCATGCTGGGCAAGGATGTGACTTTACGACCAGTTTCAGGCTTGGAATCCGGTCGACAAATCGACATCCTGGTACGCGCCGAACACCTTCACAGACCGACAGTTATTCGAGTTATCGATGCCCTCAGAGAGACGGCGCGGAAGTTGGTGGCCGAAAATCTCTAGCGCCGGGTTAGTTCGCGTTGGAGGCCATTTCTTGGGAGGCTTTACCACTTTCCCGGACAGCTCCGAACAGCAAGGCGGCCCCCTCAA
>NZ_JBLVOJ010000024.1:298335-359617 GCF_053543715.1 Glutamicibacter sp. AGC46
GAGCGTTGAGCTGGCCGCTTTGCTGACCAATGATGTAAAAATACCGAGCCTTGGGCATTCCGCTTATTTGATGGCGCCAGCTGTCAGGCCTGCTTTCCAGAAGCGTTGCAGGAACAGGAATAGCAACAGCAACGGAATCACGGAAACCAGTGCTCCAACGACTACCAGCGACATTGGCACCTTGCCATTGGAAGCAAACCAAGCCACCAAACCCACTGTCACGGGCTGCAATGAGGAGTCATTGATGACCATTGCAGGCAACAGATAGTTATTCCAGATTTCTACAAAATTGATCAAGAAGATGGTCACCAGAGCGGGCGTCATCATGCGCACACCCACGCGGAAGAAGATCCCAACCTCACTTACCCCGTCAAGACGCGCTGCTTCAATTACTTCGTCAGGTACGGACTGCGCGGCGAAGACTCGCGAAAGGTATACACCGAAGGGGCTGACGATACTGGGCAGCAGGACAGCCAATGGATTATTGATCAATCCCAGCTCTGAAAACATGAGGTACAGGGGCAAAGTGAAAAGAATCTTGGGAATTAGTACCGCTGCTAGCACCACACTGAAAACTACTTCGCGTCCACGAAAGCGGTATTTGGCCATGGCATAGCCAGCCATCGATACCAGTAACGTCCCAACCAGGGCACCGATCCCGGCATAAAATACGGAATTCATAATCCACCGCAGGAAAATTCCGTCGCGTGCCGCCAACAACTCGGCGATGTTGTTCCCCAGGTGCATTCCGTTGAACCAAAAACCTGGAGCAGCAAACTGCTCGCCCATCGGTTTTGAAGCCGACACCAGTAACCACCATATTGGTGCTAGGAAATAAATCGCAAAGCATCCCAACACGATAGTGACAATCAGCCGACTCAACAACGTAGTTTCACGATTTGATTGAACCGGTTTCACGGATACGAGCTTTCCCAGTCTGGATTTAGCAATCGTCGAGCCCGTCTCAGACTGATTGCGGTCCTGCGCGGTAGAAGTACTTATTTTCGAATCTACATGGACGCTCATGAATCGGATCCTCGACGCGGGCGCTCCGTCGCCAGGTAGGGTAAAGGCTGAGCGGATCCAACCTCTCCCAGCGTACGTCACCTCTTTGAGACAAAGCGCGCCCAGATTCACGGCCTTTGAACTTTGTACATTGTGCGCCTAAAACCAAACACGTTCAAACACCAGCCGTGCCGTAGCTCTGACAGTCCGGTTACACCAAAGTTTCATTCTTCAGTCACCTTGATAGTATGGCTTCAAATGGTTAAACGTCTTTCTCCGGTCATCATGCCAACTGTCCTTATTATCGGGTTGGCCTCTTGCTCGTCGATGCCTGAAGTCGATTGGAATCAGTCACAAAACGAGGCAAGTATGTTCCTGGAGGCAGCCACGTCTGCAAAGGGATCCCTCGGTGGGGGCACCCTGCGCGTTGGCCAAGGTACTCCGGGAGATACTGATTCGGGCATCGTTCTCAACTATGACTCCGGCGCCCGGATCACGGGGATCCGCGTCAGTTGCTTCGGAGAGGGAACGCTTCGACTCGGATTCGCCACCCAGACTGGGTCCAGTTGGAGCGGCAACGATACTGTCGAAGTCATCTGCAATGGCGAGGAGAACAACGTATCGGTTTCAGAGATCCTGTCTACGGCACAGGTCGATGCGGTGCAATTCAACGGCATCCTCGGTGAGGGAACGGGTGGAGTCCTCGCCGTGGCTATCTCCGGGGTGGCGAACTAACGCCCGCTGCAGTTGCAAGTTCGGCATTCGAAATCTCCAAAGGCGAACTTACGGCGCTGATAGGCATGATTCTCAAGCAAGTACGCGCCGTTGCGTTCTCCAACCGTGACTGCGGCAGAAAAAAATTTGCCGTACCAGCAGGATGCCGAACCGGAGACAGCACGCGTCGCCGATCTGTCTCCATTTGACTGTATAGCTGGCCGACGGGCGAAACATGATTTCTACCTACATTTTTCCGCAGAGCATTGATCAATGGAAACTGTACGATCCGCCGTATAGCTGTATCAGACGCATAGTCGTCCGTCACTCCATAATGCTTGTGGCCAGCCGGCGCCAGTGCAGAAAGTCCGCATCCGAACAAATCCTCGGACTATCCAAGCCATAGATGCTGCCCGTGGCCCGATGAGGGCACAGGCAGCATCTTGGTTGTTGTCATCAAGTTAGCCGTTGAAGGTGTCCGGGTTTGGGCCGGTGCGTCCATCGCGATCAAGGGCATCAATGCTTGCCAGTTCGTCGCTGGTCAATTTGAAGCCGAACAAGTTCAAGTTGGCGATGATGCGTGATTCAGTCACAGACTTCGGGATGATCACCCGGCCCTGCTGCAGATGCCAGCGCAGGATGACCTGAGCCGCGGACACCTCATGTGCCCGAGCGATGCCCACGATGGTTTCGTCGGTGAGCATTGCACCCTGAGCCAGCGGGCTCCATGCTTCGGTGACGATACCGTGCTGCGCGTTAGCTGCAACGACTTCGCGGTTCTGCAAAGCTGGGTGGAGCTCCACCTGGTTCACGGCCGGAACGATGGTTCCTTCGGCGACCAGCTGCTCCAGGTGCTCAGGCTGGAAGTTGGAAACTCCGATGGCGCGGATCTTCTTCTCTGCATACAGCTTCTCCAGCGCCTTCCACGTCTCAACGTAGAGATTCTTTTCCGGGGCTGGCCAGTGAATCAAGTACAGGTCCAGGTAGTCCAGGCCCAAGCGCTCAAGACTTGCATCAAAGGCTTCCAGCGCCTGCTCGTAACCCATGTCCGCAATCCAAATCTTGGAGGTGATGAACAGGTCTTCTCGGGCGATGCCGGACTGGGCCAGTGCTGCGCCCACGCCTTCCTCATTGCCGTAGATGGCGGCGGTATCGATGCTGCGGTAGCCGGCCTTGAGCGCTGAACCCACTGCAGCAGTGGTCTCTTCGTTGGGAACCTGGAAGACTCCAAAACCTACCTGAGGCATTTCAACGCCATTGTTCAGCGTGATGGTTGGAATGGGGGTAGTCATGTCTAACTCCTAGAAATTGGTTGGGGACTGAACAAAACTGTGGATTAGCCAGCTGTAACCAGCTGGGGTGATGCTGCCGAAGACTTCTTGGCCAAGCCCATGGCCAGGAGAATAACGACCAGTGCGACGAGGGTGATCAGTGCGCCGATCCAGATCGGCGAGGTGTAGCCCAGGCCTGCCGCAATGCCCAGGCCGCCAGCCCATGCGCCGAGCGCGTTGCCGACATTGAACGCACCGATATTGGCGCCGGATGCCAGGGTCGGTGCATTGCCGGCGTACTGCATGATGCGGCTTTGCAAACCGGGAACGGTTCCGAACCCGAAGCCGCCCATCAGCAGCAAAGCGATAACGGTGGCGATCTGGTTGCTTGCGAAGAATCCGAAGAGGACAAGGACCACCAGCAGTGCCGAGATGAAGATGAGCAGAGTGCGGTCGATGCTCTTGTCAGCCATGCGGCCACCGATCCAGTTGCCGACGAACAGACCCACGCCGAAGAGCATCAGCAGCCATGGAACGCTGGTCTCATTGAATCCGGTGACCTCGGTCAGGGTGTAGGCGATGTATGTGAAGGCGCCGAACATGCCACCGTAGCCAAGGACCGTGACACTTAGGGACAGCCAGACCTGCAGCGAGGTGAAGGCCCCGAGTTCTCTGCGAAGGGAGATGCCTTCGGCTGCGTGCTTGATGGCTGGCACCAGCACGAGGATGCCGATCAGGGCGATAATGCCAATGCCGGAGATGGCCCAGAAAGTCGAGCGCCAGCCGGAATGCTGCCCCAGCAGGGTACCGAAGGGAACACCCAGCACATTGGCCGCGGTCAGCCCGGTGAACATGATGGCAATGGCGCCAGCCTTCTTGTTGGCCGGGACCAGGTCAGCTGCCACGACCGCGCCGATGCCGAAGAAGGCACCGTGGCACAGGGCGGCGATGACGCGGCCGATCATGGCCACTTCGTACGTTGCGGCCATCGCGGTAAGCGAGTTGCCGATGATGAAAAGTACCAGCAACCCGACGAGCACCGGCTTGCGCGGCAAGCGGACGGTGGCTGCGGTCAGGCCGAGGGCGCCGACCACCACGCTCAATGCGTATCCGGAAATGAGCCAGCCAGCTGCGGCCTCGCTGACGCCGAAGTCGGCCGCCACATCCGGCAACAAGCCCATGATGACGAATTCGGTAAGCCCGATGCCGAAGGCACCGATGGCCAACGCAATAAGACCGAGCGGCATAGCGTTACTCCTGATAGACTAGATAAATTAGTTGCACACGCTTGTTATTGCGCGATGAACACTATCGTTGCACACGCAACTAACCAGCGCAAGCAAGTACTTTTGGAGGAACCGATGGGAATCGCAGATGATGCTGTCGAAATTCGGGCAAGAGGGTGGCGCACTTTGGCGTCGTTGCACGGATTAATCGATACTGCACTTGAAAAGGACCTGACGGCGCAAGTGGGGCTCTCTGTGGTCGAGTACACACTTCTGGATGCCCTGAATCGTCAGGATGGCTGGCATATGCGCATGGCGCAGCTGGCCCGCGCCACGGCCCTGAGCCCCAGCGCAACGACGCGACTGGTTACCAGGCTCGAAGACCGCAATCTGCTCTCGCGGGTGCTGTGCGCCGATGACCGCCGCGGCATTTACACCGAGCTCACTGCCACTGGCCACGAGCTGTACCAGAAGGCCAAGCCCATTCACGATGCCACGCTGGAACGCGTGTTGAAGCAGGCAGAAGAGCAACCTGAGCTGGCGCCGCTGGCCCGCATTCTCCACGAGTTCTCTGCCGCGTAGCCAATTGCTGAATCCTTGGAAGGGACCGTCCTTGCTGCATCCGAAATTTTCCGCCGTGCTTTTCGATTGCGATGGCGTCCTGGTGGATTCCGAGTCCATCACCAATTCCGTGCTCCGCCAGATGCTCATAGAGCTGGGCTGGGAGATCAGCCCCGAGCAATGCATCGAGATCTTCATCGGCAAGGCGTTGAAAGACCAGTGGCAACCCATTCTCGACCAGACCGGATTCCGGATCGACGACCAGTGGATTAGCCAGTTCCGCGCACGCCGCGACGAAGCGCTGCGCTCGGAGCTGCAGCCGATCCCCGGAGCGCTGGAAGCAGTCAAGCAGATTTCCTCGGTCTACGGCCAGAACATTGCCTGCGCCACCGGCGCAGACCGGGCCAAGGTCGAAATGCAGCTGGCCCTGGCCGGGTTCACCGAGTACTTCGGAGACCGGGTCTTCAGCGGCATGGAATGCCCACGCAGCAAACCGGCACCGGATGTCTACCTGGCCGCAGCCGCGTCACTGGGCATTGACCCAGCTGGCGCACTGGTTATCGAGGACACTGCCACCGGGGTGGCTGCCGGGATCGCGGCCGGCGCGACGGTGTACGGCTATTCCAACGGCGGACCCACGAGCACTTCGCCCGAGCTGCTGCGCGCAGCTGGCGCAACGCAGGTGTTCACCTCCATGGATAAGCTGCCAGCTTTGGCATCCAAGCAATAAGCCAGAGCCCCGGGGAGCTGGCCGGTTCGCCTAATCTTAGCAGGCTCTGCCTGCTCAGAACGTTGAAGCGACCGCCCAGCTGCACCAAAAATGCCAGCCCCATCGAGGTCAGCTAACGGCCGCCGCCTGCTGGTTGGCAGCGAAATACTCGGCGAGCTGTCCATCGAGCGCTGGAATTTGCAGGGCCTCTCCCTCCGCGCGCATTGAGCGGGCGCCGTAGTCGCCCACGGCCACTGCCGCGCGAGCGGCAACCGGGGAAGTATCGGTCGCTCCCCCTACGCGGGCAAAACGCAGGAACTCTGCGATCAAATTCGGATCTGCGCCGCCATGGCCTTCATCATCGCCATTGACTTCGACCTTCAAATCCGGTTCGGCGAATCCATGGGTGCTGCGGGTGTTCCACACGTGAATGAAGTCCCCGGGACCGTCGCCGAAATTCTCCAACCGCCCGGCGCTGCCGATCACTGTGTAGTTGCGCCAATAGTCAGGGGTGAAATGGCACTGCTGGTAGGAAGCCAGCACCCCGTTATCCAGCTTCATCTGCACCATTGACAAGTCTTCCACGTCCAGTTCTGGGTTCAGTTGCGTCTGCTTGGCCGGGGGCCAGTTCGACAGCGAGAACCAGTCGCGCATGCGCAGATCCGAGTTGTCCCGCCGATCGGTGACGTCCCCGTAGACGGCCAGCGCGCCAACGCCCGAAACCTGGGTGCTGTAGCCTCCGGCCAGCCAGTGAATAACGTCAATGTCATGGGCTCCCTTTTGCAGCAGCAGCGTATTCGCATAGCGCTGCTGGGCATGCCAGTCCTTGAAGTAGTAATCTCCGCCGTTGCCTACGAAGTGGCGGCACCAGACGGCCTTGACCTCGCCGATGGTCCCGGAGTCGATGAGCTGCTTCATCTGCCGAATCACCGGCATATGGCGCATATTGTGTCCAACATACAGCCGGGTGCCTGTGCGCCGAGCGGTATCCAGGATCTCGTCGGCCGCTTCCAAAGTGATATCCAGCGGCTTCTCCACGAAGGTCGGAATACCGGATTTCAAGGTGCGCACCACCACGTTCCGGTGCGTGTAGTCGGGGGTGAGCACCAGCACTGCGTCCAGCTCGAAGTCCAGCAATTCCTGCAAATCCCCGGTGACTACCGCATCAGGAAGCGCCTCAGCGGCATCCTGACGGCCGCGTTCGCTGGTGTCGCAAACAATGGACACGACGCTGCCTTCGTTTGGGCGCTGCAGGTAGCGGTGCAGGGAAGCGCGCAGCCCGAAGCCGATAATGCCAACTTTCAAATCCATGTTTCAGTCTCCTTGGGATAGTTCTGTGCTGATGGGGCCCGGATAGAAGCAGCGGGCGCGGTGGCCATCGGCCACCGGATCCAGCTCCGGCTCGCTAGTTGCGCAGTCCGGCCGGGCGACCGGGCAGCGGGTGTGGAAGCGGCAGCCGGAGGGCGGGTCGATCGGCGAAGGCGGGTCGCCTTGCAGCATGATCAACTGGCGCGCATGCGCCGGATCCTGGCGCAGTTCCGGTGCTGCCGAGAGCAATGCTTGGGTATAGGGATGGGCGCTGGCGTCATAGACCTGGGCGTAGGAGCCGGTCTCGATCACCCGTCCCAGGTACATGGTGGCCACGGAGTCGGAAATATGCCGCACGATCTGCAAGTCGTGGGCGATGAAGACGTAGCTCAGACCCAGTTCGCGCTGCAGCGAATCGAGCAGGTTCACCACTTGGGCGCGCACCGATACGTCCAGGGCCGAGACCGCTTCGTCGCAGATCAGCACCTTCGGATTCAGTGCGATGCCGCGGGCGATGCCGATGCGCTGCTGCTGGCCTCCGGAGAAGTTGTGCGGATAGCGTCCCAAATGATCGGGGTTCAGCCCGACCAATTCCATCATCTCGCCCAGATTAGCTCGGCGGGAGCCGCGCTTGGCGATGTCCGGGTGGATTTCGAAGGGCTCGGAGAGGATCTGCTCAATAGTCATGCGCGGGTTCAGCGACGCGTAGGGGTCTTGGAAGATCAGCTGGATATTCCGGCGCATCTGCGCCCGCTCCGCTCCGCGCAGCGCATTGATGTCGTGGCCCTCGAACAGCACCTGGCCAGCAGTGGGCTTTTCCAGCCCGCTGAGCACGCGGGCCATGGTGGACTTTCCACAGCCGCTTTCCCCGATGATTCCCAGGGTCTTGCCCTGTTGCACCTGCAGGTCCACCCCGTCCAGGGCCTTGACTACTTTGCGCGGCCCGATGGGCAGAGAACGGGCCACCGGGTAGTGGCGGGTAACCCCGCGCATTTCCATCAGCGGGGCGGCATCCGGTGTCGCGGTCTCTGGCAGGGTCTGCGGGCTAAGCATGGGCTAGCACCTCCTGGGAGTTGAAGCAGGCCGTGTGGCGCTGCGCGGCGATTTCGTCTAGTTCCGGGACTTCGGTGGCGCACTGCTGGTTGGCCAGAGGGCAACGCCCAGCGAAGGCGCAGCCAGCCGGCAGGTTCAGCAGGTCCGGCGGGCTGCCCGGGATTGCTGGAAGAAGCTGGCCCTTGAGCTCCTCGCTGGCCACCGATGAGGCCAGACCGCGGGTGTAGGGGTGTGCCGGTTCGGAGAGCACCTGGGCGGTGGGCCCGTTCTCCACGATCCGCCCGGCATACATCACCGCCACCTGGTCGGTGACCTCCCGGACCACCGAGATGTCGTGGGTGATCAGGATCAAGCCCATGTTGTTCTCCACCTGCTGCTCGGTCAGCAGCTCCAGGATCTGGGCCTGGACGGTGACATCCAGCGCGGTGGTCGGCTCGTCGGCGATCAGCAGTTGCGGGTCCAGGGCCAGGGCCATCGCGATCACGATGCGCTGGCGCATGCCCCCGGAGAACTGGTGAGGGTAGTCGTTCACCCGACTGGCTGCAACTGGGATGCGCACCCGGTCCATCATCTGGATGGCCGCTTTCTTGGCCTCTGCCGGGCTGTAGCCGCGGTGCACGCGGTACAGCTCGCCGATCTGGCGGCCCACCGGGTGCACGGGGTTCAAGGCGCTGAGCGCGTCTTGGAACACCATGGCCACGCTGGCCGAGTTCAGCTCCCGGCGGCGCTTGGGGGTCACTGCGAGCAGGTCTTCTCCGTCCAGCAGGATCTGCCCACCGGTGACTTTCGCCGGCGGAGTGTCCAGCAGGCCCATGATGGTTCGCGCGGTCACGGACTTCCCTGAGCCCGATTCACCCAGTATGCCCAGGGCGCGGCCGCGCTGCAGCGAGAGATCCACGCCGTTGATCGCGGTGGCAACTCCCTGCCGGGTGGCGAACTCAACGCGCAGGTCCTTGATCTCCATCAGCGGGTTTGCTGCTTCGTGCGCAGTGCTCATCACTTGCCCTTCGGGTCGAACTCGTCGCGCATGGCTTCGCCAAACAGGACGAAGCCGAGCACGGTAATGGTCAGGAATACGGCTGGGAACAGCAGCAGGTGCGGGGCGGCATCAATATAGTCGCGGGCCGCTGCCAGCTGCAGGCCCCAGGACACCGACGGCGGGGTGAGCCCGATGCCGATGAAGGTCAGGCCGGCCTCGGCAGAGATCATCCCGCCCACACCCAGGGTCTGCAGCACGAGCAGCGGGGTGATTGCATTGGGCACGATGTGCTTTGCGATGATCCGCCCATTGCTGGCGCCCAGCAGCCGGGAGGCCTGCACGTACTCGCGGTTGCGCACTTCCAGCACCGAAGAGCGCATGAAGCGCACGCCCCCGGGCCATGCGAACAGGGACAGCGCGAAGATCACGGTCCACACGTTGCGCTCGCTGAACAGCTGCAGCACCACGATCGCGGCCAGGATGAACGGTAGGCCGAAGGCCATATCGCACACCCGGGAAATCACTGCGTCCACCCAGCCTCCGAAGTATCCGGCGACGGCCCCGACCAGCGCGGCGATGCCAAAGGCGATGGCCGAGACCACGATGCCCACTAGGATCGAGGCGCGCGCCCCATATATGACATTGGTATAGTAGTCGCAGCCCTGGATATCGATGCCGAACAGGTGCGCGGCGCTAGGCGGCTGGTTGGATTTGAGGATGTCGCAGCTCTCCGTGGGCCCGGGACCAAAGCCGGTAAACAGCTGAGGGAACGCGGCCATCAGGATCATCAGCAGCACAATGGACCCGGAGATCGCGAAGCGCGGCTTCAGCCACCAGCGCCGGTGCGCGCCGCGCGACTTCTGCGGGGAGCGGTCCACCGCCTGGGCGCCATCGGCGGGATTGACTGTGCTCATGCTCGAACTCATATTCTCACCCGTGGATCGATCAGGCCGTAGGTCAGGTCAACCAGCAGGTTGAAAACCAAGTACACCAGCACCAGCAAGGTAGCGATGCCAACCACGATTGTGCCTTCCTTGTTGTTGATGGAGCTGACCATCAGTCCCCCAATGCCCGGGATGTTGAAGATGGCCTCGATGATGACCGCGCCGCCGAGCATGCCGGCTAGGCTCAGGCCCAGGTAGGTCACCACCGGGATCATGGCGTTGCGCAGTGCGTGGCCCCAGATGATCCGCCGCGGGGAAAGGCCCTTGGCCTTGGCGGTGCGCAGGTATTCAGCGCGCAGCACTTCCACCAGCGAGGTGCGAGTCAGCCGGGCCAGCCCGGCGGCGGCCTCGAAGGCCATGACCAAGGCGGGCAGAATGAAGGCCATGGGCCAGCCCGCGCGGATGCCGGCCGGGTCCACCCAGCCCAAGTGCACACCGAAGTAGGTCTGTGCGCCCAGAGCGATCACGAAGCCCGGTACACCCATGAACAGCACCGTGAACACCAGTGCGAAGTGGTCTCCCGACTGTCCGCGGCGCAGCCCTCCGTAAACGCCGATAACCAGGCCAATGAACAGCTTGAGCACCCAGGCAGTCAGCGCCAGCGCGAAAGTCACCGGCAAGCGCTCGAGGATCAAATCCAGTACCGGGCGGCCGAAGAAGTCGATGCCGAAGTCCCCGCGGAAGACCCCGAGGATGTAATTGCCGTACTGGACGAAAAACGGGTCATCCAAATGGTAGGCCTGGCGGATCTGCATCACGGTGGCCTCGGGCAGCGGGCGTTCGCCGGTGAGCGCCGAGATCGGGTCGCCCGGCATCAGAAAGGTCAGTGCGTAGATAATGAAGGTGGCGCCCAGTAGCACCGGGATCATCTGCAAGATGCGCCGCACGGTATAACCCAGCATTGGTTACCCCTTAAGAAGAATAGTGTGTACCGGCGGGAGGACCCATGACTCGTTTCATGGCCCGCCCGCCGGAGACTGGTGGTGCTAGCAGCCGTAGCCCGCGCGGTAGTACTGCAGGTCGCCCTGCACGTCGTTGAGCACGGCGCACTTGGACTGCAGGCCGTAGTCGGTCGGGATGAACAGCGGGATGGCTGGCAGATCCTTGATGATCTTCGCCTCGGCATGCTTGAACAGCTCGGTGGACTTCCCATCATCCATCTCGGCGCGGGCCGCGCGTAGCAGCTTGTCCACTTCTGGATTGGAGTAGCCGGTGGCCAGATTGCCGTCGCCACCGGTCTCATACTGGCTCAGGTACTGGTCAGGAGACATGTACGACCAGCCCCACAAGCCGAAGGCTGCGCCTTCGAGCTTCTGGTTGTTGCGGCGCTCGGACAGCTCGGTGCCCAGCATCGGCTTCATCTGCACCTTGATGCCCAGGTTGTCCTGGATCTGCTTGGCAATGGCCTGCACCAGCTGCTGGTCGGAGTTGGAGTTGCTTTCGATAGTCAGCGTGCCTTCAAAGCCGCCGTCATCAGCCAGGATCTCCTTGGCTTCCTTGGGGTCGAAGGTGCATGCTTCGCAGGATCCGGGAACGTAGGATTCCAGCGATGGCGGGACCAATGAGTCAGATGGCTCGGCGTGACCCTTGAGCAGCGAGGTGGCGATCGCTTCGCGGTCAATGGACATGGAGATCGCCTGGCGCAGAGCCGGAGAAGTCAGTTCATCGACGTAGGCAGGGACCTGCAATGTCTGCTGCTTGGAGCCGATTGCGACCTTGTACAGCGCTTCTTCGCCCAGCTGGCTGGAAGCCTTGTCCACCATGGTGGCCGGCACGTTGCGGATCATGTCCAGGTTGCCTGCGGTCATGTCGGTGTAGGCCGGATCCACGGAAGTGTAGATCTTACCAATCAGCTTCTCGGCTCCGCCACTGAAGCCCTCGGCACCCTTGAAACCGTCCCATTTCTCCATCACTACCTGCTGGTTGTGATCCCAGGAGTCGAACTTGTATGGTCCGTTAGAAACTGGTGCCTGGTCGTAACCGGTCTCGTCATCGAATGCGCTTTGCGGCATCGGGCAGGTCGGGTTGGTGCTCAGAATTGCCGGGAAGTCGCGGTTCGGCGCCTTCAGAGTGACTTCCATGTGGGTGTCGTCCACAACCTTGACTCCGGAGAGCTCGCTGGCCTTGGCTTTGCCTCCATCCAGCGGGTTCATTTTGTCATAGCCTTCGAAGGAGACGAAGGTGCCATTGCCCTGCCAGGCGTTGGATCCGGTGGCGGTGGCGTTCCAGGCATCGGCGAAGGATTGTGCCGTTACCGGGGTGCCATCGTGGAAGGTCCATCCGTCTTGCAGCTCGATATCCCAGACCTGGGCATCATCGCTGGTCACCGATTTGGCGGCCAGCGGTTCCAGCTTCTGGGTTTCGGAATTCACTTCCATCAGGTTCGCACACAGCGCCATACCGATCTGGCTTCCGGGATCCTTCTGCGGCACGATGCTCTTTGGCTCGCTGGTCATGAATGACAAGGTTGCCTCACCGGATCCATCACCGACTTGCTCCGCTTGGCTGCTGGCTGATGAGCAGCCGGTTGCGGCGAGCATCAGCGATACGACACAGGCAACGAGCGCAGTTTTCTTCTGTCGTTCCATCTTGTTCCTCCCTGAGCGGCTACCGGCACCTGTGCCGGGCTCGTGGCCGCTGTCACTTTATTTATTTTATGAAATAAAGTAAACATTGCAGAAGGTGTGACTGTCAACACTTTCCGGGGCTTATTCTGCCTCTGTCTCCGCATGCAGCCGATCAATAAAGGCCAGCGGATTGGCCAGCACTTCGTTCACCATCAAGCTGGCTGCGAAGATCGACAGCGACAGCGAATGGTCGCTGGAGTAGACTACGCGGCTTGAGGCCTGGGCGCCCTGCAGGGAATTCTCCGCGACCACCGTTTGGACCAGGGTCCGGGTTTCGGGGCGTTCGGCCGGGGTCCCGGCGATTACTAGCAGCCCCGGGTCCAGCAGGTCGAAGAGCATCGCAGCGGCCCGGGCGACAAAGGTGTCGCGATCAGCGACCAGGGCACGGATCTGTTCATCACCAGCGTCATAAAGCCGATCAATATCGCCATAATGCATCACATCAAGGCGACCGGCCTCATGCGCCCGGCGTACGGTAGCTTCGTCGGTTGCCATGACTTGCAGGCAGCCACTGCGTCCGCAATCGCAAGGGAACCCCTGGTCACTGACTTGAAGATGGGCAATGTTCCCGGCATGCTGCGACCAGCCGGCGCGGATCCGCCCGTCACTGACTAAAACCGCGCCCAAATCCGAGGTGATCACCATGAGTAGGAAATCGCGCTCCGTGGCGCCATGCCCATAGAACAGCTCGGACTGCGCCGCTGCGCGGGCATTGTTGTCCAGAATAATCGGCTGGGGCAATTCTTCGAGCATCTGCACCGCGGGAACCTGTTGCCAACGAGCACCGCGATTCTCCACAATCCGCCCGTTGATCCGGTCGACAATGCCGCCGGTGGCTACCCCGGTCCCCAAGATTGGCCTCCCCTTGGCATGCTCGTCCACCAGCTGTTTCGCTTGGTTAATGACCAGCTTGAAGGACTCTTGGGCGCCCAAGCCATCATGCGGCACGAGAACCGAGGCCTTGGCCACCCCATCCAGCCCGGTAAGCACCACGCCGGTGACTCGCGGTCCCAGGTGGATGCCCATCACCAGATTGGACTTGGTATCAACGTGCAATGGGACCCTGGGCCGCCCCTGCCCCACAGCCATTGGTTCGGCTTCGCTGATTAATGAGCTTTCCAGCAAGCTCGCCGCAATGCCGGTAACCGATGCGGCGCTGATGCCCAGGGCATCGGCGACATCCTTGCGGGAGCCGCCGGGCGAAGAGAAAATCTCCTGGAGCACCATCGAGTAGTTGCGCACCCGGGCCGGGTCGGACTTGCGGGACATGCGGAGAAGGTCCTTTCCATGACAGCAACCTGAAGGGGCTACTTGGCTTATTGTGTCACTGTGCGGGTCAACTTCGGGAACACAGGTGGCATTCAGAGGCCATGATTAAGCAGAATTACGCAGCCCAACCAGCTATTACACCAGGAACGAAGCGGACCGGTTCGTTCTGGCTGGTTCGCCATTTTCTGGGGCCGCAACATCCTTTCGGACCACTTTTCGCTGCCCCATTCGCTGGCTGCGGCATATTCCCCGTCAAGCCGCAAGTACGCCATCAACAACATGTGATGCAAGGACTCTCGCATTTCGCTTCGTTCGGCGCAGCGGGTTTCTTTGTACGGAAAACCGGTTGATCGCGCCCATTCCAACGCGCGCACTTTCAGCGGCAGAAGATCCCGTGTGGGAAGCCGCGAAGCTGGTGGGTAAAGTAGGGCGGACTGCGGGAAACAGCGCGCTTCGGAACTTGAAAAGCAATGTTGTGCCCCGTGTGCTAAACCCGGCGATATGGGATCACCTTGCCGCCGATCCACAACACCATCTGCCAGCCCATAGCCCGGTTGGACGGTGCTGCTGTTCAAGGAGCTCGGTCCCCCGCATTCGACATTTCTGCTGCTGTCGCGTAGAGCGTTCTTCTATCGCTGTGGCCGTAAGAGGCTAGCAAGTCGCTTTCATCAGCCCTCGAACCGAGCAGCTTGAAGCACACTTTTCCAGCTAAGAAATACGTCCGCCTTTGCCGAATCGGCGTGGCTGCAAAGCATGGTTGTGGGAAGGCTCAACCAAGTTCATTTTGGTCTTTACTCCTCTCCGACTGGAACCATATCAAGCGAAACGGGCTTCACTGGATTCAGCCATCGAGCCAGGGTAGTCTACGTCCATGCATACCTCGCGCTATGAAGCCGATATGCATCCAGCAGAAGCTGTCGCCAGGCTGCTGGACTAAACGGGAAACACAGTGACCTCAGTGATTCCTCTGGTTACGAATCGTATGTGCTGGTCCTCAATCCGGTCGAACTTCGAGACGGTTCAACTATCCTCCGGACGGATGTCATGGGCAGGAACGGAGTCAGCCTCGGGCATGGATCCAGTGGCCCGAGCTCGCAGTGAAAAAAGACGCCAAGTAACCGGAGGGTTACTGGCGGGTACCCGACAGGGGAAATCCACCCGCCAGTCTTGCAAGGCAACTGACCAAAACCCTCGATCCAGATCCGAGCACCCACTCTTTCGCTTCCTGGGCCGGGTATGCCATGGATTTCATGAACAGACCACGATGTTTTCTCCGTATCAAAGCGAAATGCTGCTCTACTCCGGAAAATTGACGGATCAGCGCGGAGCTTCCCTCTTGTCCACGACGTCAACGGAGCGTGTGCCGATGTACTGGTGGCCCTCGAATCTTCGCTGGTTCGTCGGTCAGGACATCTACGCGAGAAGTCTCGTAGTCGGATGCGAGCGACGGACCGCGCAAAAGATCCTCCAGGATCCTCTTCTTGATGCTTACCCCATCAACCCTTCAGATACCGTACCCTCAAATGAATATTGACCTGGGCAACATCTCTCAGTTCGACGCGCTTCCGTAACTCTTCACCCGCAAATCATCTAGACAACAGTGATGGAATCTTAGAGTAGAGAAAATAGGCTGAAAGCCCAGCTGACCACCTAAAAAGTATTCGAAGCTCATTCCCATGGCGCATTGTGTTACGGACCCGCCCATCGTTCAATTACCGGCAATCGCCGCTGATTCGGAATCGGTAAGCAGGATTCCCAATGTTTCACGGCCAATGACGCCCAAATGATCATCAGGGCCGAGGTCTGCGGTCAACATTGCATATCTCAGACCCCAGCCTCGACTACGTCGCCATAACGAGCTTCGGGGTTCTGCCCCGTACTGGTCGAATGCCTCCGAAATTGCTGCAGGGCTGAAATGCATCCAGAACATGCCAAGGTCGCTGGCTGGATCACCAATGCAGAGATCTCCGAAATCAACCAACGAAACCGTGGCATCGTCGTTGGCTGAGTCGTTGACAATCGTGTTGTGCGGATGCGGATCACCATGCAACCAAAGTGGTGCGCCTTCATGCGGTGCCGCGGCCACTGCGTCTTCCCAGAGTGCAAGGGCCGGTTCGTGCAATGTAGGGTCCAGCGCCGAAATCTGCTTGCGGGTTTTCTTGTCGAGCGCGGCCAGCGGCACCCCGCGGAATTCACTGTGCGGTCTGGACGCTCCGGCAGGCTGGTGCAGCCGGTACAAGTACTGCGCGAATTCTCCGGCGTAGCCATCGCGCCTGCGGCGGTCCACCGTCGCGGCGCTGCGGCCCGGGACATAGGGGCAAATGGAGAACGTGAAGGGGTACTGCGGTGCGGGCCGTCCAACGAAGACCGGCATGGCGATGGGCAGGCCGGTCTCGGCGGCCAATTGCGGCAGCCAACGCCGTTCCTTGAGTCCAATGGCCTCGCCTAGTTCCCGGCGCGGCAGGCGCACCACCAGCTCAGCACCCAGCCGGTACACCTCGTTATCCCACCCGGTAGCCAGATAGGCAATGTCCTGGTTCGCCCAGTGCGGCGCCTGGCTAACCAGCAGGTGCCTGACCAGCTCCGCGTCAATTTCAACTTCGGCTGGCGGCATTCCCTTATCCGTGGAGACAGAAGAAGTCATTGCTCAATGCTAGTGCACCCCGCATGGCTCACCCTGCCGCGCGAATCGTTCTAGAATCGGTGCATGGACTCCCCTGCACCCGGCGAGCAGATCCTCGCCACGCTCCTGCTGGAGAAATTCGACCAGCTTACCGAAACCTTGGCGAGCATTCCGCAGGAACAGGCCAATAGCGTCCTGCCCGTTCACGGCAGCAATTCGCCGGTGCAGCTGGTGCTGCATTGCTGCGGGATGATGCGCCGCTGGTCTTCCACGGTCAATCTCGGCATCGAGGTCCCCCGCGATCGGGCCGCCGAGTTCACCGCGGTGATGGACAAGGAGACTGCCCTGCAACTGGCGCATGAGGCCAGGAAGGCGTTCGCCAACGACCTGGCGTTCACTGCCATGCATGATGCTCCCGTTGCGGCCCCGCCAGGCAGGGAGGGCGAATACTGGATGTCCACCTGCCAGGGCGTGCTGCTGCATGTGCTCGAAGAGCTCTGCCAGCACTTGGGGCATCTGGAAATCACCCGGGATCACTTGGCCAAAGACGCGTCGTGAAAGGCATCCGGCAGGTCACAGCTGGCCTACCCATGGCCTTTCCCGGGGCCTGAAGAGCGTCCGCGCGCAGAGCCGTCCCAAACGAGCAAGGCTCCTGCAACAGGCAAGAACAAGAGAGCTGGAAGCCACTGGAATGCCATCAATGCCACCATGGCGGCCAGCAGCATGGCCAGCGCCGCGATTCTGGGCCATGCAGCCATGGCTACCCTCCTAGAAGCCTTCTACCGCTCAGCGGTAGTTGATTTGGTGTGATGAAACCCTAGCAGGATCAGTGCGCAGTTGCCAGAGGCGCCAAATCAAATGCCGCAGGACCGCGCGCCGCTCACAGGTCCAGATCTTCCCAATCGAAGCGGGTAGCGGTCCCGGATTCCCAATCCTGGCGCAGGATCGCGTAGGCAACCGAGGCGAGATGGCGCCCGTCGCCGGTGGGCCACGCCATCCGGTAATGCGCCTCCTTGAGGAACCCGGCGCGAAGAAAAGTCTTGCGCATCGCGATGTTGTCTTCCCTGGTTTGGCCTTCGAAGCGCAAGGTGCCGGGGAAATCAGTGAACACCTTGGCAGTCAATTCCCTCAGTACGAGGGTACCCAGGCCTGATCCCCGGTGCTTTTCCGCCAAGCGCAGGTCAAGCATGGGAGTGTCGTCTTCCAGATCTTCGAGTACTGCCATTCCCAAGCATTCTCCCTCGCCAATAATCCAGAATCCTTGGCGCTCGCTGTTCCAATATCTTCCGCTATCGACTAGTCGTCTCAGCTCCGGCTCTGTCCAGTTCCGACGGACATGGAATGGGAAGCTGTTGCTTGATAGAAAAGCGGCGATGGCACTGCTGTCTTCCGGTGCCATTGCTGTGAACGAGATATTCATGGGGCAAGCCTATAGAAGACATGCCGGATCCAGTCAGCGTAAACATGAATCCGGTGGCGACAGCACCCGGCCGAATATCTGCTTCCATGTCAGGCCGCTTTCAATGAATCCAGAATCTCTTGCGTCGAAACCACCAGCGCAAAGCCGTCTCCGTGAAGATTGGTCGCCGTAACCTGCATCAGAGTGGCTGCCGGTATTACCGTGCCGTCAGGTCCTGCCAGATCAAAAGTTCGTGTGGCATCGAGAGGCACAATGACGTCAAATCCCAGATTTCCGCCCATCCGGGCGGTGGTTTCTACACACAAGTTGGTTTGGATTCCGCAAACCACGATCTTTTTGATCTGATTGGACCTCAGCCACTGGCCCAAATCCGGGAAGCCATAAAATGATGAGTTCACTGACTTGGTTACGAACAGATCAGGGGTGACCACTTGCACCGATTCGTGAAGATTATTGCCGGGACTTTCCACGAACAAGGGCGAGTCCGAATTTCGGCTATCGTGCCTGACGATCACTATCGGCAGGTTCTTTTCGGACCACTCCAAGAGAAGCCGGTCAACGTTGTTCTCGCATTGCGGGTAGTTGGTTGTCGGGCCCCATGAGGTGTCGTAGAAACCCTGTTGCATGTCAACCACGATCAATGCGGTCTTTGTACTTGTCATCATGCTTCTACTTCATCAGGGATAGAGCTACCCAACCAGTGGCATAAATGACATGGTTCGATAAGATTGCGCCATGACCATCGTGGGGATTCTAGTTGGGCCGGGCCGTCGAGCATTTGATATCGAAGTTGCACGTGAGGTGTACGACGACCGAACCGACCGTGGTCTCCCCCGGCCCGCAGTTCGAATCCTCGCAGCAACCACGGTCACCGATCTTGACCCGGTTCGCTCAATACGGCGCACACATCCGCTTGCTTCGGTGGAGGAACTCGACATGATGGTGGTTCCAGGAAGCGAGAATCCGCTCGCAGAACCTCACCCGCAGGAAGTTGCAGCAGTTGCACGAGCTGCTTCCGCCGGGGTTCTTGTCGCCTCATTGTGTACCGGCGCATTCACACTCGCTGCTGCAGGACTGCTCGATGGGCGAAGCGCGACGACCCACTGGCGTTTTGCCAATGAACTTGCAAGGCGTTATCCAGAGGTCAACGTCAAGTCGAGGGATTTGTATTGTGGCGAGGACAAAGTATGGACTTCGGCTGGAGTCACCGCAGGAGTTGATCTATTACTCCATCTAGTACGTCTGGACTGGGGAACCAGCGCTGCAGAAACTATCGCGAAGGCCATGGTCACCCCTGTTTTCAGACCGGGAACCCAAGCGCAATACGCGGATACCAGCATTCCTGGGAATTCATCGCCGTCAGTTGAACAACTGCATCTGGCAGTCAGCCAAGATCTTCAACGGCATTGGAACGTCCAGGAACTAGCAGCGGTCTGCGCAATGTCACCACGGACTTTTCACCGGTGGTTCTCAGACGCGGTCGGGACAACACCTATTGCATGGCTCAATGATCTTCGAGTCAGCGAGGCCCAACGCCTACTGGAACAGAGCGACCTGTCGGTTGGCGCCGTTGCCCGTCAGGTTGGCTTTGCTTCTGATGATCTGCTGCGCAAGCATTTCTCGTCGCGATTGGGGATCACGCCGACCGGCCATGCAGCGGCTTTCCGTCGACAACGTCCTTGATGAATTGCGCCTTGCCTCGCGCATAAGCGATCCTGTCATCCCCGACCCTCGTGGCCAAGTCCTGTTTCAGCTCGGCATATGCGGTAGCAATATTGGCGTCTTCCCTCAGTCGATCGCGGAACACCAGATGCTCGCGTTCCCAGACCGAACCGAGTTGGCACACGTGAACATGCACTGTTCGGGGCTCTCCCGCGGGCGGACGAAAGAAGAGATGGCCGGTCTCCCGTTGCCGCAGCACAAGCCCCAGCGTTTCGAGGCCGCTGCGGTACGCGGACTCTTCTGAAATATCCGGAACAGCTAGTTGGAGGTCGAGAACTGGTTTGGCGATGAGGCCCGGTACTGCTGTCGACCCGATATGCTCTGCAGATGCCGCGGCAGGACCAATGGCGTCCTGGATGCGCAGCATCCAATCAGCGGCCTGGTCGGCCCACGACGGATCATGCTCGACAAGATGGACAGGTTCACCACCGGGCTTATCGAACCATTCGCTATTCATCTATCCAGTATGCCTCGATGCCGGAAGCCGGAAGGTGCGATTCCAGGCAGGTTCCACTTCGCCCTATCCAGCCGGCTGGCCGTTTTCACCCAGCACCGCGTCCCCGTCGGTATGCAGCGGGTTTTTCATCGTCGGCATCCACGCGCAGCGCGTCTGCATGCCCGACTCCGCTTGCCCATCCCTGACCAGCACCGTGCCCAGCATCCACTGCCCGTCGTCGGTGACTTCCTCCATGGCTTCCGGTCCGGCCAGGTAGCCCATCATTTCTTGATCGTCCAGAGGCATCTCGCTCTTGGCGTTCGGGGCAGAATAGACGGGGATCGACACGGAAATGGTGTCGCCCTTTGCCTCCGGGTGGCAGTATCCACCGTCGCCTCCAAGAGCGTCCGTGCGCACGAGGTAGTACTGGTCATCGCCGGAATACTGTTTTACGCCTACCGTTCGAACCTGTTCCAGCGGGCCATTTTCCGCGCAGGCAGTATTCTGGAAATCGCTGCGCAGGTACTCAGTGACGTTGACGCCCTGCGTGGCTGGCACCACGCTCGCAACGGTGGATCCGCAATTATGCGAATAAGCGATCTCGCCGGGAACCTGGACTGGCCCCTCCTCCGTCGCAACCCAGGCAACAAAGTGCTCCCAATAGGCATTGCCGGACGTGCTGATGAACGATGCGACGGCATCGTCTACGCCGTCGCCATCCAGATCCGCGTAGACGATCTTGCCCAGCTCATAGCTGTTGAATTCATCGCTGGCTTTCGAATTCTCAAGACGGATCTTCGAGGGTTTGCCATCGAGCGCCATCGGATCCATCCAGGTTGCGTTTCCAAGATCCGCATCTCGCAGGGATTCGATCCCAGGTTCTTCCTTGCTCGGCGAAGGAACTACCGTTGGCGTTGAGGATTCCAGGTCCGGCTCTGGTTCGCTGCACCCAGTGAGCAGCAGCCCAACCGCGGCCACCGTGCTGAAAATTCTTGCTCCACGAGATGCATTGATCATGTTCAGATGATAACTGAATATAAAAACGACTCATAAAAACTTGTGCCATCAAGACCGCTTGCGCGTAATGCTTGTTAAAAAACGCCAGCCTCGGACTTCACGATTGGAAGTCCGAGGCTGGCGCCAGGGTTTGGAGTCCGGGGACTAGAGTCCCAGCTTCTCCATCACGATTTCGCGCACGCGGCCGGCGTCGGCCTGTCCGCGGGTGGCCTTCATGACAGGGCCCATCAGCGCGCCGATGGCCTGCATCTTGCCGCCCTTGATCTTCTCGACCACATCAGGCATGGCAGCCATGGCATCATCCACGGCCTTGCCCAATGCATCATCGTCATTCACCACAGCCAAGCTGCGCTTCTCGACGATTTCGCTTGGGGTGCCTTCGCCGGCGATGGCGAATTCCAGCACCTGGCGGGCGATCTTGTCGTTGATCTTCTTCGCCTCGATCAGCGAGTTCAGCTCAACGATGGTCGCAGCGCTCACGCCCAGATCGGCGATGTCCTTGTCCGCGGCCTTGGCCAGGCGGGCGATCTCGCCCATCCACCACTTGCGTGCGACAGCGGCGCTGGCGCCAGCGGCAATGGTCTGCTCGATCTCGTCGAGCACACCGGCGTTGACCACGTCGCGGAATTCCTTGTCCGCGTAGCCCCACTCGGCCTTCAGGCGCTTGCGGCGCTCGGCTGGCGGTTCCGGCAGGCGGCCGCGCAGCTCTTCTACCCATTCGGCGGTGGTGACGATAGGCACCAGGTCCGGCTCCGGGAAGTAGCGGTAGTCATCGGCATCCGACTTCGGGCGGCCCGAGGTGGTCGAACGGGTGTCCTCATGCCAGTGGCGGGTTTCCTGGACGATCTTCGCCCCGGAATCCAGCACCGCCGCGTGCCGCTCGATCTCGAAGTGCACGGCGTGCTCCACCGCGCGCAAGGAGTTCACGTTCTTGGTTTCGGTACGGGTGCCGAACTTCTGGGCGCCCTTGGGCATCAGCGAGACGTTGGCATCGCAACGCACGTTGCCGCGTTCCATCTTGGCATCCGAAACGCCCAGGTTCTTCACGATTTCGCGCACGGCGGCCACGTAGGCTTTGGCCAGCTCGGGAGCGCGCTTGCCGGCACCCGTAATTGGCTTGGTCACGATCTCCACCAGCGGAACACCAGCACGGTTGTAGTCAACCAGCGAGTAGTCCGCACCCTGGATGCGTCCGGCAGCGCCACCCATGTGGGTCAGCTTGCCGGCATCTTCTTCCATGTGGGCGCGTTCGATCTCGACGCGGAAGACTTCGCCGTCTTCCAGCTCGATGTCCAGGTAGCCGTCGAAGGCAATTGGATCATCGTACTGGGAGGTCTGGAAGTTCTTCGGGGTATCCGGGTAGAAGTAGTTCTTGCGGGCGAAGCCGCACTTCTGCGCGATCTGGCAGTTCAGTGCCAGGCCGATCAGGATGGAGTACTCCACGGCGGTCTTGTTGACCACCGGCAGCACGCCGGGCAGGCCCAGGTCTACCGGGGTGACGTTGGTGTTCGGGGCATCGCCAAAAGCGTTCGGCGCGTCGGAGAACATCTTGGTCTTGGTGTTCAGCTCAACGTGGACCTCGAAGCCCAGGACCGGGTCGTAGCGATCCAGTGCCGTATCGAAGTCGACCAGTTCATCGGTGTAGTTGCTCATGGTGCCTAGGCCTCCTGCGCGATCGAAGCGGTGTCAATGGCTGGTGCCTGCGAGATCAGCGAGTGGCCCCACTGCTTCTCGAGCAGGGTTTCCAGTGCTGCGCCGGCACGGTACAAGCGGGCATCCTCGTAGGCCGGGGCCAGGAACTGGATGCCTACCGGCAGGTTCTCGGACAGGCCGCCCGGGACGGTGATGCCCGGAACGCCAGCGAGGTTGGCCGGGATGGTGGCCACGTCGTTGAGGTACATGGCCAGCGGGTCGTTGTCGTTCGCGCCCAGCTCGAAAGCAACGGTCGGCGCGGTGGGGGAAACCAGCACGTCGGCCTGCTCGAAAGCGGCCTCGAAGTCGCGCTGGATCAGCGTGCGGACCTTCTGCGCCGAGCCGTAGTAGGCGTCGTAGTAGCCGGCGGACAGGGCGTAGGTGCCCAGGATGATGCGGCGCTTGACCTCGTCGCCGAAGCCGGCGGCACGGGTGGAGCCCATGACGCGCTCGATGGTCATCGGGCCCTCTTCCGGAAGCACGCGGTGGCCGTAGCGCACACCATCGAACTTGGCCAGGTTGGAGGAAACTTCCGACGGCATGATCAGGTAGTAGGCGCCCAGCGCGTACTTGAAGTTCGGGCAGGAAACCTCGACGATTTCTGCACCGGCGGCCTTGAGCAGTTCCAGCGACTCGTTGAAGCGTGCTTGGACACCTTCCTGGTAGCCTTCGCCGGTCAGTTCCCTGATGACACCAATGCGCAGGCCCTTGATATCCCCGGTGGCGCCGGATTCAGCGGCGGCGACCAGGCCTTCGAGCGGGTTGGGCAGCGAGGTGGAATCCTTGGGATCGTGCCCGCCGATCAGTTCCTGCAGGTAGGCCGAGTCCAGCACGGTACGGGAGACCGGGCCGATCTGGTCCAGCGAGGAGGCCATGGCGATCGCGCCGTAGCGCGAGACAGCACCGTAGGTCGGCTTCACGCCGACGGTACCGGTGACGGCGCCTGGCTGGCGGATGGAGCCGCCGGTGTCGGTGCCCAGTGCCAGCGGAGCTTCGAAGGAGGCCACTGCTGCGGCCGAGCCGCCGCCGGACCCGCCCGGAATGCGGTTCAGGTTCCACGGGTTGCGGGTCACGCCGTAGGCGGAGTGCTCGGTGGAGGAACCCATGGCGAATTCATCCAGGTTGGTCTTGCCCAGCATCGGCAGCTTGGCAGCGCGGATCTTCTCGATCACGGTCGCGTCGTAGGGGCTCATCCAGCCTTCGAGCATCTTCGATGCCGCGGTGGGCGGCTGGCCCTTGGTGACGATCAGGTCCTTGATCGCGATGGGCACGCCGGCCAGCGGGTGCAGGGCTTCGGCCTGCGCGCCGCCGGCGGCACGGATGGCGTCAACTTCGGCTGCGACGGCGAGCGCTTCTTCGGCGTTCACGTGCAGGAAGGCATTCAGTGCGCCGTCAACCTCGGCGATGCGGTCCAGGTGGGCCTGGACTGCTTGAACGGAGGTGGCTTCGCCGGCGCGCAGCTTGGCGGCCAGCTCGGTGGCGGAAAGCTTAATCAGTTCGTTCACTTGGATTATTCACCATCCAGAATAGCCGGGACCTTGAAGCGGTCCGAGTCCGAATCAGGCGCGTTGAGCAGAACTTCTTCAATGCTCAGCGTCTGCCCCACCGTATCTTCGCGCAACACGTTGGTCAGCGGGATCGGGTGGCTGGTGGCTGGGACGTCGGAGGCGGCGACTTCGCTGACGGACGCGATGGCACCGACGATAGCGTCGAGTTCACCGGTCATTTTGTCCAGCTCTGCGTCGCTCATCTCGATGTGGGCAAGGTGTGCCAGATGCACAACGTCCTCACGGCTGATGGCAGACATGTATCTCCCTAGAATGGCGGTTGGGTTTCATAGACAAGTCTATCCCTTACGCGCCTGCCCCAATGCCTATATGCGGGGCATTAGTTATGCTGTGCGCAATACCAAACCACTCAGGTCCTGGCCGAGGGCGTTCTCCCAGATCCCGATAACACCGGCTTCGGCGGGATCGCCGGCTACCGGTTTGCGGATGATCACCGCGTCTTTGCCCCGGGTCTCGCCGCGGACCAGGATCCGCGGATCCGCGGTAAAGGACTCGGACCGGTGCTGCGGCGTGGCATTCCCGGCCAGCAGTTCACGCGCCTGGGCGATGAAAATGGGGTCGCCGGCGGCGTCATAGACAAAGCGGGTGCCCAGAATCGCGTGCTCGCTCGTTCCCAGGAGGTAGCGTTCCGCGCCGTCAACCGGGGCATCCCGATAGGTCAGCGGGACGTGGTAAATCACGTCAGAGGTATCGCTGTGGTCTGCGTAGAAGCTCAACTCGATACCGACTTCACCCTGCGGGTCTTCCAGGCGGAATCCGCCAACACTTTCAAGTTTCGGCGCGCCCTGGCCGGTGTAGAACTCCTGCTTGGCCAGCCAGGCTGCCACCAACTCGGTCTTGGTTGGAGACATGGTGGTGTTGTAGACGATTCCCATGAGCTTAGTCTGTCAATTGCTGGTATTAGGCACAAGTGTTGGCGCAATGGTTCTTTGGCCAGCCGATAGCTCCTACGATGGTTTCATGCACACACATGAGCCGTGGGATGAAGTTCAGCAGGCGCAGCAGTACGGGCAGAACCTGCTGCGAGATGCCGCCATTGAACTGCGCGAGTCCGAGCACGAGGACTTCTCGGTCATGGCCGGGTGGTGGAACGATCCGGCCTGGGCGGTGCTCCAGCAACGAACCATCAAACCGCGTCCCGGGACTCCGCTCGTGGAAATGTTCGCACAGTGGAGCGAGAACAAGCCCTCTTCCGGCGATGCCGGCTTCAGCATCTTCGAGCGCGGCAGCGGAACCTTCATCGGGCACATCACGCTGCATGGCGGCCAGTTGCCCCATCGCGCCGCTGAAATGGCGGTGATGATCGGCCCGGACTTCGTCGGCCAGGGTTTCGGCACCCGTGCCACCGCGTTGATGTCCGGCTATGGTTTCCGCGAGTTGGGACTGCACCGGATTAGCCTGTGCGTTGCCGCCTTCAACCAGCGGGCCATCCGGGCTTATGAGAAAGCCGGGTATACCCAGGAGGGGCGCCAACGCGAGGTGTACTTCCACAATGGCGTATTCCACGACCAGGTGCAGCTGAGCCTGCTCGCCGGCGAATACTTCGCCCAGCAGGGCTGAGCAGCACCCCGCGGTACTATTTGGCTGCTTCCTCCAGCATGGACTTCACCAGCGGTCCCGCCGTCTGGGCTCCGCCGTCTCCATCCTCGACGAACGCGGCAACCGCCAGATCGCCTTGGGCGGCGATGGCCCAGGCATGCGCGTTCTTTTCGCCGTCGTATTCGGCGGTGCCGCTCTTGCCGATGATCTTTCCGCTGCCTACTGCCTTCAGGTCCTCCAGGGTTCCGTGGTCCACGACCTCGGCCATCATGGTGGACAGCTGCCCTGCTTCCTCTTCGTTCAGCGTGGAAGCCGGCTTGGCAGGTGCCTGGGGTTCTGGCGCCAGGATCAGCTTGGGCTGCACCGTGGACTTCGCCTGGATCGATGCCATCACGGTGGCCATGCCCAGTGGCGATGCTTCCACCACGCCCTGGCCAATCATGTTCGCGGCCTGGGTGGTGCCTTCAGAATCTTCGGGCACCGAACCGAACACTGCGCCGGCACCGGTTCCGTCCTCTGCCAGCAAGCCGAGAGCAGCCGCGGCTTCAGCCAGGTTCTTGCCGCCAATTTCCGTTCCCTGATTCACAAAGACCGTGTTGCAGGACTGCGCGATTGCTTCGGATAGCGGGATGGTGCCTACGGCGGCAGCAGGATAGCCGTCATAGTTCTTGAAGCTCTTGCCATCCACCACCGTGGTTGCCGGGCACTTGACCTCGGTGCCCGGTGTCGCTCCGTCACGCAGCATCGCCAAGGCGCTCACGACCTTGAAGGAAGAACCCGGTGCATAGGAAGCTTGCAAGGAGGTGTTCAGCCCGGAAGAAACCGGGCCCGAGGAGGCCGCGAGGACGCTGCCGTCAGAGGGCCGAATGACCACGATGGCAGAGTTCGATTCGGCTTCGGCCAGCAGTTCATCCGCGGTTTCCTGCAGTCCGGTGTCCAGAGTGGTCTTCAGGTCCTTGCCTGCTACCGGGGCTGTGGTGATCAGTTCCGCCACCGCTTCATCTTCAGCGTTGTACTGCGATACCGAGACTCCTGCAGTTCCCGCGAGGGTGTCATTGTAGGCGGCTTGCAATCCTGATTGGCCTACCTGGTCACCGGCCTTGACCTTGCCTTCAGACTTCTCGATATTCTCGGCAGTGGCCTTGCCAACGCTGCCTAGCAGCGGGCGGGCGAAGGAGCGAGTGGGTGCCAAGGGCAGCTCGTCGTTGTGGAAGCCGGCACCCGGAATGCCCTTGATTTCCTCGTCGGTGACTTCCCGCGTTGCGTCATCGCGCAAGACAATAGCTTCCACCCAAGCTTTGTCGCCAGCGGCCATCACTCGTTGCGCATAGGCCTGTTCATCGATGTCCACGAGCTTGGCCAGTTTCTTCGCCGAGCTTTCCCAGTTTTCTTTTCCGGTGTGGGTCTTATCCATGCCAACACGAATCACCGGCCGATTGGAGACAATGCTTTCGCCTTCAGCATCGGTGATGCTGCCTCGTGCTGCAGGGTCGAAGGCCGCTTTGAGGTAGTCGCCGGTTTCGAACTCAGGGGCAAGAATTGACGGGTCAAAGCGCAGTTTCCAGGAATCGGATTCCTTGTCGAATTCCCACACAGCCTGGGTGTCGTAGCTCAGATCCGTGTCCGACTTGTCGATATCCCATACCGTGGTGATGCTCGCGGTAGCTGTCTTGACCCCATCTTGCTCTTCTTCGTCTTCGGCCACCGAACGAACGGTGCTCGTGTGCTTGATTTCGCCCATGGTGCCTAAGGCGGTTTCCTGGGCTTTCGCTGCATCTTCTGGGCTGGTCCCAGCGAATTGCACTGAGCCGAAATCGCCGCTATTCATGGCGGATACCAGTGCATCGGCCGAAGGCGCCGGGTCTGGCGCGCCAGCGCTGCAGGCACTTAGTGCGCCCATGGCCAGGGACGCAACGGACAGGGCGGCAACACTTCGGCGAATAGCACTCATGGCGCCATTCTATTCACGCGCTCGGACAGACCACAACGTGTGTCCGCCGAAGTCATGGGCGGTTCACCTGGATCCAGGCTGAATCCATCTTGGCTGCAGGCTATAGGCGTAGACAACCAATTCGATATCCGTGTTCGGCACAAACCAGTCGCGTTCGGGATAGTGGACAAATCCGAGGGATTCATACAGTCCCCGGGCAGAATCCCAGCTGCTGCCGGTAGTCAGGGAGACGGCATTGATTCCGGGAATGAGCCGGGCGCGCTCGATGGCGGCCTGCACCATGCTCCGGCCAACACCCCTGCGCTGCGCGGCCGGATCAACGCTGAGCATGCGGATTTCCAGCTCGTCCGCTCTGGCAATGTCCGCATAGTCGCTGCCCGCCCGGATCAAGGTCATGGAACCGATAATCTCTTCTTCCCGGCGCACCACGTAGATTTCGGTCTGGGCTGCACGCTCGGCCACCTTGCGCACGAAGTCCAGGTACTCGTTATCCGGGCTGTCGAAATGCCCAGCGGCAAAATAGGACTCTGCGGTCACCTCCCCCACACGCTGGTAGTGCTCGGGAGCAGCCAGTTCAATCGACAAGTCGCCAATGCTGGTTGAAAAAGTTTGCGCGTCAGTCATGATGCTCCAAGTGTGCCACGAGCTCAGATGGTTTTCTGCACGTCACCGAACCCAAGGCAAATGATGCTCTGGCTGAAATTTTTGCGGAGCAATTCTTCTCTGATCTGCAGTGATTCGCGGTGGGAATTAGCGCCTTGCGAATAACGGGGAGAAAAACTTGCCCGCAAGTTTGTTAATGGAGTTAACTAACCCTGTGACTTCCCCACGCAAGGACTGGAATGTGCTGTCGCACGGCAGCGCTATTTTGCCCTCCCATGGGAGGGAGAACAACCTCTCTCTGGTTCTGCAAACACTTTCGGACCAAGGCGCTTCGAGCCGTGCCGATCTGGCACGCGCTACCGGCCTGACACGTGTCACCGTCTCGGAACTGGTCGCGGAATTGATCAATCGCTCGCACGTCATTGAGACCGGGCAGCAAGAGCAAAAACGCCCCGGCAAGCCCTCCACCCTCGTCGATTTGAATCGCCCGGGGCTCAGGATCATCGGCGTGGACTTATCCGGCGTTGTCCCGTTCCGGGCGGCCATCATGGACCTGGATGGCGCCATCCTCAAGAAGTTTTCTGCCCAGGCACGCGAAGCAACCGGTGAAGCCGCGACGGTCCAGCTCCTGGAGCTGCTCGACACCGCACTAGCCGAATGCGACGCACCGGTTCTGGGCGTGGGCATTGGCTCGCCCGGTGTAGTGACCGATCGGGGAATTGTCGTCGCAGCCGAAAAGTTCGGATGGCGCGACTACGACCTGCGATCTGCGGTCGAGCAGGCTACCGGCCTGGCCGCTCATGTCCTCAATGACGCCGACTGCGCCATCCTTTCCGAGCACACGTTCGGCCAAGGCAGCGACCACATGATCTTGCTGCGCCTGGGGCGCGGTGTAGGCTGCGGCGTCATCACCCACAACACCCTGGTGCGCGGCTCGGATTTCGCCGCCGGCGAGCTGGGCCATGTCCGCCAGCGTGCGCAGGACACTGTCTTATGCAGCTGCGGGCAAATCGGCTGCCTGGAAGCCTATGCTTCCGTTCCTGCAATCTGGAAGTCCCTGGCCGAGGGGGAACCAAAGGAACAGCTGGATCAGCGGATCGCCGCGTATCTTGCTGGCGCACTTGCCCCGCTTCTTTCGGTACTCGACATTCGCGATGTCATTTTCACCGGGACCCCGGAAGTCGTGGATCAGCCTCTCGCGCAAGCGCTACGCGAAGCACTGGCCCTGCGCTCGCATACGGCACGCGCCGAGAACTTCCGGCTTTCGCTGAGCGAAGATCCAGAGCATCTGGTGCTCCGAGGTTGCGCGGTCAACGTGCTATTCCATGAACTGGGGATCACCTAGCGGGGCCGCCCGGTTTCTCCATACCTGTATTCCACTAATCATCACTGCCAAGATCGGAGAGTGCCCACCATGCGAGTGCTCATTGGTTCATCCCCTGAAGAAGTTGCACGCATCGCTGCCGACAACGTGTTGGCCGGCCTGGCCCACCACAGCGCTGGAGCCCCCTCGAATTTGGGGCTTGCCACAGGTTCGTCTCCGTTGGGCCTGTACCGTGAACTTTCCCGTGCGGTCCAGGAAGGCCGTGCCGATTTCACCGATACCCAGGGTTTCGCCTTGGATGAGTACATCGGGATCCCGGACACCCACGAACAGTCCTACCGCCAGACGCTGATCAACGAGGTCTGCAATGTCATCGGCTTGCCTGCCCGCTGCCTGCATGTACCGCAGGGCATGGCCGCATCCGTGGAAGCCATCGAGACGGCGGCCCGGGCGTACGATGCCTCCATCGCCCAGGCCGGTGGCATCCACGTACAGATTCTGGGTATCGGATCCAATGGGCATCTGGGCTTCAACGAACCAGGCAGCGCGCTGCGAAGCCGCACCCGCATCAAGCGCCTCGCGGCCAATACCCGTGACGACAACGCCCGGTTCTTCGACGGCATCGAGCACGTTCCCACCCACTGCGTCACCCAGGGACTAGGTACTATTCTTGACGCCGGCCGCTTGGTCCTGGTGGCTGTAGGCGCGGGCAAGGCCCAAGCCATTGCCGCTGCCGTAGAAGGGCCGCTGTCAGCTTCCTGCCCGGCATCCGTCCTGCAGCTGCACCAGGATGCAGTGGTAGTAGTTGATGAAGCGGCAGCCAAGGGGCTGAAACTGCGTGAATACTACGATGACGCGGCTGAGGAACTGACCGTCGTAGACCTCGTGGTCAGCTAAACCGCCCAGCCAATGGCATACTGAAGCCATGGCCGTCTACTTTGAATGCGTTACGCTTTGCGGTGCTTCACGTGCCGACCTCTTCGAGAAATCGCTCAGCATCGACGCGCACGCCGGTTCAATGGCCAATTCGCAGGAAAAGGCCGTGGCGGGGGTTACCAGCGGCGCTATCGGATTAGGCGAGCAGGTCACCTGGCGTGCCAAGCATTTCGGCATCCCCTTCCGGATGACCTCGAGGATTTCCGACCTGGATGCCCCGCACACGTTCACCGACCAGCAGGAGCGAGGGCCTTTCAAGTCCTTCCACCACGTCCATGAATTCTACGAGTCGGACCAGGGGACGTTGATGGTGGACAAGATCCGCTTCAGAGCTCCATTGGGTCCCTTGGGCTGGCTAGCCGAGCGGCTCGTGCTTGGCTGGTACCTGCCCAAGCTCATCCGGATCCGCAACGACTACCTGGTCAACGCGCAAGGCTAATCCTGCTCGCTAGCGGTCCTGTGGCTCGATGACCACAGCCCACTGGCGCACCGCGCAGGAGTCGGATTCCCCGCATTCTCCGGTCTGCGGCTGCGCCTGGACGATGACGGCCATCGGGCTGGGCAATTCACTGGCATCCACCGGAAGCACGTGGGTGAACGAACCGTCGGCGTTAACCGAGATTTTCAGATCCGGGCCTTGATCCAATATGGCTTCGCCCCGCTCCAAGATGACGGAGTACACGGTTGCAGTGCGGGACTGGAAGTTGGATCCGAGGGCTCATCGCCGTCGGCCTGCGAGGGGAATTATTGACGGCTCCACGTGTACAGTGGATTAGTCGCCACGACGGCAGTAAACCGCTACCCCTATCAAGGCCAATGACCCCGATGCAGCAGACCTCGACAGCCAGCTCACCTCTTGCGGTGCGAAAAATCGCCTTAGTGGTTTCGCACGTGCTCTCCCCCATTATCCTGGCCACCGTGTTGCTGTTGGCAACGCCATGGCGGGATTCCTCAGTGCGCTGGACCGAGTCGATTGTTGCCGCCTTGTTCACCACGATTATTCCGTGGCTGATCCTGGCCGGGGCGAAACTGCGCGGCAAAGTCACCGATATGCACGTGACCGTCCGGCGTCAGCGGCATGGGATCTATGCCTATACCGCAGGATTGATCCTGTGCGGCCTGCTCGTGCTGCGGGTCATGGATGCCGGTTCCGGGATCTTCCTCGAAGTGCTCAGCATCCTGCTTGGATTGGCGCTTGTTGCCGTGATCAATTTGTGGTGGAAGGTCTCGGTGCACCTGGCTGTGGGCACCTACGTTGTTTTGCAGGTGGCGGGACAGCAGGCCGAGCTGATGCCGCTAGTGGTGTTCTTCCTTGCGGTGCTTTCCTGGGCCCGGATCCGCAGCTACCAGCACACCGCCACACAGGTGTGCGGCGGTGTAGCTGTGGGCATCGCCATCCATTACGCGCATCAGTGGATAGCAGCTTTGCTTCCCTAGGCGCTAGGCTCCGCGAGCTTGGCTGGATCCACCAATCCGGCGTACTGCCAGCCCTGGTTGCTGCTGGGCCGGCCTACCTGGCATCCGGCTTCCTCCGCAATCAGCGCGCCTGCAGCCCAGTCATACTCCTGGGTGCCATATTCGGCGTAGGCGTCCAAAGACCCCTCGGCCACCAGGCACAGGTCCAGCGCGGCCGAGCCGAGTCGGCGCACATTGACGTAGTCCTGGAGCATCTGCCCGAGCACTTGGGCTTGGAACTGGCGGCGCTGGGAATCATAGCCGAAGCCAGTTGCCAGGATCCTGGTCTCGGATTCGGCCGGCCCGGTGAGCTGTGTGAGCTTCCCGGATCGCAGATCAAGCTTCCATGCACCCAATCCCTTTCCGGCGAAGTATTCCACCTGCAATGCAGGGGCGACGATGGCCGCGGCTACCCAGGTCTCGCTGCCATCCTCGTTGCGTTGGCAGACGCCCACCGAGGAGCAGTAATAGGCGATGTTGCGCACGAAGTTCGTGGTGCCATCCAGCGGATCAATGCTCCAGCGCAAGCCGCTCGGGTTCGCAGGCTTGGCACTTGGATATTCCTCGCCGGTCAGTTCGTCGTTGGGCCGGGAGGTCAGGATGGCCGCGCGAATTGCTTCCTCGGCGGCACGGTCGAAGTCGGTCACCCAGTCCCCGGCCGCCGATTTGTCGGTGAGGTTGAACTGCGATTCATCGCGGCGGTTGAGTACTTCGGCGCCGGCGGCGGCGGCCCGGCGGGCAACCATTACCAGCGGATCATGAGTCACTGCGCGGTCCATTTCTAGCCTTCCGTTAGTGCGGCGAGGGCTACCTCGCGCGCTGCGTCTGGGCCCTGTTCAAGCAGGACGCCGAATCCGGTTTCGTCCAGTACCGGAACACCCAGGGACTGGGCTTTGTCCAGCTTTGACCCTGCGGCTTCGCCGGCCACGAGGAAGTCCGTCTTCTTCGAAACGCTGCCGGTGGCCTTGCCGCCACGGACAATGATCGCTTCCTTGGCGGTATCGCGGGAATAGTGTTCCAAGGTACCGGTCACCACAATGGCCAAGCCTTCGAGGTTCTTGGTGATGTTCGCATCTTGCTCGTCTTCCATCTTCACCCCAGCGGCCTGCCAGGAGGAGACAATTTCACGGTGCCAATCCACCTTGAACCAGTCCACCAGCGCGTCGGCAATGATTGATCCGACGGAATCGATTTCGCTCAGTTCAGCCTCGGCGTTGCCCGAGTCAAGGACCTCGAGCAGGGCATCCATGGAGCCGTAGCGGGTGGCAATGGCCCGCGAAGCGTTCGGGCCAACGTGGCGGATGGACAGTGCCACCAGCACGCGCCACAGCGGGTTGCCCTTGGCCTTTTCCAACTCATCGAGCAGCTTCATGGTGCTCTTCGTTGGTTCTGACGGCTTCTTGGCGGTGGCCTTGGAGTAGAAGTACGGGACGAGCTCGAAAATGCCGGTGCCTTCCCCCTTGGAACGCTTTTCCCGCCATACCTTCACCTCGCCAAGCTCGTCGAGCATGTCCTTGAGGTTGAACAGTTCGGCTTCGTTTTTCAGCGGGCCGGGGCCAGCAGGCAGAATGATGCCGCCCTGGGTGGCAGGGTCCTCGCCCGGACCGCTGGTCAGGGCCGCCGCTGCTTCGTAGCCCAGTGCCTCGATATCAAGGGCGCTGCGTCCGCCGAGGTAGGCCACGCGTTCGGTGAGCTGGGCCGGGCAGGATTCAGCGTTGAGGCAACGAATGTCCACATCGCCTTCCTTGGCCGGCGCCAGTGGCTGCCCGCAGGATGGGCATTCGACAGGCATGACGAAATCACGCAGGTCATCGTTGCCGTCACGCAGTGGCAGCACCGGGCCAACAATTTCAGGGATGACGTCTCCCGCCTTGCGCAGGATAATGGTGTCGCCAATCTTGACGTTCTTCGCCTTGACGACTTCCTGGTTGTGCAGGGTCGCGCGGGCAACGGTGGAGCCAGCGACGAGGACCGGTTCCATCACGCCGAAAGGCGTCACGCGGCCGGTGCGCCCCACCTGGACCTGGATGTCCAGCAGCCTGGTGTGCACTTCTTCTGGCGGGTACTTGTAGGCGACAGCCCAGCGTGGAACACGCGAGGTGTAGCCCAGCTGTTCCTGGGTGGCCAGGTCATCGACCTTGATGACGATGCCATCGATGTCATGGATCAAGTCGTGGCGCTTCTCGCCGTGCTCGGCAATGTAGTCCTTGGCTTCCTGGCGGCTGCCGACAACGCGGCCGTAGGGCGAAACCGGAAGACCCCAGTTGCGCATCAGCTCGTAAGCCTGGGACTGTTCAGCAAGGTTGAAATCGCGGCTGCGGCCCAGTCCGTGCACGAACATGCGCAGCGGGCGCTTAGCAGTCTGTTCCGGGTCTTTCTGGCGCAAGGACCCGGCGGCCGCGTTGCGCGGGTTGGCCAGGGGCGCCTTGCCCTGGGCAATCAACGCTTCGTTGAACTTGTTGAAGTCATCGGTGGCAATGAAAACTTCGCCGCGGACTTCGAATTCTTCGGGCCAGCCGGTGCCGGACAACTCCTGCGGGATGTCGCCGATGGTCAGCGCATTGTGGGTAACGTCTTCACCGGTGGTGCCGTCGCCGCGGGTAGCTGCACGCACCAGCTTGCCCTGGCGGTAGGTCAGGTTCAGTGCCAGGCCATCGATTTTGACTTCGCACAGCCACTTGACCGGGGTTTGCGGGTGCAGGCGTTCGGCATTGACCTGGGCACGTTCGAGCCACGCTTCGAGTTCATCAAGTGAGAAAACGTCTTCCAGCGAGTACATGCGGCTTGCGTGGGTGACCGATGCGAAGGCGGCGGAAACTTCGCCGCCGACTTCCTGCGTGGGCGAATCCTGTCCAGCCAGGATGGGATAGGTTGCCTCGAGCAGCTGGAGCTCATGGAACAACGCATCGTATTGCGCGTCGGAGACCAGAGGAGCATCGTTTTGGTAGTACGCCTCGCGGTGGGCACGGATCTGCTCGACCAGCTGTTCATAGCGGGACTTGTCAGCTTCTGGCGGAACGTTGGTGGCCTCAACTGGTGTTACGTCTTTTTCACTCACGTATTCAATTGTGCCCCACCAGCGGACAGTTTAGCTGGCTTGGAGCCCTAGTTCCCAGGTGCGTCAATTTGCGCGGACTCGGCTGCCAGCACATCAAGGACAATCACCGCGATGTTGTCCCGGCCGCCAGCTTCCAGTGCGGCCCCGGTGAGAATCCGGGCCGCTTCGGTGCGGTCCTTGTAGTTCACCAGCAAGGTCTGCAAGATGTCTTCGGTCAGTTCGCCCGAGAGCCCGTCGCTGCACAGCATGTAGCGGTCGCCGATGCGCGGCTGCAAGACGGTGAGATCCGGCTGGCTTTCGGCGCCGGCGCCAAGCGCACGGGTAATCAGATTCCGGTGCGGATGATTGCGGGCTTCCAACTCGGTGATCTGCCCGGCATCCACCATTTCCTGCACGGCCGAGTGGTCACGGGTCAGCTGCTGCAGGGCGCCATCACGCAGCCGGTATCCGCGCGAGTCCCCCACGTTGACCAGCAACAGGCTCGGGATTTCATCGGCGACCACCGGAATCGGCTCGGTAGCTGGAGCCAAACTGGCGCGGTGGTTCTCCAGCATTTGCGGAGTGATCTTGGAGATGACATCAGTGTTCTGGGTCATCGCGAAACTTGAAGTCCAGGGCGGCACCGCGGCCAGTGGAGCGGTCACATTGTCCCGGCCTTTGCCCGGGGTCTTGATCTGCACCAATGCGCACAAGGTAGTGCCGCCACGTGATTCAAGCGCTTCGCGAATGCGGTCATCAGCCAGCTGCACCTGGCGCTGGACATCCGGCACGGATGGCAGTTTCCGAACCGACGTCTTATTGGCGAAGGTGCAGATTTCCTGCATGGTTTCCACCGCAAGCTGGCTGGCCACCTCGCCAGCTTCGTGACCGCCCATGCCGTCGGCTACCGCATACACGATGTCGTGAATCAGGATGCGGTCCTGGTTTTGCGTTCGTTTCCGGCCCACGTCCGTCAGCCCTGCCGCGGCGAGGATGAACGGTACCGGTGCTGGTTCTTTAGCCATTAGTCGATCACCAGTCCTGCTCCCTCGCCTGCGGAGAGCTCATAGGGTTGAATGTCTCCAAAGCCGCGCACCGCGGTGATTTCCTGGGCGGTGAGCACAAAGCGTGCGTCATTGCGCAGGGTGTTTGCGGTAATCGCGTCGGTCAGCACGGTGCCCGGTTCCGCCAGCGAGGTCAGCCGAGCCGCCATGTTCACCGTAGGACCATAGATATCGCCCAGGCGTGAGAGCAGCCGGCCCCAGACCACCGCGCCGCGGGTTTGCGGGAAGAGCTCGTCCTTGGCCAGCTCGCGCGACAGGGACAGCGCAATCTCGGCGCCGGCCTGCGGGGTTTCGGCCACGTAGAGCACTTCATCGCCAATGGTCTTGACCAGGCGGCCACCGCCCACGGAAATGACTTCGGCGCATTTGGCTTCGAAGCGCTGCACCAGCTGGGCCAGGGTGCGCTCGTTCATGCGGCGCGACAGCGAAGTGTAGGAGACCAGGTCGGCAAAGCCCACCGCACGGGCCAGCGGCAGCGGGGTGCCGCCATCTTCGTCGCCACGGTCTTGGTTGTAGGCAGCCACTCCGGTTTCCACCCGCAATGCCATGCGGTGCACGGCAGAGTTCAGCTGGCGGCGCCATGAGTAGAGCAGCAGGTCTTCAATCGCTGGAATGATTTCGGGCAGCAGGCCGAAAAGCTGGCGGCGCGCCTGGCGATCCGACATGTTCTGGTTGGCGATCATGTCCTCAACCAGGGCTTCGATCTGCCATACCACCATGCGGTCAGTCATCTGGCCAACCGAACGCATCAGGGAAATGGCGGTTTCTTCGGTCAGCTTGCCTTCGCGGACCATCCCCACCATGGTGCCCAGGGCTTCCTTGTCGGCCTGGGTGAAGAACACTTCATCATCGCTGAGTTCAGGGAAGCCGATGGCGCGCCAGAGCTTGCGCGCGGAGTGCAGGGAAACACCGGCCTCGGAAGCGACCTCGCGGCGACGGAATTCGCGTTGGCCGCCGATGAGCCGCCTTTCCAGTGAAGCGACGGTGTCGCGGACAGCGTCGGGGGTGTGGGCCGGAATGCGCAAGGGGCCTTCCATGGCCTGCGCAAGTTCGAAAATTGGATCCGACTCGGCCGGTGTGGCCACAGGGGGGTGCTGGCGGGCGCCGCGGACAGCCTCGGCGGCGGACTGCGGAGAGTCTGCTCGGGGTGTGTTGGTGTGCTCGGTGCTCATGCCCCCATGCCCTCACTGTTCGTCGTTTCGGTGTGCGCCGCATTCTGGTTGCTGCGCAGGTTCGCCATCGCCTCCATTGCCAGGGATCGGAAATACGGTACCGAGGGGACATGTGAGAGTCTCACGTATCCCTGGTTCAGCACGATATCCAAGGTTCCCGCACGCGTCATGGTGTTCTTCGCCTTGCTGTGCGCGACGAGGTCGCGAACTGTAAATAATCCTACAGATTGCAGCTTGCCATCGTTGTATGTGGGCCGGAACATGATCCGCTCGGTGGTCAAGACGATTTGGCTGCGTAGCCAGCGGGCCCAGGGAATCACGCTCCAGATCAGCACCAGTGCGGCCCAGAGAACCACCGAAACAACCATCCACACATTCGCATTGCCAGCTAGCCAGTCCGAGAGATCTTCCCGGGAGAGATAGCCCAACGAGAAGGTGCACAGGGCAGTCAATACGAGGAAGGCTCCCACGGGCTGGCGCAGCACTCGGGAATGTTCACGAGTTTTGATAATCACTCGTTCCCTTTCATGCAGCGGCAACTTCATCGTGTTGTTCCTCGCCCCTCCTGTTCTCGACTCCGTGCTTCGGTCATCATCTCCAATAATAGTCCCGGGCCAAGACCCAAGTCTGGTTAGGCATACTTTCCGTCGGCGCGCCGTACGTGGTGCACGTCCCCTGCCATCACGTGCTTTCGCTGCCCGGTTCCATATTCCAGAACCAGTGAGCCGTCTGCGCCCAACTCGACCGCGTTGCCAACCAGCGTGGATCCATCGGGGAATTCCACACGCACTTCATGTCCCAGTGTGGCCAGCTTGTCGCTGACGAGCTGGCGCAAAGATTTTCCATTATTTCCCGGCAGCGGCATCTGCGCAAAGCCGCCGACCCGGCGGAAACCCTGATCCAGTGCTGCGAATTGCTTCAGGTACTCAGCCAGCAGTTCGGTGCGGTCCAAGTTCTGGGCGCCAGCCAAACGCAGGGAGGTCGCGGTGGGCACCGGAAGCTCGTCCCGGTTCTGGTTCACGTTGATTCCGGTGCCAACCACTACCCCGTAGCCGTTGCCAGTTGGAACCATTTGCGCCAGTATGCCGCAGACTTTCTGCTCTCCGGCCAACAAATCGTTGGGCCATTTGATGCCCAAGGGAACGCCGCCGATATTCTCGGCGGCCCGGCTCCAAGCCAGGGCCGCAAGCATGGTGTACCAAGACAGGGATTCGGCAGGGAAGCTGGGACCGGGCACCGCCAAGACACTGACGGTCAGGGAGGACCCTGCCGGAGTTACCCATTCACGGCCCAAACGCCCTTTGCCTGCCTGCTGGTGATCCGTGAAGTACACGCTGAGGTGGCCGGCATCCCCATTGCCAGCCAGTTGCGCCAACTCGGTATTGGTTGAACCGGAGGTTGGCTTGATATTAACCAGCCCCAATCCCAGCTGCGCGGTGAGCTCGGTGAAGAGCCGGGAATCGAGAACTGCGCGGTCGGTGCCATGCGGGTTTTCCATACCTCCAACCCTATGGCACCGGCCGATGATTACGCTTAGTCCTGCCTCGTCATCTGCCTAGAGGAAGATGTCTTCAACCAGCGGGACTTCTGGGTTCAAGGTGTACTTCTCCAGGTCCGTCTCGCCAGCCAGCGTCAGCACCTGTCCATCCGTGAAGAAGTTTCCGCTGACTCCGGCTGGCGGGCTGGCAAGAATGGCCATGGCGGCATCTGCCACGACCGAAGCATCGCGCGCTCCCTGAACCATTTCCTGTCCGCCCGGCAGGTTCCGGATGGCTGCGGTATCGATCAGGGTTTCCGGCCAGAGCGAGTTCACGCCGACGCCATCTTCCTTCAGCTCTTCGGCCAGGCCAAGGGTGGTCAGCGACATGCCGTATTTGGCCATGGTGTAGGCCAAATGCCGTCCAGCCCACTTCGGTTCCAGGTTCAATGGCGGGGAGAGGGTGAGTACATGGGCATGCTCGGAGGCGCGCAGGTACGGGAGCGCGGACTTTGAGAGCAGGAAGGTGCCGCGGACGTTGATGTCCTGCATCAGGTCGTAGCGCTTCATATCAAGCTGATCGGTCTTGGCCAGGTTGATGGCCGAGGCGTTGTTGACCACAATGTCGATGCCGCCGAACTTTGCCACGGCCTCTTCCACCGCGCGCTGCACATCGGCGTCCACGCGGACATCGCCAACTACGGCCAGGCCCTTGCCACCTGCTTCTTCGATTTGCGCAACGGCGGTGTGGATGGTCCCTTCCAGTGCCGGATGCGGCGTATCGGTCTTGGACAGCAGGACCACATTGGCCCCATGCTTGGCTGCGGCCAGGGCGATAGCCAGGCCGATGCCGCGGCTACCGCCGCTCATCAGGATGGTGCGGTTTTCCAGGTTCCCGGGAACAGGTGCGATAAGAGTGCGCGATTCACTAGTCATGTGATATAGATTACGCGATAGTCCGCCACTAAGCTACTGTTCAGTAACTTATTCTGGCGTGCCACGCACCAGATATCGGGCCATTTTGTAAGATTCCTACAAACAAATGAGCTGTTTGCCCAGCTAGACTGGCTTAGTTGGCATTTTTCTTGTGCCATTCCTACACATTGAAGACAACTCGAGGGAGTCGAAGGCATGACGCAGGGCAGAACCGAGGCAGCCGAGTCAATCGACCTGTCCACCACCGCCGGAAAGCTTGCTGAGTTCCGCCGCCGCCAGAAGCTCTCTAAAGCGCCAAGTGGCGAAGCAGCGATTGAAAAGCAGCACTCCCGCGGCAAGCACACTGCCCGCGAACGCATTGAAATGCTCATGGACGAGGATTCCTTCGTTGAGTTCGACGCCCTCGCAGTCCACCGCTCCACCGCCTTCGGCATGGAGAAGAAGAAGCCATTAGGCGATGGCCTGGTCTCCGGCTACGGCACCGTCGATGGCCGCCTGGTGGCTGTCTACTCCCAGGACTTCACCGTCTACGGCGGCTCCCTGTCCCAGGTCAACGGCGAGAAAATCGTCAAGGTCCAGGAATTTGCGCTGCGCAACGGCTGCCCAGTTGTCGGCATCCTGGATGGCGGAGGTGCCCGCATCCAAGAAGGCGTCGCTTCCCTGGCCATGTTCGCCGACATCTTCCGCAACAATGTCCATACCTCGGGCGTTGTCCCGCAGATCTCGCTGATCATGGGCCCATCGGCCGGTGGTGCAGCGTACTCCCCTGCACTGACCGACTACGTGATCATGGTCGACAAGACCAGCCACATGTTCATCACCGGTCCGGACGTCATCAAGACGGTTACCGGCGAGGAAATCGACATGGAAACCCTGGGCGGCGCCCGCCAGCACAACGCCAATACCGGTACCGCCACCTATCTTGCGTCCGATGAAGAAGACGCCGTGGAGTTCTGCAAGGAACTGCTCGATTTCCTCCCGTCGTCCAACCTCTCGGATCCGCTGGTTGCCGAATTCGATGAAGAACTGGATATCACTGCCGAGGACCTGGAGCTCGATACGCTCATCCCGGACTCCGCCAACCAGCCTTATGACATGCGCACGGTCATCGAGTCGGTTGTCGACGACGAGCATTTCTTTGAAATGCAGTCGCTGTACGCACCGAACGTGATGATTGGCTACGCCCGCATCGAAGGGCGCACCGTGGGCATCGTCGCCAACCAGCCAATGCAGTTCGCTGGCACCTTGGATATCGCCGCCTCGGAAAAAGCTGCCCGCTTCGTGCGCAACTGCGACGCCTTCAACATCCCGATCCTCACCTTCGTGGACGTGCCAGGCTTCCTGCCGGGCAAGGACCAGGAATTCCAGGGCATCATCCGCCGCGGTGCGAAGCTGCTCTACGCCTACGCCGAGGCCACGGTGCCGAAGCTGACCGTGATTACCCGCAAGGCCTACGGCGGAGCGTACATCGTGATGGGTTCGAAGAAGCTGGGCGCGGACCTGAACCTAGCTTGGCCTACCGCGCAAATCGGCGTGATGGGTGCCCAGGGCGCAGTGAACATCCTCTACCGCCGCGATCTGGCCGCAGTGGAAGCCGAAGGCGGAGACGTCGAGGCCCGCCGCAAGCAGATTATCGACGACTACGAGGCCGAACTGCTCAACCCCTATCAGGCGGCGGAGCTGGGCTACGTGGATGCGGTCATCGCCCCGAGCGAGACCCGCTTCCAGCTGGTTCGCGGCCTGCGCGCACTGCGCGAGAAGCACGTTAGCCTGCCGCCGAAGAAGCACGGCAACATCCCGCTGTAAGCAGCAGTGCCTGCCCGCCTAGTACCAGCTAAAACCAATAAGGAGCACTCCCATGGAACAGAACGCTGCGTTGCCTGTTGCCCCGCAGATCCGCGTCACCAAGGGAAACCCCAGTGACGAGGAAGTGGCGGTAGTTACCGCGCTGCTCGCTGCCATGGGCAATACTCCGGCTCCTGCACCAGAAGCCGCAGAGCCCAAGAAGCGTGTAGCCCGGATCCGCAGGCGCCGGGCGCTGGCCCCGCGTTTGGGCTGGACTATTGGCCGGCGCTAAGGCCTGCTGAAAGCGATGGCCCGGAACGTTCCCTAGCGGAATTTTCCGGGCCATTGCTCTGTGCGGCGCCGCTGGCAACCTAGTCTTCGTCGGGAACTTCGAAGTCCAAGATGGCTAGGTCTGCACGAGTCACCAGATGCGAACTCACAGCGTGTTCCACCAGTCGCGCCCTGCGGTTGGTGGCCAATTTTCCAGGCCCCCCGCGCAGCCCGGCCACGCCGGCCTTGTCCAATTTGTCGCAGACGTTATCGAGTTTGCGATTGAACTTCGTAATTCCCCACCCCAGCCGGGCGGCGGCAGCGGCACTTGTGGGAATTGAACTCAAGCCAGTGCCTTCACGGCGCAGCATCGGCTCAGCCAGGACAACGACCAAGGCCCGCTGGGCACTGGTCAGCAGCACCGGGCCAATGGTGGTCTCGCCCGAAGCGTCGTAGTCCATGTAGGCCTGCCGGAATGCCGGCTGCGCAACATGAATCGATAGCTCGTAGGTGGTGGGACCGGCGGTGAAAACCACACCCACCCGGTTCAGCACCAGGGGCAGGCTCGATTCCGGCGAGAGCCAGGCCTGCAGTCCGCCGGTACGGTCAGCAATCGTCGCGGTCAGCCGGCTACCGACATTATTAAGCCACCACAGCCCGCTTTGCTTGGTAATCGTCAAGAAGTGCCGGTGCAAGTAGGGATTGTCGTCGATGGCCAGGTCGCCTTCTCGGCCGATGGTGAAGGGCTTGGCATCGTGGACAGGATAGTACTGTCCGCAGTACTCGATAGTTACTTCACTCATCTCTCTTGCCTACTTTCCTGAACCTGCGGCGGTGCAGAACCGTGCTCCATCCGAGATACGTCCATCATCGCGCACGAGCTTGACCTCGATACAGGTTTGTCCGCCTTTCCCGATCTCGGTAGTGGCGCTTGGGGACATCGTCTGCTTGTATTCTCCCGTTTCCGTGGCGGTAATTGGAGCCCACCGGTAATGGTCTGCCTTATTCGGTTCTGGGTTGGACCAACGGAAAGTTACAGTTTCTCCGACCGTGGAGTACGCAAAATTATCCACCTTCGGCACAGTGCCGCCAACCAATGCATCCTTGGGCCCGTCCGTCGCTGTAATAGGCGGGCCAGAACGCTGTGCAGCATTTTGGTCCGGCAAGTACATGTTGGCAATGACAGCGCCGCCAACCAGGAGAAATAGCACAAGGCCCACTGCGATGAAGACCTTCGGCAGGCCCTGGCGCGGCTTCGGTTCTGCCGGCGCGTCCACCGGCGTTCCTGATTCGCCTGGAGCTGCGCTCTGCTGGCCCGGAGCCGAAATGGAATCCTTCGGCATTTCCAGCCGCGGTATTGGAACTGACGGTCCTGCCTGCCGCAGCCGTTGCCCGGGAACGGAGGAAATCATCGGTGGGGCAGGCAGCGGACGCTGCGCATCGCTAATCGAAGTAACATTGCGAACGCGAGTGCTCTCGCCGTGATCTTCGTCAACCGCTTCTGCAGGTTCTTCAAGTACTTCAAAGGGCGTGACCGAGAAGCCCAGCTCGATCTGGATTCGTTGCATCGAGCGGGCCAGTTCGGCAGCCGAGCCGAATCGCGACGCCGGGTTCTTCGCCATGGCTACCGCCAGCGCCTGGCTCAATGATTCAGGAACATCAAGCCGTTCCAACGGCACCAACGGCGTATTGCAAATCCGCTCAATGAGTACTGCCTGCGAATTATCCTGTCCAGGACGGACGAATGGCGAATGCCCGGCCAAGATCGTATAGATCGTGGCACCGAGCGAGTACACATCCATGCGCACACCCGGAGGCATGCCATCGCCGAAGGCTTCCGGTGCGGACCATGGCACCGAAAGCCCAGCGGTGTGTGAACCGATAGTTCCCGAGATGCCGAAGTCGGTCAGCGCCGGCCTGTTGTAGTCGGTGGTCAGCACGTTTCCCGGCTTGATATCGCGATGCACAATGCCAGCAAGATGCGCAGTATGCACCGCTGAACACAACTGGATCGCCAGGGACAGCGTTTCATCAATGCTCAGGACGCCACGACGGTATCGGACGTCCAAAGAAGGCCGGGAACAATACTCCATGGCCAAATAGGAACGTCCGTCTTCGGTGATCTCCGCTTGGTAGATCGTGACAATATACGGATGAGTGGACAGCTGGGCCATCAAGTTGGCTTCCGCCTCGAATCGCTGGCGAGCTTCCTCATCGCTGACATCCGCCAGCAGCACCTTCACCGCCACCTTGCGGTTGGGCCGGTGCTGCTCGTACAGATAGACATCGGAAAATCCACCCGTGCCCAGCGGCTTGACGTAGGTGAATCCCGGGATCTGCGGCGCCGGAGCTGGCGCGCGCCGCAGGCTCACGGCAGATCCTCGAAACGTATGCTCACGCCATCACCCAGATCAGCGACATCGCCCTTGATCAGCATGATCTCCTGGTGCCGGGACAGGCGCCGTGGCCGCTGCCCTTCGCGCAAGAGCACGGTGCCATTGGTCGCGCCCAGGTCAACCAGCTGCACATGCCATCCTTCCACTCGCACATGCAGGTGCGAGCGGGAGATGTCACCGCTTGGGCTTTCCACCTTCAGCAGGCGGGGTTCGGTGTCGGATTTGATGGCTGCTGCGCTTGGCTGGCGCCCCAGGATCACCGAGCGGTTCAGTTCATGGGCGTATTCGCGGGCGCCACCGTGATCGCTGACAATCATGCGCCCCATGGCCGGTTTGCGAACTTGCTGCGCTTGGCCGGTGAGGCGCTCGCCGCATTCCCGGCAGGTCGAGGCAGTTGGAGGGTTGGGATGCCGCTTGGAGCAAGAGCGGGCCAAGATGAATTCATTCAGCGACACCGAATTTTCGGTGCCGTCCTTGGCGTCCAAACCTGAAGCGGCGCTGGATTTCGGAACACTGGAGCCGCGGATGATCGTGTGCTCGTCGTCGGCTGGTTCAACCGGCCGCGCCGAAGAGGCAGGACTTCCCGGGCGCGGTTTGATAATCGTGTCCAGATCATCGCCCTGGCCGGTATCGTAGACGGTCTCTGCTGCACCTCTGGCGCCCAGCAGCTGTCCGCCCAGCGATAGTTCCTCCGAGTAGGCTTCCTGCTCGTATTGTGCTGGATCCTGAGTTTCTTCCGAGACTTCGGTCGGCGGCAGCGCATAACTCGTTGCCGTGCCATCTGTCTGCTCATCCCCGGCACCCTGTGCAGATACCTTGGCCGCGTCGGCTGCCTTGGCTGCTCGTGCCAACACAGCTGCGGGGCCCTTGGGATCTCCTGCTTCTTTGGACGGCGCGGCGGCGCCCGGGTCGGATGCCGGCTTGGCGGCAGTTGGCGATGGTTCTTTCGCTGCCGCTGGGGCCTTTGCCGGCGCGGGCGCAGCAGCAGGCTTGGCCGCGGTTGCTGCGGGGGTCTTTGCCTGCGCGGGGGCCGCCGCAGGCTTAGCCGCAGCTGGCGCTGGCTCTTTCGCTGCCGCTGGAGCTTTTGCCGGAGCAGCCGCCGGCTTGGCAACAGCGGGGGCCGCCGCAGGCTTAGCCGCAGCTGGCGCTGGCTCTTTCGCTGCCGCTGGAGCTTTTGCCGGAGCAGCCGCCGGCTTGGCAACAGCGGGGGCCGCCGCAGGCTTAGCCGCAGCTGGCGCTGGCTCTTTCGCTGCCGCTGGAGCTTTTGCCGGAGCAGCCGCCGGCTTGGCAACAGCGGGGGCCGCCGCAGGCTTAGCCGCAGCTGGCGCTGGCTCTTTCGCTGCCGCTGGAGCTTTTGCCGGAGCAGCCGCCGGCTTGGCAACAGCGGGGGCCGCCGCAGGCTTAGCCGCAGCTGGCGCTGGCTCTTTCGCTGCCGCTGGAGCTTTTGCCGGAGCAGCCGCCGGCTTGGCAACAGCGGGGGCCGCCGCAGGCTTAGCCGCAGCTGGCGCTGGCTCTTTCGCTGCCGCTGGAGCTTTTGCCGGAGCAGCCGCCGGCTTGGCAACAGCGGGGGCCGCCGCAGGCTTAGCCGCAGCTGGCGCTGGCTCTTTCGCTGCCGCTGGAGCTTTTGCCGGAGCATCCGTCGGCTTGGCAACAGCGGGGGCCGCCGCAGGCTTAGCCGCCGTTGCTGCGGGGGCCTTTGCCTGCGCGGGCGCAGCAGCAGGCTTAGCCGCAGTTGGCGCTGGCGCCTTTGCCGGAGCCGCAGCAGGCTTGGCCACAGCGGCGGCCGCCATCAGGCTTGGAGCTGCTTTGGCCGGAGCAGAAGGGGTGGCAGGTGATTTGGATGCGGCACCGGCGGGCGCACCAGCAGCCGCATCCCCTTCGGTGCCCCACTCAAGGCTTGATACTCGAACAATGCCTTCGCTAATTGGCAGCGCGAACGCAGCTTCAGGATTCGCCGAACCGGTGCTCAAAGTCCATGACTTCGACTCGCCAAGTTTGCGTTCGGTCCAGGTCGCAATGCCGGCACCGCTGACCAGCTCGTCACCGGCAGCTGTCCGTGCGGTAAATTCTGGGGCTCCCCGCAAGACCAGATGCGGTGCCCTGTCCCGGGAAACCAAAGCGAAGTTCGGCAGCTCGGCAATGTTCATCTGGTAAAGCGGCAACAGCTCTGAGAGCAGTGCTTCCACCGTCGTCTTCCCAACGAGGTTGGACCACAAAACGTTGACCTGTTCGGCGCTGGCGCTGGCAGGAAGCAGGACGATGTGCTGGTTATTCACCAGGGCGTACCAGTCGCCGGGAATGTAACTCAGGCCGTTCATGATTTCTCCTCTTGGTGGCTCGTGGTCGATATGCGTGGGATTGTTATGCCAACATCATCGGGGTGCCCATACTGCACGTCGGCGACGATCACGCTGATATTATCGCGTCCTCCGGCGTCGATGGCCGCTTGGACCAGTTCCTCGGACGCCTGCTGCGGATCCGGGAAACGCGAGAGGATCTCCTGGATTGCGGCGTCGCCGACTTCGCTGCTCAGCCCATCTGAGCAGACCAGAATGCGTTCGTGCCCTGCTAGTGGCACCAGCCAGTAATCGGGTTGGCTGTTGGCGTTGATCCCCAATGCGCGGGTGATGACGTGCCGGCGCGGATGGGTGGCCGCTTGCGCGGCGTCCAGCTGGCCGATATCCATCAGCTCCTGCACTTCGGAGTGATCGATGCTGACCTGTTGCAGCAATCCTTGGGCCCACAGGTAGGTGCGCGAGTCGCCCACGTTGAAGACCAGCAGTTCGGGTTGTTCTTCCTGCCCGCTGGAGGTCCTTGCATCAATCAGCACGGCCCCGGTGAGTGTGGTTCCGGCTCGGCCGGAGCCTGCCTCCACAATGCTGCGGTCAGCTTCAAGCAGCAGCGCGTCCAGGGTTTCCGGATCGAGATTGGTGCCGGCGTCTTGGAATCCTGCACCCAGGATCTTGAGGCACAGGGCGCTAGCTATTTCACCTGCCTCATGCCCGCCCATGCCATCGGCAATGGCCAGCAACCGTTCCGAGGCCAGCAAGCTGTCCTCGTTCAGGGCGCGGCGCAGTCCACGGTCAGTTGCCTGGCCGTGGCTGAATCTGAGGCTGGCTGCCGGGCTAGTATCTGTCATGGACGTTCCACCTGGAAGTAGCGGTCACCGAAGTACACCGTACGGCCAATCATTGCCTGTTCCGGCTTGCCCGGGACAAGTTCGCGCACGTTTCCATCTTCATCGACAATGGATGAGCCGTTGCCCGAATCCCGGTCCGTAACCCAGACACTGCCTACTCCCGGCTCGATCAGCAGATGCGTTTTGGAGACGGTGCGTTCCGGATCATCCACGGCGACCAGGTGAACACCTGCATCGCCCTCTGCGTAGGAAGGGTTGCGTCCGATCAAGATGCTGCCAGCAAGGTCAAGGCACCGGCTATCGTCAAAGAGCAGATGCAAGGCATCAGGCGATTGCGAACGAATCTGCGTGTGACCGAGATCTGCATCCGGGTCACCACCGGACTTGGACGAAGGGACTTCAACGATCTTCGCCTCCGGCTTAGGCTGCGAGGCAGGACGGGGACGAGCTGCTTTCTGCGCCTCAGGCGCATTGGCGCGCACGGCGCCTGGCACCGAATCGATGACTCCCGAGGACTTGCCGGGCTCTTCTTCTGGTTCGCCCACGAAGCGACGGCCCGGAGCATACTGCTGCTCAGGCGCGAAAGACCCCGGTCCCCCGGTACCACCGGTAGTCAGCGGATCCCGTCCAGCCTTGATATCCAGTACCAGCGTCCCGGCCGCCTTATCGTGCCATCCCTGCTTCTTGCCGTTCGCGTCGAATTGGTTGGAGATCACCATCAGCACCGGTCCCAGGATCGGAACGATACCCGCGACGGCTATCAGCAAACGGCGAATAATGGTCTTGCCCCAGCCCGGGCGCTCGCCTGACACAGTAGCGGTGCGTAACCCGAGGAGCACATTGCCAAGACTCTTGCCTGCAGCAGCTTCCCACCACCACAAGAACACCGTGTAGGCCAGAGCCAGGACGCCGTACAGGATGTACGTTCCGGCGATCTCGCCCATGATCTGCGGCGCATCCAGCGAGTTCACCATCCTGGATCCGATCATCGGCAGGAAAATAGCCGAGAGGACCAGTACTGGCAGGAAGTCGACGAGCCACGAAAGCAGCCGCTGCGCAGTTCGGGCATCTACCAGGTCCATTTTTACCGCCATGGCTTGCTCCTGTTTTTCCGTTGCAATGTTCGTGCCGTGGTAACCGTTTTAGCCGCCAACTCGTGTATCAGAGAGCGTGGAGAGTATTTCACCCGCATCTTGCCGAAGAAGCCCAGCGGCTCCTGCATCTTCTGGGTCTGCGCAATGACATCCTCCCAGTACTTCCGCACTTGCTCTTCGGTCGGTTCTTCATGCGCGAAGTTCGCCGCATCCGCACGCTGCGCCAGCGACTGCACCGGGCTGGACAGCGCCGGGAAACCGTCGGCCAGCACGCCGGCACTTTCCCGCCGGGTCGCACCGCTGGCAGTCGCGATTCGGTGGTCAGTGGCATGGCTGAGCAATTCCTGCCAGCCACCGCTCACGCGGTCACCGGCGCTGCCGGTTTGAGAACGCTTCTGCCTGCGGCGCAGCTTCAGCAAGGCAACCAGCAGCAGCGGCGAGAGCACAAGCAGCACCGAACCCAGCGAAATGCCGGCGACAATGATGACCTGGCCCCAGCGTTCCCAGAAGGTTTTCGGTTCCTCTTCGACTTCCTGCGGCTCCGGTGCAGTTTGCGGAGGCAAATCCGCTTCTTCCTGCGCCGGTGGTGGCGGTTGCAGCACCTGCGGCTGCGGCACAGCCTTGGGTTCCTGTTCCGGAGGAGTGGGCTGCTCGTCTTCATTCGGCGTCGGGTTGAAAGCAACCCAGCCTATTTCCTCGAAAGCGATCTCCACCCAGGCATGAACATCGGACCCCTTGATTTCAACGGCCTTCCCCGGCGCGGATTACTCCGGGTAGAAACCCATGACTACGCGCGCAGGGATCCCTTGCTCGCGGGCCATCAGCGCCATCGCGACAGCATACTGCTCGTCATCGCCGATCATCTGCTCGGCATCGAGCAGGCTGGTGATACGTCCCGCTCCGTGCCCGGAGAGCGAGGGAACCTGGCCCTCGGTGCCGTTGGAGAAGAATCCGGTTCCGGAAAGCATGGCTTCAATGCTCCGCACGCGCTGCAGGTCGCCGCGTGCCGTACCGGTGAATTCGGCGGCCTTGGCTCCCGCCGTGGCTGGCACATTGGCCAGCTCTGGCATGCGGAACTGCGCCAAATCCAGTTCATTGAGCTGGTCATCGCTCGGCTTGGCGGGGAAGAGCACCTTAGCCGTGTAGGCATCGCCCTTCTCCAGGCCAATGGAGCTCAGCGCGCTTTCAGAGGTATCGCTGTAGAACAGGGAACGGGCCAGTTCATCTTCACGACCGCCGGCCAGATCCAAGCCCATGAGCTTGCCTCCGGAAGGAACCCACACCCCTTCATAGTCCTGGATCGAGATTTCAAGTTCAGCCGCTTCGCGGCCTTCCAGCGTCTGGGCAGAACGAATATCGCTGGCATCACCCACGGGGGCAAAACTGCCACCAGCGGAAGGATCCACGTTGATGACCATGCCGTTGTAGGAATCCAATGCGGCCAAGCGGATGCGCTCGTCCTTTGGCAAGCCCTTGACGGTCAGCAGGGTGTCGTCAGCCATTGTCTTCACATATTTGCGGAAACTCGTCAGCGGGCTTGGATAATCGTAGAGATCCACAGGCGGTTCCAACGCATCGCGTAACACCTGGCGCGGGGTTTCGGGGGCCAGCAGCGGAGTGGCCGCGGCGGTCGCTACGCCGGCTCCGGCCAGCACCAGGGCTCCGGCGATGATGCGGCGCAGCAACATCTGCTGGCCGCCATGGGAATCAAGCTGCTCGTGGTTCACCGAACTGAATCCGCCGGAAATGCGCGTGTCCATGAAGCGCCGCCAGGCAAGCCAACCGACCAATACCGCAATCAAGGCGACGCCACGGGCGATCGGCATCGGCACGTCGCGGGTGCCGAAAACAATACCCAGCACGAACATCGCCAGCAGCGGCAGCAAAGTCCAATACGGCGAGCGCAAATGCCAGGCCGCCAATCCGGCCAGCAGTGCGGTGAGCAGCGCGGAAAGGAAGGCCACGATCAGTACGCCGCCGTAGGAGCCTACCGGTGGCGCCACGGTGAGCATGTCTTTCCAGCTGAAGACCAGGCCGGTCAGCAAGGTGCGCAGGGATTGCCCGGTGGGCAAGATTCCGAAGGCAGCCTCGCGTGGAGTGGCCAACGGCGTGCCCAGCACGAGGTACAGCAGTGCGAACAGGGCCATGGTCCGCCACGTGCCCAGCTTGAAGTGCACATTGGCCCAGGCCAAAGCAAGACCGGCAACAATTCCGCCCACGGCAGCCAGGATGAAGTTCAAGCTCGCGCCGTAGGCGTCCAGGAGACCCAGGGCACCAAGGACCAGGGCCAATCCCAGGCAGGCCGCGTCAACGCCGAAGCGCCAGAGGGGCAAAGTCTGTTTCATGCCACGGCCTTTCGCAGCATCAAGCCGAGTTCTTCCAGCTTGCCCAGGCTCAGTACCGTCAGCTCGCCAATGTTCGAGCGCGTCGGCTCCATGCCGGTCTCGCACCTGATAGCGATGGCGCGCACTCCGGCAGGCACATGCATCCAGGCTTCGCGCAGCGACTTTGCACTGGTCCTGGTGCCGGTGAGGAAGAAAAGCACCGACGCTCCGGGCACGATATCGGCGGTGTGGCGAACCACCTGCACCAGGTTCTCGCGCTGGCCAGCGGCTGCTTCGATGCGGGTCAGCGAGTCCATCATCATGCGGCCGCTGTCGGTGCGCACCGGACCTTGCTGGGTCACGATGGCCAGCTTGCGCTGTTCCGCCACTGCCTGCTGCCCGATGGAGGCAGCGACCGAAATAGCCAGTTCGAAATCTTCCTCTGCGTGCGCCTCGCAGTACTCGTCCAGATTGGTGCTCAGGCTCAGTGCCAGGTGCGAACGCCGGGTCTCTTCGAACTGGCGGACCATCAATTCACCGGTACGCGCCGTTGACTTCCAGTGGATATGGCGGCGGTCGTCTCCTGCCTGGTATTCGCGCAGGGCGTGGAAGGACACATCGGAGTTCGAGAGATCCGAAGTGGGCATGCCTTCGAGGTCGCGGATGAAACCAGCAGAGGAGCCATCGAGCGCGGTGGTGCGCGGATGGATGAACAGCTCGTAGCGGTCGGTCCATTTCACCTGCCGGCGCAGAATGGCGAAGGGGTCCTGGCGGACCGAGCGGACCGGCCCCACCTCCAGCACCTGGCGGCGCTGGGTCGGGATGGTGAACAGGTCTTCGTGCGTTCCTTGCGGCTCCAGGCGCGGGATCCGGAACTGGGCGGCACCATGGCCTACCGGAAGTTCCATCATCACCGGCGCTGCGCTGCGCGAGGCCTGGTTGGCCACCTGCAGGGCGCCAACGGCGCGGTCCCCCACAGCGACACGGGTGCGGTGCAGGTCCAGGTCCACGCTGAAATCATTGCGGCCCAGGATGAATCCCACGGAAGCCAGCAGCAGCAAGGTGGCCATGAAGGCGCCGAGCAGGGCCTCCTGCCAGCCGAAACTGGCGCCCAGGATCCACAGGAGAATCGCTGTACCCAGCAGCACGAAGCCCAGCGGCGAAATGACCGTGGTGACCGGTGCGAGGAAACGGGTGCTGAATTCCTTGACCCGCGATGTTGCAGGGCGCAGGTATTCGCGCAGCACCTGCATTGCTTCGCTGGCCATGGTCAGCGACATTTCGGCCCTGCGATTCAGCCTGGTGCTCCGTGCAGAACGCTTAGCTCGTCTGCTCATTAATGCTCGTCCTGGTCCTTGCCGGCGGCCGGAGCGGAGTCTTCATTGCCACGGCGGGTGGGGGCCGGGACCTTGCGCAGCACCGAGGTGATGACCTGGGCGGAGGTGGTGCCGGTGAATTCCGCTTCCGGGTCCAGCACCAGGCGATGGGTGAAGATATAGGGCGCCAATTCCTTGATGTCATCCGGCAGCACGTAGTTCCGTCCCTGGCTGGCAGCCCACACCTTGGCCGCGCGCACCATCGCCAGGGCTCCGCGGACCGAAACTCCCAAACGGGTTTCCGGAACTTCGCGGGTCGCTTCGCACAGCGCCGCGACGTACTCCAGCACGGCGGTGTCCACATGCACGGTGGTTGCCAGCTCGGCCATTTCCACCACTGCTTCGGTAGTGATGATGGCGCTCAGCGCGGTCGAGCGGTCACGCTGGGTGCTGCCCGAAAGCAGCGCCACGGTGGCTTCCCGGTCCGGATACCCGATGGAGGTCTTGATCAGGAAACGGTCCAGCTGGGCTTCGGGCAGCCGGTAGGTACCGGCCTGCTCGATCGGGTTCTGGGTGGCAATCACCATGAACGGGCGAGCCTGCGGGTAGGTGGTGCCATCGACGGTGACCCGCCCTTCTTCCATGACTTCCAGCAACGCCGACTGGGTCTTTGGAGACGCGCGGTTGATCTCATCGGCCAGCACGAGGTTGGCGAAGATCGGTCCATGGTGGAAGTCGAACTGCCCGCTGCGCTGGTCGTAGATGGTGATGCCGGTGACGTCCGAGGGCAACAGATCCGGGGTGAATTGGATGCGCGAGTTGCTGCCCCGCACCGTGGCGGCCAGCGAGCGGGCCAGCATGGTCTTGCCGGTGCCCGGTGCGTCTTCGAGCAGCACGTGCCCTTCGGTGAGCATGGCAGTTAGCACCAGCTTGATGGCCTGGTCCTTGCCCAGCACGGACAGTCCGACATTGGACACCAATTTGGCGAAGGTATCGCAGAACCAGTTGGCCTGCTCGGTGCTCATGGTCATGGCAGTGTTTGTTCTTTCTGTACGTTTTGATGCTCGGCCGATGCCGCGCTTATCTGAAATTAACCCGGTCGGATTCCGTGCCGTCGATTTTCGCGAAGTACGGCTGGGCATATCCCGATTCGATCACGCATGGCAAGTCCTTGGAGGCCCGGCCATTGCCGTCGACGTTGAAGGTCACGTAATTATCCGAGAACATTCCCTTGGAGTGGTAGCACTGCGCCAGGTAGGTGTGGGTGCCCGGGTCGAAGTCGTAGAGCTCCACGTGGTACTTGTAGCAGTTCGGCGGGCAGGTGGAGTTCGCGTAGCCGTTGTACAACGGTCCTTCGGACAGCTTCACCGAACGGGCCGGCTTAGGATTGGTCTGATCCGTTTTGGACCAGGACTTGCTCTGGCCTTCGGTATCCGTTGCCACGATCTTAAGGGTGCGGCTGGTGGAGTAGCCCAGGTTGCTGACCTTCTCCGTACCGTCGTTAGCTGTGTTAGACCCGTCAATGGCTACCGTCTGGGTGACCTTGCGTCCGTTGGATTCGCCGGCGGCTGTATTCCAGCTGAAGGAAATCCAGTTATCGCCATGCGACGAGGAAATCTTCGCGTTATCGCGCAGCGGACCGTAGGCGCTGGTCTGGTTGCTGGCCGGGCTGGGGTCTCCCGGGCCGGCAGCATTCAAGGCACGCACGCGCCAGGTATGCGCGGTGCCGTTGGAACCGGTGTCGATCACCGAGCCGGGGCCGCCGAAGGACTGCCACCCTCCGCCATCGGCGGAGTACTGGTATCCGGTGATCTTCGAGCCGTTGGCCGCAGGAGCCTGGAAGCCCAGTTGCACCATGCGATTGGCGCCGGTGGCCTTGGCGCTCACGCTGGACACGGCCTTTGGACGCCCGTACGGGGTCACCGCCACCGAATTCGAGCTCTGTTCCGAGCTGCCCTTGCGGTTGGTTGCCGCGATGGTGAAGGTGTAGGAACCCGAGGTGCTCAGGCCGGTGACCGACTGGCTGGTCTGGTTGGCCGCAATGGAGCCAATGGTCTTCTCCAGGGTTCCGGACTCGTAGACGCGCAGGGCATAGCCGGTGATCGGTGCGCCATTGGTGCCCGGTGCGTTCCAGGCGACGTTGACCACGCCGCCATCCACCGCGGATTCCTTGCGGGCCGCGGGGGGGGCGGACGGCTTGAACGGCTTGCCAGCCGGGGTCACGGCTGCCGAGTAGGCGCTGAAGGCCGATGGCTTGGATGCCTTGTTCACCGCACGCACGCGGACCTGGTAATCGGTGCCGTTCTTCAGGCCCTTCCAGGTATAGGAAGTGCCGGTAATGCCGGTGACCTGGGTGACGCCGTTGGCCGGTGCCGGGGAGATCTCCAAGGTGTAGCTCTGGATGGCCGAACCCCGGCTGGCGGGGGCAGTCCACTTGAAGGCCGCCTGCTGGTCGCCGTCGGTGCCGGTCGGGGCGGCAGGCTGTTCGGGTTCCACGTCCGGTCGGGCATCGGCTGACGGCGCCGAGGCCGGGGACTGGCCGATCTCGTTGGCGGCGGTCACCGTGAAGTTGTATACGGTGTCGTTGGCCAGCGGGGTGATGGTGCAGGTGGTGGTGGCGCACCGCTGGGTGTGCCCGCCGCCGGTCACGGTGTAGTGGGTGATCTGCGAGCCGTTGTTGGCCGGTGGGTCCCACTGCAGCACAGCCTTCTCATCCCCGGTGGACTGGACGCGTGGCAGGCCCGGGGCTTCCGGGGCGCCCTTGACGTTCAGCGTCACGGTACCGATGACGTTGCGTGCCACGTCTTCGGTGACATCGCCAATGGTGTATTCCACCCGCATGGTGCCCACGAAGTTGTCCTTCGGGGTGATGGATACCTTGTCGCCGCTCGTTTCCACTTCCCCGGCGTCTTCCAGGGCGCGGGCGTTGATCAGGCGCAGCGGGCCTTCATCCGCGTACGGGTTGTGGTCGTTGGCCAGCACATCGACCACTTCGGTCTTGCCCTGGGCCGCATCAGCCACGTTATCGGCCACAGCTACCGGCAGCTCGCGGACCGAGCCGGTCACGGTGATGTTCATGGCGGCCGGAACCGGCGGGTTCACACCGTCGCTGACCGTGACGGTGACGGTACCGGTGGTGCCCTTCGGGGTCGAAGCTCCGGCGCTGACCTTCAGGTTATGCTCTTCGACCAGTTCGGCCTGGACACCTTGGATATCCACCGAAGAGATGGCGAACTTCAACTTCGGAACGTCGTCTTCATTGGCATCGTTGGCGGCCATGCGCAGGTCCAGGAAGGCTGGCTCCTCGCCCTGGCCCACGGCCAAGGCATTGGCCTGCAGGGTCGGAGCGAAGTTCTCCTCCTGCGGCTGCTCTTCTTCCTCTTCCTCTGGCTCTTCCTCCTCCGGCTGGCCTTCTTCGTTCTGGTTCTGGCGCTCGTCGGGATCATCCTGGCGTGGAGCCGGGGTGACATTGATTGGCAGGGTCAGCTTGGACTTCAGGCCCATTTCATCGTCGGGGCCGGTGCCGTCGGTGACTTCGAAGCTGACGGTAGCCGAGCCGTCGAAATCGACCGGTGCACGGAAGGAAAGCTCGGTGGCGGACTTGACCAGCTCGCCGTCGTTTTGCGGCATCGAGGCCACCGACTCTTCGGTGGTCAAGCGCGGGGTGCGTCCCTCGCGGACGAGGACCAGGTCATCCAGGTTCAGTGGCAGGACCTGTCCCGCCTCGACCTGCAGATTCAGCCCGCTGCGCAGGATTGGCCGTGCTCCAGCGGTGCCTGGCACATGGACGAAGGCAGTAGAAGCCAGTTCGTCGGGGTCGGTCAGGGTGTAGGCAATGATCTGCGCGTCCTCGGTGGCGGTGACGACCAGGCCATCTTCGGTGACTTGGGCAGTAGACGGGTTATCCGGCAAGCTGATCTCCAATTCGCTGGAGCTGCCATCCGGGTCCTCGTCATTGCGCAAGATATCTACGGTCACTTGTTCATCGCCGATGACTTCTTCCAAGGAAACCCGGTCATCGCGGGCAATGGGCGCCAGCAGCTGGGCCTCTGGATCGGACCTGATGCTCAGCGTGCCCGCCGCGGTACCGCCGCGGCCGTCGGAAATCATGTAGCGCACCGAAACGTTGCCGTCTTCCGGGGGCGAGGTCAGGGTGACGCGGCCGTCAATGACTTCCACCTCCATGCTGGCTTCGGTGGAGACTTCGCTCATCAAGGCGATCGGGTCGCCATCCGGGTCGGTGTCGTTGTCCATCACGTCCACCGCCACCGGGCGGTTGGGGCGCACGGTCAAGAAGTCGTTGACGGCAACCGGGGAATTATTCGATTCGGCAAGCGGTGCCACGCCGATCTTGATCGTGCCGGTGGCGCGGGCACCCAAACGGTCTTCCACCACGTAGCTGAATTCATCGGTGCCCGAGGCATCGGGGTTGGCCGTGTAGTCGATGGAGGCCCCGCGGATCTTCGCGGTGCCCATGCGCGGGGAATCGCCGAATTGCACGAGGGAGACCGAGTCGCCATCGGGGTCGATAGCGTCAATCGGGATCAGCACGTTGGTGCTGGAGCCGGCGAAGACCCGCCCGGTGACTGGTTCCGGGTTCGGCGGGGTGTTCTTTTCCAGGTCATTGGCTTCTGCCTCGGGCAGGACGTTGAAGGTGACGCTGGCGCTGGTTTCCTGGCCATCAGGTCCTGCCACGGTGTAGACCGCGGAAACCTGCTTGGCCTTGCCGCCAAAGTCGCCGGCGCGGAATCGAATCGTTTCGTCGGCAACCGAGATCAGGGACCCTTCTCCCAGATCATCAGCTTCTTCCAGCTCGGGACGCAAGAGCAGCTCTCCGCCGTTCGGGTGGATGTCGTTTTCCAGAACCTTGACGGTGGCCACGTCGTTCTCGCGGACGGTGACGGTGTCCGGGTTGGCCTGCGGCGGATCCATGCGTGGTGGTGCCGGAATCGGAATCACGCGGATGGAACCGGTCGCTTCACGAGAGCCATTGGACACGGTGTAGCTAATGGTGGTCGGGTCGGTGAGGCCGCGCACGTCGGTGATGCGGACAAAGGTATTGCGTTCTACGGAGGTGGAGAACGGCTTGTCGCTGGCGGTCTGCACGCCGGTTACCACCAGTACGCCACCGGCCGGGTCGGTGTCGTTGCCCAGCACGTTGACCAGTACATCCTGGCCGGCAGGCAGCAAGGCGACATCGCGTACCGCGATCGGATCCTCGGCATTTTCTTCCGGCTTCTTGATATCGATGCGGGCCAGGCCCGGGGCGCTGGCCGGGCCGTTGGTGGCCATGTATTCAACGTAGTAGGTTCCGGCGCGTTCGGCGCGCGCGGTCACGGTTCCGGTCTGTGCGTTGGTTTTGATTTCCAACCCGGGAACATCATCCACGCCGGCCAGCCGCAGACCGTCCCCGCTGGGATCAGTGTCATTTTCCAGCGGGGAGAAACTGGCGGATTCATTGATATTGGCCACCACATGATCGGTTGCGGTCACCGGTTTGACGGTGGCGTCGGCCAAGACCTCGATCAGGACCCGGCCCTTGGTGCCCTCCTGCCCGTCGGAAACCTGGATGGCCAATTCCTTTTGCCCCAGCTTCTTTCCGTCATCCTGGAACGTCAAGGTGCCATCGGGCTGGACGCGGATCACATCATCGCCATCGGAAGTTCCACCGAGCAAGCGGAGGTCATCGCCTTCCGCGTCGGTCCAGTCAGCGAGCACGTTGTGGCTGACTGACTCGCCCTGCTGCACGCGCAGCACGGTGGTGCGCTTTTGTTCCGGAGCCTTGTTGGTTTCATCGTCCACCACGTTCAGCTTGACGGTCGCGGTGTCCTGTCCCCCGCGGCCGTCTTTGGTGGTGTAGGAAAAACTCGCGCCGCCCCTGGCATCTTCGGGGACCACAATCTGGAATCCGGTGCCGTCATGGACCGGCTGCACGGCACCTACCGAGGGCGCAGCGCCTTCCAGGTTCGCGGTCAGCAAATCGCCGTCCGGATCCACGTCGTTATAGAGCACCGGCAGCAAGGTGGTGCGGCCGGGGCGTACCGAATAGCTGTCGTCCTCGGCGATCGGCTTCTTGTTTTCCTCGGTGCGGTTGGGCAGCTCGATGGCGTCGGTGATTTCCTTGGTTTCTTCTTCCTTGGCTTCGCCCTTGCCAGCAGGCGGTTCCAGATCACTCCAGTTGCTGACGATTTCCATGCCTTCATTGGCCAACCAGACTTGCCCCGAATGCACGTCGTTGAGCACGACCACGTCCCGGTTGACGCGGAACGCCAGTTCAGCGCCTTCTGGCATTTCCGGAATTGCGGTGCTCTGGTTATGTGCCGGGTCATCGCAGAAGCGCAGATACTCGCCGCTGGTCTGCCAGGCCGCGTAGGTGCACGTTCCCACGCGCACCGGCTGGATAGGGGTGCCAGCGGTTTCCAGCTGCTCATAGTTGGTGTCCTTGCCGGACAGGCTCACCGTTGCCAGCGACTGGTCCAGGGCCACAGCAATGTTCTCGGCTGCCGGGCCCGGAGACTGGATCCGGGCGTTGGCAGGATTCTCGAGAATTGCGGAGTTGCCCTCCGAGGTGACCAGTTCGCCGGTGGCTTCATCGAAGACCACGCCGATCTTGCCGACGGACGAAAGCTGCGGCTCCTTCATTTCGGCCAGTTCCGGAATTTCGAATTCCTGGGCGAGTTCGGCTTTCCCATCGTCGTCCAGGGTGAAGCTGGAAAGGGTTCCTGCGCCGAGGTCTGCGGCCCAGATGGTGTCGTCGGCGCCAACCACGGCGGCGACTTCGCCCTTGGACTCGATCAGCGGTTCGGCGCCTTCGCCCTTGAAATCGGCAATCTGTTCGAGGTTGCTGGCCTGGACAGTTCCGTGTTCCGCGTCGGTGACGGCGACAACGGACGCACCGAAGGAGAAGGATGAGTTAGCTGGCAGGTTGTTATCGCCAGCAAATTGCACCATCGCGGGGTCAATAGTGGTCAGCGAGGCCTGTTCCAGGTTGCGTACCAGCACGCTTTCTTCATGCTGCACCAGGTCATAGTTGGCCAGCGGGGTGGCAACGCCACCGTCGATGGTGCGCGACTGGTAGTTGACATGCCCGATCTTGCCTTCGGACTGATTGACTACCCAGACACCACCGTCGTTGAGTTCCACGTCAGCTGTTTCGAAGCCCGGATAGATAATGGCGCCGGTGACGGCAAGGGCCGCCACGACTGGGATCGCAGTCACCTTGAACCCGGTGCTTTTGAGCAGTCCGGTCCATCCGGTCGAAGCGGCTTTGGCCATCTAGAGGTCAGTCCTTGGTTTGCTGGTACGAGTGTGCGCCAGAATCCGGCCTTATTCCCCATAGCCAGACTCAACGCCCTCCAATTCTAACGAACTGACAAAACCTCCGCCATGGAGAGTTCTCCCCATGGGCACTGACTGGGCGATTCATCAACGCAAGACAATTCGCGTGCTTCATCTTCATCAGCGGGAACCGCCTATGCGACCGCAGATGCCCTTTGATTCCTTTTCGGCAGGTCCAGCGGCATAACCCGCGCCTGGAAGCACCTGCTAGACGACCGCGGAAGCAGTTCAGAACGAACCTGCGCAAAAGTCTTCAACAAATCTTTCATATCAACTACTGTTAGTTACATGACATCCTCTGCACCGCACCGCGAGCCTTCGGCAATCGACCAGATCGCCGAAGCCTTCTTCGTCAAGTCCCTTGAACTGACCCCGGAATGGGGAGTTTCCCTTGGCTTGCCAGGCTACGAGACCACCTATGGCGACTACTCCCCTGCTGGCACCACCCAGCAGATCAGCTTACTGCGGGAGACTTTGGGCGCATTGGCCAACGCCACTGCGGTCGACGCAATTGACGAAGTCTCGCTTGACGCGATGACCGAGCGATTGAGCCTCGAACTGGAAATCCTGTTCACCGGGCGCACCGAGCTGAACAATATCGCCAGCGCGGCACAGGAAATCCGCTCAATCATCGATTTGATGCCGCAGGAGTCCTCCGAGGACTACGCTTTCATCGCCCAGCGAATGTCCAACATTCCGGCTGCGATTGACGGCTACATCGCATCTTTGCGTGATTCCGCTTCAAATGATCTGGTTGCGGCGCAGCGCCAAGTGTCCATAGTGATCACGCAAACCACCGATTACGCCAAGGATGGCGGATTCTTCGACCAGTTGGCCACCTCCGGCACCGCAGTGGATACCACTTTGCAAGCACAGCTGGAAGCCGGAGCCGAAGCCGCGAAGAAGGCCTACCGCAAACTCACCGCGTACTTGCAAGATGAACTCCTGGCACAGGCACCGGCCGAAGACGCGGTGGGCCGAGAGTACTACTCGCTGATGTCCCGCCGTTTCCTGGGCGCCGCAGTGGATTTGGAAGAGACCTATGCCTGGGGCGTCGGCGAACTCGATGCCATCATCGCCGAGCAGCGGCGAGTCGCCCAGCAGATCAAGCCGGGCTCCACGATCGAGGAAGCCAAGAAGATCCTCAACGAGGATCCGGCGCGCAAGCTCTCAGGCACCGACGCCTTGCGGGAGTGGATGCAGGGCAAGGCTGACCAGGCCATGGCGGACTTGTCGGGCAAGCACTTTGACATCCCGGCGCCAATGGACCGCATCGAATGCATGATCGCTCCGACCCAGGATGGCGGCGTGTACTACACCGGCCCATCAGAAGACTTCAGCCGCCCGGGACGGATGTGGTGGTCGGTTCCGCCTGGAGAAGATGAATTCACCACGTGGGCCGAGCTCACCACCGTCTATCACGAGGGCGTTCCCGGCCATCACCTGCAGATCGGTACAGCCCAAATGCAGGCTTCCACGCTCAACAGCTGGCGCAGATTGATGTGCTGGGTTTCCGGCCAGGGCGAAGGCTGGGCGCTGTACTCCGAACGCCTCATGCACCAGCTGGGCTACCTCGATGACCCGGGCGATTACATGGGCATGCTCGATGCGCAACGCATTCGAGCCGCGCGAGTGGTCTTTGATATAGGAGTTCACCTGGGCTTGGAAGTTCCTGCACAGTGGGGCACCGGCACCTGGAACGCCGAAAACGGCTATGAGTTCCTGGAGAAGAATCTGGACATGTCCACGGGTCAGCTGGACTTCGAGTACAACCGCTATTTGGGATGGCCAGGCCAGGCTCCGTCCTACAAGATCGGCCAACGGCTCTGGGAGCAGATCCGCGACGATCTCGCGGCCGCCGAGGGCGAGGACTTCTCGCTCAAGGAATTCCATACCGCGGCATTGAAGCTCGGTTCAGTTGGCCTGGATACCTTGAAGCGCGCCCTAGTGAAGTAGCCTCCAGGAAATCGGCTTGGGGGGGG
>NZ_JBLVOJ010000024.1:359637-362376 GCF_053543715.1 Glutamicibacter sp. AGC46
AAATCGGCTTGGCGGTCCTGCTTATTGGCAGGACCGCCATTCGTTTTATCCCTTGTAGCTGGAAATCTGGATCAGATTGCCACACGTGTCATCAAAGGTCGCAACCACGACGGGTCCGGCATCCGTCGGTTCTTGCGTGAACTTCACGCCCAGTGAGCTAAGACGCTCGAATTCCACCTGGACATCATCAACGGCAAAGGACGTTGCCGGGATGCCGTCTGCTTTCAGTGCTGAACGGTACGGCCCAACGGCAGGGTGTGCTGAAGGCTCCAGAAGCACTTCAGGACCTTGCTCCTGGTCCGCTGCAACAAGGGTCAGCCAGCTGTATTCGCCCACAGGTATATCGTGCTTGACCTTGAAGCCCAGCACCTCGGTATAGAACGCTTTAGCTTTCGCCTGATCATCCACGCACACACTAGTGATATAAACCCGCATTATTTCCTTCTTTCAGTTCCGGCCCATGCAGCAACCACGGATTCCCCACGCCTTGCTGGCTTCTACCTTTCCATATGGTTCCGACAGGTCAAGATCACGGAAGCAGCACTGAAGAGCCCAGCTTCATATTCCAGGGAAAAACGATAACAAGCTATTGATTAACGATAGATAATAGCCGACAATCATTAGATGACCAGTCTCGCTATTTTACCCGCCCGAATCGCACTCATCGCAATCTTCCTCGGGGCGCTCCTTGGCCAAGTGCTGATTTTGCCGATGTTCATCGAGGAGACCATCTACATTCATCCCGAAGTGGCCCATCTGGCGACCCCGTACCGGTGCGCAGTGACGGCCGGGCTTGCTTGCCTGCAGATTGTCCTCATTTGTTTTTGGATCCTCATATCGAAGCTTCGGCGCCGAACCTTCTACCAAGTCAGCTCACTGCACTGGTTCAGCATCGCCAGTTGCGCCGCCGCTGCAGCAACCCTGCTGGTCCTGGGACTCGGAATTCACCTCTTGGGGTTTATCGGCGCTGGCGGTCCCGGTGTCGTCCTTGCCGTTGCCGGCGGGGCGGCACTGGGAGGAACTGCCACTTGCTTGCTGGTCGCCCTGCGCGGCATGCTCGCGTCCAGGATACGAAAGCAAACTGCGTGAAGTGAGCAATGCTTCTTCAAGCACAGTCACGGCGATTAGTCCAGCAACAATGGCACGGAGCCAAAAATTCCCATGTGAAGATCTGTGTCCCCGCACCGAAGTCTTCGCACAAATCATGCGCCATTTCGCCGGTCCAGTGACCCTAGACACCGCTTTTCAGTGCAATAAAGCACAAACGGCGAAATACCGTCATGTTGCGTAACATAAACTGCCGCCGGCGAAGAAAAGCGCCCTAATCTTGAACGCATGTCTACTACCGCGCCTTCATCTAAGCTTCCACGCTGGATGACCAATTTCGGCCCGCAGATCATTGCGGCGCTGATTGTTGGTCTTCTACTGGGTCTCCTAGCCAAGTACACCGGCAGCACCGCCGAGGAACCCAACGGGCTGGGTGAAGCCCTGTCGATCATTGGTTCCAGCTACGTTGCGTTGTTGCGCACTGCAGTGATCCCACTGATCTTCTTTGCGGTTGTCGCCTCAATTGCCAATTTGGCCAAGGTCACCAATGCGGCACGCCTTGCGTGGCAGACCCTGCTCTGGTTTGCCATCACTGCCTTGATCTCGGTAATCATCGGCATGGTTCTTGGCACCGTTTTCCGCCCCGGAGCGAATACCGGCCAGGGCATGCCAGATGAATACGATGGCAAGACCGGCGACTGGCTCGGCTTCCTCACTGGCCTGGTCCCAGCCAACTTCCTGGGTCTGGGCGCGAGCACCAAGCTGGTTGATGAAGCAACCGCTTCCACCTCGATCAGCTTCAACGTCCTGCAGATACTGGTCATTGCCATCGCCGTGGGCGTCGCTGCCCTCAAGGTTGGCAAGGCGGCCGAACCATTCCTCGCGTTCTCGGCCTCTATCCTGGCGATCATCCAGAAGGTCCTCTGGTGGATCATCCGCATCGCGCCGATCGGCACGGTTGGCCTGATCGGCAACGCTGTTGCCACCTATGGCTGGGACACTATTGGCGCACTGGGCAAGTTCACCGTTGCAATCTACGTCGGCTTGGCACTGGTGCTATTCGCGCTCTACCCGGTACTGGTCCGCGCACATGGCCTGTCAATCAAGCAGTACTTCTCGGGTGTATGGCCTGCAGTGCAGCTGGCCTTCGTTTCACGCTCTTCGATTGGCACCCTGCCATTGACCCAGCGCGTGACCGAACGCAACCTCGGGGTGCCTTCGGGCTACGCTTCCTTCGCAGTGCCGCTGGGCGCGACTACCAAGATGGACGGCTGCGCTGCCATCTATCCGGCGATCGCAGCAATCTTCGTTGCCCAGTTCTTCGGTATTGAGCTGTCCCTCACCGATTACTTCTTGATTGCGCTGGTTTCCGTATTGGGCTCGGCAGCAACCGCAGGCACTACCGGCGCCATCGTCATGCTGACGCTGACCCTTTCCACCCTGGGCCTGCCGCTGGCAGGCGTTGGCCTGCTGATGGCCGTTGACCCGATCATTGATATGGGCCGCACCGCGGTAAATGTCGCCGGCCAAGCACTGATTCCAACCATTGTCGCCAAGCGCGAGGGCATCTTGGACATTGACATGTACAACGCACCACGCAATGGCAACCCCTTCGCTGATGAAAGCATCTCAGCGGCAGATGCTGAGGCAGCTGCAACCAAGTAGGCATTGCTGAAGGAAATCGGGGGCCCC
>NZ_JBLVOJ010000024.1:362425-386316 GCF_053543715.1 Glutamicibacter sp. AGC46
TCCCCCCCCATTTCCGGTTAAAGGTCACACGGATTCACTTTGCACAGGGTGCAACTTTGCACGTAGTGTAAGTTATGTGACTTCCCCGAGTACCGGCACCCGCCGCGAACTAAACAAACGAGCAACGAAACAAGCCATCGTTGAAGCCGTCGCGGACCTGCTTCGCAAAGGCTCTGCCACGGCGCTTACCGCTACGCAGATCGCTGAAGCGGCCGGTGTTTCGCGCCGTACACTCTTCAACTATTTTCCATCAGTAGATGCGGTCTTCTCCTATCCCCTGCACCAGGTTCTGGGAACCATGGTGGATTCCATTAGCGACCTGACCGACTCCATGCCTCTGGTCGAAGCGATCATCGAATCGCTCAAGTCTGATGACGTGTCGCAGATGCTCGGGCAAGTGGCCCAGTTTGGTGCATTCTTGCGAACGGAAGAAGCCAACTGCGGCTTCCCCGCCACGATGAACGAATGGCGGACAGCCACCACGGAAGTCATCGAAAAAGTCGCCCGCCGTTATCCGCAGGCCGACAGTTTTTCCATCAGAGTCTTTACCCATGCTCTGCTCGGCGCAGGCCAAGCAGCATTTGATGAGTGGATCGAGCGTCTGCCAGCTACCGAAACTCACGGTCTGGATATTTCCCCCGAGCTCATCTCCGTCTTCCATTCCTTGATTACCCAGGCCATGAAAACCCTTGACCAGGGTTTTACCGCCTTGCCGCTGACCAGCACTAGCACCTTGAAGGACATCTAAGCTCATGGCTTCCCTCCTCTACCGCCTCGCTCGATGGGCACACCTGCACCGCTACCGCGTCATTTCAATGTGGCTGGCGGCCTTCATCTTCATCGGCCTGTGCGCCAGCTTGTTCATGGGCCAGCTATCGAATACCTTCACCCTGCCCGGAACTGAAACCCAGCGCACCCTCGACCGGATGAAGGAAGAGCTCCCGGATCTCGCCGGCGGCTCTGGCTCGATTGTGTTCCGTGAAAGCTCGAACCGGCCGCTGAACGAAACCCAGAAGCAGGCCGTCGCCGAGTCCCTGGAACAGCTGGCCATGCAGTCCCAGGTAGTCGAAGCCATGAGCCCCTTCGAACTGCAGGAACAGCTCGATAAGGCGCAGCCAGAGCTGGAGAAAGCGCAGCAGGAACTCGTTGACGGCCAGGAAAAGCTTGACGATGCCAAGGTGCAGATTGCCGATGGCAAGGTGCAGCTCAAGGAAGGCCGCGAGGAACTCACCGATGGCTGGGCACAGTACTTTGACGGCCAGAAGGAAATCCAGGCTGCCGAGCCGCAAATTGCCGCCGCCGAAAAGCAGCTCGCCGATAGCCGCGCGCAGCTGGAAGCCGGCCAGCGCGAGCTGACTTCGGGTCGTGCCCAGCTGGAAGCCGGCGAAGCGAAGTACAACGCCGGATTAGCCCAGTACAAGGACGGAACGGCCGAATACAACGCTGGCCGCGCAAAGTTCGACGCTGGCGAGCAGAAGCTCGATGCCGCTGACGCCAAGCTCGCCGCGGGCGAGAAGGAGTACCAGGCTGGCATGGACCAGCTGCTGGGCGACTCTTCCCGCGAAGAATTCGACGCAACTCTATCGGCCGGCAAGGAAGAAGCCACCACGGGTCTGAAGTCAGCTGAAGATGGCCTGGCCGCCGCACAGGCAGGACTGGCCGAGGCTGAAAAGGGCATCGAGGAACTACCGGCCCAGATCGAGAGTACCAAGCAGCTCTTGGCGGAGGCAGAGGCGGCCGGAAACCAAGACGACATTGATGCGTACACTAAGCAACTAGCGGACAGCGAAGGCGCCTTGGCTGCGGCGAAAGCCGCGAAACCCGAAGCCGAGAAAGCTATCGCCCAAGCGACCGCCGGCAAGCAGCAGGCCACCGAGGCACTGGAGCAGATCGCCAAGGCCGAAGCCGGCTTGCAGCAGCTTGACGCTGCCCGCAAGGAACTCGACGCTGGACAGGCCCAGGCCAAGGCCGGCCATCAGGAATTGGACGCGAACCGCAGCCAGCTTAGCGCCGCCAAAACCCAGCTGGACGACGCCAAGGCGCAGCTGGATGCAGCGAAAACTGAGATCGCCAGCAACAAGGTGAAGCTGAGCGAAGGCCAGGCCGAGCTCGATGCCGGCAGGGCCAAGCTGGAGGCCGGGCAACGTGAATTCGATGCCAAGAAGGCCCAGTTCCTTGCAGGCAAGGCCGAGCTGACAGAAGCCAAGAACCAGCTTGAAGACGGCGAAAAAACTATCAAGGAAAAGACCGCCGAGCTTGAGCAGGGCGAGAAGGACATAGAGCAAGGCCTGAAGGATCTGGAATCCGGCCGCGCTGAACTGGAATTCGCTTCGCGCCAGGTGGGCGCAAGCTCCGATATGCGTTTCGTTTCCGAAGACGGCAGTACTGCAGTTTCGCAGGTGACCTTCAAGGTCCAGACCGACGCTTTGACTCCCGATGACCGCGAGCAGATCAAGGCTATCGCCGCAGGTCCACAGGCTAACGGCGTGGAGGTGCTGTTCTCCAAGGAGATCATGCAGGACATGTCCCAGGTCTTCGGAGCCTCGGAAATCATTGGTGTGGTCATCGCTGCCATTGTCCTGATTGCCATGCTCGGCACCTTGGTCGCCGCCGGCCTGCCGCTGTTGCTGGCGATCCTCGGTGTGGGCGCTGGCGTGGGCACTACGATGGCGTTCTCCTCGCTGATTGACATGGCCTCGATTACCCCTGCCCTGGCTCTCATGCTGGGCCTTGCGGTGGGCATCGACTATGCGCTGTTCATCATCCACCGCCACCGTTCGCAGCTACTGTCCGGCATGGAGGTCGGAGAGTCGATTGCACGCGCCGTCGGAACCAGCGGCAACGCTGTAGTCTTCGCTGGTCTGACCGTGATCATCGCACTGGCCGCACTGGCTGTTCCAGGACTTCCGTTCCTGACCGTCTTGGGCCTGTCGGCAGCGTTCACCGTGTTCTGCTCGGTGCTGCTGAACATCACTTTGCTGCCAGCACTGCTGTCCCTGGCCGGCACCAAACTGGTTTCCAAGCGGGCCCGCAAGAAGGCAGCTGCGGATGCCGAGAATCCCCAGATCAAGGAATCATTCTCCATTCGCTGGGTGCGCATGGTCACCAAGATCGCTGTTCCGGTGACCCTGCTGGTGATAGTCGTCCTGGGTGCCATCGCCCTGCCGGCCACGCAGATGCGAACCGCTTTGCCTGATGGCAGTGCAGAACCTGCCGATTCGCAGGCCTTCCAGGCCTACGAGCAAACCAGCGACAAGTTCGGTTCCGGCTACAACGGCCCGCTGCTGGTCTTAGCTGATCTGCCTGCAGGGCTCAGCGAGCGCGAAGCTGAGGAAACTAGCCTCGATGTGGCCGAGAAACTGCGCGAATACAACGGCGTGGTGGCCGCAATTCCAGTCACCATGACCGAAGACCGTACCTTGGCAGCCATTCAGGTGATCCCTACCGATGGCCCTTCCTCGGAAGCCACCGAAGCGCTGGTGCACCAGCTGCGTGCGGACTACTCGGAGTTCTCCGAGGCCACGGGTGCTGACATTGCCGTGACCGGCCAGGTTGCCGCGCAGATTGACGTCTCCGAAAAGGTCACCGCCGCTCTGGTACCGTACCTGAGCATCGTGGTTGGCCTGTCGCTGATCCTGCTGCTGCTGGTCTTCCGTTCGGTCGTGGTTCCATTGCTGGCCACCGGTGGCTTCCTGCTCTCGCTGGCCGCGGCCTTCGGCGCCAGCGTCATGGTTTACCAGTTCGGCTGGTTCTCCGGCCTCTTCGATGTGAACGTTCCCGGTCCGCTGCTCAGCTTCCTGCCGATCCTGCTCACCGGCATCCTGTTCGGGCTGGCCATGGACTACCAGGTCTTCCTGGTCTCGGCGATGCGTGAACGCTACGCTCACGGCGAGCCGGCCAAGGACGCGGTCCGTTCCGGCTTCTCGATGGCAGCACCGGTCGTCACCGCCGCTGCGCTGATCATGATCTCGGTCTTCGCCGGCTTCGTGTTCTCGCACCTGGCAATGATCCGCCCGCTCGGTTTCGCGCTGGCTTTCGGTGTGCTCTTCGATGCGTTCATCATCCGCATGACCTTCATTCCGGCAGTGATGCACCTGCTGGGCGACAAGGCCTGGTACCTGCCTAAATGGCTGGACAAGATCCTGCCGGATGTTGATGTCGAAGGATCGAAACTCAACGATATGCTGGATTCCGGGGAAAGCACTTCCGCTGATAATTCCAGCCAGGACCAGGCCAAGGAGAACGCCGCCGTATGAGCGAACAGATGAAGACAGGACCCCGGTTGCTGCTGGCTTCGGCTTCGTGGGGACGCAAGAAGGTCCTGGCCGATGCGGGCATCAAATTCACCACCCAGGTTTCCGAGGTGGATGAAGATGCGGTGCTGGCAGCTGCCGTGGCCCGCAACGGCGAGCAGAGTCCAGCGCAGACCGCATTGCTGCTGGCTCGTGCCAAGGCCGAGAACGTGGCCCAGGCAGATCATCCGGCAGGCACCGTGGTGCTGGGCTGCGATTCGGTCTTCGAACTTGATGGCGTGGCCTACGGCAAGCCGCACACCAAAGAGGTAGCCCGCGAACGATGGCTGCAGCTGAGCGGTTCTACCGGAATCCTGCACTCAGGCCATTGGCTGATTGATCCCGCCAATCCGGAACAGGCTCGCGGCCAGGTATCTTCCACCGTGGTGCATTTCTCCACCGTGGATGATGCCGAGATCGAGGCCTACGTCGCCAGCGGGGAACCGCTGCCCTGCGCCGGGGCGTTCACCATTGACGGGCTGGCTGCAGCCTTCATCGAGTCCATCGAAGGCAACTTCCAGAACGTCGTCGGATTGGATGTCTTCGTGCTGCGCGGCCTGCTGGCCCAAGCCGGGATCAGCATCGTGGATCTCTGGAAATAATCCGGTTCCGTCCGGCAAATGGTGCCTTCCGCCCCACAGCGGAAGGCACCATTTTCATGCCTGCAGTTCCCTGCTCAGCAGCATCTGTTCGTGCCCGAACCCGCGCTGGAGCATGATGTGGCGCCGGCAGCGGCGGCAATGGAAGTATTCAACAATCCCGGCGGAAGTCCGATGGCTGGATCCGATCTCCCAGCAGTGCTCATGGACATCGGTTTCCTGCCGGGAATCAACGGCTTGGCTGTGCTGTGCAATAGTCATGGCTCCAGCATGATGTAATGCTCTTATGCAACTCAACCCTTACGGAGAATATGCAGTGCTCCTCGCTGCGTCGCTGGCCAATGACTGGCCATCGGACCGCGACGGCATCGAACAACGCACCCGGCAGAGAGGCATGACCATGCCCTTTCCGCAGCTCGCCTCTGACTATGCGCAAACGCGCGCGGTGGTGGATGACTGGCTGGACATCGTTGACGCGCCGTCCGATCCCGAGCGGGCGCTGCTGCTGAATTTGCAGGCGGCTCGCGCTTCGGCCTATCCGCGCCTGGTGGACCACGATGGGGAGGGTTGGCACCTGCACTATCGCGATGACGGCCAGAGCATGCCCCAGGTGCTGCGCTCGGTCTTCTGCGTGGGCACGGCATTGCACCTGACCACCAGGGGCATGCACCGGCTGCGGCGCTGCGAGGCCGCACCGTGCGGCCACGTGGTTGTGGACGTGACACGCAACGGGCGCCAGCGTTTCTGCTCGGTGCGTTGCGCCAATCGCGCGGCCGTCAGGCGGCACCGCGAACGGCAGGCGTAGCTGCCGGGGCTGATTCATGCCAGGCCGGAACCATGGCGTGGCGGCGCACGGCGGGAGGCCGGGCTGGCTTGGCTAGGATATGGATATGACTTCAGCTATCCGTTCCGCGCGCCGCGCGGATATTCCCAGTGCGTCCTCTACTTTGGCCGAGGCGTTTGCGTTCTACCCCTGGACACGGTGGAGCATTCCAGCCGATCGCTACCTGGAGCGCTTGGAACGCCTTCAAGCCGTCTACCTTTCCCACGCTCTGGAGCATGGAGTCGTCCTGGTCAGCGAGGACCTCGACGGTGTCGCTGCGCTCCTGCCACCAAGTTGTCCAGAGCCTGGCTTGGGCATGCAGGAAGAGATTTCGCAGCTGATGGGCGATCGCTTGGAGATCACCTACGGAGCCGACCTGCCACAGCGGCCTGAGAACGCGTGGGACTTTGCCACGCTTGGGGTTGCTGGATCCAGCGTTGGACGGGGTCTTGGTTCGGCACTCATCAGCCGGTGCCTGAACCATATTGCTGCGTCGGACTATCCCGAGGTGTCGCTGGAAACATCCAACGAGAGAAACGTCCGCCTATACGAGCGGCACGGTTTCGAGGTATTGCATCGCACCGCGATAGCAGAGGGACCTGTGGTGTACACCATGGGCGCCAACCTTGGATAGCCCAATCCTGCAGGCGTCAAGCGGCCCTTCAGGAATCCCTTGGCTCCCGGCCAGCTAGAACACTAGAATGTTCTCGTGGATCCTGGTCCAGCCCACCTCTTCCAAGTCCGGGAAGTCGGCTCCGGCCCGGACCAGCATCATCCTCATTCCAGGAGCGCTCACTTCGACGATGGCATCCGCGTCCCGGCCCCGCCGCGTCCGCCAGCAGCGGAAGCCTCTCCCTGGGCGAATTTGAACAGGCAAGCCGTTTGCTCATCTGCCGATGCGGTGGCGAAGTAGTCGGCGTTGCCGTGCGTGACCAGAAATCGCACGGATTGCATGCCAAGGTTCTCCAACTGGCTCCTATCCCCCGGCCACTGGTCGGCTCCAGCCGGTTCGCGGTCAAGCGCCGGGATGCCGGTTGCGCTGGAACAACCGGCCAAGGCGAGCAGTCCAGCAGCCAGCAGCGCACAGAGCGCTTTGCCTCGATTTCCCACGGCGGCCTCCTTGTTTTCCATCTTGGCGATAGCCTAGTTCGCCGGGTGCGCGAAGACTAGGGCAGAGGCCAGCGCTGCCAGCGCACCAGCTGAGAGCAGCGCCCCTTCCAGGCCTCGCCGGCGACAGGGTCCGCAAGCCTCCCTGGGCAGGTTCCACGTTGAGCCAGCGCCAAGGTCCTTTGTAGGATTCCTCCAAAAAATTCGCCCTAACACCCTCGTTCTAGGCGATAACTACATATAGTTCCCACAAAAACGATAGGCTCATAGCTGAGAAACCCTATTTTTAAAAGACAAGGTTCATGATGAATCCATTGACGAAGGTGCTTATCGCCAACCGCGGCGAGATTGCAGTGCGTATTATCCGTGCCGCACGCGATGAAGGAATCGAGTCCGTTGCGGTCTATGCCGACTCGGATCGCGATGCCCTGCATGTGCGTCTGGCTGATGAAGCCTACGCGCTGGGCGGTACCACCGCCGCTGAATCGTACCTTCGCATTGAGAAGATCCTGGACGCAGCTGAACGCTCCGGCGCCGACGCGATCCACCCGGGCTATGGCTTCCTCTCGGAGAACGCCGAGTTCGCCCAGGCTGTTATTGACGCGGGCTTGACCTGGATTGGCCCTTCGCCAGAGTCCATCGACCAGCTCGGCGACAAGGTCAAGGCCCGCCACATTGCTGAAAAGGTGGGCGCTCCGCTGGTTCCCGGCACCAAGGATCCGGTGGCCTCGGCCGACGAGGTATACGCCTTCGCCGACGAGCACGGACTTCCACTGGCCATCAAGGCTGCCTACGGTGGCGGCGGACGCGGCATCAAGGTGGTCCGCAACCGCGAAGAAATCGGCGAGATGTACGACTCGGCAGTGCGTGAAGCTGTCGCGGCTTTCGGCCGCGGCGAATGCTTCATCGAACGCTTCCTGGACGCACCGCGCCACGTGGAGACCCAGTGCTTGGCCGATATCCACGGCAACGTGGTTGTCGTCTCCACCCGCGACTGCTCGCTGCAGCGCCGCAACCAGAAGCTGGTTGAAGAAGCGCCGGCCCCGTTCTTGAGCGAAGAGCAGACCACCCGGCTGTACGAAGCTTCCAAGGCCATCTTGCGCGAAGCGAAGTACAACGGCGCGGGCACCTGCGAATTCCTGGTAGGCCAGGATGGCGTCATTTCCTTCCTCGAGGTTAATACCCGTCTGCAGGTTGAGCACCCGGTCTCCGAGGAAGTCACCGGCCTGGACTTGGTTCGCGAGCAGTTCCGCATCGCCCGCGGCGAAGAACTGGGCTACACCGACCCGGAGATCCGCGGCCACTCCTTCGAGTTCCGCATCAACGGCGAAGATGCCGGCCGCAACTTCATGCCGACCCCAGGCACCATCTCCAAGATGAACCTGCCATCGGGGCCCGGCGTTCGCGTTGACTCGGGCATCGAGCAGGGCGAAAGCGTTTCAGGGAACTTCGACTCGATGATCTCCAAGCTGATCGTCACCGGCAGCACCCGTGAAGTGGCTGCGGCTCGTGCCCGCCGTGCGCTGGAAGAATTCCAGATCGAGGGCATGGCTACCGTACTGCCATTCCACCGCGCAGTGATGAGCGATCCATCGTTCGTTCCGGCCCAGGGGCCATTCAAGGTCCACACCCGCTGGATCGAAACCGAATTCGATACCGCCATCGAGCCCCACCCGATGCCAATGGACGGCGAGGACGCAGCCGAGGACGAGCGCACCAGCGTGACCGTTGAGGTGGGCGGCAAACGCCTGGAAGTCACCCTTCCTTCGTCGCTGGGCTCGGTATCCTCCAACGGTGCCGAGAAGGCCGCAGGCAAGAAGAAGCGCAAGCCGGGCCGCAAGGCAGCCAGCTCCGCTGGCGCGAACAGCGCAGAACTGCGTTCGCCGATGCAGGGCACCATCGTGAAGGTTGCCGTTGAGAACGGCGAGGCCGTGGCCCAGGGCGATCTGATTGTCGTGCTTGAAGCGATGAAGATGGAGCAGCCGATTACTGCGCACCGTGATGGCGTGGTTAGCGGCTTGGAAGTTGCCCCGGGCGAGACCCTGTCCTCGGGCGCGGTCATCGCTTCGATCGAAGAAGCCAAGTAGCACTCGTTTGCAACGACGCAGGGCCTGGACAGATTTATCCAGGCCCTGCGTCGTTCTGTCACTGGAATCTTCTACTCTGGCACCTGTCCATGTTCTGCCCAGTGCGCCATGGATGCCTTCAGATGATCGGGCATGAGCAGGAACTTCGGTTCAAGTTCTTCCCAGCCAGGCATTTTCGCTTGGCGGCTAGCTGCTTCGTGCGCCGCATCGATTTCCTGCTGCGTATCGAGCCCGCCGCCGTTCTCGCCTACCAGGCTCAGGTGGTAGATCCATGTTGAACCATCGGCTTCCACATGCCTGAATGTTGCTTCCAGCGCTGCCCGTTGTGCCGATAAGGATGCTTCGCATTCCTCGTAGCGCGCATTGAGCATGTCCATCCAGGCGCCAAAGTTCTCATCCTGCCCATCCTTGATCCTTGAACGGCTCAGCTCCAGACGCATGCCTTGCGGCACTGAAGCTGGCATCGCAAAGCCGGGAAAGTCCCGAGGCGTGGGATTGTAGGGAACATGCGGTTCTTTTTCGTCCATGACGTGATGCTTCCAGAATCCACTTGTTTTGTCACGGCTATTCGGATGCTGGAAGTTCCCGCACGCCAGCCAATGGATACTGAATAAGGAGGCTGGTTCGGGCTACTGCCGCGCTAGCCAGGCATCGAAGGTTTCGTGGCCCAACCGGGCGGAACCGCCTGGCAGCAGTCCCCCATCACGCATGGCCTTGCCCATGGGGCCAGGAACAGGCACTTCAACCATCTTTGGAGACCTGCCTTGGGCCTGCAGGTACTTGGCAAACAGGTCGGGAGCGTATTCTTCTTGCGGCCCAGCAAGGTCTTGCACCACGCCCTGCGCCGGCCCCTCGGCAAGATCCACTAGTGCTGCAGCCACTTCGATGCCCGCGATGGGCTGCATCCGCATTTTCGGCGCCATCTGCACCGGACCCGCGCCCAGACGCTTGATATTCTGGCCAATGAATTCGTGGAACTGGGTCGAGCGCAGCAGCGTATAGCCACCGGGAAGCATGTGCAGCATCCGCTCTTGCACGGCTTTGCCCGCGTAATAGCTGGAATCCACTTCGGCCGCTCCGATGATCGAGAGCGCCACGTGGTTCTGCACCCCGGACTCGCGCCCCACGCTGACGAGGTTGGCCGTCGAGTGGGTGAAATACCGCATGGATGCAGCAGAGCTGGTGGTGGAAACTCCGGAAACATCGATGACCGATTGGCAGTCAACCAGCCACTGCTTTACCGCGTTGCGGTTCACCAGGTCGCATCCCACGGACCGTGCGAGCACCACTGGTTCGTGGCCAGCACTCTTGAGTTTTTCGACCACCAGCGTGCCGATAGCGCCGGTGCCTCCCGCAACTGCAATACGCATGAGCATTCCCCTTCTGTATTGGATATTCCGCGTCCCATGCTTCCATGCCGCGCATCAAGTTGTCAGGGGTTGATGGCCCTTTTCAGCTCGTATTCATCCAGGCTGCACGGAAACGGGAAACGGCCCGGCGAATCATCATGGCTTGATGATTCGCCGAGCCGTTCCCTCGGCAAGACTGTCGAACTACTCGACCCACTCTTCCATGTCCATGTCAGAGGTATCGCGCGTCATGAACAGCGCGACCAAGGTCAGTACCGCGCCAAGTGCCAAGTACAGGCCAACGCCGGTGGTGTTGCCCGCACCGGCCTTCCACAGGGCTACAGCCACGAAGGAAGCAGGAGCCGCACCGATCACCGAGGACATGTTGTAGGCAACAGCCGAGCCGGTGTAGCGGACATTGGACGGGAACAACTCAGGCAGATACGCAGCCATTGGGCCGAAAGTCAGACCCATCAGGGTGAACCCGATGATCAGCCCGGCCATGGCAGCGCCCTGGCCTGGACCGAAGAACAGGGTCCACGACAGTCCGAAGACGAAGATGCCCGCGGTAACCCAGATCAGGAACTTGCGGCGGCCGAACTTCTCAGCCAACGGGCCGGAAACCACGGTGAAGATACCGAAGAAGACGACACCGATGATCAGCATGGTCAAGAAGGTCGGGCGTTCAATGCCCAAGCCCGGAACGAAGCCTGCGGCGTCAAAGGTTTTGCCCTTGGCTTCAGCGGCAGCAGTCGCCTGCTCGATGGTAGCTGGCTGGGTGCCGTAGGTCAGGGTGAAGGAGGTCATCAGGTAGAACAGCACATAGGTTGCCAGCATGATGAAGGTACCGGCCAGGGTTGGGCGCCAGTGCTTCTTCATGGTCACCGCGAACGGCGACTTCACTACCTTCTTCTGGTCCAGGACCTTCTTGAAGGACGCGGATTCAACCAGCTTCAGGCGTACCCACAGGCCGATGATCACCATGACTGCCGAGAAATAGAACGGAACTCGCCAGCCCCATGCCATGAACTGCTCTGCAGTGCAGAAGGTCTGCAGGGCCACGAACATCAGGTTCGCGATGATGAAGCCGATGGGTGCGCCCAGCTGGGGGAACGTGCCGTAGATGGCGCGCTTGTTCTTCGGCGCATTCTCGGTGGCCAGCAGCGCAGCGCCAGACCATTCGCCGCCCAGCGCCAGGCCCTGTGCGAAGCGCAGCAGCACCAGTGCGGTCGGAGCCAAAACGGTCCAGTTGCCCGCGGCCGGCGGCAGGAAGCCGATCAGGAAGGTGGCAATGCCCATCAGCAGCAGTGACGCCACCAGGGTGCCCTTGCGGCCGAGCTTGTCGCCGTAGTGGCCGAAGATGATCGAACCCAGTGGACGAGCCACGAAAGCCACGCCGAAGATCGCGAACGATGAAAGGATCGCGTTGATGGTGGAGGCGTTAGGGAAGAACAACGCCGGGAAAACGAGAACCGACGCGGTGGCGTAGGCGTAGAAGTCGAAGAATTCGACAGTGGTGCCAATCATGCTGGCAAACAGCACGCGACCGCGGGTGTTTTCCTTCGGCGCCACTGCTTGGTTAGCCTGCGACATGGAGGCTGCTCCTTAGAGTGAAAGTACGAGTCAGATGTTCATTTACGTTGCCATAATCGTAAACCTCGGTGACCAGTATTCGGATATTGATGTCCAGCATTTGGACACCAGATGAAATGAAACTGAACAGCAAACGGCAATTCACGGGCCTACTAGCAGGAATATGCGCTTCCACATATTGAGACGTGACCTGAGAAAACGGTTTTTACACTTATATCAGAGTCGGTCGGCAAAGTGAATGGCGTCACAAGAGCTTGTATTACGGCATTAATGGCAAAAGGACGGCATCTCCCTGAATGCAAGGGAAATGCCGCCCTGGAAAAGTTCTTCAGAACCTACCGATGACGGTGCAGGCGACGTGCCGCTTCGGCCAGCGAACCGGACAACGACGGGTAAACGGTGAAGGTTTCAGCCACGTCATCAACATGAAGGCTGTTCTGGACCGCCAGTGCCAGCGAGAAGATCAATTCACTGGCACGCGGAGCGACCACAACACCGCCGATGACGGTGCCCGAGCCCTTGCGGGAAACGATCTTCACGAAGCCCTGGTCCACGTTCATCATCTTGGCGCGAGCGTTGGTGTTCAGATCAACCTTGATGATGTTGGCCTGGTACTTGCCCTCGGCAACCGCACGCTGGGTCACACCCACGGTAGCGATTTCCGGGGAGGTGAAGACGTTGGATGCCACTAGATCCAGGTTCAATGGCTTTACCGAGTCGCCGAGCAGGTGGGCCACGGCGATGCGGCCCTGCATGGCTGCTACCGAAGCCAGGGCGAAGACGCCCGTGCAGTCGCCGGTAGCGTAGATGTTGGTTGCGGTAGTGCGCGAAACGCCATCGACCTTGATGTGGCCCGAGTCGGTCAGCTGCACACCGGCTTCTTCCAGACCCATGTTGGCGGTATTGGGGATGCCGCCCACTGCAACCAGGCAGTGGCTGCCTTCGAGCACGCGACCGTCCGCCAAGGTGACCAGCACCCTGTCGCCCTGGCGCTCCACGCCCTCGGCGCGAGCCTGGGAAACAACGTTGACGCCGTTGTCCTTGAAAGCATCTTCCAGCACGCCCGCTGCGTCTGCATCCTCGCCGGGCAGCACGCGGTCGCGCGAGGAAACCAGCGTGACCTTGGCACCGAGCAAGTTGTACGCCGAAGCGAATTCTGCACCGGTAACGCCGGAGCCTACAACGATCAGGTGTTCAGGCACCTCGTTCATGTTGTAGATCTGGGTCCAGTTGAAGATTCGCTCGCCATCAGGCTTGGCGGTAGGCAGTTCGCGCGGGTGGGCTCCCACGGCAATCAGCATGGCGTCCGCTTCGATTTCCTGCTCGGAACCATCCGGGTGCGATACGGCAACCGTGTGGTCGTCCAGCAAGCGGCCCTCGCCGATCACGATGCGCACGCCAGCGCGTTCGAGGGTGGTGCGGATATCCGAGGACTGCTCCTTGGCAAGATCCAGCAGGCGGTGGTTCACCACCGAGAAGTCGGTGACGGCCGAGTCGAGGCCGTCAACGTGGACTCCAAAGGTCTCTGCGTGCTTCACCCGGCGCACTGCGTCCGCCGTAGCGATCAGGGTCTTGGAGGGCACGACGTCGGTCAGCACCGCTGAACCGCCCATGCCTGCACGCTCCACGACGGTGACATTGGCGCCCAGCTGGGCTGCACCCATGGCAGCTTCGTAGCCGCCAGGTCCTCCGCCGAGAATAACTAAACGGGTTGCTTCATTCCTACGATCTGCGCTCACATTCACTATTGTTCACCATGCACGGTGATTGCGCACATCGAAGCACGATCCCGGAACGTGATTTTGAATCTGAAGCACTAGTTTCACCTGACAAAGCGCCCCGCTACCGGTAGCGTATTTCCCGTGACTGATATGCAAAATGACCCACAGGTCCTGGCGGCACAAGCTGCCCAGGCAATCGCCGAACAGACCGGCGTCGAAAAACACGACATCGCGGTGGTCCTGGGCTCCGGTTGGGGCCAGGCCGCCGAACTCATCGGCGAAACCACCCACACCCTGGATGCCGCCTCCATTCCAGGCTTCCATGCCCCGGCCGTACCCGGGCACAAGGGCAGCATCTCCTCGATCCTGACGTCCACTGGAAAGCGGGTCCTGGTTCTGGGTGCCCGCACCCATTACTACGAAGGGCGCGGCGTGCGCGCGGTAGTCCACCCCATCCGCACCGCGGCAGCTGCCGGCTGCGAGCAGCTGGTGCTCACCAACGGTTGCGGAGGCCTGAATCCGGACTGGACCCCAGGCACCCCGGTAATGATCTCGGACCACATCAACTTGACTGCCGCCTCCCCTTTGGAGGGCGCGACCTTCGTTGACCTGACCGACCTGTACTCCTCGCGCCTGCGCGAGATTGCCCTCGCAGTTGATCCGACCCTGGATCAGGGCGTGTACGCGCAGTTCACCGGACCGCACTACGAAACCCCGGCCGAAGTCCAGTACGCCAAGGTGATCGGTGCTGATTTGGTCGGCATGTCCACCGCATTGGAAGCAATAGCCGCCCGCCATGCAGGCATGGAGATCTTCGGTATTTCCCTGGTGACCAACCTGGCCGCCGGCATCAGCCCGGTGCCGCTGAGCCACGAGGAAGTCATCGAGGCCGGCCAGGCCGCCGGTCCGCGCATCTCCAAGTTGCTGGCACAGATCATCGCGAAGCTCTAAGCCTCGCATTATCGGCGCAAAGAAGCAGTCAGTGTCCTTCGAAGGGAAATCAGTGAATCACACGCAGAAAATCCAGTTGCTTGATGCGGCGGGCCAATGGGCAGCCCAGGATCCCGATCCGCAAACGCAGGAAGAACTGCAATTACTGATCCAGCGCGTCACCGACGGCGACGCGCTGGCCTTCGAGGACATCGCCGACCGCTTCAGCGGCGTCCTGGAATTCGGCACCGCAGGCCTGCGTGCCGAATTGGGCGCCGGCCCGATGCGCATGAACCGTGTGGTGGTCCTGCGCACCGCTGCGGGCATCGCCCGTTTCCTGGGCGAAAAGGCCAACGGCGGATATGTCCCGAAGGTCGTCATCGGATTCGATGCCCGTTTCAACTCGGATGCCTTCGCCAAGGATTCAGCCGCCGTCTTCGCCGCTGCCGGTTTTGAGGTGCTGCTGATGCCCTCGGCCTTGCCGACCCCGGTGCTGGCTTGGGCCGTTCGTGAATTCAGCGCGGAAGCCGGCGTCATGGTCACGGCCAGCCACAACCCCCCACGGGACAACGGCTACAAGGTATACGTTGGCGGCAGGATCACCGATGCGTCGGGCCGCGGGGCTCAGATCGTCTCCCCGATCGATGCGCAGATCGCTTCCTTGATTGACCATGACCAGCCAGTGGCGCAGATCCCGCTGGCACAGTCCGGTTGGGAAGTGCTCCCGGCCCCAGGCGAAGAAGGCGATATCGAGGCAGCCTATCTCGCTTCCATCCACCCGATCATCGAAGCTAACCAGCCGCAGGGCCTGGTACGCAAGAATCTGCGAATTGTGGTTTCGGCAATGCACGGCGTGGGTGGCCACACCATGCGCCAAGCCCTGCTGAGCGCTGGATTCGACGACGTGCACATGGTCGTTGAGCAGGAACACCCCGATCCGCTCTTCCCTACCGTGAAGTTCCCTAACCCCGAGGAGCCAGGGGCCATCGACCTGTCGCTGGAACTGGCCCGCACGGTCGGTGCTGATCTGGTCATTGCCAATGACCCCGATGCCGACCGTTGCGCGGCAGCCATCCTCGACGGCGGCAGCTGGCGGATGCTGCGCGGCGATGAGGTAGGTTGGCTGCTCGGGGACCAGGTCTCCAAGACCTTGCCAGAGGGCAAGAAATTGGCCAATTCCATCGTGTCTTCGCGCATGCTGGCAGCCATCGCCAAGGACGCCGGACGCGAGCACGAAGAAACCTTGACCGGATTCAAGTGGATCTCACGCGTTGAGGACCTGGGCTACGGCTACGAAGAAGCCCTGGGCTATTGCGTAGCCCCGGAACTGGTGCGCGACAAAGACGGGATTTCTGCCGGGATCGTCCTGGCCGATCTGGCTGCGCAGTTGAAGGCCTCGGGCGGCTCCATCCCGGACCGCCTGGATGAACTGGCCGCCAAGCATGGCGTGCACGTCACCGACCAGCTGTCCCTGCGCTTCACCGACTTGGCGCAGATCCCGGTGCTCATGGAAAAGATCCGCAAGAACGCTCCGGCCTCGCTGGGCGGCTCCGAGGTTTCCGAGGTGACCGACCTGTCCAGGGGCACCGAGAAGCTCCCTGCGACCAACGCCATGGTCTTGCATACATTTTCCGGTGCCCGCGTGATCGTTCGGCCCTCGGGAACGGAACCGAAACTCAAGTGCTACTTGGAAACTATTGAGCCGGTCGATGATCTGGCCGAGGTCCCTGAAGCCCGCAAACGCGCTACCGCGCAGGTCTTGGCAATCAAGGATGAATTGGCAGCTTACCTGAATGCCAACTAGGCTTACCCCTTCGAGACCTTCATTTGAAATGATTGAAATCTTTATTATTAGAGGAAATGATGACTGAACTAAGCGCCCGCGAGATCGCAAGCTACATCGATCACACCCTGTTGGCTCAGAATGCTTCCCGCGAACAAATTGTGCAGATCTGCGAGGAAGCCAAGAAGTACGGCTTCAAGTCGGTCTGCGTCAACCCGTTGTGGGTTTCCACCGTTTCGCGCGAGCTGGAAGGCTCGGACGTACTGACCTGTTCGGTCATCGGTTTCCCGCTGGGTGCCTCGGCCACCGATACCAAGGTATTCGAAACCAAGCACTCAGTTGCAGACGGTGCCAACGAAATCGACATGGTGATCGACGTTGCCGCCGCCCTGCGTGGCGATCGGGATGCCTTGGTCAACGAGATCTTCGCCATTGCGCAGGCCGCGCATGAAGGTGGAGCCATCTTGAAGGTCATCATCGAAACCTGCTTGCTCACCGAGGAAGCCAAGGTCCTGGCCTGCGAGGCCGCAAAGGCCGCTGGCGCTGATTTCGTCAAGACTTCCACCGGTTTCTCCACCGGCGGCGCGACCGTCGAAGACGTCGAGCTGATGCGCAAGACCGTCGGCCCGGAAATGGGTGTCAAGGCCTCGGGCGGCGTTCGCAGTGTTGAAACCGCGCGGGCCATGATTGCGGCCGGTGCGACCCGGCTAGGTTCTAGCTCAGGAGTTGCTATCCTAGAGGGAGAGCAAAGCGGTTCCAGCTACTAGGAAATCGCACCAATCCGTTTTCCCAAGGAGAAAAAGTGTACTCGAACGGCAAGAACACTGCCCATTCCGGTGAAGGCCGCCTTGTCGGCAATATCGTCAACCTCGTGATCTTCTTCGTGATGTTCTCGGCTGGCGTCTACACCTTGGGCTACTGGACCCTTGAGGTTGCTTGGTGGCCGACCCTGGTCAGCTTCGCTCTGATGTTCTTGGCTTTCGCTATCCCGATGCACCTGATGGGTCGCGCGGAAAAGGCTGAGGATCTGGTTGCGGCAGCTAACGCCCACCAGAATTAATTAGAACTTTTCAAGAGAGGGAAACCCGTGTCCGGGTTTCCCTCTCTTGCGTTTAAGCTGCCTTGCCTCGCTTAGACTGGCCCCATGGAATCATGGGATCAGCGCATCGAAGAGTTCTGAAACTCAGCCAATGGCAAACGCCCTGAACAGTTGCGCACCGAACTGGCACTCCTGGTGCAGGGCAAGGATCCGCAGGATCCGCGGGTGCTCTTCGAGGTCGCGTCCCTGCACGACTACCTAGGGGAAGAAGAACAAGCGGTCGGCCCCTACCGGGCGGCACTGGAAGCTGGGCTGGAAGCGCCAAGGCACGATGAAGCGCTGCTCCAGCTAGCCAGCACGCTGCGCAATCTCGGGCAGTACACCCAGTCCATCGAACTGTTGCAGCAGATCACTGCCGATTCACCGATCTTTACCGACGCCCAGGCCTTCCTGGTTCTGGCCCTGCACGATGCCGGGCAATCCACCGAAGCCGTCCAGCTGGCGGTCAGCGCATTAGCGCGCCATGCCTCGCTCTACGCCCGGGCGATCAAGGGCTACGCCGGAGAACTGGCCTCGCCTGCTGCCTCGGGCCAGCGGTAGCAAACGCCGGCCAGCAGCCTGCAGGAAAAGGCATCCTACTGGCCCGCGATTTCAACCGAATCAGTCCTTTGCTGCCGGTGCGGGTGTTGGCTCGAAAATAGCGTAGAGCAGCTTCTCCGCCCACTCCAGGATCTCCCCGTCGGCCAAGTCCCGTCCGCCAATGGGCGAGGTCTTGGGCTTCGGGATGAAGATCGAATTCAGCGCCGGCTTGTTCGCAGCCCCCGGGTACAGGCGTTCCAAGCGCACCTGGCGCGAAGCTGGCAGGTCTTCAATTCTGGCCGGAGCCAGCTTGATGTGGTTGCCGACCTGCTGGATATCATGCAGCCCCGCAGCACGCGCGCGAATACGCAGGGCCGCGACGCGCATGAGGTTCTCCACCGGAGTTGGAAGCTTGCCATAGCGATCCACCAGCTCATCGCGGACTTCACCCAGCGCCTCGTCGGTCTCGGCCTGGGCAATGTTGCGATAGGCTTCCAAACGCAGTCGTTCACCAGGTACATAGTCGTGTGGCAGGTGGGCATTGACCGGCAGGTCAATCTTCATCTCGGCGGCTTCTTCCTCGCCTTCGCCCTTGTAATCGGCCACGGCCTCGCCTACCAGGCGCAGGTACAAGTCGAAGCCCACACCGGCGATATGCCCGGACTGCTCGCCACCCAGCAGATTACCGGCTCCACGCAGTTCCAGGTCCTTCATGGCCAGCTGGTAGCCGGAGCCAAGCTCGTTGTGCGCGGCAACGGCTTTCAGGCGCTCCAGGGCGACCTCCCCCAGCGGTTTCTCTACATCCCACAGGAAGTAGGCGTAGGCACGCTCACGGCCGCGCCCAACGCGCCCGCGCAGTTGGTGCAGCTGGGACAGGCCGTAGTTGTTCGCGCGGTCCACAATCAGCGTGTTCGCATTGGAAATATCCAGGCCGGTTTCGATGATGGTGGTGGAGACCAGCACGTCGAATTTCTTCTCCCAGAAGTCCTGGATGATCCGCTCCAGCCGGGATTCGCTCATCTTGCCATGGGCTACCTCCACGCGCGCTTCGGGGGCCAGCTCGCGCAATTCGGCCGCCACCCGCTCAATGGAGCTGACCCGGTTGTGCACGAAGAACACCTGGCCATCACGCATCAGCTCACGCTTGATGGCCGCGGAAATCTGCTTGTCGCTGCGTGGACCCACGTAGGTCAGCACCGGATGGCGTTCTTCGGGCGGGGTCGCCAAGGTGGAGGTTTCGCGGATGCCTGTCAGCGACATCTCCAAGGTACGCGGGATCGGGGTGGCGCTCATCGCCAGCACATCCACGTTGGTGCGCATCTTCTTGAGCTCTTCCTTGTGCTCCACTCCGAAGCGCTGTTCCTCGTCAATGATGACCAGGCCCAGGTTCTTGAACTCCACGTTCTTGGAGAGCAGGCGGTGGGTGCCGATGACAATATCCACGCTGCCGTCCTTGAGGCCGGCCAGGATTTCCTTGGATTCCTTGGCGCTCTGGAAACGCGAGAGGGTCTTCACGCGGACCGGGAAGCCCGAATAGCGTTCGGTGAAGGTCTGGTGGTGCTGGGAAGCCAGCAGGGTGGTAGGAACCAGCACGGCAACCTGCTTGGAGTCCTGGACGGCCTTGAAGGCGGCGCGAACCGCGATTTCGGTTTTGCCAAAGCCCACGTCACCGGAAATCAACCGGTCCATCGGGATTTCCTTCTCCATATCGGATTTCACCTCGTTGATGGCGGTGAGCTGATCCGGAGTCTCGATGAACGCGAAGGCTTCCTCCAGCTCGTTCTGCCACGGGGTGTCTGATGCGAAGGCGTGGCCACGGCTGGCCATGCGAGCCGAGTAGAGCTTAATCAGGTCGCCAGCAATTTCCTTGACGGCCTTGCGCGCCTTGGACTTGGTGCTGGCCCAGTCCGAACCGCCCATTTTGGACAAGGTCGGAGCTTCGCCGCCGACATACCGGGTGACCATATGCAGCTGGTCCATCGGGACGAACAGACGGTCCCCCGGGGCTCCGCGCTTGGAAGAGGCGTACTCCGCCACCAGGTACTCGCGCTTGGCATCCTTGCCCGAGCCATTGACCTTGCGGGCCATCAGCTCGACGAACTTGCCTATGCCGTGCTGTTCGTGGACGATGTAGTCCCCGGCCTGCAGGCTCAGCGGATCAACGGCATTGCGCTTGCGCTTGACCGTCAGCTTGCGGCCCTTGCGGTTCGGGTACGCGCTGGACCGGCCCAGCAAATCTGCTTCGGTGAGCAGGCCCAGCTTCAGTTCCTCGAAGACAAACCCGCGGCCGGCGGTGGCCTGGGTGATCTCGATCAGTCCAGCGGTGGGTTCCGCGGACAGGTCATCCACCCTGTGTGCCGGGATCTTGAACTCGGCGAAAAGCTCCGAAAGGCGGGCTGCCGGGCCGGGCCCCTCGGTAGCCACGACGAAACGCCATTGGTCCTTGACTCGTCCTGCGATGAATTCCATCATCGCCTCGATGTCGCCCTGGTAGCCGTGCGGTTCACGGGCCGGGACACGGATGGTGGCCGCGCCCAAATCCAGCTCGTCATCGGCACCCAGGGAGGTAATAGCCCACCAGGAAACCTTGGCGGCCTGTGCGTGTTCTACGGTTTCTGCCAGCGAGGCAAAATCACCGGTAGCCAGCTTTCGCTCGGAATCCGCGGTGGTCAGATCCAACGGAGCGCTGGCTCCATCCGAAGCCGAAGCCCACGCGGCAGCCAGGAATTCGGCATTGGTGGCGTTCAGGTCATGCGCGCGGGCGCGCACGCGCTCTGGCTCCATCACCAGCGCAATGGACGATTCCGGCAGCAAGGACAGCAGCGGAACCATCTTGTCCACCAGCAGCGGAGCCAAGGATTCCATGCCTTCAACAGCGATGCCGCCGGCAATCTTGGTGAGCATTTCCTGGGCAGCCGGGAAATGGTTCTTCAGATTCGCTGCCCGGCTCATCACCTGCGGGGTGATGAGCATTTCACGGCAGGGCGTGGCAATGATCCGGGTGGGACCGGGATCATCAGTGGACCGCTGATCTGCGATGGCGAAGAATCGCATCGAGTCGATCTGGTCCCCGAAGAAATCAATGCGGACCGGGTGGTCCAATGTCGGCGGAAAAACATCGATGATGCCACCACGCACCGCAAACTCGCCGCGGTGCGTCACCATGTCCACTCGGGCATAAGCCGCAGCAGCCAAGTCCTTGATGACTTTATCGAAGCCCGGCTCGGCATCCAGTTCCAGGATGACCGGGCGCAATTCGCCAAGGCCGGCGACCAACGGCTGCAGCACGGCACGAATTGGAGCAATGATGATGTTTAGGCTCTCATCCCGGTCGTGCAGGCGGCGCAGCACTTCCAGGCGGCGTCCCACGGTATCGCTTCGCGGCGACAAGCGCTCATGGGGCAAGGTTTCCCAAGAAGGGAACTCGGCGATCTGGCCTGCCGGGAGGTAGGCACCCAGTGAGCTGGAGACTTCTTCGGCTTCACGGCCGGTCGCGGTGACGATGAGCGTCACCCCCGAATGCTTGCTTTCACGCAGCGCCTGGCTGATATGCGCCGAGAGGATCGGTCGCATGCCCTGCGGGGCCGCGATTTCCAGCTCTTCGCTGCGCGTCGGGTAGTCATGAGCTGCGCTTTGCCCAATACGCCTGAAGGAAGGTTCCTCGCGCAGGAAATCATGAAGTCCGCTTAGGCTCATGGGGGTTCGGGTCCTCTCATGCAGACGCTTGGCCGGGTGCATTCATACTGTATTACGTCGAAACGACACCACGAACGCCGACCGTAAATGTTTTTCCACGGCCGGAAACGTCAATATGCTGTTTTGGGTGCAGTCCTAGCCTACCCAATGCGGCTTTGCAGATAGTGTTAATACTGTCCGTTGCCGGGCCTGCGATTTCGTTGCCCGGCCACTTAGATTTCCAGATTGGGATTAGCTTTCATGGCATTGAACGCAAGCACTCAGATCGCCCACCCTGCAGACCAGGTCATCGCTACGCTTAGCGATCGTGGCTTTGCCGAGCACCTGACCAAGGTCGCCAACGGTTCCTTGACCGATTTCTCCGTGAACGGCGATACCGCAGGCGCCTTCACCGTGACCACCGTTCGTTCGGTCCCCACCGATCGCGTTCCGGATATCGCCCGCAAGTTCGTTGGCGCGACCATCGAGATCACCCAGGTAGACCAGTGGACAGCACCAGATGCTGCCGGCAACCGCTCGGCTACGGTAAAGATCTCCGTTGCCGGTGTTCCGGTGACCGTCAGCGGCACCGAACAGCTCAAGGCCCAGGGCGAAACTTCCGAATTCTCCATTGACGCCAAGGTTTCCTCGTCGATTCCATTCATCGGCGGCAAGTTGGCTTCGGCTGCGGAGCCTTACCTGGGCAAGGCACTGAATTTGCAGGCTGCTCAGGTCAATGCCTGGCTTTCGAAATAAGCCACTCCGAATAGTTACGTTTCACATTCAGTCCCCGGACGTGCGATTTCTCGCAAAGCGTCCGGGGATTTGTGCTCTGAAGCACTGTTCGCGCTAGGGTTGGTGACAGGTGTGCCGGGAAGTCTGGTCGGCGAGAAATATTCATTTAACGAAGTAAGCGAGTTAAAAGCATGACCCAAACTCCGTCTTCGGGTTCCAGCAAGAACCTGTTTTCGCGCCCCAGCTATAAAGAATCTATCCGTATCGGCGACATCCTGCGCAAGGAAACCGTCGGCGGCATGGTACTCATCGCCGGCGCTTTGCTGGCATTGATCTGGGCTAACACCCCGCTGCGCGAGTCCTACTTCGCACTGCGTGACTTCCACTTCGGACCTACCCTTTTCGGTGTGGATCTGAATCTGTCCATCGGCCACTGGGCTGCCGATGCTCTGCTGGCGGTGTTCTTCTTCCTGACCGGCTTGGAGCTGAAAAAAGAATTCGTCATTGGCGACCTGCGCAATGCGAAAACGGCAGCCGTACCGGTAGCGGCCGCTTTTGGCGGCGTGCTGGTGCCGGCATTGATCTTTGTCGCTATCGCTTCCATGTCCGGTGGCGGTGAGTTGTTGCGTGGCTGGGCCATTCCAACCGCAACAGACATTGCGTTCGCCGTGGCTGTGCTCGCGGTGATTGGTTCGGCGCTTCCCGCAGCGCTGCGCATCTTCCTGCTGACTCTGGCTGTAGTCGATGACCTGATCGCTATTGTCATTATCGCCGTCGTATTCACCGATGACCTGAAGCTGTCCTACCTGGGCCTGTCGCTGATCCCCATCATTCTCTTCACGGTCCTTGCCCGTTTCCTTGGCAAGTTCTTCGCCAAGCGTGCGTGGGCCGCGTGGGCAATCCTGCTGCCGCTGGGTGTCATTACCTGGATCTTCGTCTTCGGCTCCGGCATCCACGCCACCATCGCCGGTGTGGTCTTGGGCTTCTGTGTCCCGGTCAAGCGCACCGATGGCCGTGACGGCATCGGCCTGGCTGAACGATTCGAGCACCGTTTCCGCCCGCTGTCCTCCGGCATATGCATTCCCATCTTCGCCTTCTTCGCCGCCGGCGTGACCGTGATTTCCCCTGACAATGGCAGCGGCGGCCTGCTCACCGATCCGGTGTTCTGGGGCATCGTGCTGGGTCTGGTGCTCGGCAAGCCGATCGGCATTATGGGCTCGACCTGGGTGCTGACCCGGTTCACCAAGGCCTCGCTGGACAAGGATGCCCGCTGGGGCGACCTGCTGGGTGTCACGTTGCTGGCAGGTATCGGTTTCACCGTATCCCTGCTGGTCTCCGAATTGTCCTTCGGCTTGGAGTCGGCGCACTATGAGCATGCCAAGGTAGCAATCCTGGCTGGTTCATTCGTTGCCGCGATCCTCGGTGCCCTGTGGCTGATTCCCCGTAACCGCCGATACAAGGTCATCCACGAGCGCGAGACCCGCGATGCCGATAAGGATGGCATCCCTGATGTGTACCAGCAGGACGACGAAGGAAAGTAGCCTTCTGGAATCCTGAAGAAATAGCTCGGGCGGGGCTT
>NZ_JBLVOJ010000024.1:386388-391267 GCF_053543715.1 Glutamicibacter sp. AGC46
AAGCCCCCCCGAGCTGTTTGGTTTTGCTACTATTTGCGGGCCTCGTGCATCGCGACCTCAGCGGCCACCCAAGCGAGCATTGCGCACTTGACGCGTGCGGGGAACTTGGAGACGCCGACGAAGGCAGCAGCGTCTTCCAGCACCTCTTCATCCGGCTGGAAGTTTCCCTTGGAGCGCATCATCTCGCGGAAATAGTCCCGCTTTCCAAGAAATTCTTCCTTAGTCAGTTCAGGCAGCATCTCGGCCAGCACCGAGGCAGAGGCCATGGAGATGGAGCAGCCATCGCCTTCCCAGCTCATCGAAGTGAAATGCTCCTGGTCATCGAGCTCTACGCGGACACGGATCTGGTCGCCGCAGATCGGGTTGTGCTGGTGGGACTCGCCGTGCAGCAATCCTTCGGTGGTTTCGACCAGCGGCGAACCGATGCGGCGCTTCGAGTGGTCCAAGATGACCTGTTGGTATAGCTGATCCAATTCGTTCATTTAAACTCCAAAGTATTCGCGCACGGAGCTCAAGGCCTCAAGCAGGGCCTTGATGTCTTCTTCCGTGTTGTACAGATAGGTGCTGGCGCGGGTCGTGGAATTCACGCCCAGGGCGCGGTGCAGCGGCTGCGCACAGTGGTGGCCCACGCGTACCGCAATGCCGCGCGAGTCGAGGTACTGGCCGACATCATGCGGGTGCACCCCGATCACTTCAAACGGGACAGTACCGATACGCTGCGCGTCGGCCGGACCGAAAACGCGCACGCCTTCGATTTTCGAGATGCCCTCATAGAGCATTGCTCCGAGGTGCTCTTCCCAGGCCGCGATACGGCCCATGCCGATTTCATCCAGGTAGCTGACTGCGGTAGCCAAGCCGTGGGTCTGAGCGATGCGCTGGGTTCCGGCCTCGAAACGCTGCGGCGATGGCATGTATTCTGCGTGCTCCATGTCCACCACGGTGATCATCGATCCACCCGTGAGGAACGGTGGCATTGCGTTGAGCAGTTTTTCACGCCCGTAGAGTGCGCCGATTCCGGTTGGGCCGAGCATCTTGTGGCCGGAGAAGGCCATGAAGTCAACGTCCAAGGCTTTCACGTCGACCGGCAGGTGCGGCACGGACTGGCATCCGTCCAGCACGGTCAGGGCGCCGACCTTGCGGGCAGCGTCAACGAACTTCTGGGTATCGGTGATGGTGCCCAGCACATTCGAAACGTGGGTGAAGGCAACGAGCTTGGTTTTCTCGGTAACCAGCTCATCAAGCAATTCGTAGCGCAGTGCACCGTCTTCGGTGACTGGCACGTAACGCAGCGTAGCACCGGTGCGGAAAGCCAGTTCCTGCCACGGGATCAGGTTCGCGTGGTGTTCAAGTTCGGTGGTGAGGATTTCATCGCCCGGGCCCAAGCGGAATCGGGCCGCGGCCTCTCCCCCGCGCCCCAAGGAGGCATTGGACATCGAGTAGCTGATCAGGTTCAGCGCTTCGGTGGCATTAGCAGTCCACACCAGTTCGTTGGTGCGTGCACCGATGAACTTGGCGACTTTCTCGCGGGCTTCCTCAAAGATCTCGGTCGCTTCAACTGCCAAGGAATGCGCACCGCGGTGTACTGCTGCGTTGGCGTTCTCGTAGTAGTGCTGCTCGGCTTCATAGACGCAACGCGGCTTCTGGCTGGTGGCGCCGGAGTCCAGGTACACAACGTCAACGCCGTTGACTTGGTGCTCCAGAATTTCAAAGTCGGCCTTGATGCGCTCAACTTCTCCAGCTGTCAACGCCTCAAGGGCTTCTGGCTGACCGGTCATCGTGTGCACGTGGTCCTCCGAATAATTGTCATGGATGCCCGGCAGGCCGTGGCAAAGAATCGTCACAGGCCTATTAGGCAAGGGGTACATTGGGTAATTATTCCACTCCGGGCCTCGAAGCACATCTAAGTTAGGCCTTAGTAAGGAACGCCTCGGTCCATAGCTTTCCTAATTTAATGAAGTCGAGGACCGCTGCGGACCGTTCAAGTCCCCAGCGGTCCCCGCTTGGCTTCACCGCGCCCCATAGGGATCAGTGGTCAGCTGATATGGAATTTTGCCTGGGCAGCTTCCAAACCCGAGTTCATCAGCAATTCCACTGCGTCAGCGCAATTGTCGATCAGAAACGGAAGATCGGCCTTTTCGGTCTTGGAGAAGTCCTGCAAAACCCATTTGGCAGTATCCATGCGGCCCGGAGGGCGCCCAACGCCTGCGCGCACGCGCAGGTAGTCCTTGGAGCCCATGGCCTTGGAGATATCCCGCAGGCCGTTATGCCCGCCTTCACCGCCACCGCGCTTGAGCTTGATGGTATCGAAGGGAATGTCGATCTCGTCGTGCACGACAATCAGCCGGGCGGCATCGATGCCGAAGAACTTTGCCGCGTTAGCTACCGGCCCGCCCGAAAGATTCATGAAAACCATGGGCTTGGCCAGCACGATGCGTGGACCGCCAACCCCCATGCGTCCTTCGACAACCTGGGAACGCGAGGAGTGGGTCTTGAATTTCGAGCCGACTCGATGAGCCAGCTCATCGAGCACCATCTGCCCGATATTGTGTCTATTGCCAGCGTAGCCGGACCCGGGGTTTCCGAGTCCGGCTACGAGCCAAGTTCCATCACTCATGATGCTCAGCTAAAACCTAGTTCGCTGTAATTAGGCAGCGATGATCAGGTCCATGTGATCAACGGTGCGGTTCAGCGCGTGGATCTGGATGTCCTTGATGGTGGTCTTCACGGTCTTGCCTTCGATGTTCAGAACCAGCTCAACACCGCGGTCGCGAACGGCCAGGGTGGTTTCGCGGCCTGGAAGCAGTACGTGCTGTGGCTCGGAGCCTGCACCGTAGACAACTGCTGGGATCTGGCCATCGCGGCGAGCCTGGCGGGCAGCGCCCTTGCCGAAATCGCTACGTACAACGGCGTCAAGGTTGACAGATGCCATGATAATTCTCCTTAGGAAATGAATGCTTCGTTAAGGCCCTTGCGTGGACTCGGGAAGCATCCAACATCTAGGAGATGAAAGAGCTTTTCCGGCCTTGTCGATAACGGTCCCACCATTGCTGGTGTTTCCCTCGCCTGGGCACAGTCAACAATTCTACCAGCTGCCATCGCCAACGGGAAAACCTGTAGCGAACGCCACTATTCCTGGATTCCGCTCAACGGCTTTGGAAAATAAAAGTATCGTCCAGCGTAAAGCCGTGGGCGTCATCGCAGCGATAACCGCGCAGCCGCGGCACTCCATCCACCATCCGCAGATAGAATCCGCGCGGGAATTCCTGATCGCCGGGTGCCGCGGAAGCGACGGCCAACGAATCAGCCGGCTTCTTCCCATCACTGAGCACTGAATTGCTGGAAGACGCTTGGTCCAGAAAATCCAGTCGCAGATACGGGCCGGTCATGGCGGGGCACAACTTCAATCCGACGCTGACTGCGCGTTCAAGGACCTGAGTCAACGTTGCTCCGACCTCCAGACCAAGCTGTCGCAGATTACGACTTACCACGGTCACCTTTTGGGGCCGACACAACCTCATCGAAAATCCGGTGGGCTAACAGCATTTTGGCGTAGTCGTTAAGCTGAACCCCTGTTTGGACCATGCGTTGCAGTAGCTCAGCGCGTTCCAGCCCTCCCACAGCGACCTGGCGTATGCCAAGTTCCATGCTGCCCCTCTTGGTCCTTGATCCACCATAAATAATAGTTTTCCGTGTCTGTATAAGGCACCTTCACCGGGCATTTTCTCGGGCGGGGTATATGGGAATCCGAAGTGTTTGAAAACTCGGTGTTTCAAAGATTAGCCGAGTCAAGAACACGTATATCCCGTATGACGACCGGCTTGCGGGACACTCTCAACGAACTCCCCAGAAAGTCACATTGCCTCAGCTGGACGTGCCTATTCTCGAAATTAGATAGTCTGGTGTAATGAAATCACTATCGATTGGTGCAACTGTCCTACTCCTGGTCGCTGCGGGTTTTGCTTTTCCGGTCAATCCGCTATGGGGTGCACTTTCGCTTGCTGCCGCGATCTGTTCAGCAGCGACTTATTTCGTATACAGAAAACAGGCAAAAAACACGCGCTAATTCTGGACATCTCGAAACTCTAGTCCCAGTGAACGTTCCCCTTAAGGGATACCCTGGCCGGTGACGACCGGATGCCCCGATACGGCACTACTCCGCGTTCTACATCAGCGCTTTGGGCCAAGTCAGCAAGCAACGATAGGGTTCTTCTTGTGAGACTGGTGGTTTCCAAACCGCCGCCAACCATCAGGAGATGAAGCGCGATGACACCCCAAGCAGAGACGGAAAGCCTCAGATTCGCAGAACGCTTGCCCGGTTGGCAGCGGTGGAGCGGTTCCCTCATCTTTGCAATCCTTGCGGTTATTTTCGCCGTGGTAGCTGTCATCGAATCGCTTTGGGGATTCTATTTAGTTGCTGTTGCCCTGATTTTTGCTGTCATGTGGTGCTGGAGGCTGGCAAGGATCACGGTGACGGTTGATGATCAAGCGGTCATTCTAACCGGTCCTGCCTGGAAGCGGGTCGTGCCACTACAGGACGTGCATGAAGTTTCGGTTTCAACGGATAACGGCATGAACCTTGGCTTGGTGAACTGGCCCGTCACGACGCATGAACACGGCTCCCTCACGAGACTGAATATGGGTGGAACCGCTGCCGTGACCTTCTCGGATTCAAAGGGCTACCGCTATCAGTTCGTATTGGCCAACCTTCAGGACGCCAGGCTAGTTGCGGAAGCGATCACTGGCTAATCCTCGCTCCACCACACGGAACGAAGCATGAAGCAGAGCGACACCGGCATTTATTTCGAGCTGTCCCAGAAGGGGTTCCTCTTACGGGCACTGTCAATGATCGCTTAACCGCCTCTGGCCGGCACCCTAAGGT
>NZ_JBLVOJ010000024.1:391303-423822 GCF_053543715.1 Glutamicibacter sp. AGC46
GGGGCCGGCCAGAGGCTTTGCGAAACGAGGGCTGCTAGGCGCGGCCGTCAAACAGGTTCGTGACCGAACCGTCGTGGAATACTTCCGAGATCGCGCGGGCGATCGTCGGGGCGATCGAGAGCACGGTGAGGTTCTCGAAACGCTTCTCTTCAGGGATTGGCAGGGTGTTGGTGACAACAACCTCGCGGGCACCGCAATCAGCCAAACGCTGGGCAGCCGGATCCGAGAAGACCGCGTGGGTAGCCGCGATGATGACGTCCTTGGCGCCGGCTTCCTTCAGCACGCGCACAGCGCCTGCGATGGTTCCGCCGGTGTCGATCATGTCGTCGATCAGGATCGCGATGCGGCCCTCCACCTGGCCAACCACGGTCTTGGACTCGGCCTGGTTAGGCACCGTCAGATCGCGGGACTTGTGGACGAAGGCCAGCGGGGTGCCGCCCAGTCGATCTGCCCACTGCTCGGCAACGCGCACGCGGCCGGTGTCAGGGGAAACCACGGTGACTTCATTTACATCGACCTTGGACTTGATGTAGTCAGCCAGCAACGGGAAGCCGAACAGGTGGTCCACCGGACCGTCGAAGAAGCCCTGGATCTGTGCGGTGTGCAGATCGCAGGAAATCACGCGGTCAGCACCGGCGGTCTTGAACAGGTCGGCAACCAGGCGGGCCGAGATCGGCTCGCGGCCGCGGCCCTTCTTGTCCTGGCGCGCGTAAGGGTAGAACGGCGCCACGACAGTGATGCGGCGGGCCGAAGCACGCTTCATCGAGTCAATCATGATCAGCTGTTCCATCAGCCAGTTGTTCGTTGGTGCTGGGTAGGACTGCAGCAGGAAAACGTCCTTGCCGCGAACCGACTCATCCGAACGCACGTAGATCTCGCCATTGGCGAAGTCGTAGGCGTTCAACGGCAGCAGTTCGGTGTCGAGTTCCTTGGCTACTTCTGCAGCCAGCTCAGGGGGCGCACGACCGGTGGCCAGCACCAGCTTCTTGTCGACGTTATGGCTGATTTCACTCATGGGGTTTGCTTTCTCGCTCGCTTCGCTATCACGTATGAGGTTGTTGTCGAGGAAATGAAGTCTGTAGCTGAATTACTCGGAAGCCGAAGAGTTCAGCGAGGACTTGAACGCTGCGTCAGCCGAGGAGGTGCCTGGGCGCTTTTCCAGCGTCCACCCCTCGGAGTTGCGCTGCGGTGCCACAGACAGTGCCAAGGCACCGGCCGGGACGTTCTTGCGGACGATGGCTCCGGCTCCGGTGTAGGCGCCGTCCCCGATTTCAACCGGGGCAACGAATACGGTGTTGGAGCTGGTGCGCACATGCGAACCGATCTTGGTGCGGTGCTTCTTTTCGCCATCGTAGTTTGCGGTGATGTTGCCGCAGCCGATATTGGTGAATTCACCGATTTCAGCATCTCCGGCGTAGCCGAGGTGCGAGAGCTTGGAGCCACGGCCAATCGTGACGTTCTTGGTTTCGTAGAAGGCGCCGATCTTGCCATCCGCACCGAGGTCGGTGCCGGGACGCAGGTAGGCGAACGGGCCAACCGAGGCGCCATCAGCGATGCGCGAGTCGGTGGCGTCGGTGCGCTTCACGGTAGCGCGCTGGCCAACAACCACGTTGGTCAGGGTGCTGTCCGGGCCAACAGTGGCATTGGCGCCGATGATGGTCTCGCCGTGCAGCTGGGTGCCTGGCTTGAGGGTGGCGTCCTGGCCGATCATGACGTCAGCGTCGATCCACGTGGTCGCCGGATCAACGATGGTCACGCCCTGGCGCATCCAGAATTCGGTCTTGCGCTCGTTGTAGATGCGGGCCAGATTGGAAACCTGGACGCGGTCGTTGGCGCCCTCGATCTGCCAGCGGTCAGCGATCTGCGAGGAGGCGACGCGGCCACCGCGTGCGCGGGCGATGGCGAGCACATCGGTCAGGTACATTTCGCCCTGCGCATTTTCGGTGGTGACCTCGGTCAGCGCCGAACGCAGGATCTGGGCATCGAAAGCGTAGATGCCGGAGTTGATTTCCTTGATCAGCAGTTCTTCTGCCGAAGCGTCCTTCTGCTCGCGGATTCCTGCCACCTCGCCCTGTTCATCGCGCAGGATGCGGCCGTAGCCGTTAGGGTCATCCAATTCGGTGGTCAGCACGGTCACGGAGTTGCGGTTCGACTCGTGCGTAGCAACCAGTTCCTGGAGCACCTCGCTGGTGAGCAACGGCACATCGCCATAGGTCACCACAACGGTGCCTTCAAGCGATGGGTCCACGGCTTCCAAGCCCAACTGCACGGCGCGGCCGGTACCCGGGATTTCATCCTGGTCGGCAATGGTGATGGAAGGGAACTGTCCCAGAATGTGCTCTGCGACCAGATCACGCTGGTGGCGGACCACCGCTACCAGGTTCTGCGGCTCCAACGCGGAAGCCGCGTAGAGTGCGTGGCCAATCATCGACCGACCTGCGATTTCATGCATGATCTTCGGCTTCGCCGATTTCATGCGAGTGCCAGCGCCGGCGGCTAGGACGATGACAGCTACTGGTGCGTTGACCTGATCACTCAAGTGCATTCTCCTGCAAATTGGATTCAAGGTTTTGGGCAGAGAAGTAAAACCTCAAAGCAAGTCTATCGCGAGCTCCGGGGTGCGCTGAAACTGGTTAAAAAATAAAAGCGCCACTTGCGTGACGCTTCATCATTGGTTCCGCCCCTAGGATTCGAACCTAGAATGCACAGCTCCAAAGGCTGGCGTGTTGCCATTACACCAGGGCGGAAAATGGCTTGCGCAGGTCATGCCCGACAAGCACGCTAATTATTCTGCCATGATCAGCCCGATGTGCGAAATCGCAAAACACCGTAGCTAAACTCACTTTTATTCTCTGCTTTAAACTGCCCAAGCCCCCTGGCACGGCACACGCTCAGATGGTCCTGCCAGGGCCTCGATTTGCTCCCGGAACGTAAAATGGAAATTGTGGCTCATTTACTCGGGGGCGAAGCCCTACATCTGGAATATCCCACCCATGTCGTTTTCGACTCGGTAACCATCGGCATTTCCGATGGCGACCGCATCGGCCTGGTGGGTCGCAACGGCGAAGGCAAGTCCTCGCTGCTCGGCATGCTCTCTGACAGGATCGAGCCCAACTCCGGGCGTGTTACCAAGCGCAACGGCCTGCGCGTGGGCGTGCTGGACCAGTCGGACACCCTGGATCCCGAAGCGACCGTGCACTTCTGCGTGGTGGGCGAGATGGACGACCACGAGTGGGCCGGCGAAGCGCGCATCCGCGACATCATCTCCGGGCTGGGCGCCGACCTGGACTGGGAAGCGAAGGTCAGCACCCTCTCCGGCGGCCAGCGCCGCCGCGTGGCTCTGGCCGCGCTGCTGGTGCAGGACTGGGACGTCGTCATCCTGGACGAACCGACCAACCACCTGGATGTCGAAGGCATCTCCTGGCTCGCCGAGCACATCAATAACCGCTGGTCCAAGAACGCCGGCGGCCTGATGGTCGTCACCCACGACCGCTGGTTCCTCGACGCGGTCTGCACCACCACCTGGGAAGTGCACGACCGCCTGGTCGAGCCCTTCGAGGGCGGTTACGCCGCCTACGTGCTGCAGCGCGTGGAACGCGACCGCATCGCCGCGGTCACCGAAAACAAGCGCCAGAACATGATGAAGAAGGAACTGGCCTGGCTGCGCCGCGGCGCCCCGGCCCGTACCTCCAAGCCGAAGTTCCGCATTGAGGCAGCCAACCAGCTGATCGCCGATGTCCCGCCGGCACGCAACCCGCTGGAGTTGCAGAAGATGGCCACCAGCCGGCTGGGCAAGGACGTCATCGACCTGCTGGACACGGAGGTCTCCTTCGGCGCCAAGCAAGTACTCAAGCCCTTCACCTGGCGCATCGGCCCGGGCGAACGCACCGGCCTGCTCGGTGCCAACGGTGCCGGCAAATCCACCTTGCTGGGCCTGATCGCCGGGACCGTGGAGCCAACTGGCGGCAAGATCAAGCGCGGCCAGACCGTGAAGCTGGCCGTGCTGGACCAGCAGTTCCGCGAACTGGAGCAGATCGGCCAGGACAAGGTCCGCGAAATCCTCGCCCGCTACCGCACCACGTTCAATGTGGATGGCAAGGACCTGACCCCGGCCCAGCTGCTGGAGCGCCTGGGCTTCTCCTCGGCACACCTGTCGACCAAGGTTGCTGAACTCTCCGGCGGCCAGCGCCGCCGCTTGCAGCTGCTGATGATCCTGATGGATGAGCCCAACGTGATGATCCTCGATGAGCCCACCAATGATGTCGATACCGACATGCTGGCGGCCCTGGAAGACCTGCTGGATTCCTGGCCCGGCACCTTGATCGTGGTCTCCCACGACCGCTACCTGCTCGAACGCGTCACCGACCAGCAGTACGCGATCCTGAACGGCAACTTCCGCCACGTGCCCGGCGGCGTGGACGAGTACCTGTTGCTGCGAGCTGCCGAAGGTTCCACTGGCGGGTCCAATCCTTCGCAGGCTTCTTCCGAAACTGCCGCCAAGCCTGCTGGCCCTTCGGGCGCAGAGCTGCGTGCCGCGCAGAAGGAACTGAATGCCAATGAACGCAAGGTCGGCCAGCTAGAGGAAAAGATCGCCAAGGTCCACGCCAAGATGGCCGATCATGACCAGAGCGACTATGAAGGGCTGGGCAAGTTCACCGCTGAGATCAACGAGTATCAAGCGCAGATCGACGAATTGGAAGAACGGTGGCTGGAACTGTCCGAGCTGCTCGGATAGCGTCTGCGTACTGTGACTGAGCTGGAGGGGCCGGAAACGGTCGTTGTTGAGACACACGCAGACGAGTTAAGGCGACGCTACTGTTAGTTTATTTGGTACTGGCTTGCCACGTTACTGGCTGTGTACGGTTCCTAAAATATCACTGCCGTGCGCCTTTAGAAGGGTCCCTGCGACAGTCCCGTCGACGATTCATTGGTGAGGGAATCCAGCTCTCCAGCTACTTGCGACGCCACACGGATGTATTCCAGAGCTGATTCAAGGCTTATATCTCCCACCCCATGAGCGGCGGCATTTCGAAGCGAAGCTAGTTCGGTCACAGCATTTTTTCAGATTACTGGGGGCGGAGGAATCTCGTCGAAAGGCGGTGATGGACGATCCAGCACGTGAGGGCTAGGAACCAACAGCCTTAAGATACTTTCCGACTTGCCGCTCAACCTCGAGAAATGCGTTAATAACCCCGGCCGATGGTTTCACCTTCGCGAGTTGCGATGAGAGCTCGTCCGATGGCTCAGAGCCAACAGTCTGCTCTTGACCTAAACTCTTGATTCCTTCGGACAGGACTTTGACTGCAGCGGTGCTCCACGAAGCCTCAAGCCAAGGACTTTTCAGGCTTTCCATGCTGGGCAAACGGTCTTTTATCGCTTCCAAGAGACTTTCTAATCCAGTGCGGAACTTCATGAGTAGAAAAATGACGGCCAGTGGCCGAGCAAGAGAAGCTACCACCGACGAAATAGAGACGAAGACGTCGGGCCAAAGATCGTGCGCTGACGTTTCGACTGGAAAAAAATATACTGCAAACAATGAATACACCACCCGCACTTTCCAAAATGGAGTGATGTCGATCAAGGACGTCTTGGGATGGGCCACCAACCCAATCGTCGGGCCAGCCATGATCGCGACCAAGCCCGAGCCGGAGCGTGCTGCGATCAAGGACGAACTCGACGCCTTGAATGCAAATCCAGCGGCAAAATACCGTAGGCTTCCAATGTCCGATTTCCCATTCTTCCGTCATTTCCCGACGTTGCTGGAAGACCGCCTGAACCACCGAGATGATCCGCAGTTCTTTTCCGAGAGCTGCGTCGAGCGCGAGGAAGCGGCACGCATCGAAGTTCCAATCGCCCACATTGGCGGTTGGTTCGACCTCTTTACCCGCAATACGGTGCGGCAGTTCGAGCTGGCCAGCGAGATGGCATCGACCGATCAGCTCCTGGTCGTCGGCCCGTGGCAGCACGGAAACTTCGTCAGCGAAAAATTGTCTGGCGTCAAACTTCCTGGCAGCACGGTGGATACCAACCAGATCGTGTTCGATTGGATCGCATCGCGCAATCGAGACAGCAAGCGAGATGAGTCGAGCCCATCGGCGTACATCTACGTTTTGGGTGCCAACAAGTGGCGCGCTGAGCAACAGTGGCCCATCGCTGGAACCAAGGTCACCTCCCACTACCTTCGCGCCGACAACAGGCTCAGCGTAGATCCAGGCCCAGAAGGTGAACGCTCATTCGACTACGATCCGCGCAACCCATACGATGCCAAGTCCGTCGCTGGTGGCCTGCCCGATGTCGGAGCGCATCACGACCACCCTGGGGTCCTGGTCTACCAATCGGACGTGCTTACTGTCCCGGTCGAGATTACCGGATGGCCAAGCGTCGAGCTCAAAGCTCGAACCTCCTCCACAGACGTCGACTGGCTGGTTGAGCTGAATGTCGTTTCAGCATATGGAACCTCGCGGCTTTACAGCGAAGGCATCACCCGCGCACGGTACCGGAATGGCCGGGACAAGCCCGAGGCCGTGGTGCCAGGCGAAGAAGTCACCTACACCATCGAGATGCGCCCGACCTCGGTCCAAGTCCAGCCCGGAGAAAGGATTGAAATTGCCATCTCGGGCGGCAAGTTCCCCACCTACGAACGCAACCCAGGCAGCTTCATCGACCTGAATACGTGCACCGAAGATGACATGGTCGTCTCGCACAACGACATCTTGTCCGGCGTAACCGGTTCCAAGGTGAATCTGCCCATCGTTCCAGTCGAAGCACAGGGGGAATGGATCAAGAACCCTTGGCCTGGTTCCCTCAAGTGGCGCCTGACCATGGGCTTGACGGCACGGGCGCTGATGTCGGTTTCAGGGCACACGACGACCTGAGCTGAATACTGGCAACTGCCCCGTGGCGCTGAGCGCGCCACGGGGAATTGTGTTCGTACGCCGGTTATGTGGAGTGATTACACACAGCTGAAAGTCTCAGGATCATTCACCCCGCAGCGGGCGAAGGTCGAGCAACGGCATTGATATCTCGCAATGCCTGCATGAACCATGCGCGATCCGCCTAAATAAGGCCAAAGCGAATGAATCGCTCAACGACTAGAAATCATTGATAACGGAGCCCCAGACGCGGCTAGCTGACAATTCAGGCGACGACTACCTATAAACCTAGCGACGATGCGCCACTCGGGCGACCGTGACGACAAGAACCTCGTCCATCGCTTCATAAAGTACCCGGTAGTCACCAATACGAATCCGCCACGCGTTAGTTTCACCTACTAGTTTCTTACACCCGCTAGGACGAGGATCCCTCTCCAGATGAGCAATACCTAACAAAACGCGACGCCGTATACCAGGGTCTAGCTTCTTCAGTTCTTTAGCAGCCGAAGTGGTAAATTCGACGCGGCAAGAGGTCACGCGTCGAGCTCAGCGCGCAGTTCGCTGAGGCTAATGCGCTCGCCATCATCGACCAGCTTGGCGGCTCGATAATCGGCGACATCCCGGAACATCTCCAGTTGCTCCAAAAGCTCAAAATCTTCAGGTCCAATGAGGACCGCAGCAGGCTTTCCATTCTTCGTAATCTGCACACGCTCATGCCCATAGCTAGCACGGCTAACAGCATCAGCAAGACCATCGCGAAGTGCGCGAATCGTGACAGAGGAGGTGATGGAGTTCATTCTTCTACGATATCATTTGTGTACACAATATACATAATGGACAGTTTCAATTGAAAACTAAAGCATCGGCGGTGCGTGTCAAAATCGTCGTTTACGACACATCAATCAACTTCCCTTGACGATATTTTCGACAGTTGAAAAATCAACAGATTTTCCAAGTCATTTCGTAGTTAAACCCAGTTCCATAAACCGCCTATCCGTAAAGCACTCTTCCCATGAGTATTGATACATCTAGGCTCATTGGATATCTCTTGGGGCTTACCAGGCGCTGATTAGTACCCCCAACGTGTGGCAATTTTTAGTGCTTCTGCTTTTGAATTCACATCCAACTTGCGGTATAGAGAACTAATCTGGGATTTAACAGTATTAGGCGAGACAAAAAGCTCATCTGCGATCTGACCGCGTGAACGGTCCGCACGCAGGCCTGCGAGCACACTGAGTTCACGATCAGTCAAAACAGGCCTGACTTCGACACTGGTGGGTGGCATAAAAATCTTCAATCTGCCCAGCTGATCGGAAGTAAGTTGCAGCAACTCTTCCAATTCCAACATGCTCCCGCTCATCCAAAACGGGGCCAAATCAATCAGCTCACCATCCAATGCATGTCGTTTTGCAATGTCCTCCAGGACGCCTTCCGGCAGCACCCCAATGTAACGTGCTGCTAGCCGCGTATTTCGGATCAGATTATCGTGCCGGGCTCCAGTCACTAAGCTCGGCGTTGCCGCCAGAACAGCAAGAGCCCCGTTGCGGTCCCCCCGATACAGTCGATACAGCGCACGGGTTGCAATGAGTTCAGGTGAAGAAGCGGGTATTGTGGACGCGCCTTGATGGTTCAACGCATTGAAACCACCCTCAACACCCAGAAATGCTGCGGCATGATGCAAGGCTCTACCGGCCATGGGTGAATTGGCTGCATAGGGGCGGGAGAGCACAAGTGCCCCCAGAATCCGGTGCGCTGCCTCTGCTCGATCAGTCGATGCCGCATGGATGGCAAGTAGCAGCGCGTGCACCGCCCAAAACTCATCGTTATCAGGCTCATCTGGCAGTTGACCAAGTACTGAACCCAATTTTCCGATATCCAACTCGGCGAAAGCCACGAATGCTTCGGCAAGTTCTGCAGCTCGACCGACCATTGCCGAACCCCAACGAACCTTGGAATGATGATGGCGGAAGCTTACGAGCCAGCGACGAGCAGCACGGGTGTTGCCTTCCTGAGCATGAACCAGCGACAATTTGGATGCTGCATCCGCGGCAATAAAATGGTTTTCCGTAACCTCGGCCAAGGACCACGCAGATTCGTAAGCGGCTGCCGCCGCAGGGCGTTCGTTGGCGATATCCATCGACATTCCGGCATGTAATTCAGCCATGGCTGCCAACGATGGTCTGACATTGCCAGCAGCTGTTGCCTGCCGGACCGCACGACGTAGACGGCGTGCGGCATCTGCCCCTTCGGAACCGTAGTGGCCGTGGAACCTCAGTATTCCCAACTCAACCAAGCCCGCGAAGATAGCCTCAGATTTCGGTTGCCTATAGAGCTCGATGGTGTGCTCGCGTAGCAATTGGGCAGTCTGATCCGTCAAATAGTCAGGCTCCGTTGTCGGAAAAGGAATAACCATCCGGTCTTTAACGGCCGCGGCAGCGATCTTCATCGCAGGACCATAGATTTGCGATCGTCGAGTAGCCCATCGAGGCAACCGGGTGCCTGCCTCGAATAGGAGACGTGGCTCAGTGGTAAAAAGGTCCACCCACCCATCGACGAGGACGGTGGAAAGAGCCCGCCACGAATGTCTGCCTAGTGCTGAACGTACGGCCTCGCCGGTTCTTCCAGCCGCATGCATGGATTCGATGGCGTGCTCGTGGAGCCACTGTGCACGCTGGGGCTCCCGCCACTCCAAGTCGTCAATAATCACCTGCCGAAGCAATTGGGGCATAGCCCAGTCCCCGGACAGGGAGCGTTGTGCCATGGCCGCGCGGCTAAGGGCCGAGATACTTGGAGGGTTTGGATAACGATCGCCATAGAAAGCTACCATGAGATCTTCAGTAAGTTCAGGAAGGAACGCGCACTCCCTCAATATGCCTTCAGGATCAAGAGCATCAATCCATGGCAAGGCTGCACGACGCAGCGCATTGACTGCAGCATTTTGATTAGAGGAATCCGCCAAGAGACTACGCACACAACCAGGCCAACCACCGGTCAGTTGCCATAATCTTTCTGCATCAGGGAAATCTTCTCCGGTCAACGTGGATATATCTGAAGCGGTTAAGAAAAGATCCTTGAAATCAACAACGTGAGCATTGAAATGGCGCAGCATCTTGGCGGCGGGAAAATCAGCAGGAAGAATGACCGCTATGCGTGTGTTGGGTGCACGCATCTGCTGTTCGGCAATTTTATCGAAGATCTCCTCGGGCGGAATACCCACGTTGATCAGCTCGCCTTGGCCATCGAGCCATCGTAGAGCCACCCGGTGCCGATTCGATTCTTGCGGCGCATAGATCAACAACAAGCGTATCTCCGGATCGAGGCTTGGGGCTATCCGGTCCCATAAAATCTCGGCAACAAGTTCTTCAGCGGGAGGCCTTGACTGCGTTTGGGGGTCCATGCCCAAATTATATCTTTTGACTTGGGATCTTTCGGAAGGAGTTCCGGGTAGTTTTTTGACACAGGGGCACCGCCGGACTTTAGCTCACACGGTCGAAAAATATTGCTAGGAATAGGGCAATGCCCGGATCTCCTAAATGGGAAATCCGGGCATTGCTTTTTGTATTACTTCAAGAGCTGACTAGCTGTGACGTCCGCGAGTGCGTCGAGCCAAAACTAAACCAGCCGCCGTCAAGACCAAACCAAGCGCCAGTAGCCACAAGGCAGTGAAACCGGTGCTAGCCAGTCCATCGTCTTTTGGCTTCTGCGTCTGCTGCGGTTCCTCGGAACCATCCACAGAGTCCGAGCCTGAAGGCTGATCAGACTTCTCAGCAGAGGTTGGATCCTGTGAAGGATCCTTGCTCTTCTCTGGCGACTCGGTTGAATCTTCTGCAGGTTCCTCGGTTGGATCCGTCGGGCTCGGCTCAGTTGGATCCGTCGGGCTCGGCTCAGTTGGATCCGTCGGGCTCGGCTCAGTTGGATCCGTCGGGCTCGGCTCAGTTGGATCCGTCGGAGTCGGTTCAGGATCTTCGTCTAGATAGAAGCCGAAGTCGAGAGTCCCGTCGTGATCCCCATCTTCGGTCAGACCTTCAGACTTAGCTTCCCAAGTCGAAGAGTCCTTATCCCGGTCGGTACCATTTTCCTTGGTTGGCAGGTAGCCATCCAAAGCATCAGCGGATTCCTCCCGATCAATGACCACCGTGTAAGACTCTCCATCCTTCAAGACCGGAAGATCCTTGAAGTTGTAGTAGCCATTCTCGTCAGTGGTTACCGGACCGACTGGGTTCCCGTTGACATCAACAACTTCCTTGCCGTCCGGGCCGATCAGTTTCAGCACGACACCCTCAATTGGGTCTTCGTCCTTATCCTGAATTCCGTCGCGGTTCTTATCGACCCATACATAATCGCCCAAGGAAACCGAAGGTTCCTCAGTCGGCTCTGTCGGCTCAGTCGGCTCCACGATAGGTTCCGTCGGAGTCGTAGGTTCCGTCGGTTCCGTCGGAGTCGTAGGTTCCGTCGGTTCCGTCGGAGTCGTAGGTTCCGTCGGCTCCACGGTAGGTTCCGTCGGCTCTGGTTCTGGTTTCAGAACCACACCGGCATCCCACGTTGGGTCGATACCCTCAGTAGCCTTGAACTCCTGATCGGCGTAATCCTTGGTCAACGAAGAATTCTCGTCATCCAAGGTGAACTTGATAGTCAGGCCAGACTTCGGATCAGCATCCGAGTCATTCGCATCATCTTCCCCAGCATCCTGCGAAGTAAATTCATACTTCTCAGCCTGCTCGGCAGTCAGCTCGAACTTGACCTGGTAATCGCCGGCCAGCAGCTCATCAAAGATATAGCGACCATTCTTATCGGTAGTCGTCGAGGAAACTTCCTCACCGTTACCGTCAAGCAGAATTACCTTGACGCCATCAAGAACTTCAGAATCGCCTTGCAACCCATCATTGTTCTTATCAACCCAGACATAGTCGCCCACGGCATAAGTCTTGACCGGCTCAGGCTTCAGTACAAAACCGAAGTCCAAGGTTGGATCGTGCTGACCATCTTCGGTCAGACCCTCCGACTTGGCTTCCCAAGTCGATGAATCATTCTCACGGCTATCTTCCGTCTCAACAGTTGGCACATAAGGAGCCAAAGCTTCCTTAGATGCTTCTCGGTCGATGCTCACCGTGTAGGACTTACCTTCTTCGAGTACAGGAAGGTCCTTGAACTCGTAGAAACCGTTCTCATCGGTAGTAGTCGGTTCAACAGGATTACCGTTGACATCCACTACAGGTTTGCCATCTGGACCAACAAGAGTCAGAACAACATCCTTGATGCCCTTTTCATCCTCATCCTGTAGTCCGTCGTTGTTCTCATCAACCCAAACGTAGTCACCAACGGAGACCCGTGGTTCCTCTGGAGCAATAACAAAACCGAAGTCCAACGTTGGATCATGCTCGCCATCTTCAGTCAAACCCTCCGAAATGGCTTCCCAAGTCGACGAATCATTCTCACGGCTACCATCGGTCTCAATCGTTGGCACGTAAGGAGCCAACGGTTCCTTAGACGCTTCTCGATCAATGCTCACCGTGTAGGACTGCCCCTCTTCGAGTACAGGAAGATCCTTGAACTCGTAGAAACCATTCTCATCGGTAGTGGTCGGTTCAACAGGGTTACCGTTGACATCCACTACTGGCTCACCATCTGGTCCAACAAGCTTCAGAACGACATCCTTGATGCCCTTCTCATCCTCATCTTGGATTCCGTCACGGTTTTCATCGACCCAGACGTAGTCACCAACGGAGACCTTCGGAGCAATGAACCCGAAGTCCAGGGTTGGATCACGCTGACCGTCTTCAGTCAGGTCACCCGACTCAGCTTCCCAAGTCGAGGAATCTTTATCTCGATCGGCGCCGTTTTCCTTGGTTGGCACGTAAGGAGCCAATGGTTCCTTCGACGCGTCCTGATCAATGATCACCTTGTAGGACTGCCCCTCTTCAAGTACAGGAAGATCCTTGAACTCGTAGAAACCATTCTCATCGGTAGTAGTCGGTTCAACAGGGTTACCGTTGACATCCACTACTGGCTCACCATCTGGTCCAACAAGCTTCAGAACGACATCCTTGATGCCCTTCTCATCCTCATCTTGGATTCCGTCACGGTTTTCATCGATCCAGACATAGTCACCAACGGAAACCTTCGGAATCGTGACGAAACCGAAGTCCAACGTTGGATCATGATCGTCATTTTCAGTCAAACCCTCCGAAATGGCTTCCCAAGTCGACGAATCATTCTCACGACTGTCGTCAGTCTCGATGGTCGGAATGTAAGGAGCCAAAGGTTCCTTCGACGCTTCACGATCGATGCTCACCGTGTAGGACTGTCCATCTTCGAGAACCGGCAGGTTGTCAAAGACGTAGTAGCCGTTTTCGTCGGTGGTGGTTGGCCCAACAGGCTTCCCGTTGACATCCACTACTGGCTTGCCATCCGGCCCGGTGATGGTCAGAACGACATCCTTGATGCCCTTCTCATCTTCATCCTGGATTCCGTCACGGTTTTCATCGATCCAGACATAGTCACCAACGGAAACCTTCGGGGTAACAAATCCGAAGTCCAAGGTTGGATCGTGCTGCCCGTCTTCAGTCAGCCCCTGTGAAATGGCTTCCCATGTCGACGAATCATTCTCACGACTGTCGTCAGTCTCGATGGTCGGAATGTAAGGAGCCAACGGTTCCTTAGAAGCTTCCCGATCGATAGTCACCTTGTAGGACTGTCCATCTTCGAGTACCGGCAGGTCCTTGAATTCATAGAATCCATTCTCATCGGTGATAGTTGCTTCAACGGGGTTGCCGTTGATATCAACTACTGGTTCACCGTCAGGTCCAGCGAGTTTCAGAACGACATCCTTGATGCCCTTCTCATCTTCATCCTGGATTCCGTCACGGTTTTCATCGATCCAGACATAGTCGCCAACGGAGACCTTCGGGGTAACAAATCCGAAGTCCAAAGTTGGATCATGCTGGCCGTCTTCGGTCAGACCGGTAGAGGTTGCTTCCCACGTCGAAGAGTCATTCTCACGGCTATCATCTGTCTCGATGGTCGGAATGTAAGGAGCCAACGGTTCCTTCGACGCTTCGCGATCGATGCTCACCTTGTAGGACTGTCCGTCTTCGAGGACTGGTAGGTTCTCGAAGATGTAAAGGCCGTTCTCATCGGTCATGGTCGGCAGCACTGGGTTACCGAAGACATCGGTAACTTCCTTGCCGTCCGGCCCGGCGAGGGTCAGAACGACATCCTTGATGCCCTTCTCATCCTCATCCTGCAGACCATCACGATTTTCATCGATCCAGACGTAGTCACCGACCGAGACCTTCTCCTTCTCCTCAGGCTTGAAGGTGATACCAGTCTTGATTGGCTCCTGGCTGCGGTAATCGGTTTGGCCATTTACCTGAGCCTGGGCTGCGTAACCAAAGGAGTTCCACGCCGGCGCGAAGTCCGAAGCGCCCTCGGGCATTTCAGTTTCCGAAACGGTGGTGAAGGTCAGCGATACTCTCTCGCCTGGCGCAAACCCTTCGGACGAATCCAGGACAAGTTTGATGCCCTTGATTTCCTTCGGATTAGCGGGACGCTCGGTGGTCCAGTTTCCGTCGCAACCAGCCCATGGATCCTGCATATTTGCGCCGGTTGGCTTGCACAGCGCAGGGTCGCCGGTCAGGTAAGAGAGCACCATGTCGGTTCCTGCAGGCACTTCTGGCAGCTTGATGTCCAAGAGGGTTGGAATCCACTGGGAACCACGCGGGGTGCTGGCTTGGGAACCCGTTACACCGGTGTCACCGATGTAGGGGAAGATATCCAGAATTTCCATGTGCTGCGCGTTGACGTTACCGGTGTTGGTGACGCTGAGGTTCCACTCGGCAATACCGCCCGGTTTGGTCTCCACGATGCATGGGTAACGATAGAATCCGCCTTCAAATTCGTAGCAGGTGTCAGCGTTTTCAACCTTAGAGTTGACGTTGTACACGCCGGTCTTCTCGGTCTGTCCACCTGTCAGAACCTCGCGAACGAGCTTACGTGATGAGTAGGCTTGGCCTTCGATGATCGAAACGAGATTGTCATCGCTGCTCTCTTCGGAGTTGTCACCGCTGAAGGTGACCTTGTTCTCCAGTTTTTCTTTCGCGTTCAGCCCTCCACGCACCGTGGTTGGGAGCTTCACGGTGATCGATTCGCCCGGGTACAGTTTGGTTCCCTCGGGGAAGCTGAACTTCAGAGAGTTGCCTTCTTCAACCGCAACAACCTTCGAGGTATCAACCGCGCTGCCTTCCGGCGCTTGGTTGAACTTCTTGTCAAAAGAATACGTAGTCAGCGACTGCCATTCAGGATCAAGAATCAGCTTCGGATCCTGAGCATCGCTTGGCAATATATCGGTAATGACAGGATTCAAGATCGCGTCGGTACCGTTGTTGGTGGCCGTGAACGTGTAGTTCAACTCACGGCCCGGCGCGATCTGACCGTTGCGAGCATCCGAAGTCTTAGAAACCTCGGAATGGGTCTTTCCCGGGTTGAATACCAGATCGTCGGTTGCGTCGTCGGTGTCACGATCCTTGCCCAGACGGGAGACCTCTGCCGAAGCAGTGTTCTCGGTTGCCAGTGCCTGGGTTTCGCCAGGATTACTCTGACCGTCTTCGAGTGCAATCAGTTCACCACTGCGCAGGGTGTACCGCGGCAGAACATTGAACTTGATGGTCGTGTCATTGCTGACAAGTTCTTCAAAGTTCCGACCTTCAGCAGTGACTCGAACGCCTTGAACCTGATCATTAGCAGGCGCAGTAGTAGTCCAGTCGCCGCCTTCAGCGACCAGCGTTCCATCCTTCGACACATACTCCGCACCGGTGAAGTACTCGATGGTGACATCGTAGACACGGCTGTTTGGGACGGGATCCCACCCGGCGAAGTCGAAGGTGTTCCAGAATGTTGGATCCTGATCCACAATCTGAACGTAGTCGGCCTTGTGGGTTCCGCTATTAACGTTCAAGGTGACGTTTACCGGTGCGGGGTTACCGTTGCTGGTAAAGAAGTCGATCGGGCCTTCGGGGTTGAACGTCTTGGTCAAAGTTGCATTGAGATCCACCGAGTTTTCGGTGATGATCTCCAGCGGTGCCTGTGGTTCTTTGACAGCCGATTCGTCACCGCGCTGAACGGTCGCTACAGCCGTGTTAGGCAGAACGTAGCCGCGCTTGCCGTCAATACGGTCAAGCTCGGCCAATGCTGCGTCGATGGGTTGTGCCGGATCCGAGCCACGAAGGTCATCGCGCAGCTTGGTGCCAACAGAGACCCAGAACTCGGCGTCGCGTGGAACCAGCTTTTCGCCGTCCTTCGCGAGGCTGAATTCAAATGCTGTGACTTCTTCCCAGCTGCGTCCGTCCGAAAGCGTTGGGGTCAGAGCGTCCGCACCGGTGAAGTTCAGGTCCCCAGCAGCGGTCTTCAAAGTCAGGTGGGCTAGATCCTGGAGTGCTTCGTCAGACAGTCGCACACTGATACCTGTAATGTCAACGTAGTCAAAAGGATTAACCTCGCCGTCTTTCGAATCAACGATCGACAGCTTGTCGACACCATAGGTTGAAGTGTTCTTCGCCCATAGGCTCAAGGCGCTCGTTGGGTTCTTGTTCGTCGGCGCCTCGGAAACAGGTTTCTGAACGATGACGCTCGGGTCCCAAGACTTCGAACTTTGCAGCTGAATCTTCTTGTCGACCCAGACTGACCCTTCGGTATCGTCACCGTTGTTGACACCCAAGACGTTGTCGGTCTTCAACTCATCGGATAGCTCCGTAATGACCTCGAAGTTGACTAATGCCTGCACATCCTTGTCGTGCGGGAACGAGCCTGAATCGCGAGTGTAGGTAATCTGAACTCCGGTAGCACCTTCGGGCAAGATGGTGTTTTCGATTGCCTTGCCGTCTTCGGAGATGACCAAGTCATGCCAATCACCGCTGGCATCCTTATATTTTACAACGACCTTAGTGGCCCCCTGGGTAGCCGGCACCGAGATGCTGTTGGCCTTGAGTGCGGGGACCATTGATGAGAAGTCGTCGGTCTGCACGATCTCGCGGACGTCCATGTTGGTGTTGTTCTGATCAACCTTGGTGTTTAGCCAAACGGTAGTCTTGTCGCCCGGTATACCTTCGATGCGGTGAGGGGTAAATCCCTTGCCACCGATCAACGCGAATTTTGGCTCCTGGACCAGCAAGGTCGCATCGGCTTCGTCTTCGACGACATCTTGGTTTCCAGAGGGAGTGCCCTGGCCCAGAACAACGTTCTTGTAGCCGTCGGGAGAAACTGCGGTTGCCAGAACACCGAATTCGAACTCGTATCCAGATCCAGGGGCGAAAGTGCCGTCGAAGGAGATTTCAAAGCCCTTGACGTCACTACCCGCAGGAAGATTGTCAGGCAAGGAGATCTTTCCGTCATTGTTCTCAAGTAGGTATTCTATGCCGTCAACCGTCAGCACACCCGCGGTGGCTCCGGCTGGCCAGGTGCCGCCGTTGAACTGGTCGAAATCAATACCTTCGCCGAACGGTGAAGTACCCGTTGCGGGTTCCTTCAAAGTTAGATTAGTGAGATTTCGATTTGAGGTGTTGGTCAGTCCAAGCTTCACCGTAGAAGCATTGCGCCCTTCACCAATTTCTGCGGCATCACCAGCAACGACCAACTCCGGGGAGAAGGACTTCGTGGCATCTACCGTGTAGTTTGCCGACTCAATCACGAAGCTATCTTCAGCAGTGAAAGGGTCATTCTGTTCGCCGTTAGGGAGTACAGCGATGATGTTGGTTTCATTCGCGACCACAGCGGCTTCGGCACCATCGCGTAGGACGGTGTTCAGTGGAATCGATCCAGTTGTACCGTTGGCGATGATTCCGCCTTCGGTGTCGGTTGATTTCGTTGAGGTGAAGACGAATTTAAACCCGGTAATGGTTTTTAGATCAAAGCTCTCCGGGAATACAGGCGGTGCGTTAGGGTTGGCGGTTTCTAGAACCTGAGGTTCTGGCGCGTCACCCACGAAGTAGGAAACGACGAGTTCATCGGCACCCTCGGGGTAGACAATGTCACCGAATCCGGTGAATTCAACTGAAGCGAATGGAGCGGAATTGCCTGATGGCTCCTCGATGATCAGCGAAGTTGCGCCCACCTTTGAGGTGTTCTTGATTCCTCCGAGCGTCGCGCTGATGTTCTTATCAGCTCCTTGCTCCAGCACATCTTCGGACCACTGCTTAGTAATTTCGGCGTTGGGAGCCAGATCAATGTTCGGAACAACAGCTTCGGCTGGGTCCTTGATGGATCCAAGGTCAGAAGTGAGTTCTGCTTCGTTAATCAGCTGCTGGCCGTTGAATTTTGGGTCCGCGTTATCGGGGAACTTTGCCACGATGGTTATCGTGTAGTCGGTGCCATCGTTGATACCGATTTTCCCGGGGCGGTCCTCAGAGGTTTCATTGAAAGTCAGCTTTACCGAAGTGCCATCTTCCGAGGGTTCTTCGGTAATATCCTTCGCGAACCCGTTGTAATTAATGCTTTCCAGCACCAATGGTTCAGGAAGGGCATCAATCAGAAACGCATCGCTACACGGTTCAGTGTTTGAGGAGCAGCCGAGCTTGATCTCGTAGTTGACGAAATCGCCCGGACGAATCACTTCATTACTGGTCAGATTCTTTTCCAAGAACATGCCAGCACCGGCGGCGGCACGAGTACCAACTTGCGGTGCTATTGTGCCCTGAATATTATTGACTGCTGTGGACTCTTTGTCCGCTCTTGAATCACTTGCTTCTTGACCTTCCGGTCCGCCTTCTTGCGAGTCGGCGCTTGCGACAGCTGTATCTGCTACAGACGAATCGGAGGAAGGAGCGGCCACTGCTGGCGCTACACCTGCCATTCCAATTCCGACGGTTATCGCAAGGAACGAGGCAAGCATAGATTTCCAGCGTTTTGATACGCCAGATTCGTGCTCTATTCGCATTTTCATATTCCCAATTACCGTTGTTTAGCAGGGTGGTAAACACCCGTCTGGTTCCCTAAACGGAGACTTCCCCCACTGTGGACATCGCGAGTCTAGCAAGGTGATAAATGGGACTATCAGGTTGGAAATAGCTGAGGTCAGGGAAGGATTACTATGCGAATTTGCGCGTTATGCATACGAGCTAGATTTCCAGAAGCTCGCAACCACGGATTTTATGATCGAAGATCGCTATTCTCTCTCAGATACATTCATGCTGAGCCAAGTACGCGTTTCGATTTGAAAATTTTCATACCTTACTAAATTTGGCGTTGGAAAATGATTTTGACATGGCTATATTTAGAACAGCTCTCTCGGTGAGTAGCAATTGAAGTCATTCGCGCCAGAGGATTTCACTTTTCGTGACACTGGAGCACGAAGGGAAGGTGAAATAATCACGCGTCAGAAGTGATGTGATTCTTCCCAATTTGGAGCTCGTGAATTATCTACCATCTTCACAGAACTGCAAGTACTTCAAGAGTGTCCAACTGAAAATAACCTTTCGTCGGCTCACGGGTTAAATTCACCCCAAAATTCACCCTTTCTAACCCATGAGCGCTAAATCTCTAACTCACGAGTGCTAGGTCGATCATTTCCGCTGACACAGTTATTGCTGACTCAGTTATTTAATAAATCCCTCGTGGCCAAGTACGCGTACAAAGGCTGTTCGCCGGCATCCGGCGGGTTTCTTAATTTCCGGCACCTCTAAAAGCGCCTTACTGCTGACGACTGTATCGGCCACTCGATCGTCGAATGCAATGGGCTGATTCTAAGTGAACCCCTCGATGCAACGGTTGCTTTTTTCATAGACCCGGGGGCTACCTAAATAAGAAGACAAACAAGGTAAATACATTCGGCGACATGTCTTGTAACCAATAGGTTGCAAGACGTCTCTTCGAACACCGCTCCCCCGCATCAAAAGCACTGAAAATTCAACGCTTCGAAAGTCTCGCAACCATGGGCTTCAAGTAGCAACATCTAGTCGTGCGTACAAGCCCGTTGCGAGACCTTGCTGACATGGAATTTCGGTCGATGTGAATACTTGCATGCATTTGTGAATTGAAAAGTTACTCTGTGCCCGTGTTTATCCCTGGATCACCGAGATGACGGTAGAACGTGGCACGGCTCCACCCGACCAGGCGTGCTGCGTCTTCGGCGGTGCGTCCCTTGCGCCAGCCTGCACTCCGACCTTGATCGAAGCCAACAGCTCCGTTCAATTACGCATGCTTCGTGAGGGCAGGCAAAACTTGGCGATGCTCCATCAGCAACCCCCTGACGAATACGCCTCGTGGAAGCTACGCCAGGAAGCCTTTGGCCTGGCCATACGACCTGGTTCGGCGCTCATGCATGAGGCCGAGCTGACTGTGCCCTCCTTGGACGGCGTTCGTGTGCTTATCCACTCGCGGGATCAGGTGCCGACGCCGCAACAGGAGGGGATTCTCGGCAGTGCCTTGGAGGCAGGCGTGCAGCCAAAGTGGCAGTTTGCGCAGTTCGTTGAACACGCCAGGGCAAGTGCGGAGGTTGCAGATGCCGATGTGGCGCTGGTCAGCCAGATGACAGCCCAACGCCAGTTGCCTGGTTGGCGTTGGCGGCCAATACTTGGCCTCCCGCTCGAGATTACGATGTGGCTGGTGTCTCAACGGCAAACACGAGCAGCCGTCCAGGCCGCAGCTCAAGCCGTCGTAAGCTATGCCGCAGCCAATCCGCCAGGAGGTGAACTTTAGTGGTTCATATCCGCCTCGTTGCTGGAAAGCCGCCAATCGAAGTTACGACTTAAACGTCAAACGAAGCTAACAATCACACCTGCGTAAGTCGGCCAAAAAGAATTCCCGGAAATACTGGTTTCCGGGCCATCTCCTTATACTGTGATTTTTCCCCAATCCACTCAAGATCGTGGCAGACTGGCGAACATGGGAATTGTGATCATGGAGGGCCGGTTGCTGTGCGCGGACGCGGCTGAGGCTGAATTGGTGGAGAAATTGCTGCCGGAGCATATACGCCTCACCAAGGCGGAAGACGGCTGCATTTCTTTCTCTGTCACGCAAACCGGCGATCCCTGGGTCTGGCTGGTGCACGAGGAATTCGAAGACAGTGCCGCTTTCGAGGCCCACCAGCAGCGGGCCGCGAAGAGCGAATGGGGCCAGACGACCTCCGGATTGCAACGAATCTACAAGATCAAGGGCTTATAGCCAGGTGCATTTTGAAGCCCACATGCGACGCGGTAAATCCTAGCCCCTCGTAAAAGCGGTGCGCGTCCTGGCGTTGCGCGTCGCTTGTCAGCTGGACCAGCGGAATTCTCTTGCTTTCGGCTTCGGAAATGGCCCAGCGGATCATTTCCGTTCCCAGGCCACCGCCGCGCAATGCGCTGGCCACGCGCACTGCCTCGATCTGCATCCGCTTCGCTCCCCTGCGCGCAAGACCCGGCAACATGGTCAGCTGCATCGTGCCGGCAATGGCTCCGTCATTGCCCTCCACCACGATCAGCGTATGCGCTGGGTCTGCGTGAATCTCGTTGAAAGCCTCCAGATACTGTTCCCCGGCGTCCCCAGCGTCCGCATGCTCTGCACGACGGATCTCATCATCTGCCATCAAGGCAATGATCTGGGCAAGATCCGTAGCCCGTGCTTCGCGCAGCAGGTAGTTCTGGCCGCGTGCCGACAAGCTGCAGGCGCCCATGGGCTCCTCGCGCACCTCAGGCACGGGCCCTGGGCGCACGCGCCGCACCCACCGAGAAGGCCATGACGATGATTCCGGCCGCTTGCAGTGCCCAGCCAAGAATTCCGGCCTGCATCAGCGTGATCATCAAGACGCCAGAAATAATGAGCACAAGTGCTAGTGCGCACACATAGATTCCACGTTTATCAAGTCCCATGGCCACAGCCTATGCCCCAGTGTGCCAGCGCTCAAGGCTTTCCGGTGATCCTATCGGCCAGCACGGCCAGCGGCGAGGAACTCCCCCGTCCCTTCAGTTCGCTTCGATCTGCGGCACCATAGGCTGCATAGAGCCCCTTGGTTGCCAGCCAGCGCAGTGGTTCCGGCTCCCATTTGCGCACCTGGTGATTGACCCACGGCAGATTGGCCAATTCAGTGCTTTCCCCGAGGATCAAGTCGCGCAAGGTTCGTCCGGCCAGGTTCGCTGCGCCGACCCCGGTGCCGACATAGCCGCCGGCCCACCCCAGTCCGGTCGCCGGGTCCAGCCCAACGGTAGCGGCCCAGTCCCGCGGCACTCCCAGTACCCCGGACCAGGCATGATCGATTCTCGAATTCCGGGTCTGCGGGAACATGCGGTGCAGGATTTCCTGCAGTCCCTCCACGGTGCTTTGCGGCGTCTGGCCATCGGCATCCGTGCGCGAACCATATTTATACGGCACTCCCCGGCCTCCAATGGCAATGCGGTTATCCGCGGTGCGCTGGGCATACATGTAGACGTGGGCGTAGTCCCCCAGCACCTCGCCGTAGTTCCATGCCAGTTCGTCCCAGATGGATGGAGCTAGCGGTTCGGTGGCAATCAAGGACGAATTCATCGGGAGCCACAAGCGCTTGTGTCCTGCTAGCCCGGCAGTAAACCCTTCGGTGGCACGGATGATGTACTCGGCGTCCAATGACCCACCGTCGAATTCGATGCGGCGTGCGCGCAGTGTGGTGGCGCGGGTGTTTTCATAGATCCGTACGCCGAGCCGCTCCACGGCTTCGGCGAGTCCGCGTACCAATTTTGCAGGATGGATTCTGGCCGCGTGCGGATGCCACAGCCCTGCCCGGGCATTGGCGACGTTGATCTTGCCTTGGGCTGCCTCGGCTTCCAGCAATTCGGTGTGCGTGTGTTCCCATTGCGCGTCGGCCATGGCATCGGCGCGCAAGCGCTTTTCCTGGGCAGGGGTGTAGGCAACTTCGAGTTCGCCGCCCCGCAGGATATCTGCATCGATCCCCTCGGCAGCGCACACCTCGATGACCTCGGCGACGGTCCGGTTCATGGCCAGCTGGAAGTCATTGACTGCTTGCCTGCCATGGGATTTCAGGTAGCGTGCGCGGCCAGCGGTGATGGTATTGGTCAGCCATCCCCCGTTGCGCCCCGAGGCGCCGTAGCCCACGTGCCGGGCTTCGAGGATCGTGATGCGAAGATCCGGGTTGGCCTTGGCCAGGTAATAGGCGGTCCACAGTCCGGTGAACCCGGCACCGACAATGGCGACATCTGCAGTGCCCTGACCGCGTAATTGCTGGCGTGGCTCTGGCAGGCCGATGTCTTCCCACCAGTGCGAGACGCGTCCATTGAGCATGTTGTATTCCGCCCCAGATCCAAAATGAATGGCTCTCAATAATTGCTTTGGGACTCAGCCTAGGGCCGGGCCCATGGCGCAACAAGAGGGGTGGCGGAAAATGATGCAGGAAATCCCTGCCCGGCCCAAGGCCAGATAGGGACTTCCGGAAAAGTTATTCGGAAACGGTGATGTGTGCTCCGGGCGCTGGAGCGGTCACCGGGATGGTAGCGACACCCACCTCATCGCCCAACTGGGCCATGACCTCTTCAGCATGCTCGGCATCTTCGACCAGCAGAGCCAGGGTCGGCCCCGAACCGGAAACCATGGCTCGCAGGGCACCGGCGCCTTCTGCCATATCGCGCATGGTGCCTAGTTCCGGGGCAAGGGCCAAGGAAGCCTGGGTCAGGTCGTTGGCCAGCACCTGGGCCAACGCTGGCGCGTCCGAAGCCATCAGCGCTTCGATGACCGCTGGATCGATTTCCTGCGGGACTTCGATCTCCGTGCCGGAACGCAAGCGATCGAGCATGCCATAGACTCGCGGGGTCGACAGGCCAAAGCTGGCCGGGATCAGCACCCAATGGGTCTTGGCACGAGTCAGCAACGGGGCAAGCTTGTCGCCGATGCCCAGGCCGATGGCGGCCCCGCCCATCAAGGCGAAAGGCACGTCAGCACCGAGGCGTGCGCCCAAGCGGCCGAGTTCTTCCCGGTCCAGCCCGGTTCCCCACAATTCGTTGCAGGCTACCAGGGTGGCCGCCGCGTCTGCAGAGCCTCCACCCATTCCGCCGGCGATCGGGACGCGCTTGGTGATGTGCAGGTTCGCTCCGAGGCTGCAGCCCGTGTGCTCGCGAAGCAGCTGGGCTGCCTGGTGCACCAGATTGCCTGCACCCAGCGGAAAGCTTTCCGGTTCGGAGACCACAGGGGAATTCGGTTCCAGGCTCAGCTGCAATTCCCCGTCGGTGCGCAGCGTCGCTTCAATCTGCTCGGCCAGGGAAACCGCAACGTAGAGGCTCGCCACTTCGTGGTATCCGTCTTCGCGAGGAGGACCGACCTTGAAGTAGCAGTTGATTTTGCCCGGTGCGGTCGCGATGACACGCTGCTTAGACATGCTCATGCCTCGCTAGCTGGAGCTTCAGCCGGAATATCCTGTGCGGCACGGGCAATGTCGATGTACTGGTCAATATCCAGCTTCTCGCCGCGTTCCTTCGGATCAATGCCTGCTGCTACCAGGATCTGTTCGGCACGAGCACCGGAGCCTGCCCAGCCGGAGAGGGCAGCACGCAGCGTCTTGCGGCGCTGGGCGAAGGCTGCATCGATGATGGCGAAGACTTCGTTGCGATCCGGGGCATCGCTGCGGTCCTTGTCGCGGGTGAACCCCACCAGGCCGGAGTGGATCTTCGGAGCTGGCCAGAAGACGTTCATGCCGATCACGCCAGCCTTGCGCATGGTTCCGTACCAGGCGCCCTTCACCGATGGGACGCCATAGATCTTATTGCCCGGGGTGGCGGCCATCCGGTCGGCAACTTCGTCCTGCACCATGACCAAGCCATTGCGGATGGACGGGAAGTGCTCCAGCAGGTGCAGCACCACCGGGACGGCAACGTTATAGGGAAGGTTGGCGACCAGCGAGGTTGGCTCGCCGGGAAGTTCGGTGACCTTCATGGCATCGGAAAGGATCACGGTCAGATCGTCTTCTCGGCCAGGGCGGAACTCGGCCATGGTCTGCGGCAGTCGCTTTGCCAGGGGTGGATCGATCTCCACGGCCACGACCTTGGCGGCGGCATCCATGATGCCCAGGGTCAGGGAACCTAGGCCCGGGCCTACTTCCAGCACTGTTTCGGATGGGTCGACTTTGGCGGCGGCGACAATGCGGCGGATGGTGTTCCCATCGATCACAAAGTTCTGCCCCAGCGTCTTGGTAGGGCGGATTCCCAGCTCTTCGGCCAGACGACGGATTTCGGTGGCCCCAAGCAGCGGCAAAGATTCCTTAGACATCACAAATCCAATTCTAGTTCAGCTAGATTGATCCAAACATAACAACGCGACGCATCCACCGTGATGGTGGACGCGTCGCGTTGTTATTCGGCTTTTGCTTTTAGCGCAGGCCCAGCTTGGACGAGCACGATGGCCAGTGGCCCCAGCCACCTGATCGACGCAGCACTTCAGCTGCAGCGATCTGCTCCTGCGGAGTTGCCTGGTGCGGCAGCGGTGCGTACTTGGTGCCACCCACATTGCGCCACGACGATGCAGAGAACTGCAGTCCGCCGTAGTAGCCGTTGCCGGTGTTGATCGACCAGTTGCCACCGGATTCGCACTTGGCCAGGGCAGCCCAGGTCGAGGAGATGCTGCCCGGGGTTGGAGTGTTCTTGGAAGTTGAAGTTTCCTTCTTCTCTTCCTTGGTGCCGACACGGATTTCCTCGGCAACGGGCTTCTTGGTGACCTTGGACTTGAGGACTTCTTCCTCGCCCTTCTTGCCGTTGCGGGTTTCCTGGCGCAGGGTCAGCTCACGCTCGCCCTTCTTGCCTTCGGTCTTGACCTCTGTGTCGCCCTTATCCAGCGAGCTGTCCTTGACCTTCTTGGTCTCGAAGTCGATGTCGCGCGTTTCGTCCCAGGTCTTGACCGTAACGTCGATCACCTCGACAGTGGTGCCCGCGGCCAGCTTGACGCTGTCCTTGACGTCCTTGTCGGTTTCGTCCTTGATCTTGACGTTGATTTCGTCGTTGCCGTCGACCTTGATCTTCTCGTCGGCAAGCAATTGCTTGACGGTCAAGGCAGTCGTTGCGATTTTCTTCTTCTTGTCCTTGACGACCAGGGTCATTTCCTTGGGCGTGATGACATCCAATTCATCGCTCAAGGCTGCAAGCTGCATGTCCTCATCGAGGGAAACCTCGGAATCCTTGTCCAGGTCGAGCTGTTCGACCACGTCGGCAACGGTCATGCCGGTAGTGTGCACAACGCGCTCGGTGCCATCAACAGTTACTTCGATCGACTTGTTGCGCTTGATATCAACAAGCTGCTGGTCGGCAAGCTCGGAATCCAGTGCTGCGGAGATCTCGTCGCGCTCAGCCAAGGCAACGTCCTGCTGTTCCAGCAGTGCGCCAACGGTGGCAGCACGGGTGGTGATTTCCTGACGCTGGCCGTCCACCGACATGACGACCGATTTCTGGCCAGAAATATAGAAAACAGCACCGGCAATAACCACGGCTACGGCGAGCGCCTGAGCCAGGTATTTCACCCAGGTCTTCTTGAGCAAGTGAGTCACGGTAATGAGGTCCCCATCGTTTGTAGACCCAACTGCGGAAATCCTGTCAGGATCTCCGGTTGGGCCCGGCAGTGTTCGCTGCCTGTCCTTCAGTCAAAGTTGCGCCGTGTTTCCACTTGCAGCAAGGCGTGAGGATCAGGCTGTCCTGAACACACCGTGCCGAAAATAGGCGGGGGCGGTACCGGACATCTCATCCACCGTAACCGAATTGTTATATTTGTGGCAAGTATCCTGTAACGAGACACACAACCTCCGGGTCTAGAATTCTCCGTACACTTCTCGCGTATTCGCATCGATCCGGGTGCAGAATTCGGCCAGATCGATCCCCTTGCTTTCCGCCAAGAACCTAGTCGTGTACGGAATCATGTAGCTGGCGTTCGGGCGGCCCCGGAAGGGGTGCGGCGTCAAGAACGGTGCGTCGGTTTCCACCAGAAGCAGTTCTGGATCCGCCAGCGCCAAGGCCTCGCGAAGATCATGCGAATTCTTGAATGTCACAGTTCCGGAGAACGACATGTACCAGCCGTTGTCGTTGCAGATTCGGGCTAATGCCGCGTCCCCAGAGAAGCAATGGAAGACCACCTTCCCCGGCAATGGCGCGTCCTTGAGCACGCGAACCACGTCCTCATGGGCATCCCGATCGTGGATCTGCAGGGCCTTGCCCTGCTCCACCGCAATGCGCAGATGCTCCCGGAAGGAATGCTCCTGGGCGCCCCGTCCGTCTTCACCGGTACGGAAGTAGTCCAACCCGGTTTCGCCAATTGCACGCACCCGCGGATCCGCGGCAAGTTCTTCGATCCGCGCGATCGCTCCTTCCAGCTCCCCGCGTTCAGCCAGACGCGCGGCATCGTTGGGGTGAATGGCTACCGCGGCCAGGATATTCGAGTACTCGTTAGCTACCTGGACCGCGTATTCCGATGACTCCACGTCGCAGCCGACCTGGATCAGCCCTTTCACGCCAACAGCTGCCGCCGCCGCCAGGGCATCGGCAGCCGTGACCTTCACAGTTCCGTCAAGGAAATCCAGATGCGTATGGTTATCGACCACTGGCACTGGAAGCGCTTCTGGCGCTTCCGGGTACTGCAAATTGCGCTGGCTTCCGCCCTTTTCATTGCCAGAAGCACGCGACCGCTCCCCCTGCTCTGCTGCAGCGGCTTGCTCCGTCGGGCGGTAGGCCTCGGGAACCAGGGTGGGATCAGTGTGCTTCTTCTTGGACACGGTTATCCTTTGCGCGTGAATACTGGGATCGAATCTGTGGTTAATTGTGGCACCACTAGGGGTAGCAACAACAATCAGGTGCTCAGCTCCCGGTAGTTAGGCTCTGTTGCTGGACAAAAGATCCCCATATGATGTGATGCAAGACCCAATTGAATGAATGCCGCGGCGATCGATCTTGCCAACGATTCGTTCTTCAGGAGGAACCGCGCATGAGTGCAAACCGAACAGTGCCGTCGCTTGATTCGGCATTCCAGTCCAATTGCCAGCGCATTTTCGATGCTGTCCAGAGCGTCATCACCGGAAAGCCGGTGGCGGTGACTAGCGCATTGACGGTCCTGCTGGCACAGGGCCACCTGCTGGTGGAAGACGTTCCCGGGGTCGGTAAAACCATGCTGGCCAAGTCATTGGCGCGCAGCGTCAATGGTTCGGTGCACCGCATCCAGTTCACCCCGGACCTTTTGCCCAGTGACGTCACCGGTGTCTCGGTTTACTCCCCGCAGACTCACGAATTCACTTTCCATCCCGGACCGGTCTTCGCCAATATCGTCATCGCCGATGAAATCAATCGCGCGAATGCCAAGACCCAGTCGGCATTGCTGGAATGCATGGAAGAAAAGCAAGTCACCGTCGATTCGATCACCCATCGGCTGGAGCAGCCTTTCATGGTTGTGGCCACGCAGAACCCGGTGGAATCCGAGGGCACATTCGCCCTGCCCGAGGCGCAGCGTGACCGATTCATGGCACGGCTTTCGCTGGGTTACCCACAACGCGATGCCGAAATCACCATGCTCACCGGCCGGCACCAGTTCGACCCATTGGAAGCACTGCAAGCCGTGGTGCAGCTGGCTGATCTGGGATACATGATTGAGCAGGTTAAAGCGGTGACGGTCACCGAACGGCTAGGCGCCTACGTAGTGGATCTGGGCCGAGCCACACGCGAGCACCCGCAGGTGGCGCTGGGGGCCTCGCCTCGCGCACTGATTCAGTGGGTTCGCGCGGCCAAAGCCCATGCCGCGATTCATGGACGCGACCACGTCTTGCCAGAAGACGTTCGCAGCGTGGCCCAGATGGTGCTGAACCACCGGTTGATCCTGACCCGGCGAGCGGTTGCGGACGGCTTGGATGCCAGCGCCGTGATCCAAGAGCTTGTTGCCAGCACCCCCGTGAGCTAACGGGCAGCCATGGAGAAGATTCCCCGCTACGATTCGCGCGATGCCCTCTCCTGGACGCGCACCGAAAATTCGGCGACAGTCCTGCGGCGTTGGCACCTTGACCTGTTCACCGTGCGCGGTTGGTGCACTGCCGGAGCTGGCGGCCTGCTGGTGTTCGTGGCATATCTCCTGGGCCGGCACGAAATGATGGCTTTGGGCCTGGCCCTGGTGGCGTTGGCTTTGGCGAACTGGGGTTTGGCCTTGCGCCTGCGCGGACGCACGATTATCCACCGGGAGCTGCTCTCGGCGGTTCCCAGCGTTGGCGAGGTCAGCAAGTTCCGCTTGTCGTGTGCTGAGCGTTCCATCATCCAGGAACAATTGCCGGAGGATTTCGGGCCCGGCCCACGATTCCAGGCCCCGGGTTCCATCGAATACGAATTGGTGTTCCGCACACGCGGGATCCACCTTGTGGGACCAGCCCAGCAAATAGTCGTGGACCCCCTGGGGCTGATACAGGGAATGGTGCGCACCGGAGCGAGCCTGCAGATCCCCGTGCGTTCCCAATTGCACCGGTTGGATCGTTTCGCCCCGCTCGGCGAACGAACGCTCACTGGCGATGCGAAATTCTCCAGGAGCACCACCACCGACTACTACGATGTCGCGACGCGCGACTACCAGCAAGGCGACTCCGTCCGCCAGGTGCACTGGAAAGCCAGCGCCCGGCACGGAAAGCTCATGGTCCGCCAGGAAAACCACGTGGCAACCGCGCAAGCGCTTCTGGCCCTGGACACTTCCTTCGAGCATTGGAATCACAGCGGATCGGATCTGAGGATCTCGTTGCCGCAGGCTCACGCCGAAGCACTCACCAGCAGCCGCCGCTTTGAAAATGCGTTGTCGTTGGCCAGCAGCATCGGCCTGAGATATGCCACTAGCGGCTACCAGCTCGCCTTCCGGGACCTCACCGGGGCCTCGTTGGCGCAACGAGACCCGCAAAGCGTCTCCGAGCTCGGCGCGCTGAACAGTTTTGAAGACTTCCATGCCGCAACTTCGGACCTGGCCTTGGCCAACGGAACAGTTGAAGCCAACGGTTCCGAGATTCTGGGCAATACCCTGCGCAAGGAGCTCTTGGTGTTCCGCGAAGAACCGGTCATCATGATCCTCGGAGAGCTCACTGCGCCGCAGGCAGCTTGGCTGGCTACGCTCTCGCGCACCGTGCGCAATGTCGAGGTTTTCCTGCTGGTCAGCCACCCTGAACGCTATGGGCAGATACAACTTGAATTGGCTCGCACCAGCTGGAAAGTGCATATTCTTCCCGGCGATATGGCGATAGACGAGATGTGGGGATGATGAGCGCTGGCCGTGCTGGGGCAAGCACTCTAGCCCCGACTCCTGAAAATCCGGACCCGAGCGGTGGCTCGGCTCCCGCGATGCGGCTTCTGCTCGTGCGGGTTGTTGCTGCCTGCTGCCTGGCAGTCGCTGTATTAGCGGGTGCCGCCTCGCTGTCCGGGGTCATTGAAGGCTCCAGCTGGTTCCCGGCCTTGGTCCTCCCGGTCTTCGCCGTGCACCTGTGCGCCGGTCTGCTGCGCGCAGTCCGCCGCTTGCGCTGGAGTGCTGTTCCTGCTGCGGCAATCGTCGCCGTGGCATCCATTGCGCTCAGCGATGCCCGGGAAAGCAACATCTACGGTTTGCCTCTCGCCCAATGGGTCTGGAATGTGCTTGGTGAAGCGGGAATCCAGCTAGCTACCCAGGTGCCGCCGGTAGCCAATTCCCGCTCTGTGGCTTTCAGCGTATTGTGCTTCACTTTGGCAATCAGCCTGATCGTGGAAATGCTGGCCAGCTCGCGGCGCATGGCCATGCTGATCATCATTCCCTTGTCTCTGGCACCGATCATCGCGTCGCTGTTCAAGCAGGAAGGCGCCGGAATTGGCTATCTCGCGCTGCTGTTGTCGGCAGTGCTCGGCTATATTGCGCTGATTCCGTATCTCTTTGCCCCTGCATCTTCCAAGCATTCCCAAGTGATGCTTCCTGCGCCCAGGACGCTGGGAATTCTGGGTGTCAGCGTGATGGCCTGTGTCGGTGCCCTCTTGGCGGCCAGCATCTGGATGCCTGGTTTCCGCAGCGGCATGTTCTCCGAGGGGCAACGTCCTTCGGGTGATCTGCTGGCCAGCAATGTCGATCCGCTGATCAACCTCGGAAGAGACCTCCGCTCGAACAGCGGTGTTCCCATCCTGGACTACTACACAACGGCTGAAGAAGCGCCTTACCTGCGCACTCAGGTGATCAAGGATCTTTCCTCAGACCGCTGGGAACCAAGCGAAAGCTCCATGCAGCACACGCTTGATGGCACCTCCGCGGTGTCAACGAATTTCAGCACGTTCAACAGCACCGACGAAGTCTTGCGAATGACTTGGCCTGATGGCATCAGCAGTCCGGTCCTCCCTTTGCCCAACCAATCCTATTTCGTGCAGGGCATCGTCGGGGATTGGAACTGGACCTACGAGACCTCGGTGGCTAGGCTCACTGGCGACGCCATGGCATCGACCAACGACATTTCAGTGGCCTACGCGGATTTGGCCATCAGCACGCAAATGGTCCGCAACGTCGGGCACATGGGAGTCGATGCCAGCGACCAGCTGCCCGAGGAATACCTGCGTCTTCCGCGGGATCCTGACAACGGATTGGAACCGTTGCTGCAGCAAACCCTCGATGAGGTTTTCGGCAAGAAGGGGAAGCCTGCCAACGACATTGATACCGCCGTGGCTTTGCAGCATTTCTTCCGTTCCGGGAATTTCGTGTACTCCGAACGCACCCCGCTGCGCGAAGGCTACGACGGGGCCAATCGTCGAGTTGTTGAAGCATTCCTGGCCCGGCGCCAGGGGTATTGCGTGCACTTCGCCTCGGCGATGGCCCTGCTGGCTCGTGAAGCCGGAATCCCTTCGCGCATTGCCGTGGGGTATGCACCCGGTGAAGCCAGCGGAGACACTCTCGAAATCACCGGGGACACCGCCCAGAGCATGCTGGAACGGCGCCTAGAAGAAGGTACCGAGCTCACCGGATATACCGTCAGCGGGAAACAGTCCCACGCGTGGCCAGAATTGTATTTGAACGGGCTGGGTTGGATTCCGTTCGAGCCCACACCGGGTCGGGGCTACTCGCCAAGTTACGCGCCGGAACCAACTCCTACGTCGAACCCGCAAGAAAGCACTGCACCCCAAGTGCCCACCGAGCGCGGCAACCCGAGCCTGCCGGCCAGCGCCGCGCCTTCTGCGCCGGCACCGTCCGCAGATTCTGGGACCCAGGGCGCAAAGGCAGTGTGGCTGTTGCCAGCGGTCTTGTTGCTGGCCTTCCTCGCACTGGGTCTTGCTCCGTGGCGGCGCCATCGCCTGCGTGAGGAGCGGCTAGGACGCGTGCGCCGTGGCGGCGCTGATGCCGCTCCAGCTCTGCTGGCCGAGCTGCAGGCTATTGGGGCCGATTACCGGGGGCCGGCCGGCAGCCACGAGTCGGCCGGTGACTACACTACCCGGCTGGGCGAAGACCATCCCCAAGTCGCCAAGGATTTGCAGTCCCTGAAAACTGTCATCCAAGAGAGCTTCTACGCCAACAGGCATCCCAGCGCTGATGATGCCGCTCCGCTGCTTGACGCCTTGCACGCGATCCAGGGCAATTTGCGCGGCGAGCTGTCCTTTATCCAACGAATCAGGGCATTCTTGTTCCCTGCTTCGGTGCACCCGCGTCATTCGCGCTCGGAAGAATCCACGCGAATCGACATGTAGCCATCGGTTTAACCGGCCAAGGCCCCCCCCG
>NZ_JBLVOJ010000024.1:423870-462087 GCF_053543715.1 Glutamicibacter sp. AGC46
AACCCGGGGGGGCCTTGGCGCGAGCTGGAGAATCTACTTCTTGGCTGCGTAAGGATCGGCAATGCCGATGTACTGCACGGTGGTGTATTCCTCCAGGCCTTCGGCGCCGCCTTCGCGGCCCAGGCCCGACTGCTTCACGCCACCGAATGGTGCCGCGGCGTTGGAGATCACGCCAGCGTTGAATCCAACCAGGCCGAATTCGATCTGCTCCGAAACACGGAACATGCGGTTGAAGTCCTGCGAGTAGATGTAGGAAGCCAAACCGTATTCGGTGGAGTTGGCCAGCTTGATAGCCTGGGCCTCATCCTTGAACGTGGTCACTGGTGCCACTGGGCCGAAGATTTCCTGGCTCAGGATCTTGGCGTCGTTGGCGACATTGGCCAGCACGGTTGGCTGGTAGAAGTAGCCCGGGCCGTCAACTGGCGCGCCGCCGGTGATGGCAGTCGCGCCGGCGGCGACGGCGGCTTCAACCAGCGAGTGGACTTCGTCGCGGGCCTTTTCCTCGACCAGCGGGCCTACCGTGGTGTCGGCTTCGGTGCCGCGTCCTGGCTTCAGGGCCTTCATCGCTGCAGCGAACTTGGCGGTGAATTCCTCGGCAACGTCCTCATGGACCAGGAAGCGGTTAGCAGCGGTGCAGGCTTCGCCCATGTTGCGCATCTTGGCTGCCATGGCGCCCTCGACAGCAGCATCCAGATCGGCATCCTCGAAGACGATGAATGGTGCGTTGCCACCCAACTCCATCGAGGTGCGCAGGACCTTGTCTGCAGCGTCCTTCATCAGCTGCTTGCCCACCGGGGTCGAGCCGGTGAAGGAAACCTTGCGCAGGCGGTCATCTTGCATCAGCGGGCCGGAGATCTTCGAGGCCGAAGCGCCGGAGACCACGTTCAGCACGCCAGCTGGAAGGCCTGCTTCCATCATCGTGGCTGCGAAAAGCTGGGAAGTCAGCGGGGTCAGCTTGGCTGGCTTGAGCACCATGGTGCAGCCTGCCGCTACTGCCGGGCCGACCTTGCGGGTAGCCATGGCCAGCGGGAAGTTCCATGGGGTGATCAGCAGGCATGGGCCAACCGGCTTGTGCTGGACCAGGACCTTGTTCTTGCCCTCGGGGGTGGTGAGGTAGCGGCCGTAGTGGCGTACGGCTTCTTCGGAGAACCAGCGCAGGAATTCGGCGCCATAGGTTACTTCGCCATAGGCCTCAGCCAGTGGTTTGCCCATTTCCAGGCTCATCAGCAGCGCAAAGTCATCCTTGCGCTCGGTGACAAGGTCGAAAGCACGGCGCAGGATCTCCGCGCGTTCGCGTGGTGCGGTCAGTGCCCATTCGGCTTGGACTGCGTCAGCTGCATCCAGTGCAGCCATTGCGTCTTCGCTCGTAGCACTGGCCAGTGTCAGCAGCTTCTCGCCGGTAGCCGGGTCGAGCACGTCGAAGGTGCCACCGTCGGAGGCATCCCTCCATTCGCCATTAATCAATAGGCCGGTTGGCACCTTGGCAAGCAGTTCCGCTTCGCGCTGGGCAGTAATCGACATACGAGCATCTCCTGATAGAAAATAATGAAAACTAATCGTCTTTGATGTCTACGCTATTCCTGGCAGGTGGTGGCTGTAAATTGCCGTCTGCACGATAAACGCGAGCATTCATTGTGCATTTAGCCTATGCGACTTCGGCTATTTTCCCGCTTCGTGACGTGCTGCCAGAACAGCTTCATAAAGCTCGCGTTTCTTCACGCCGAATTTTTCGGCCACTTCGGCCACGGCCTGCTTCATGCGCATGCCTTCCTTCACGAGGGCTGCAACCTTGGGAAGCAAATCCTCGATGGATGCGGCCTCGGCTTCCGGGGCTCCGTGGACCACCACAACAATTTCTCCGCGTACGCCATCTTCTGCCCATGCGCGCAGATTTGCCAGTGAATCTCGACGGACCTCTTCAAACTTCTTGGTCAGCTCGCGGGCTACGGCGGCCTGGCGGTCTTGGCCAAATGCTTCGATAGCGGCATCCAGGAAGTCGCTCAGCCGGTGAGGAGCCTCGAAGAACACCATGGTGCGATCTTCGGCGAGCAAGGAATCCAGGCGCTTGCGGCGTTCCCCCGCCTTGCGCGGCAGGAAGCCTTCAAAGGTGAAACGGCCAGTGGGCAATCCGGACAGGGCCAGCGCGGTGAGCACCGCAGAAGGGCCCGGTACCGCGGTGACACGGATGCCAGCACTCAAGGCAGCGGCCACCAATGGGTAGCCGGGGTCCGAAACCGCCGGCATTCCTGCATCGGAAACCACCAGCACAGTCGCGCCCTCGGCGGCCAGGTCAATCACCTCCGAGAGCTTGTGAGCCTCGTTGTGCTCATGCAGGCTCATCACCCTCGCAGTGATTTTAATGCCCAGGGCATGGGCCAGGTGGTGGAAGTTTCTGGTGTCCTCCGCGGCGATGATATCGGCACTGGCCATAATCTCCCGCAGACGCGGGGAGGCGTCGGACAAATTGCCAATCGGGGTGGCTCCCAGGACGATTACGCCCTCATTATCTGAGTTCTGCACATTCTTAAGCCTACGCGACGCAGGAAAAGCCCACTTTCTGGACTTTCCACCGGTAGCATGAATTGGTGATGGGCACCTCGGTTTTAGACACTCCGGACTCCGGCCACGTACGCTCGGCGCGACAGGCCTTCACTTTCGAGAGCCTGAAACAGCGGCTCCTGCCTGTGGTGGCTCCCAGCGGCCCGCTGATGTGGATCATTCCGCTGGTCGTGACACTCATTGCCGGCCTCTTGCGCTTCGTCAACCTGGCGCACCCGCACCTGCTGATCTTTGATGAAACCTATTACGTCAAGGACGCTTTCGCGATGCTGCAAAGCGGATACGAGCGCGAATGGGCTGACGACAGCGATGGGAAGTTCATCGCAGGCGACCCGCAGCTGGAAGCTGAATCTTCCTTTGTCGTCCATCCGCCGCTGGGCAAGTGGATGATCGGTGTGGGCATGCTCCTCTTCGGTGATTTCAATGGCTTCGGCTGGCGTTTTTCCACAGCGCTGGTCGGCACCCTCTCGGTCCTGCTAGTCACCCTGTGCGCCCGCTTGCTCTTTGGTTCCCACGTCCTTGCCGGCATCGCCGGCTTGCTCATGGCCATCGACGGCCATTCCATAGTCATGTCGCGCACCGCGTTGCTGGACATCTTCTTGATGTTCTTTGTGCTTGCCGCGTTTTATGCCCTGCTCAAAGACCGGATACACGGCAGAACCGTGCTTGCCCGGAAGCTTTCAGTACCCGAGGGTAACCGGCCAGATGACTTCTTGCTCGTTCATGGCCCCATGCTCTGGTGGCGCCCATGGCGGCTGATCGCAGCGATCATGCTCGGTGGCGCAGTTGGCATTAAATGGTCGGCGCTGTCCTTCGTAGCTGTATTCTGCCTCATGGCGGTGCTTTGGGACTTTGGTGCGCGGCGCACCGCAGGAGTTCACAAGTGGCAGTCGGCGGCATTCATCCGCGACGGAATCTATTCCTTCTTCACCATGCTGCCGCTGGTGCTGCTGACCTATTTGTCCACGTGGACCGGATGGCTGATCACCCAGGGCGGCCGATACCGCCATTGGGCCGAGGAGAATCCCGGCGAAGGCATTAGCTGGCTGCCCTCGCCGTTGCGTTCCTTGTGGCACTATCACCAGGCTGGCTACGAATTCCATACCGGGCTCGACTCCGAGCATGGCTGGCAATCCTCGCCGTGGACGTGGCCCTTCGCCGGACGTCCAGTGCTGTTCTACTTCGAAGGCTACGACAAGGGAGCCAACGGCTGCGGGCTGGAGCGTTGCACCGAGGTCATTACCGACCTGCCTAACCCGTTGATGTGGTGGGCCTGCACCATCAGCATGTTCTTGCTGATTCTGTGGTGGATTGGCGCCCGTGATTGGCGCGCCGGAGCGGTCCTCTCATCGGTGGCGGCCGGGTTCCTGCCGTGGCTGATGTACCCAGAACGCACAATGTTCTTCTTCTACACCCTGCCACTGGTTCCGTTCATGGTGCTCGCGTTGACGTATATGATTGGCAGGTTCATTCCACGCGACCCTAATTCCAGTGCCGCGCACCGATCACGCATCATCGTACTCACCATATTCATGGCGCTATTCCTAGTCACGTCGGCCTTTTTCTGGCCGATATGGAGTGGGGAAATGATCGCGGATGACTACTGGCGCTTGCACGTGTGGCTCCCCAGCTGGGGCTAGGCTGCCCGTGGCTTGGCCACCTGTTTCCATGAAATAGGCCACTAAGACGACCATCGAATCCCAAAGGACAATTCTTCAATGCAAGAAGTAACCGTCGAGCTACTCACTGATCTAGCACCAGAAGTAAACACGACGAGCCTACTCCTTGATCGCGTAGCACGTGGGGCGCAACGACCACTGTTCAGCGTGCAGCGCGACGGCACCTGGCATGATCTCAGTGCCGGTGATTTCCTCATTGATGTCAAGCGCCTGGCAATGGCGCTGATCAATGATGGGCTGCAGCCCGGTGACAAGGTCGCCATTATTTCCCGTACCCGCTATGAATGGGCTTTGGCAGAGGAAGCGGTGTGGTTCGCCGGAGGCGTGACGGTCCCCATCTACGAAACTTCCAGCGCCTTCCAGATCGAATGGATCCTGCGCGACTCCGGTGCGCGCGTGGTTTTCGCCGAAAACCACGAGCTGCGCGCCAACGTCCGCCAGGCGGCGGCTCAGCTGGGCGAACCGGTTCGCACACACATCTTTGAAGGCTCCGACACGGCGGACAAGACGCTTATTCCCTCCGCTGGCCTGCATCAGCTGATGGTTCCTGCCAACCAAGTCGATGAGCAGCTGGTCGAATCCCGCCGTGCTTCCATGACCCTCCAGGACGTGGCCACGATGGTCTACACCTCGGGTACCACCGGGCGCCCCAAGGGCTGCAACATGACCCACTCGAACTTTGCCATGGTGGCGCATAATCTGGCCGGCCATATGCTCGAAGTGCTCGGTGAAGAGCGCCGAACGCTGATGTTCCTCCCGCTGGCCCACGTATTGGCTCGTGCCGTCCAGCAGACCTGCATCCACGGCGGATCGGTGATTGCGCATTCCAGTTCCATGGCCAATCTGGTCGAGGACATGTCCGCGGTCAAGCCCGGCTTCCTGCTGGCCGTGCCGCGCGTCTTCGAGAAAATTCGCACCACCGCTTTGGCCACGGCCGAACGTGGCGGCAAGGCCGAGCTGTTCCTCAAGGCAGAACAGGCAGCCATCGAGGTTTCCAAGATCCGTGACGCGCGTGCGCGTGGCCTCAAGACTCGCATGCCCTTGGGCCTGCGTGCCCGCCACGCCTTGTTCAGCAAGGTCCTCTACCCGAAGTTGCAGGCCGTCTTTGGCGGCCACTGCGGTTACGCGATTTCCGGAGCCAGTGCATTGAACCCGGACTTGGCGCATTTCTTCCGCGGCGCTGGCATTGAACTGCTCGAAGGCTACGGCCTGACCGAAACCACCGCCCCAGCCACCGTGAATCAAGCATCACGAATCCGCGTGGGCACCGTGGGTCGTCCGCTTCCCGGCACCTCCATCAGGATCGCCGATGACGGTGAAATCCTGGTCAAGGGCATTGGGGTTTTCGCGAGCTATCACAACAATCCTGCCGCCACGGCTGAAGTCTTCGATGAAGACGGCTATTTCAAGACTGGTGATACCGGTGTCCTGGATGATGGAGGATTCCTCCAGGTCACTGGCCGCAAGAAGGAACTGATCGTCACCGCCGGCGGCAAGAACGTCTCCCCTGGCCCGTTGGAAGAGATGGTCCGCGCCGGACGCATCGTCTCCCAGTGCGTACTGGCTGGCGAACAGCGCCCATTCATTACGGCCATGATGACCCTGGATCCCGAAGAACTGGTGCTGTGGGCCAAGGCCAAGGGGCTTGAAGCCATGACCCTGGCTGAGGCGGCGATCAACCCAGCAGTGATCGCCGAAATCCAGAGCTACGTGGATACCGCTAACTTGACCGTTTCCAAGGCTGAGTCCATTCGCAAATTCGTGGTCCTGGAAGAGGAATTCACCGAAGCTTCCGGGCACCTGACCAACTCGTTGAAACTCAAGCGCCAGAGCGTTCTCGAAGAATTCGAAGGCCGCGTGGAAGCCCTCTACCGCCAGTAATTCCCACTGGGTAAAGCAATGGGGAGCAGTTCACCATGAACTGCTCCCCCAGTGCTTTAAGCCTTGTGCCAGCTAGTTGCCAATGCCGAACGCACGGGCCTCCTGGCGCAGCCGGGCCGCCTCACGGCGGCGGCCGGTTGGCCAGCAACTGATCAACACAGCGACGATCGTGGCCAGCACCAGCACGGCGATGCCGATGGCGCTATCGAGCCAGTACTGCTCTGGGTACAGGCGGATCAGCGTATCGCTGACGTTGAAGGTCCAGGTGCCGTCGGAGAAGAAGAGGGCATGGAACTGGGTGAAGAAATTGTCCCATCCCACAATCGCGGAGACGGCCAGCGCAGCAATGCCCGCCAAGGCCAAGATCGCTCCCGAGAACAATGCACGCCGTACGCCGCCTGCATAGCGCTTGGCGAGGTACCAAACACCGATGATCAAGATGACCGCTAGAACAGCTCCGAGGATATAGGCGAACCCGATGAGGTTCTTCACGTCCACCATGTGCTGGACCTCCCCTTCGGTGAACATGCTTGAACCGGTGGAAAGCTTCAAGCCGGCCAAGTATTCGGGGCCGGCAAAGTTGTTCAGGTAATCCACACCGTAGCTGCCGTAGGTCAGGCGTTCAGAATCGGTGAAACCAAAGGAATCGCTCGGGAATCCAGGGCGGCCGTAGGACAGAGCCAGGAAAGCCGGCGTCGCGACCAAACGGATGCCAGCGATCAAGGTCAGCAGCGGGAAGACCAGAGCCACGATCACCTGGGCAGTACGGCCCAGGGCCGGCTTCGAGTTCAGCGCCCGTTCGCGCGCAACCCGGCGCTTCACGGCCGCTTCGGAAGGTTCCGGTTCTGGCGCGTAGCTGCCAAAGACGCGGTTGCGCGCCTGGGCAACGGCAGCCTTTGTTGTTGGCAGGGATCCGGTCTTCGGAGCAGCAGACACCGGTGGCACGCTTTGCACGGTGGTTGCCTTCTCGCTGGCCTGCGGCTCAGCGGACTTCCCGGCACCGGCGGCGGCTTCGCTTTGCACCTGCTTCTCCGCTTCGATTTCGTGCGGCAGCTTGATGGCGCGAATGACATCTTCTACTGGCTCTTTAGCGGCCGGCTTCGCAGCGGGCGCCTTGGCGGCAGGCTTCGCGGCCGCAGGTTTGGCCGCAACTGGCTTGGCGGCTGCCTGCTTGGACGCCGCGGGCTTGACGGCTGCCTGCTTGGACGCCGCGGGCTTGACGGGCGCTGGCTTGACCGGCTGCTTGGTTGCCGGGGCTTTGGCCGCAGCAGGCTTGGCCTCAGCTGGCTTGGCCGCAGGGGTCGCGGCAGGCTTGTCTGCCGCTGGCTTCACGGGGGCAGGCTGCGCCTTGGCTGCAGGAGCTGCAGTTGGGTTCTTGGTCTCGGCGTCGGTTTTGCCGGACATCGCGCGGCGGATGGCCTCTTTGCGGGCTTCTTCCTTTTGGGCAGCGGCGTTTGCCTGGGCCTGGTTCTTGTGCTTTTCCAGGCGCGCAGTAAGCTCTTCAGCTTTTTGGCTCAGGCTGGTCTGTGGGCTTGGCATGTTGCCAGTGGCAGCCGGTGCCGGCTGGCCCGTAGTTCCTTGCCCTCCAGTGGGGTTTTTCGCCGCCTCAGCCATGAGGAGTCCTCCTGCAATTCGCGCGATGGTGTGCTGTTTTGGGGTTGCTTTACGGGCCGAGTACGGCGCACGCGCCTTTAGCATATCCAGCGAGGCGAGTCATCTGACGGATTACCACACCAAAATTGGATTTCAGCTAGGACACAAAGAGGTGCTGCAGATGCCGCCGAAGTGCCGATGCAGGTTCAAGAATTCTTCGAGAAGAAGGTCTAGGCTTCTTCGTCGCCAGCTGGGAGCACAGCCAAGCGGACGCGAGTGTCAAAGCGCTGTGCACGGATATCGCGAGGACGGACCGAATCAATGGGCGAATCCGATGCGTGGCGAGGTTCGCGAACCTTTGGTTCTCGATCGCGGACGGCATTCACCAACGCGTTCAGCTCATCTTCTGGTTCAAGCACATCTGGGATGGCGCCACGGATCAGGCTCCACCCGCTGGGAACTGTCAGACGGTTCGCATGGCGGGCGCACAGGTCATAGCAGTGCGGTTCCGGGTACGTCGCCAAAGGCCCAAGAACAGCAGTTGAATCTGCGTATACGTAGGTAAGAGTAGCGCGGGCCGTTTCACGGCAGGCTGGGCGAGAACAAAGACGAAGACCTTCCACGTTTGCCATTCTACTCGGCTGGTCAGCACATCCTTGGGATCTTCGCCCATTTGCGGGCTGATGGGCACCGGCACAGTGTCGCAAGCGCTAGGCTGAGTTAATGAACTCCAAGTTGCCTGATCCGCCAAGCGGTTCCCGTCGCCACCGCCACGGACGCGGGCGGCGTGGCCCGCTGATGCCCATGCATCTTCCTGCTTACCGTTCACGGCCGGAACGATTTGATGATGCCGTGATGGCCAGTGCGCAAAGGCTCTCGGAACGCTGGCCCGGAGAAATTGAAAAGATCGATTTCCTGATTGATCCGGTGCCCAGTGACAAGCTGCTGGAACAGGCTGCTGCACTGGGCGAGCGGGTGCCGCTTGCATCATCAAAATCAGCTTCGGCTAGCCGCCCAGCGCGCATCATCATTTATCGCTTGCCCATTGAGCAGATTGCGGAAAACACCGGCGAACTCTTGGATCTGGTCCATCAGTGCGTGGTGCACGAGGTCGCGCAGCTTTGGATGAAACCCATCTCGGAAGTGGACCCCGCATATTTCCCTGAGGATCCGGACTACTAGGGCCATCTTCTCTAGCTGGCCTGGATCCGGCTTTCACGTCCCGGCGCATGGGAGGCCAGGCCAACGCGCACGGCACCGATCCATACCAGCGCAGCACCAACCAGGTGGGCGACCACAAGCAGCTCTGGCAGGCTGGTCATGGCCTGGATCGCTCCGAGCAGCCCCTGTCCGGCCAATACCCAGAGGTAGAGCTTGGCTTTGTGCGCCACGTCCGGTACTTGTTCTTTTCTTGCTTGACGCCACATCACCAAAGCAACAACCAGTGCGCCCACGGCTGCTGCGGCATGCACGAGAGTGATCTGCAGCCAGTCGAAGCCCATCCGCGGGACCTCGGCCGAGTCTCCGGCATGCGGACCTGAGCCGGTCACCCCGGTGCCAATGATGACGAGCAGGGCGCTGAGAACAACTAACCAGGTTCCCAGCGACTTCAGCGAATCCGTACTGGCTTTTGAGCCGGCGTTTCCCAGATTCTGCACCTTGTCCCAGGTGGCCGCAGCGGCAGTGAGCAGCAAGGTCGCAGCCAGGAAATGGGCGGCAACTACGTAGGGGTTCAGTTTCACCCAGACGGTGATCCCGCCAATGACCGCATTGAGCACAACAAGCCAGAACTGGAACCACGCCCATCGGGTGATGTCCGGAACTGGTTCGCGTTGCAGTCGGGCGGCAATGATGACCCAACCAACCGCTGCGCACAGGACAAAGGTGAGCAGCCGATTGACGAACTCGATGGTCGCGTGAATCCCCATTTCAGCGGTTGGCGCGATGGAGCCGCCGGTGCAGGTTGGCCAGTCGGGGCAGCCTAGTCCTGACCCGGTGACTCGAACGACACCGCCGCCGACAATAATCAGAATCGCTGCGATCATTGCCGATAGCGAAGCTGCCTTGAGCGAACTACGTTCCAGCGTGATTCGCTCAGCCAGCCATGCGAAAGGGGTCTTCAATTATCCAGTTCCTTAATGGCGGATTCCTAGCCGCCGATGTTCACCACAATGCCGTCGCGTCCGGCATTCGCCTGTGGCATGGCAGCCCAAGCGATGGAACGTTCGGAACCGAGCACCAGCTGGGCCAGGTAAGCGTTGGCATCTGTCGAGAAGATGACTGCTTGGGCATTTTCGGAGACAGATTTCGGATCAAAGACAACACTCTGCCCGGCCTTGATCTGGAGTTTCTTCGGTTCCTCCAGCTTGCCGTCCTTATTAACCACCACTGCTTCCACCGCTGAGTCTGCAGCTACGGCGGCGATGGCGAATTTCCCAGTGCCATTAGCCGACAGCGGCATGGCCTGCGTACCGGCTAGCGCGTTGGAGCTCACCGCCCAGGCAGTGTCCGAGGAGTCCTTCGGGTCCGCACCGCGAACCATCTTCACCGCTGCGGTGACCGGAGCATCGGACTCGACAACTACCGTGTAATAGCCACCAGCCAGCTGGGTCAGATCCACAATCTTCGTCGCGTCGGAGTCGACGGCGAGGTTATCGTCGAAGCTGGCGGCGACTTCGCCGTCTTCGCCCAGGACCTTCACCTTGAATCCAGCGCCCGAGGAGCCGGTTGCCGCAACGTGCAGCTGTGGAACCAACGACTTGTTGTCCTTGCTGAGCTTGGAAATATTCTCCTTGCTCTCGATCCACACTCCCGGAATCACCTGGCTATTGGAAGCCGTCGCGTTGGCGCTGACCAGTTCAACACCCGACGGGGTCAAACCGCGCAGGGCGGCCTGTTGGACCGATGCAGTGATTTTTCCGCCAACACTGGTGATTTCAGCCGAAACAGAATTCAGGTTCTGCGCGTAGCCGCCGAGCACGATGGCCCGGCTCTCCCCCGCTGCCAGAACAATGTTCTGCAGCGTCGAGGTGTCGATCAAGCCGTCTGGACCTCGAAGCCGCAGGGATACCTGGGCAGTGGTATGCGTTGGGTTGGCCAAATGCATCACGCTGGTGGATCCGGTACTTGTCTGCAGGCCAGTGAATCGCCAGTTGGACGCCGGGGCCTGGCACGTTGCGGCAGCAAGCCCTGCCAGGTCGCCATCCTTGGCTTGGTAGCTGCGCACGGCGCTGCCCTTCGAAGCGATTTCGCCCAGTGGCTGCAAGGTGTAGACCTGGGCGTCATCGATATCGTTGGCAGTTGAAACCTTGCTGGCGCGGCCGGTCAGGCCCTCATCATCAGCGCCACGGGCCTCGGCAGCTTCATCCTCAGCGATGCGTCCAGTCAGCTCATGCGCGCCGCTGCCATCGAGCTTGGTGAAGGAGGAGCCCGGAATGCGCTTGGCCAGATCCGAAACGGCAATGCTGCGCAGGTTGCTGGAAATGTCCTTGGCACCTGGGGCAAACTGCGCATCGGTGCCTTCCACGCCCTTGAGCAGCTGCGGGGTTGCCGAGCAAACGCTGCTGGAGTCACCTGCGGGCAGGTTCGTCACGGCAGCTGGCAACGACTTTTCGGCCGGTGCCGGGGCAAAAATTGATCCGGCACCCACTGCAGCGCCGGCAGCCGCAACGGCTACCAGGCTGAGCAGAATCGCGCCGGTCTTCTTGCGCGTCGGCGCGGCTGCCGCATCCTTGGAGGCCGCGGCGCGGGCCTTGTCCAGCTTCTGGCGACGCTTCGATACGTTGCCGGCCACCGATTCCGCCTGCGGCCCGGCTGCAGGCGCAGCCAGCGCACTGGCAGCGGCAAGTTCTTCCTTCGCGGCGTTCCGCGCGCGAACCTTCTCCAGCCGATGGCGGCGCTTGGCAGCCTTCGGATCTTCCGGTTCTGATGCCTTCGCAGCTTCTTCTCCAGGCTTCGGGCCGGCCGGCTGGTTCTTCTCAGCCTCGGTGGAACCAGCGCCAGCTGCGGCACCAGTGGCTGCCACGCCGGCAACTTGCGCAGCTGCGCCTTGCTGCCCCGAGGAGTCCCCGGCATCGTTCTGCTTCCCGGAAGCCCTAGCCGCTTCTGCGGCCGGCGGCTTGACTGGTTCGGAAACAACTACCGGGTCCTGGGCTGCAGGCTTCTTCGGTCCAGCGTCCTGGGCGGCACCAGGCCCCGTCTTGCTTCCAGCCGCGGCTGGGCCGGCGTTCTTGGCAGGCTCGGCGCCCTGGGAGTGTTCCGGCTGCGCAGCTGCATCAGTGGTGCCCGCGGCGGCTGCATCAGCTGCAGGCAGTTTGGCGTGCGCAGCCTCGGGCTGCTCCGATCCGGCTTGAACGGAGTCCGGCTTGGGAGCCGGCTTCTGTTCCGCCGGTTCGCCTTGAGCCTTCGCCTGGGCAGCCTGCGCGGTGGGCACCGTTTCCTTGGCGTCCTTGTTCCCTGACTTCGCCTCGGGCTGTGGCTTTGCCTTCGGTTCTTCCCGCTGAGCGGCCTTGGCTTCAGCCTTCGCCGCTTTCGCGGCGTTCTTCGCTTCGGCCTTGGACCGGGCCTGTGCTTCCTTGGCGCGGGCCTTGTCCAATTTGGCATCGACCTTGGCCCGGGCCTTGGCAGCCTTTGTCTCAGCACGCGATAGTGTCGCCGACACTGGGGTGGTGTCCTTGGCTTCTGGTTGCGCGGAGGCCGGTTTCGGGGCCGGGGTCTGTTCAGTTGGCTTGTCAGCAGAATCCGCTGAGTTCACGTTCTTCTCGTCGCTCACTACTTCTTCTCCTGCTCGGCATCGGCGTCCGAAATCCGGTCGCTGAGCTTCGGGGTCAAGTTCTCACGCATCTCGCTGGCGCGTTCGCGTGCCTCGCGTCGGCTCAGTGGCATGGTGCCGGTAGCCGGGCTCTGGACTTCGGCGGCCGCCAAAACGGCCGAGCCGTCGGCGAGTTCTTCATTTTCGTCGCGTGGTTCACGGAAGCGGTATTCGTTGTTGCGGTAGTTGGCGAATCGCCGCGAGCTTGGCACCGGAATGGCCAAGAGGACGGTAATCAGCAGAACTATCGCGCTGAGCACCAGAACCGGTATGGCCGTGGAGTCCTTGTGCGACAACGTCAGCTTGCCGCCCTCGGCAGGAAGCTCGTAAGCCTGGGCCCATCGAGTTTCCGAATCCTCGGGATAGGACACCGAACGCAGGGATTCGCCATCAACGCTGGCCCGCAGCTTCGGATCCGACGCTGTTGCAAGGACCAGGGTCCGCTTGGCATCAGAAGCCGGAATTTCCAGATTGGCGATCTTGCCACGCTGGGTCGGCAATACGCTCACGTCTCCGTTTTCAGCGACAACGCGGGCAAATCCAGCGCCCTGATTCTCTTCATCGGCTTCATAATCCACTCGCCACAACCAGCCGCTGTCGGTCTGGCCGACCGATGCCAGCCCAGTGGCCGCATCCAGGATGCGAACGGTCGCTGGGACAGATTCACCAGTCTCGTTGAGCACGACAAAGCCCACGCCCAAGTCGCGCAACGATTCGCGCGAATCCAATGCAGACTCGGAGAGCAGCATCGCTACGGCTTTGCTCTGAACCTGCGCGGTGGCAGAAGCTTCATTGCGTTCAGGATCCAGCAGCGGTCCGGTCAGTTGCTTGACCTGCGAGTAGCGGCTGATGCTGTCCAGGGTTTCACCGGAACCCGAAACCAACTGGCTGTCGATTTCACCGGAGGAACGCGGGCTGAGCACCAAGGTGCGCTTCTGGAATTCGGAGCGGCCCGCATCGGCTGCCGTGGCAGGCAGTGTGCGAGGCTGGGAGCTGTGGACCTGCTGAGCCGAATTCAGGGACGTCAGCGTTTCGGACTCCGCGGCCGGATTCAGCTGGGCGCCAAGCAGCACGGCGCCGGAAGCGAGAACCGCGAGCACGCTGAATGCGGCCATCAGGCTCATCGCTGGACGAGAACCCTGCGTCCGCATCGAGCGCGGCTGATCTTCATGGCGCAGGGCAGCTAGCGCGTTGGCGGCAGCTGCAAGCAATGCAAACATGGCAAAGGAGACGAACGGACCGGTGTAGGCGCTCACCGCGGTGTGCGAGTCCAAGGTGAACGGGACAAAACCGACGGCCCATCCCGCTGCCAGCGACAGGACTGCGCCCCACAGCAGGCGGCGGGAGTTCCGGCGCATGCTGGAACTGTGGCTGAGCGAAGAACTCAAGGTCCCGAAAACAGCCAGCACGATGATTGGAGCCCCGACCAGCAGTGCGGCGACCAAAGCCCACGGACCGGCGGGCAGGAAGTCCCAACCCACCAGCGAGGCGTTGGCGTTGAAGGATTCCGGGAAGCCCAGCAGCATCTGCCATGGGGCAGCTGGCGAGAACGCGCGCGCCGCACCGGGCTCGGTGAACAGCAGCCGCAGATCGCCCAGGCCGGCAAACAGCAGCGGAAGATTCCACACGATTGCAGGCAGCGGGATCCACCACAGGCTGCGTGCGCGGCGCACCGAGAAGATGGCCAAAACGTAAATCAGGATGCTGGCGGTCAGGAAGAATGAAACGGAACCGGCGGAGATCACCCAGAGCAGCAAGGCGGCGCTAGCCGAAGCGGTCCATGCGGATACGGATTGCTGCTTCGGGTTCTTGGGCTTCGCGCCTTCGATGGCCACATGGGCATTCATGGCACGGATAATTGCCAGGAAGAACAGCGGCAGCAAGATGTGGATCAATACTGAGCCGACTCGTCCCGAGGCCAGCGAAGAGACCAGTGAAGGCAATAGGGCCCAGATCAATGCGGCGAAGAACCGGACAGCACGCGAACGGCTCACCGCGCCAATGCCCCACCACGCGGTCAGGGCGGCCAATGGCATCGCGGCGAAGAAGAGATAGATCGAAGCTTCGTTGGCATGGTTGAAAGTCACCAGCGAGAAAAGCCAGAACAGCACATCGGAGTTATCCGGCGGAGCGCTCAATCCGGTGGTGATGTTCTGCCACCACGATAGGGCGTTGGCGCCGATTTCCTGGTTGCTGTTGGACAGCGGGCGCAGCGCGCCGCCGGACAAAGCAGTGGATCCAAGCAGGCTGCGCCAAGCAACCAGCGAAGCGGCCCCGGAGAGCAAGAGTGCCAGAATCAGCGAGAGTACTGCGGTGGTGCGCGGCGGACGGGCGATTCGCACGAAGTCGGAGAAGTTGTCACCGCTAGGTTCAACCATCGCGTCGGCGCCACTGCCATCCCCGTAGACCTCGCCATCGGCACGCCCGGTATTCACATTGCGGCGGTATTCGCGCACCTGTGCGCCGGAGACCATCAGCTTGCGGACCTGGCGGCGTGGAATTTCGCGGATCTGGGCGACGTTGCGACGTGAAGCGGCCAGCTTGCCCGGGGAGAACAGTCCGCGCAGGACCGAAGCCAGGTGGCTGAAGCCATGGCCCGGGTCCTTGGCCAGCAATGCTACGAGGAAGTGGCCGATGCCGCCGAGCAGCAATCCAATCCACAAAAACGGCAGTTCCAAAGGCGAAGCGAACTTCAAGCGCTGGAAGACTTCCGAGCGCTTGGCTTCGCGCGGGCCTGCCAGCGAGTCGACGACCTCGACCTGGTGGTACATCTTGGCACTTGGCACCACGACCACGCGGTGACCGGCCAGGCGGTTGCGCCAGCATAGGTCCACGTCGTCGCCACGGCCCGGAATAGCCGGGTCGAATCCGCCCAGCTGCTCAAAGACCTCGCGCCGGATAAACATGCCGGCCGAGGACACGGCAAAGTAATCGCTTCGTCCGTCGTACTGGCCCTGGTCGACTTCGTCGATATCGATCATGGTCAGGCGCTGGGCCTTGCGGTCCACGCTCAGCCCCACCTCGACCAGGTGGCGCGGGTTATCGATGTCCAGCAGCTTGCAACCGGCAATGGATACCGATTCGGAGGCCTCAACGGTCCGAGTCAGCTGTTCCAGCGCGTCGGGAGCAGGCATGGAGTCATCATGGATAATCCATAGCCATTCATCACGGTCCAAACGCGCTTCGGGCAGTTGCGAAACCGCTACTTCCAGCGACAGCCCCAAGGATCCTTCATCGGCGACCAGCAAGGCGGAGTTGGAAGGCAAGTTCGCCCGCAGGACCTCTAGCGATGCGTCAGAGGACGAAGCGTCAACTCCGACGAAGCGTTCGATAGGCCGGGACTGGTTTCGCAGTGCGGCCAAAGTGCGTGGTAAAAAGTCAGCGCCATCGTGCGAAGCAACGATGGCGGTGACGTGAATTGGCGGACGAATTAGATTGCTCGTTTCCGTAGACGGCGACGTTCGCGCTCTGAGAGCCCTCCCCAGATTCCGAAGCGCTCGTCATTGCTCAAGGCATATTCTAGACATTCCGAACGGACAACACATGCGCCGCAGACACGTTTCGCGTCGCGAGTCGATCCGCCCTTTTCAGGGAAGAACGCTTCGGGGTCAGTCTGTGCGCACAGAGCACGGGCCTGCCAGCCCAGCTCGCCCTCGTCAACTTCGCCGCCAACACCAAGCCAAACTGCCTTGATGGTTTCGCGCACTTCGTCATCCTCGTCGAGCTCAGGAGCCCACGAGCCAACCGAGGAGATTTCTTCGGTGTCGGATAACGTGTCGTGCTCTTTCAGGTAGCTGTCGGCCGCGGTCTCCAGATCGGCTGCAACTGCAACCCGTGCGGACTCACCGGCTTGAGGATCGACAAACCAGTCGGATGGTGCGTCCTCCAGCCCGTATTGAGCCGACGCAACAGCCGAGGTCGAAAATTCGGAGTACCCCTGCTCCAGATTCGCCATGGTGATGTTGACCTTTCGATTGGTTTGAGGAGATCGGGCCGTCATTGCTCCCGATCCATCCGGCAGCATTTATTCCATCGAACTAGCGAAAAGTGATGAACCTGCCCGGACTCACCATCTAATTACAGCCGTGTAACTCCGCTAGAGTCAAGCGGGGAGGTCATTCTAAGAAGAGTTCTCAGGAAACTCCCGGCACAACACGCCGTCAAAAGACGCACATGAGGTGGGCGAGTCCCGTCTTGGCTGAATTCTCGGTGAATTCTCAGTAATTAAATTTAAGGACATCCAATGAGCAATAGCCTACAATCACGAACATTTGTCGAGAATCTTCTCGCGCCGCGGCGCAGTTCAGCCTCCCCATGGCTCACCTGGTACTCCGTCAGCGGGGAACGCATCGAGCTGTCCGGACGGGTATTTGACAATTGGGTCGCGAAAAGCGCCAATCTCTTGGGCGAGGTTTTCGACCTCGATGAAGACTCGATCGTGGTGCTCGATTTGCCGGCGCATTGGAAGTCCCTGGTCGTGGCCCTGGCCGCGCTGCACCATGGCGCCACGCTGGTCGATGCTGGGCATGATGATGCACAGCAGGCATCGGTGTGGGTGACAGCCCAACCGGATGATGAGCGCATCCCCAGCAGCTCTGAAATCCTTGCCGTGAACCCGGCAGCTCTCGCGCTGTCCTTCGGCTCGGATCTCGGCCCTGTCGCAGAAGACTTCAATGCCTCCGTGCGTACCTACGGGGATCAGTTCTATCCCTCGCCAGTAACTGGTGATGCCTCAGCCATCGCAACCAATGGTGACGCCCCGGTCAGCCTTGCTGCGTTATTCGATACCGAAGCTAAGGCGCAAGGAACAATTCTAGTGCGTGCTCAGCAACCCGTGCTCTCCTTGCTGCCCTTCGCCGTTGGCCAGTGGGCAGCGGGTGACGGAATTGTGCTAGTAGAAGACGGGATGGAAGTGACCCAGCGCCTGCGCGACGGCGAACGCATTAACTTCGACTACCGACCAGCGGATTAGCGAGCCACCGTCGGTACCGTGCCGGTATCGGCCTGGCCAGCGGAATGCGCTGCGTCAGCGCCGGTATCGGCCTTGTGATTGCCCAGAACTTCGTGGTCGTGGGCGAATTCTTCCTCCGCATCCATCGCGCTGCCGAAGACCCAGAAACGGTAGGCGAAGAAACGGAAGATGGTGCCGAGCACCAAGCCGACTACCGAACCGGCAATGAACACCGAGGTGGGATCGGTCAAGCCCAGCCAGTATTTGGTGACCCATACGCAGGCCGCGGCAATGCCCAAGCCGATGGCATTCATGATGATGAACATCACGAGCTCGCGCACCACATTGGCCTGGCGGCGGTGGCGGAAAGTCCAGTAGCGGTTGGCCACCCAAGAGAACATCGTCGCGACGACGCCAGCAATGATTTTCGCTTTAACCTGGGAATCGCTCATGGAACCGTGCAGGAGCCAGACGTAGATCCCCGAGTCGATGATGAACGCAACGCCACCGACGACGCCGAACTTCGCCACCTCGCGCCACAGCAACGAGATGAGTCCGGCTATTTTGAGTTTGATGCGCTCGAGCAATTGTCCTCCAGGGAATATTGTTCCCGTCTGGCTAGCAGTAACAAGGCGCGCTAAGCACTACGAGAAGCGCGCGATCTTGCTATTTTATCGGCACTTTCTGGAAATTGACCGAATTGTGAGAGTAATCAGACAACGCGCATGCGATTCTCAACGTCGCTTTCGATACCCTTGTAATCGTGAGCTTTCCAAAAATTGGTGTGATTGGTGGCGGGCAGCTAGCCCGAATGATGGCCCCCGAGGCCCTGAACCTAGGTTTCGAACTGCATGTTCTTGCCGAAGGTCCTGATGTTTCGGCTGCGCGAAGCGTTCCCGACGCTCCTGTAGGCGACTACAAAGACCTCGAAACCCTGCGTGAATTCGCCAAGGGCAAGGACGTTGTCACCTTTGACCACGAGCACGTGCCCAACGAATTCTTGACCACCCTGATCAATGAGGGCGTCAACATCCAGCCCCGTCCGGCTGCGCTGATCCATGCCCAGGACAAGCTGGTCATGCGCGAGGCCATCGAACGCCTCGGACTACCGAACCCTGCGTGGGCCAAGGTTGACGATGTCGATGCCCTGATCGCTTTCGGTGAGCAGACCGGCTGGCCCATTGTGCTCAAGACCCCGCGCGGCGGCTACGACGGCAAGGGCGTGCGCATGCTGGACAATGCCCAAGACGCCAAGGATTCCGCCGACTGGTTCGCCCATGGCCCGCTGCTGGCCGAGGACAAGGTCGAGTTCTCCCGCGAACTTTCCGCGTTGGTAGCCCGCACCCCTTCAGGCGAGGCCAAGGCTTGGCCCGTGGTCCACACCATCCAGGTTGATGGAGTCTGCGATGAAGTGATCGCGCCTGCCCAGGATATTGACGAGGCCACCGCGGCCACCGCAGCCGATGCGGCCTTGCGCATCGCCGAAGAATTCGGCGTCACCGGAGTCATGGCCGCAGAGCTCTTTGAAACCCCGGGTTCAGGAGCCGGTTTCGTGATCAACGAATTGGCCATGCGCCCGCACAACACCGGCCACTGGACCATGAACGGTTCGGTCACCAGCCAATTCGAGCAGCACCTGCGTGCGGTTCTGGATCTGCCGCTGGGCGAAACCCGCGAGCTGGGCGTGACTGTGATGAAAAACTATCTCGGCGGCGCCAACCAGGACCTCTACTCGGCTTTCCACGCCGCCTTGGCCGCCGCGCCAGAAGTCAAAGTCCATGCCTACGGCAAGTCCGTGCGCCCGGGCCGCAAGATCGGCCACGTCAACGTTGTGGCTAACGCCGGGCAAAGCGTAGATGAACTTCGTTCGCAGGCCAATAAGGTTGCCGCGCTCATCCGCGACGGCATCGAAGCCGCCGTCTAGACTTTATTTTGATCAAGAGCCGCTGCCGCGTACCGGGCAGCGGCTCTTACTAGAACACCGCAAGGAAATATCTCATGTCTGAAGCACCACTGGTCGGCCTCGTAATGGGTTCTGATTCCGATTGGCCGGTCATGCGCCTGGCCGCACAGGCACTGGCCGAATTCGGAATCCCTTTTGAAGCGGACGTCGTTTCGGCGCACCGCATGCCAGAAGAAATGATCGATTACGGCAAGAAAGCCCACGAACGCGGACTGCGCGCAATCATCGCCGGCGCAGGCGGTGCAGCGCATCTTCCGGGCATGCTTGCAGCTGTTACACCGCTGCCGGTGATCGGAGTTCCAGTTCCACTGGCTAAACTAGATGGAATGGACTCCCTGCTCTCCATCGTCCAGATGCCTGCAGGAGTCCCCGTAGCAACTGTTTCCATTGGCGGAGCACGCAATGCCGGCCTGCTGGCTGTGCGCATGCTCGCAGCGGGAACCGATGAGCTAGCCGAATCGTTACAGGTAAAGTTGCTTCAGTTTGCAGATTCACTGCGCGAGCAAGCCCATGCCAAGGGTTCGGCTTTGCGCGCTGAAGTTGCCAACGAGAATTTCGCTTCCTAGGGAAAGTCCAAAAGTACATGGGTTCTGCTAGTCACCGCGCACCAAGTCCGTTGCGCCAGCCGGAGACCATCAGCTCTCCGCAGCGCAGCAAGCGGGCTCTGATCCTGGTCCTGCTGACCATCTTCTTCCCCGGCGGCGCTCAGCTGGTCGCGGGAAATCGCAAGCTTGGACGGATCGCAGTGTCCATCACCATGGCCTGCTGGCTGGCCATTCTTGCGCTGGTTGCCCTGTACTTCATTGATCGTTCGATCATTCTCGGCTGGGTTGCCCACCCGAACTTCCAGCTGTTCTTGATCATCGTGCTCGGCACGCTGGCCCTGGGCTGGCTGATCATGTTCATCAACACCTTGGTGATTATCCGGCCTAAGCTGCTGGCCCCTGGCATGCGTGCCATCGTTACCATTTTCACCCTGGCAGCCGTGGTGGCCACCAGCGGTGTCTTCATCTACGGCGCCTCGCTGCTGAATACCGGACGCGAAACCATTGTGGCCGTATTCGATGAAGGACCCGCCTTCGAGCCAGTCGACGGGCGCTACAACATCGCAGTGTTCGGTGCCGACTCCGGTGCCAACCGCGAAGGCGTCCGCACCGACGTTGCGGCTCTGCTTTCTGTTGATGCCAAAACCGGCAAGAGCCTGCTGATCTCGGTGCCGCGCAACTTCCAGAGCGCACGCTTCGCCCCGGGCTCGCCCATGGAGAAGATCTGGCCCGAAGGCTACAACTGCGGCGACGAATGCATCTTCAACGCCATCTACCGCAATGCCGAAACCGAGCACGCGGATGCTTTCCCCGAGACCGTGAAGAACGTCGGCGCGCAAGCTGCCATGGACGCGCTGGAAGGCACCACGGGGCTCCCTGTCCAGGGCTACGTCATGATCAACATGGCCGGGTTCGAGCAGTTTGTCGACGCATTGGGCGGGGTCACCATCGACTCCGGCGGATGGGTTCCCTACAACGGGAAATACCACGAAAACAGCACCGTGCGCACGCACTGGTTCGCACCGGGCACCCACGAATTCACCGGCAAGCAGGCATTGTGGTTTGCTCGCTCACGCGACTTCACCGATGACTACCACCGCATCAAGCGCCAGCAGTGCTTGCAGCAGGGAATCATCAAGCAGTTCAAGCCGCAAACGATCCTGAGCAATTTCACTTCGATCATGTCCGCCGGTGAACAGCTCGTTGAAACCGACATTCCAGCAGGTCAGCTCGGTTCCTTCGTATCCCTGGCCGAGAAGGTCTCCAAGGAGCCAATGGCCCGCTTGACCCTCGGTGCGCCGGACTTCGAACGCAGCTTCTCCACCTACCCCGACTTCGACAAGCTGCAAGAGCGTATCCAGACGTTGATCGCAAAGCAGAACGAGCCGGAGAAGAAGAAGGAAAAGAAGAAGGACAATCCTGAAAAGAGCGAGGACACCTCCAAGTCCTCGGCTCCGGAAGAAACAACCCAGGCTTCCGAAGAAGCGCCGGAAACCACTGACGTGAACAATGCTCCGAAGCTGTCGAAAGAGGACAGCCCGGAATTCACCCAGCCAGATGGCAGCCCGATCACCGAAGAGTACCTGGTGCAATTGGAAATGGCCGGCTACCGCACGTTGATTTCAGAGATCGCGGCCAATAACGACGAATGCTCGGTTCCGTAAACGGTTAAGACCCCCCGACCGCCATGCGACCCAACTACCGCTCCTGAAAGGCTATGGTCAAAAGACGTGTTCGAGTTGAAAAACGCGATTAGGGACTACCACTGGGGATCTGCTTCGCAGATTTCCGATCTGCTCGATCTGCCCGCGGAAACCACCCCGCAGGCCGAGATGTGGCTCGGTGCCCATCCCGGGTGCCCGAGCCGGATCTCCGATAGCGGGACAGCGCTCAATGATTTCATCGCCGAGGATCCAGAGCACATACTGGGTTCAGCAGTCGCCCAGCGCTACGGACGTCTGCCCTACCTGTTCAAGGTGCTCTCGGCGACCCAGCCGCTGTCGATCCAGACTCACCCCACGCTGAAGCAGGCCCAAGAGCGTTTCGCCCAGGAAAACGCGGACGGCAAGCCGTTGGATGCTGCTGACCGCAACTACCGCGATGACAACCACAAGCCGGAGATGCTCTTTGCCCTGACCGACTTCGTGGCGCTATCGGGCTTCCGCCAACCAGCGCAGATTGTTGAAGACCTGCAGATCCTGGCCGCGCAGCTGCCGGACTCGGCGCATGCCCCGATAGGCCAGCTGCTCGACCTGCTGCAGGGCACCGATCCGCTGGCCCGGACTTTCAAGCATGTGCTGACCGCGGGGGACGAAATTTCCCAGCTGGTAGCGCAGATCAGCGAAGCAGTGGCAGGCAGCCCCGAATTGCACGGCAATGCCCATTTCGCCGAGCTAGCCTCGATCAACAAGATCTATCCTGGCGATCCGGGGGTCTTGGTCGCACTGCTGCTGAATTTGATCTTCCTGGAGCCTGGCCAGGCCATCAGCCTGGGCGCCGGCAACGTCCACGCCTACCTGCGCGGTTTGGGAATCGAGGTCATGGCCAATTCGGATAATGTGCTGCGTGGAGGCCTGACCAGCAAGCATATCGATGTTCCCGAACTGCTGGACGTCACCATTGCCGCCCCCTCCCCTGCCCCGATCCTGGAGCCGGTGGCCCTTGATACCCATGACCGCTTGTACAAGCCCGACTTCGAAGAGTTCCAGCTGCAGGTACTCGATCCCATAGAGCCGGGCCTTGCCGCTGATCTGCAGCTGCACGGTGCCGCTGTGCTGCTGTGCACCGCCGGTGAGTTCCTGGTAGCCACGCGTGAAGGCGAACGCAGCATCAGCCGCGGGCAGTCGTTGTTCCTCACCGCGGCCGAACTGCCAGCCACCGCCATCTTGCAGGGCACCGTTCCGGGCCAGCTCTTCGCAGCCAGCGCCCAGATCGACTAGCTGCACTGCACTGAGGCCCTTCGTGGCACTATAGGGGCCAAACGCAAAACTGCGAGCCATGGACTTGAATCAAGTCCATGGCTCGCAGTTTTGCAATCAGATGCGGATTAGCGGGTGTAGGCTTCCCACTTATCCTGGTGGTGCTCACCCTCGACGAAGCGGATGGTGCCGGACTTGGCACGCATGACGATCGACTGGGTGTGGATGCGGTTGTCCTTGTAGCGGACACCGCGCAGCAGGTCGCCATCGGTGATGCCGGTCGCTGCGAAGTAGCAGTTATCCGAGGTCACCAAGTCGTTCGTGGTCAGCACGCGGCCCAATTCGTGGCCGGCGTCGATGGCCTTCTGCTTCTCGTCGTCATCAGTTGGCCACAGGCGGCCCTGGATCACGCCGCCCAGCGCCTTGATAGCGCAGGCGGTCACGATGCCTTCAGGGGTGCCGCCGACACCCATCAGCGCGTCAACGCCGGTGCCTTCGCGGGTTGCGGCGATGGCGCCGGCAACGTCACCGTCCATAATCAGCTTGGTGCGGGCACCAGCCGCGCGGATCTCCTCGATCAGGCCAGCGTGGCGTGGGCGGTCCAGGATGGTCACAGTCACCTGGCTGACCTTCTTGCCCTTGGCCTTGGCGATCAGATGCAGGTTCTGCTTCACTGGCAGGCGGAGGTCAACGAGCTCGGCTGCCTCTGGCCCGGTGACCAGCTTCTCCATGTAGAACACGGCGGAGGGGTCGAACATCGAACCGCGGTCGGCTACGGCCAACACGGACAGGGCGTTGTTCAGGCCCAGCGCGGTCAGACGGGTTCCGTCAATCGGGTCGACTGCGACGTCGCATTCGGCGCCGGTGCCGCTGCCAACCTGTTCTCCGTTGAACAGCATTGGAGCTTCGTCTTTTTCACCTTCGCCAATCACGACAACGCCGTTGAAGTTCACGGTGGACAGCAAGCCGCGCATGGCGTCGACTGCGGCACCGTCTGCGGCATTCTTGTCACCGAATCCGACCCACGGCGAGGAAGCGATGGCTGCCGCTTCGGTTGCACGCACCAGCTCCAGTGCTAGGTTGCGGTCCGGCTCCGCGTCGGAAACCGACAGTCGCGGAGAAAGGTGGGCATAATTGTTCTTTTCGGTCACGAAAGATCCCATCACTGAGTCGTAGTCATTGCGCCTATGCAAACAAGGACATTCTATCCTCTAGAGTTTTCGCTTTACAGTTCGTGTCGGGAGTGCCTGCTCATAGTTCGACGTGCGTTTGGGCACTCTGGTTCGAATTCCACAGAATCTTCGGGGAGAATAGAAGGCGTGCAACCTGAGAAGAACACCGAGAACAGCGTCCCGGCTACCGGCAACACGGCCAACGGTACCCAGACGCCTGCTGCGTCCCCTCGAAGCCTCGACGATCCGAATGCCACCTTCGAGGATCTGCCGTACAAGCCGCAGCTCACCGAGAAGCAGGCCAAGCGCGCGAACCAGACCTTCAAGGGCATGGTGCTGTCCATCGGCTTCACGGTTGCCATACTCATTCCGGTGCTCATGCTCAACCCGCCGCCCAAGGACGACGCGTTTGAAAGCGACGTCAACCTGCAGGCCACCGCGGAACAGACGGAACAGATTTCTGGCTTTGAGATCTTCGCCCCGGAACTGGGCGAGAAGGAATACGCGAACTTCGCTCGCTGGCAGGCTAACACTGCACAGGGTGTTCCCTATTGGGAATGCGGCCTCGTCTTCGAAGACAAGAACTTCGTGTGGGTTCGCCAGGCTGCTGACGCCAACCCGACATGGATTGCCCTGATCACCGATGCGGCGACGCCAACCGAAACTCGCACCATCGGCGGAGCGCAGTGGGAAGTGCGCATCAAGGACCAGAGCACGTACCTGATCTCCGAGTTCAAGGACTCCACCGTCGTACTTTCCAGTGACACCTCGGCCGAACAGCTGAACAGTGTTGCCGAACAGGTCGCTAGCGAGCTGGATTAAGTCACGTTCACGGGAAAAGCCAGTCATATATTCGATATTCGAACAGCATCCCGTAGAATCTGAGTCATGCTCTCTGAATCAACACAACCGACCCTGACGCCTAAAGAGGCTTGGGAAAAGCTCAGCGCCGGCAATTTCCGTTTCGTCAACGAAGATACCCAGCACCCCAACCAGGACAGTGCTCGGCGGCAGAAGTTGATCTCCGGCCAGGAACCTTTCGCTGTCATCTTCGGCTGCTCTGATTCCCGCCTTGCGGCAGAGATCATTTTCGATGTGGGTTTGGGCGACATGTTCGTGGTGCGTACCGCAGGCCATGTCCTGGATCCAGCAAGCCTCGGTTCATTGGAATTCGCCGTTGACGCCCTGAACGTACCGTTGATCGTCATCCTCGGGCATAACTCCTGCGGTGCGATTACCAGCGCCATCCAAGCCAAGGAAACTGGCAACATGCCCAAGGGCTTCGTTCGCGACCTGGTCGAGCACATCACCCCTTCAGTCCATGCCGCCGAACGCAAGGGCATCACCGACGTGAACGGCACCGTTGTCGAGCACGTCAAGCAGACCACCGACCGTCTCGTCGACCTGTCCAGCATCATCGCGCTGGCCATCGAAGAGGGCCGCACCGCGGTCGCCGGCGTTGCCTACCACCTGCACGATGGCCGTGCCCAGCTGGTCTCCAGCCTGGGCCTCGACTAGAAGCTCCAAGCTTCAGGAAAAGCCTTGTAAAACGGCTTTTATTCCCAAATCGGTGAAGCGTCACTGTTGGTTGTGATGTTTACGTCAGAGACCTGTCATTCGATGACGGTTCGGGCGTACTCTGGGCTCATGACTAACAGTGACGATTTCCGTATCGAACATGACACCATGGGCGAAGTCCGAGTTCCGGCTCAGGCCCTGTACCGCGCGCAAACCCAGCGTGCCGTCGATAATTTCCCGATCTCGGGCAAGACCTTGGAATCCTCGCATATCAAGGCCCTGGCCCAGGTCAAGAAGGCCGCCGCACGAGCCAACCTGGCGCTCGGCGTTCTCGACGAAGAACGCGCTGAGGCCATTGTGGCCGCAGCCGATCAGGTCGCTACCGGGCAGTACGACGAGCACTTCCCCATCGACGTATTCCAGACCGGTTCCGGAACCAGCTCGAATATGAACACCAACGAAGTTCTCGCCGAATTGGCCACCCGTGCCTTGAAGGCCCGGGACAGCGGCACCGAGATCCACCCGAACGACCACGTGAACGCCTCGCAATCTTCCAACGACGTCTTCCCGACGTCCGTGCATGTTGCCGCCACCGGAGCTCTGCTCAATGACCTGGTCCCGGCCCTCGGAACCTTGGCTTCCTCGCTGGAGGCGAAGTCCGCCGAGTTCAAGGATGTGGTCAAATCCGGCCGCACCCACCTGATGGATGCCACCCCAGTCACCCTTGGCCAGGAATTTGGCGGCTACGCAGCACAGGTACGCTACGGCATTGAACGCATCGAAGCGGCCCTGCCACGCGTTGCCGAAGTTCCCCTGGGCGGCACCGCGGTAGGCACCGGCATCAACACCCCAGACGGCTTCCCGCAGCAGGTCATCGAGTTCCTGCGCGAAGACACCGGCCTGCCCATCACCGAGGCGCGCAACCATTTCGAAGCACAGGCCAACCGCGACGGACTGGTCGAGGCCTCCGCAGCTTTGCGCACCATCGCTATCTCGCTGATCAAGATCGCCAATGACCTGCGGTGGATGGGCTCCGGCCCCAACACCGGCTTGGGAGAAATTGCGATCCCTGATCTGCAGCCAGGATCCTCCATCATGCCCGGCAAGGTCAACCCGGTCATTTCGGAGGCAACCATCCAGGTAGCAGCCCAGGTCATCGGCAACGACACCGCCATCGCTTGGGCCGGAACCAACGGCGCCTTCGAGCTGAACGTGGGCATCCCGGTCATGGCCTCCAACCTGCTCGAATCCATTCGCCTGCTGTCCAGCACCTCAACGGTGATGGCCGAAAAGATGATCGACGGCATCAAGGCCAATGTGGAACGCGCGCGCTTCCTGGCCGAGGCTTCCCCATCGATTGTCACCCCGCTGAATAAGCTGATCGGCTATGAAAACGCAGCCAAGATCGCCAAGAAGGCTGTCGCCGAGGGGCTGACCGTACGCGAAGCAACCATCGCTTTGGGCTTCGTTGAACGCGGTGAAGTCACTGAGGAACAGCTCGACCAGCTTCTGGATGTTTCCACCATGGTGGGCAAGCACTAATTCCCTGCTGCTCCACCCCTGCTGCTACCGCGGCTCGATGCTCGGCATCGGGTCGCGGTAGCGTACTTTAACCCGGGAAAACAGACTCCTACTTACCGGTAACATCTGCTAGCCTCCACCTATGACCCGCACCACATCTCGCACTTTTAAACGTCTTGGCCTCTGGATTTCCGGCACGCTCGTCGTCCTCTTGGCCGCATTCTTCGCTTTTGCTCCCGGCATCGTGGAAAACACCCGCAATAAGATCGAGGCCACGGGTCTGCCAGCGGTCGGCGACGACGCCTCGGAACTGCATTCGCGCTTGCAGATTGCCGACATGCATGCCGACACCTTGATGTGGGACCGTTCGCTGCTCAAGCGCTCGGACCGCGGCCATGTCGACCTGCCGCGCATGGAAGAAGGCAATGTCGCCCTGCAGGTCTTCTCCTCGGTATCCAAGTCGCCCGTCGGCCAGAATTACGACTCCAATAGCGCCGAATCGGATAACATCACGCTGCTGGGCATTGTCCAGCTGCAACCGCCTCAGACCTGGTTCTCGCTCCTGGAGCGTTCGCGCTACCAGGCCAAGAAACTGCGCGACGACGCCGCCGACTCGCAAGGCACCCTGCGCACCATCACCACCACCGCCGAGCTCGACCAACTGTTCAAGGACCGCAAGAGCGGCCAGCAGGTCACCGGAGGCCTCTTCTCGGTAGAGGGCCTGCATAATCTTGAGGGCGACGTCAGGAACGTGGATGTCCTGTTCAACGATGGCATGCGCATGGCCGGGTTCACGCACTTCTTCGACAACTCGGTGGCCGGCTCCAAACACGGGGTCGAGAAATCAGGGCTCACCGACCTTGGCCGTGCTGCACTCAAGCGCATGGAAGAGCTGGGGGTCATCGTCGACCTGGCGCATTCCAGCGACGCGGCTTTCAATGAAGTCCTCTCCCTGGCTACTGAACCCGTGGCATTCAGCCACGGCGGTGTCCAAGCCACCTGCGATGTGAACCGGAACCTCACTGACGATCAGATCCAGGCCATAGCCGAGACCGGCGGCGTTATCGGAATTGGCTACTGGGACGCTGCGGTCTGCACCCTGGATGTGGATTCGGTGGTGGACGCGATGGAGCACGTCATCAAAGTCGCAGGAATCGAACACGTCGGTTTGGGCAGCGACTTCGACGGAGCAACTACCGTCGCATGGGATGCCAGCCAGATTGCTGTCATCACCCAGGAACTGATGAATCGCGGCTATTCGGATACGGAAATCGCGGCCATCATGGGCGGAAATACGTTGCGCGTATTCCGCGAGGTGCTTCCAGCGAACTAGCTCAGTTCAATCCAATAGCGTCGCAGGTCCTCAGTGGAGCCGAAGCGGGGCCCGATTTCGGCAACCGGAGTGACGCGTTCGAGGACTCCGCCGCAAGCTTCGATGGTTCGCGCCGAAGCAGTATTGGAGTCGTTGCAGGTAAGCAGGACCCGCGGCAGGCCAAGGCTGCGGGCTTGTTCCAGGGATCCGGCGAGCGCGGTTCTGGCCAGGCGATTGCCACGGGCGCTCGGGCGTATGCCATAGCCGATGTGCCCGCCGACTTCGCGAAGGAAATCATTGCCCAGCTCGTGACGCAAGCTGACCGCGCCCAAGTACTCATCGTCGTGCGCTAGCCACAGGGTGCTTTGCGCAACGAAGCCTTCCGGTGGCGTGAAGTGCGGCTTTTCCAGATCCTTGAGCAGCTGGACCCACTGCGCGAAGTCTTCTGCGTTGCGCAGATCCCAACCGTATTTGGCAGCGTAGAAGACCGAGGCCCCGTCCTGCTCCGCCCCCGCCCATTCGGTTGTGCTCCGCATGAAGGAAGCATGCAGTGCGGCAGAAGGTTCAATCAGTCCATTCCCGGTCATGGAGCAAGTCTAAGCTCATGCCGGTGGCATTCACGCATGCCACAGCGGAGTTGAAGGCAGGAAGCGTCAACTGGCGAAATAGCCACCGGGCCGAGGGTCCATCGCCCATTGCAGCGCCCGTTCGTGCAGCGGCGGGAGTTCTGGCCGGTCAGCCAGTTCGAAGTAACCCACTTCCAAATTCTCGTCATCGTTGACCTTCGCGGTGCCGGAAAGGTGCCGAGCCTTGAAAACTACATCCAGGTACTGCGCGTGATCGCCATTGGGGTACATCGTGGGAGCTGTCACCCCGATCCCCAACAGGTCCGTGATTTCGCATTCGACGCCGGTTTCTTCCAGCACTTCGCGGTGTGCTGTATGCGAAGGCTCTTCGCCTGGATCGATAATTCCTGCCGGCAGGGTCCATTTGCCATTGTCGGCACGTCGCACCAACAGCACCCGGCTGTCGTGGAGGACAACGATTTTCACCCCGGAGAGCCATAGCAGTTCATGACCGATGCGTTCTCGAAGATGGGTTACGAATTCTGGAGTTGCCATGATTTCATCGTGCCATAAGCAGCACTGCTAAAGACCCAATGAGCATGAAGGGGCCGAAAGGGACCGCTGATTTCAGCGTCAATTTCCGCACGGCCACGCCCCCGATAACCCAGCCGGTGGCCAGCAGGAAGGCAAGCAAGGTCGCGAAGAACAAGCTGGACAAGGAATAGTATCCGAGATTCATGCCCAGCACGCCGGCCAGCTTCACATCGCCCATGCCCATTGCCCCAGCGGAAATCAGCGCGAGGAGCAGATAGCCTCCGCCAAGCAGCAGCAACCCCAAAAGGCTCATCAGCAGCCCATGCCCATCAGAACGGAAGATCCCCAGCAGCGCGATCACCACGATGCTGGCCGCCAACCAGTAAGCCAGTAGCCGGTTGGGCAAACGATGCGTCGCCATGTCTTCCTTGGACAGGAGGAACCCGAAACCAAGAAAGCAGGCCAGCTGGAGGAGAACCAGCGCTGCGGTGGCCGGGCTTTCCTGTGCCACGTTCCAAATTTCTGACATGCATAGAGCATAGGCACCTCATCGGATCTTCGGCAGAGGGGTCTTCCTCTTGTGAATAATTCAGCCGCTTCTACAATTGGAGTATGGACGTTCCAGCAGTTCCAGTTCTTTTCCCCGGGCACTCCGCCCCTGAGTCGGCGGCCCGTCGTCGTTTCCGTGCCTTGGCCCGGTCCGCCCCATGGCTGAGCACCTCCTTGCAGTTCCAGGTCCAGGTCCCGGAGCATTACGCCCAACCGGACGAAGGCCTGGAAGGCCAGCTGACCGCCATCCTCCGCCAGCGAGAAGCCATAGCCGTGCGCTCGGCCGAGGGACAACTGGTGTACCAAAAGGAGAAGTTCACCGCAGACCGGAGCCGAGGCTACGTCGCAGCCACCAATTCCTCATGGAAACTGCCGGCCTCACTGACCTCCCCGGTTTATACCTCAGACCACCTGATCTTGCGCCGCCCACAAATTTCCGGCTTCAATGGGTTGCTGCCCCTGGAGCATTGGGAACCTATGCTCGATCCGGTGGAACTTGCCGGCACCGAGCCTGCCGCCCATGACCTCGCTTTCGACCACCCCACCTACATTCACGAACTCGCAGAAATCACCCATGGCAACCGGCCTGCTCTAGCCGCCGTTCTCACTGCGGGGCACAACTACCAGCCCGCGCTGGCCAGCTGCCCGCTCGTTCCCGCCGGGACACGAACCCTCGTGGTACTGGATCTGGCAACAGGCGTCTGCCTGAGCCGCCGGGTGCTCTCCGCCCAGCCAGGGACGCCTGCAGCCCCGGAGCTGTCGCTTCAGGTCCTGGCCCAGAACGAGTACTACATCGATTCCTTGTTCACCGCCCCAGCTCCCACGCTTACCGACGTGCGGGCGCCGATTCCGTGGGAGCTGCGCAGCGAGCGCCAATCCTAGGACAAGGTGGGCGAATCGAGCAGGTTGGTGACTAGCGCGGCGATAGCAGAGCGCTCGGAACGGGTCAGGGTCACATGCCCGAAGAGGGCATGTCCCTTGAGCTGTTCCACGACCGCGGCGACACCGTCGTAGCGGCCTACATGCAAGTTATCGCGCTGTGCCACGTCATGGGTGAGCACCACCTTGGAATTCTGCCCGATGCGCGATAGCACCGTGAGCAGAACATTGCGTTCCAGCGACTGGGCTTCATCAACAATGACGAAGGAATCATGCAGCGAACGCCCGCGGATGTGGGTCAGCGGCAGGACTTCAAGCATCCCGCGTTCGACCACTTCATCAATGGCATTCTTCGACACGATCGAGCCGAGGGTATCGAAGACCGCTTGGGCCCAAGGTCCCATCTTTTCTCCCTCGGAGCCCGGCAGGTAGCCTAGTTCCTGGCCGCCCACGGCATAGAGCGGACGGAACACGGTGATCTTGCGGTGTTCCCTGCGTTCAAGCACTGCTTCCATTCCGGCGCACAGGGCCAACGCCGATTTACCGGTTCCGGCGTTGCCGCCTAAGGAGACGATGCCCACGGATGGATCCATCAGCAGGTCCAAGGCGATGCGCTGCTCTGCACTGCGTCCATGCAATCCGAAGGCCTGCTGGTCGCCGCGCACCAGTTTCAAGGTGTTCGCATCGACCTTGCGGCCCAGGGCGCTTCCGCGCGGGGATGTGATGACGAACCCGGTGTTGATCGGTTCATCGGCGACCGCAGGGTGGTTCAGAAGCTGTTCATGTTCGTAGAGCTTGGCCATGGTCTCTTCGCCCAGTTCCAGCTGCTGTATGCCGGTCCACCCGGTCGAGGCGATCAGCTCATTGCGGTATACCTCGGCATGGATGCCCATGGCAGAGGCCTTGATGCGCATCGGCAGGTCCTTGGTGACCAGCGCAACGTCGAGGCCAGCATCCAGCAGGTGCTTGGCGACAGCCAGGATGCGTGAATCGTTATCGCCTGAGCGCATGCCTACCGGCAGGACTTCCGGGGCGATGTTGTTCAGTTCAATGCGCAGTGTTCCACCAGTTTTGGACACGGGCACCGCTTGGGCTAATCCCCCATGGCTGGCAATCAGCTCGTCCAGCACACGCAAGGCATGGCGTGCGAAGAAGCCCAGATCAGGATCCTTGCGCTTATGTTCCAGCTCGGTGACGACAGTCAGCGGGATCACGACATGGTGCTCATCGAAGTGGAACATGGCTTTCGGGTCAGAAAGCAAGACCGAAGTATCAATGACGTAGGTTCGTACACCCTGTTCGGCTGTTCGTGTCATGGCAGCGCACCCATTCTCGAATCCGGCGTGGGGACTCTCCCCACGCGTAAGTGGGGAATCCCGACACCGGATGTCCAAGGCGATTCCGGCAATTGCTCCGGCTGGCGCTGCATTTGGTCATCTAGTGAGGAACCCTTCGATCAGCTGGGTCTTGTTGCCCCGGCCTTATGATCACCATAGACCTTGAAGCGCTACCTGGGGACTACGTTCAGGTAACGATTAGCTGAACAGCTGAGCCGGGTGCACGATTCGGGGCTCAGGTGCCGAAGCGGCGCTGGCGATCAGCGAAGTCGCGCAGCGCACGCAGGAAATCCACGCGGCGGAAATCCGGCCACAATGCCTCGCAGAAGTAGAACTCCGAGTACGCGCTTTGCCAGGTCAAGAAGCCGGAGAGACGCTGTTCCCCGCTGGTGCGGATCACCAAATCCGGGTCTGGCTGGCCCTTGGTGTACAGTGCCGATTCGATGTCTTCAGTGGACAGTCCGGCGGCAAGTTCCTCGACCGTGCGTCCATCCTCGGCGGCCTTGCAAAGCAGTGACTTGAAAGCATCAAGGATTTCACGGCGTCCGCCGTAGCCGATGGCCACATTCACATGAACGCCGGTGCGGTTGGCGGTAACGGTTTCCAGCGCGGCAAGCTTCTGCGCCAGGTCTTCAGGCAGCAGGTCCTTGGCTCCCACCTGCTGGACCTTGACCCGGTTGGTCTCTCCCAGACGGTCCAGGGTCGTGCCGATGACTTCCAAGAGGTCGCGCAACTCGCTGGCTTCTCGATTGAGGTTGTCGGTGGAGAGCATGTACAAGGTAACCATCTGGATGTTCAGGTCCTCGCACCAATCGAGGAACTCCAGGATCTTGTCCGCACCGGCCTGGTGGCCTGCCATGGTCGGGGTGCCGGCCAGCTTGGCCCACCGGCGGTTGCCATCGACCATCACGCCAATATGGTGCGGAAGCTTGTCGGCAGGGAGGGACTTCGCCAAGCGCCGTTCGTAGTAACGGTACGCAAGGTTCGGAAGCTGCACCTTGTCCCTGCCTTTCGATAGATTCCAAAAACTCTAGGTTCTAAATCTACCGCTATTTATCGCCCAGCATGCGTATCTGCCCGCTTCACCGCGTCCACGATGGACACATTCTGCCGGGCTCAGGCACCCTTTCCGGAAGCGAACAACGAGAACAATCCGTCCATCCCGGCTACAGGCATCTGGCAAAGCTCTTCGCGGCAAGGCTGGATCTGGACGGTCTGGGCCGCACCAGGTAGCGACGGATCGTGGCGCACATTCAATCCGAGGCTCAACGCCACCGAACGCACGCGCTTGGCTTCTGCCGAATCCCACTGCGACAGCGCAAGATACTGGACCGGGCTGGAAACTATGCACTGCACTTCCAAGGCGGTCGCTACCTGTGTTGGCGCGTCGCTGGCCAAGGCCAGGGCGTGGGCAGAAAGTACGCGGGCGCTTTCCAAGTCCGCCGCATCCGCCTCGGTGTAGTCTCCCGCCGCCATGGACTGCAGGGCATGCATCGCCAGCGCCTTGGCGTAGAGCGCACCCGAGGCCGGCAGCGCATCATCAAGCACCGTGACGGCAGCAATATTGCTGCGCTGGGCTGCGATGCGCGCATCGGCTTGGACCGCGTCACGCGGCACCCCGGTTTCCGGGTCTACGAAGTCGGCAGCGCGCCCCAGCAAGTCGCTGGCACGCTCGGCCCACTGCTTGTGCCCGCTGGCTTGGCCCAACGCCAAGAATCCCAGGGCCAGGGCGGCATAGTCCTGCAAGGTGCCTTCATTGCCGTGCTCAGCACGATTGGCGAAGCTCACGCGGGCCAGCCGTCCGGCTTTTTCGTCCCACTGCATCGTCCACACCGAGGTTGCTGCCTTCTCGGCGAGCGCCAAGGCTTCTGGCTGGTCCAGGAGCAGCGCGGCTTCAGACAAGGCCTCGATGGCCAGCCCGTTCCAACAGGCGATCACCTTCTCATCGCGGACAGGCATAATTCGCGAGCGGCGCAGGGTGCGCATTGCATCTCGCAGTTCATGGAGAACACCGATTTCGTTCGTTTCAGGAACCCTCAACAGCGAGAAGCAGAAGTTCTGCGGGTCCTCGGCCACAGGCGCGAAACGCAACAGCCCCTTGGGCAGCCGCTGAATCAAGGGGTCAGAGACCAGTGCGATTTCCTCGCGGCTAAAGGTGTAGTACGCGCCCTCGATCTGGTGGCCATCACGGGATGAATCGGCATCCAGGGAAGCCGCGAAAGCTGGAGCGGCCGAAGATGCGGTGAGCAGTTCCTCGCTGAGGAAGTTGATAATGCCTTGGGCACTGCGCTGGGCGAGCCCGGCGAGATTCTGCGCGCGCTGGGCTATCTCCCCTTCGGACTTGCGGGCGAATTCTGCCGCCAGGACACTGGTGCGAGCCGCCAGTGAAAGCAGACCGGCATTGTCGTAGAGCATCTTCTCGAAGTGCGGGACCGACCAGTTCTCATCAACGCAATAACGGGCGAAACCGCCATCAACATGATCCTGCAGGCCGCCAAGGAACATCGCTTCGAGATGGGTGGCCGCTGCGGCGAAGGCCTCGGCGGCGCGGTCAGGGGTGGTGACCACTGCACGCCACAGTGTCTTCAGAGCCCAGGTCGGCGGGAATTTAGGTGCCGGGGTGAAGCCGCCTTCCGGCTTGGTGGCGGCAACCCATCGATCAAGTGCTGCGCCGAAGGCCTGCTCTGCTGGTTGCTGCGACTGCAGCGACAACAGCGAGCTCTGGCGGCTTCCGAGTTCTGCCAAATGCGCGGCGAGCATCTGGGCCTGCTCTTCCAGCGAAGCGCGCTTGGTTTCCCAGGCCTCGTGGACGGCGTTGAGCACCTGGCGGAAGCTCGGGGTCTTGCCACGGGGTGTCTTCGGATAGTGCGTGCCGGCATGCACGGTACGCCCGTCAGGAAGGGCAAAAATCGTCATCGGCCAACCACCGGCACCGGTGAGCGCCTGGGTAGCCAGCATGTAGGTGTCGTCCACGAGCGGATGCTCTTCGCGGTCCACCTTGATAGCTACGAAGTTTTCGTTCAGCAGCGCCGCGATTTCAGGATCGTCGAAAGACTCGTGGCTCATCACGTGGCACCAATGGCAGGCAGCATAGCCGATGGAAAGCATGACCGGTACGTCGCGCAACCGGGCCTGTTCGAAGGCTTCGTCCCCATAGGGGAACCAGTCGACAAGTTGGTGCGAATGCTGTCTGAGGTATTGGCTGGATGAGCCAGCGAGTCGTTGAGCCACGCAATCATGCTATCGCGCAGCTCACAAAGCGCCTACTGCTGTTCGTCGGTCTTCGGGTCGTGCGGCTCTTCGGATTCCTGAAGCTTGCGCTCTTCTCCCTTGGCCACCATTTCCTGCTGCTTTGCCTCGGCTTCCGAGGTGTAGCGCACGCGGCGAACTCGACGGACCATGTCGCGAATCAGGAAGATCACGGCAACCACCAAGGCTGCGGTGAAAATGAATCCAAGGAATCCTGGACCGTATTCGCTGCTGGTCTCCGTACCGACACCAAGGGTCGAGGAAGTCAGAGCCAGGGATTCGAAGATCGTGTTCACGATGTAAAGACAACTCTTTTCTAGTACTGGAAAGCGCTTAGTACTATCTTAGTCCGGCAAACAGGTCGGTCTCGGGCAACTCGGTAGCTACCTTGGAGGAAATCAGCGTGTAGTCTTCCCACGGCCAGTGCTCCGCGTAGACGTGTTCCGGTACGGCGAAGAAGAAACCTTCCGGGTCGATCTGGGTTCTGTGGGCCAGCAACGCCTGATCGCGTTGCGAGAAGAAATCCGCGCAGTTGATCTGGGTTGTCGTGGTGTGTGGGGAAACCCACTTGAACATCTGGTTTTCCTCGTCCGCTTCCCACAGTGCAACGCGCTCGGTGTAGGGGGACTCGTAACCTGCTTCCAGCATCGCGTAGTGCAAGGTGCGGAAACGATCTGGTGCGAATGCACGGTCGTAGTACAACTTGCTCACCGACCACGGCGCACCCAGTTCCGGGTACATCTGCGGATTAGCCGCGTGCTCAAAGGCAAAGGTTGAAACCTTATGGCAGTGGATGTGGTCCGGGTGGGGGTATCCGCCGTTTTCGTCATAGGTCGTGATGACGTGGGGTCGGAATTCACGGATCAGCTTGATGATGCCGGCAGCAGCGATTTCAACTGGCTGCAAGGCGAAGGCGCCAAAGGGCAGCTCCGGCAGCGGATCCCCTTCCGGCAAGCCGGAGTCCACATAGCCCAGCCAGCGGTGCTTGACGCCCAGCACTGCGGCTGCCTCAGCCATTTCGGTGCGCCGGACGCCCGCGAGGTCGCGGTGCGCATGGGCGAGTTCGCCGGCGGCGGCGTTGAGGATATCCCCGCGCTCACCGCCGGTGCAGGAAACGACCATCACTTCTGCGCCAGCATCAACATAGGCAGCCATCGTTGCAGCACCCTTTGAAGATTCGTCGTCCGGGTGCGCGTGAATAGCCATGAGCCGCAGACCCTGCGAAGGAGCAATTTTCTTCACGTCGTGAATCTCCACTTATCTTCTTTCCTTATGCCACGTTTTTGGACGGCCCGAAGCTTCGAATCTGTCCGTCATCCATAACAACTCACAGCCGACCACCGGTTATTCCCCCATGCTGAAAGACGGTAAACTTGAGTAAGGAACCAACGTACGGCATTCCCAGTTCAAATGCCGCCAGGCAAGAGAGTGGTGCAAGGCAAATAATGTCTGATCCAAGCTTAACGGCTCGCTACAACAACCCCAAGAAACGCAGTCTTCCCAGGAAAACGCGTAACTGGCTAATTGCTGCCGCGCTCTCGGTCGGCGTTGCGGGGGCCGCCTATGTCGGCTTCAACAACTACAGCGCCATCAGCGCGCAGGACATCGAGTTCGAGGTCATTTCCGCAACCAAGGCCAAGGCCATCGTCGCAGTCGAATACAACACCAAGCACCGTGTGCAGTGCGATATTCGTGCGATGAACGAATCCAAGGCCATCGTCGGATACGACTCCATTTTGCTTGATCCTGGAGAAGCTACCGGGCACATCACCCAGCGCCTGGAGATCGACCTGCACACCGACAACCTGGCGACCACCGCTGGCGTGGAGTCCTGCTACGAGGTTCCGCAGGAATACAAGGGTTAATATTTCAGCTTCTTCATCCCCTAATAGCTGAATCTATTGGGCTTAAATCGTTTTGGCGACTACTATCGTTGAAAAGATACGTTTCGCCCCGCATCGGCGCATGGTTCTAGCTGAGTACTAGGACATGAGCCTGGCGGGGTCTTTGCTTGCATCGCCCATAACGTGCGAGCCCTCAGATCCGTACCGAATCCGACTTCGTCGACGCCACCGTTTCGGTGGCTTTCGGCTTTAGGACCACTTATCGGTCCCAAGGCCAAGCGAAGTCCTAACTGACCAAAGGAAGTACAACGTGAGCACCAACAGCAACGAACCTGTCGTTTGGCTGACTCAGGAAGCCTACGATCGGCTCCAGGACGAACTGACTTTCCTCTCAGGCCCGGGACGTGCCGAGATCGTGGCCCGTATCGAGCAGGCACGTTCGGAAGGTGACCTGAAGGAGAACGGCGGTTACCACGCCGCCCGTGAAGAGCAGGGCAAGGCCGAAGCGCGCATCCTCTACCTGAAGGATCTGCTGCGCCGCGCCGATGTAGGCGATGCTCCTGCCGATGACGGTGTTGTTGAGCCAGGCATGCTGGTTGTCGCCAATATCGCGGGCGACGAGACCACCTTCCTGTTCGGCTCCCGCGAAGTTGCCGGCGACACCGACCTCGAGGTCTACTCCGAGCAGTCCCCTATTGGCGTTGCCGTGCACGGCGCAAAGGTCGGCGACAAGCTGTCGTACTTGGCTCCAAACGGCCGCGACATCAAGGTTGAGATCATCTCTGCAAAGCCTTACCAGTCCTAGCAACTAGGCTGCAATGCAAAGTCCGAAGGCCG
>NZ_JBLVOJ010000024.1:462141-477361 GCF_053543715.1 Glutamicibacter sp. AGC46
GGCGGCCTTCGGACTTTGCTGCTTATGCGCTAGGCGACTGAACCGCCGGCAGTATTGGTGATCTGCGGGTCGAAGCCTTCGGCGCGCAGGTTATTGAGCACCGTCTTGGAATGCTCATGGCCCTTGGTTTCCAGGTCGATGGTGATCGCGACATCGCCCATGGACAGCGAACCACCGATACGGGTGTGGTCCAGACGGGTGACATTCGCATCCGATTCGGCGATGATGTTGGAGATCTGCGCGAGCGAGCCGGGGCGGTCTGGAAGCATCATGCGTATGGTCAAGAAGCGGCCGGCCGCTGACAGGCCACGCTGGATCACCTTGAGCATCAGCAGCGGATCGATGTTGCCGCCAGAAAGGATTACCGCGGTGGTTGCCGGATTGATCCCGTGCGCTTCCAGCTTGTTCTCCAGCAGTGCCGCGACGCCCACCGCACCGGCTGGTTCCACCACGAGCTTGTTGCGCTCCAGGAGCACCACCAGAGCTCGTGCGAGCGTATCTTCCGATACCGTCACCACGTCATCAACTAATTCCTTGATGATCGCGAAAGGCAGCTGCCCTGGCTTGCCTACAGCGATGCCGTCGGCAATGGTGTGCACGTTATCCAGCGGGACCAACGCGTCAGCGGCCAGGGATGGCGGGTAGGCCGCGGCGTTCTCCGCCTGGACACCCACCACCTTGATCTCGCGGCCCAGTTCGCGGGCCTTGGCCTTCAGCGCAATGGCGACGCCGGCCAGCAGTCCACCGCCGCCAACACCCATCAGCACGGTGTCCACCTCAGGAAGCTGTTCGAGCAGTTCCAAGCCGATGGTGCCTTGGCCGGCAATGATGTCCGGGTGGTCGAAAGGATGCACGAAGACTGCCCCGGACTCGTCGGCAAAACGCTGCGCCTCGGCCAGCGCTTCATCCACGGTGTCACCGAAAAGCACGACTTCTGCACCATGATCACGCGTCGCGGTCAGTTTCGGCAAGGCGACGCCCCGGGGCATGTAGATGCGCGCCTTGATTCCGAGGTGGCTGGCGGCCTGGGCAACGCCCTGCGCGTGGTTGCCTGCCGACGCGGCGACCACGCCTCGGGCCTTCTCGTCGTCGCTGAGCTTGGACATGCGTACATAGGCACCGCGGACCTTGAAGGATCCAGCGCGCTGCATATTCTCGCATTTGAGGAAAACTTCGGCGCCAACATGCTGGGACAAAACACGGGAATGCTCCACCGGGGTGCGGGCAATAACCGGTTTGAGTACTTCAGCGGCGGCTTCGATATCAGCCAGCGTAACCGGCAAAGTAGGTTCGGTGCTCATGGATTATTCCTCATCTGCTGTGGACTCAGGGTGCCGGGTTTCCGGCGAAGCTGTTGGTGCGGCGGCAGGTCCTGCAGCTGCAGCCGGCGGGTCGGCCTTCGCTGGGTCGCTCGCCTTGGGGCTCTGCGCCACTACTTGGTTTCCGTAGTGCTCAATCACGAATTGGTCGGTTTCCCAGGTTCGGCCCGACAGGTATTTCACGACCGCGTTGACCACCGCCAGCAGCGGTACGGCGAATAGCGCACCCGGAATGCCTGCAAGCATGGTGCCGCCGGCTACTGACAAGACCACTGCCAGCGGGTGCAGGCTCACTGCCTTGCCCATAATCAGTGGCTGCAGGATGTTGGACTCCGCCTGCTGGACCAGCAGCACTACGGCCAGCATGATCAATGCGTTGACCCAGCCATTGGCTACCAACGCGAGCAAAACTGCCAGGGCACCGGTAAACAGTGCACCGACGATCGGGATGAAGGAGCCGATGAAGACCAGGACGCCCAATGGCATGGCAAGTGGTACGCCCAGGAAGAATGCACCGAATCCGATGCCGATGGCGTCGATCAGCGCAACGATCATCTGGACTCGCACATAGGTGACCAGCGAGGCCCAGCCCCGGGTCAAGGCTCCGTCCATCGCCGGGCGGGCGCGGCGCGGCAAGAGGTTCACCAGGAACAAACCGATCTTGCGCCCGTCAAGCAGCAGGAATATCAAGGCGAAGACGGCCAGCAATGTGCCTGTCAGGATCTGCCCGATCGCGGAGGTCCAGCTGATTGCTTCACTCAGGATGTTGGTGGCATTGCCGCGAAGCTGGACGAGGGTATCGTCCAGCACCTTCTGCAGGTCGTCGTTGGTCAGCTTGAGCGGGCCATTGAACAGCCAGTCCTGGACCTGCTCGATGCCCGAAAGCGCTTGGGTCCACAAGGCGGTAAAACCGGCCGAAAGTTTTTGCCCTGCTACCGATAGCCCTGCGGTGACCAGCGCAAGGAAGCCGATGAGAGTAATGCCGACGGCCAACCCGCGAGGTACAGCAAGCTTGGAGTTCATCGTATTCACAACCGGTGAGAGCAGCCCTGCTAGCAGCGCTGCGATGAAAACCGGGATGACCAGCAAGGAGACTTTTGACAGCGCCCAGACCAGCACGCCCAAGGCTGCGACGATGATCAGGAAACGCCAAGCCCACGCTGCTGCCATGCGCATGGCATACGGCATATCCTCGGCGCTTTTGAAATCCGTCAGATCTGGCCCTGGTGTGGCAGGAGTTTCCGCCGGCTGACTCGGAAGTGAAACACGAAAACGGCGTAGACGTTCCAACCGGCTCTTCTTCATGGAACCACGCTATCGCGTTTGCCAGACAGCTTCTTGATCCATGTCTCAATTGTGACAAAAACCAAGGACCAGTGCCCGATATGGGCACTGGTCCTAGAAATCTAATTCAATATGTTTATTTGCCCTTGCCGGGGTAACCAGATTGCACAGGCTGCCTCTTATTGCTCACGCCAACTTGAAAACACGGCTCATCAGGCGCTTCGCACATGCTATCTCCGGCGGCGCATGACCGCTTCAAGGACCCTCTCCTCAGCTTCTTCACCGGGCTTGATGCCCGCGGGTACCTTGAAGAAGAAAATTGCCCCCAGTGCCCACCAAATGGCGAAGATGGCCCACGGTTCCCAGCTCAGCGAGGCCGGCATGCCGGGCATGTAGAGGCTGAAGAGCGCAGCGGTGAGCAGGACTGAAGTCCAGCCGATGATAGTCCCAGCAATTCCGTTGCCGCCAACGCGCAGCGGACGATCCATCATGGGTTCGCGCTTGCGCAGCACAAGGAAGGTTACCGAGACCAGGAAGTAGGCCACGATGATGCTTGGCGCCCCCGAATCCACGAGCCACCCCAGCATTTCAGCGCCGAAGAATGGGGCTAGCATGGAGATTCCGCCGATGAAGACCAGGGCGTTGGCTGGAGTGCGGTATTCGGGATGCAATGTGCCAAACCAGGAAGGAAGCATGCCGCTTCGGGCCAGCGAGTAGACCAGTCTGGAGGCTCCCAGCAGTAGAGAGTTCCATGAGGTCAAGATGCCGGCGATGCCACCGGCAATCAGCACCTTGGCCATCAGCTCCGAACCGAACATGGCCCCGAAGGCATCCGCCGTTGCAATGTCAGCTCCGGCCAGTTGAGCAGCTGGCATCGCTGACGCTGTGGTCAGGACAACCATGACGTACCAGATGGTGGCCAAGACTACGGAGACGACTACGAGCTTGCCAATTTGCTTGGCCGGAATATTCACTTCTTCCGCGGACTGCGGAATCACGTCGAAACCGATGAACAGGAATGGCACCGCCACCAGCACGGCGAAGAAGCCGCTGGTTCCTGGGGTGAAGAACGGTTCCATGTTCTTGGCTTCGCCGCCGGCAAAGGCTCCCACGATCATCAAGACGCCGATAACCATCAGGAAGAGCACCACGAAGGTCTGCAATACGCCAGCTTGCTTCACGCCGCGGATGTTGATCCAGGTGATCACCACCGCTGAAAGCACGCCTACCAACGCCCAGGTCAGGTTTACTTCAAAACCGGCAACAGTCCACAGGGGGATCTGGCTCATGCCCGGGAAGATGTATTCCACGGTTCGTGGCAAAGCAACCGCCTCGAAAGCCACAATCGTGACATAGCCGCCGGTAATTGCCCACGATCCGATAAAGGAAGGCCGGGCGCCCAGGGCGCGCAGGATGAAGTTATGCTCGCCACCGGCTTTGGGCATGGCCGCGGTCAGTTCGGCATAGGTCAGGCCAACGACGGCCATGATGCCACCGCCAACGAGCATGGCCAGTACCGCCCCCATGGTGCCGGCGTTATCCAGCCACCCACCGGTCAGCACTACCCAGCCGAAGCCGATCATGGCACCGAACCCTAGGGCCAGGGCATCCAAGTTGCCCAGGGATTTCACCAAGCCCGGCGGCTTTCCTGATGTTTGATCGACTCTCATTGCGTTCTTTCTGCCAAATCTGCTGTGAGTTGAGTAACTGAATAGCTACAGGAGAATCTAACCAAAGTTTCGCATGAGCGCCCAATCAGCTGTCATTTTCCATGGCATAGGCGGTTGCAGTCGATCATAAAAATTCATATTTGAACAGGCGATTAACGCACAAGGACCAGTGCCCGAAATGGGCACTGGTCCTTGCGAGCTATGCTATTGCGGCTAGTCGTCGCCACGCAGGATCGCGAGAATACGCAGGATCTCGGTGTACAGCCAGATCAGGGTCATGGTCAGGCCGAAGGCGCCGCGCCATGCCATGATGGCTGGAGCACCCTGGTCGGACAATTCCTCGATCATGGTGAAGTCGGCAACCAGTGCGTAGGTTGCCAGCAGAACGGCAACTACACCGATAACCAAGCCGAGCACTCCGCCGCGCATGCCGAACATGCCATCGATGACGCCGGTGAGCATCAGAACCATGTTGAGCAGCGAGAAGACGATCAGGCCGACCATGCCGATCATGAACATCTTGTTCAGCTTGGGAGTCATGCGGTACTTGCCCGAGCGGTACAGCGCCAAGGTTACGCCGGCAACACACAGGGTAGCCAGCACAGCCTGGATAGCGATTCCCTCAAGGCCCGGCCGGCTTTCAAGGAAGCCGGAGAGACCACCAAGGAACAGGCCCTGGGCCGCGGCATACAGCAGGATGAGCACAGGCGATGGGCGCTTCTTGAAAGCGTTAACCAGACCGAGGACAAAGCCAACCAAGGCACCTGGCAACATGAGGGCCGGCATGCCCCAGCCAATCGCGGCGCCAACAACAACCAAGGCCAGGCAGAGCACGGTCTTGTTGATCGTGGTTCCGATGGTCATGCGGCCGGTGTCGGCGCTGGTTGCAGCAGGCTGCTGGTACATCTGCTGCAGCTGGTCTGCGCTCATATTTGCGGTGTCACGGAATCCAACAGCACTTCCAGGCTTGGTTCCCCAAGCATCAGAGCGGCTGCTGGAACCAAAAATTGGATTGCCCAATGTCATTCCCCCATAGATTGCGATTGCGCCGGCACGTGGCTAGCTGAAGATCTTTTGCTTAATCCTATTGAGCATTGCTGTGAAATCACTCAGTCGGAAGGATGATATAGGGCATTTTTCCGAAGAAAAACTACTCTGTCAGCGATATTCTTGAAAGTTCTACCATCAAGGTTGCCTTGGCAGCCGATTTTGGTGGAATGCACGATGCCTGAGGTTGAACGATGGATGCGCTCCCACTTTTGGCAAAAGAAAAGCCCACTGCTGACCGGAAAATCCGGAACAGCAACGGCTTTATTCTGTACCCCCAGTGGGACTCGAACCCACAAGCCTTTCGGCAGCTGATTTTAAGTCAGCCGTGTATGCCAATTCCACCATAGGGGCAGGACTCTCAAATTTTACGTGATCGGCAAAGCAAATAGAAAATCCTTCTTTGCTGACGTACGCGAGGGGCCAATTGCTTGGCCCCTCGCATCATCGTCGACCAACTACGGCTCAAGCCTACTTCTTCGGCTTGGCCGACTCTTCGAAAGCAGTGCGTGGTGCTTCGAGGTTGTTCAGCTGCAGGGCATCGCGCTTGAAGACCAGTGCAACCAGCCAGTCGCCAACGACGCGGAACTTGCGCTCGAAGGTCGGCATGGCCATGCCGTGGTAGCCGCGGTGTGCCATCCATGCTGGCCAGCCCTTGAGCTTGATGCCAACAACCTTGGCAACGCCCTTGTTGCGGCCGAAGCCGGCAACTGCGCCCAGGTTGGAGTGCTTGTATTCCTTGATGGTGCCAACACCGTAGCGCGCAGCGTACAGGTTCTTGGCCAACAGCTTGGCCTGGCGCACTGCGTGCTGTGCGTTGGGAACGCAGGTGCCGTCCGGCAGGCCGCCGGTGACGTCCTTGACTGCCGAGATATCGCCGGCTGCCCAGGCGCCTTCCAGAGGTTCGCCGTTGGCATCCTTGATACGAAGGTCCGTGCGGGTCTCGATGCGGCCGCGCTGCTCGATTGGGAAATCGGTGGAGCGAACCATCGGGTTGGCCATGACGCCAGCAGTCCAGATCAAGGTGTCGGAACCGAACTCGCCCGCTGGGGACTTGTCGGCCATGTTGATCAGTTCCAGGTTGCCTTCTTCGGCATTGTTCAGCGAAGTGTTCAGCAAGACCTCGATGCCGCGGCTGCGCAGGTGATCGACAACCCACTCCGCCTGCTCGGCGGTGACTTCTGGCATGATGCGGCCCATGGCCTCGATCAGGACGAAGCGTGCTTCCTTCGCATCGATGCGGTCGTTGAGACCGATCAAGTGACGGGCCATGTCTTCCAGCTCGGCGATGGTCTCGATGCCGGCGAAGCCGCCGCCGACGACCACGAAGGTCAGGGCGCGCTTGCGTGCAACTGGATCAGTCATGTTCGAAGCGGACTCGATGCGCTCGGCAACCTTGTTGCGCAGGGCGACAGCCTCTTCGATGGTCTTCAGGCCAATGCCGGTTTCAGCCAGGCCAGCGATGGGGAAGGTACGGGTGACCGCACCAGCGGACATCACGACATCGGTGTATTCCAGCTCGAACTGCTCGCCGTTGACCGGAGCAATGACAGCCTTCTTGTTGGCATGGTCGATGCTCAGCACGCGGCCGTTGACCAGCTCGGAGTGCTTCAGGTGCTGACGGTGCGAGACCACAACGTGGCGTGGTTCAATCTGGCCACCGGCAACTTCTGGCAGGAATGGCTGGTAAGTCATGTACGGGTTCGGGTCGACAACGGTGACGATGCCGCCGTGTGCCTTGACCTTCTTCTGCAACTTCATCGCGACGTACAGGCCTACGTAGCCACCGCCGACGATAAGAATGCGCGGACGCTTCTGGGAGGTTTCGATGATCGACATACTGTTGATTCTACGCGGATTTTTCGAGTTAGTGAAAACATTCACTAACTATTTCCGTTCGGTGTGTCACGTCGTCGCCAGGCATGGGCGTTTCCGACTGCCGAGGTTCGCACCAACCTGTCGAATTAAGCATCGGAAGGCGCGAAAAAGCGGGGTGGATCTTCAGTTTCCACCCCGCTTTGTCCGCTATTTACTTCTCTTCTTCGGGAATCTCGTCGAACAGATCCCGGCCGCCAGCTTGATCCGGGACTTTCAATGAACTCAAGGAAGCCGAACCAAGCCGCGCCGCAGCCTTCTCGCGTCGACGACGCACCAGGGTCTGGGCGATGCCTGCAATGATCACCAGCAGCAAGAGCACTCCCCCGCCGACGATCAGCAACGGCTGAAGCGCCGGTGCCGAGTCATCGGGAAGAACCGGATCTGGCGCCGCGACCTGCTTGAGGTCCGATTTCTCCATCGAGACGCCCGGAGCTGGGGTATCAGCAGTCTTCTGGGTGTCGCGGCGGTGCACGCGAATCCACTCGCTGATCGTGCCCAGCGGGTTCTCGGATACCGAGGGGACGCTCGCCGTCACTGCCGCCTGCGCATCGATGATTCCGTAGCCGTAGAGGTTGTCCACGCCGGCTGTGCCGGTGTCCTTGGCGGTCTTCAGGATGCGGTTGATGACCTCAGGAGCTTTCATGTTCGGGTATTCCGAACGAATCAATGCGGCCACGCCCGCCACCAAAGGAGCCGCGCCGGAGGTACCGGACCAGCGCGCGTAGCCGTCATCTGGCAAGCCGCCGACCAACTGCTCGGCAGGGGCCGCAACGCCGATGGAAATGCCTTCGGTCGAGGAATCCTGCGAAGCCTTGCCGCTGGCATCAACGCCGGCCACGGTCAGCACTCCCGGAATGGTGGCCGGGGCGCCCACCTGGCTCATGCCGCCCGAACGGTTGCCTGCAGCGGCAACAATAACCACGTCATGGTCTTCTGCGTACTTGAAGGCGTCATCCCAGCTTTCCGGCCATGCCGGGCTGGTTGAACCGAGAGACATGTTGATGACCTTGGCCCCGGAATCCACGGCCCATTTCACGGCACGGGGGATCTGGGTTTCCACTGGAATCTTCGCCGGGTTGCCTTCGCCCATCCACAGCGACACAGACAGCAGGTCTGCTGCCGGAGCGACGCCGAGCACGCCGTCCTTGCCGCTCTTCAGCTTTGGCACCTTTTCGTACTCAGGTTCCTGGGGAATGTCCTCGTCTTCGTCTTCGGCGGTCTTCTTGGCCTTTTCCCACGCGGCCTTCAAGCGCTCGTTCTCGGATTTAACCCGCTTGATTTCGCCCTTGTTGTTGCCGCGCCCGCCGAGCAAGGTAGCCACCAAGGTGCCGTGCTCGCTCATGACGCCTATGGGCTTGTTGCCCTTGTCTCCGCCTGAGCCGGACATATCAGCACCGCCAACCACGGCACCCTTCAAGTCTGGATGCGCGGTATCAATGCCGGTATCAATGATCGCGACTTTGACGCCTTCGCCCTTTGTCGTCTTGTGCGCTTCGGCCACGCCCAACGACTTGAGCCAGTATTCGGACTCACGCATGTTGTCAGCGCGGGCAGGTACGCCCACGCTGAGCAGGGTGAAGGCCAACAGCGCTGCGACAAGCAGAGAGCCGAGCTTGAGGAAGCCCATTCTTTTCCTGGCACGCAAAGCTGAGCTCAAGACATCTCCTTGGGTCGGTGACTGGGTGACAGGTTCAGGCGGCGGCAGCTGAAGCCGCGATTCCGTCGAGAATATCGTGTTCGGAAGCAATCAGAACCATTTCGCGGTTCCCGCTGGCCTTTTCAAGGTAATGAAGGATGCGTTGCACAATGGCTGCGCCAGCTTGGATCACATCAACTCGTCCCGGATGCATGAAGCCCAGTGCCGCGCGCTCTTCCCGGCTGTAGGAAAGCATGCTGGCGGTGGCTTGGCGCATCTGGGCGAAGCTCAGCTGCGCCCCATGGATCTTTTCCGACTCGTACTGCTTCAATCCCAGGGCCTGGGCGGTGAGCGTCGTGAAAGTGCCTGCAACCATGATCACCGCGTCGACCTGCGCAACGTCAACCGATCCGGCCAAGGATTCCAAGGTGCTGTCCATGAATTCCAAGGCCTGGTCCGAACGCAATCCCGCTTGGTGGAACCGTTCGGTAACGCGCACACACCCCATGTCCAGGCTCTTGGCTGCCAACGGGCCGGTGGCATCACCGAGAACGAATTCAGTGGATCCACCACCGAGGTCGATCACCAGGCTCTTGCCGCTTTGCCCGTCCCGAACCGAAGCCGCACCGGCAAAGGACAGGGAGGCTTCTTCTTCACCGCTGATCACTTCCGGGGCAACGCCCAGGATCTTGGTGATCCGCTCGGTGAAGACCTCGCGATTCGATGCATCGCGGGCCGCCGAGGTCGCTGCGAAACGGATGGCTTCCACCCCATGCTCATCGCACAGCTTCTTGTACTCGCGAGCAGCTTCAAAGGTGCGCTCCAAGGCCTCGGGAGCGAAAGCTCCGGTAGCGTCAACGCCCTGGCCCAAGCGCACGATGCGCATGGTGCGCAGCACGTCGATCAGCTGGCCATCGGCCCCGATGTCCGCGATCAGCAGACGGATGGAGTTGGTTCCGCAGTCAATACCGGCCACGCGCATTAGGCATCATCCTGGTCAGCGCCCTGTGCGGATTCACGCACGGCACGCTTCCGGGCGCGTTCTGCGCGCTTGGCCGCTGGGTCCTGCTGTTCCTGGGTCTTCACGTGGCGCGAGCGGGCACGGCTCGGGGCCTCGGATTCGGTATCCCAAGCACCCACGCAGTAGCACTTGTCCTTGGACCACCACTGGGCAATCCCAGCCAGCGCTTCATCACCCAGCGGATTCACGCCCTCGCCGGCAGCCAGCGAGTGCCCTACCAGCACGTGCAAGCACTTGACGCGGGTCGGCATGCCGCCAGCGGAGACACCAGCGATTTCCGGAACGGCCCCGGTCCCCGAGCGCTGGCCAATCGCATCGCGGTTGGCCAGGTACGACTCGTGGGCATCGATATATGCCTGCGCCAGCTGCGCGTCCTCGCCCAGGCGGTCATTCATCTCGTTCATCAACCCGGCAGCTTCCAACCGCGACACTGCCGCAGTGATCACCGGGTGCGCCAGGTAGTAGGTGGTGGGGAAGGGAATACCCGAGGAAAGGCGCGGTGCCGTGGTGGCTACCAGAGGGTTTCCGCAAACGCAGCGCGCACCGATCTCCACCACATCGCGCACCGGGCGGTTCAGCTGGCGGGACAGGGTGTCGAGGTCAGCTTCGCTGGGTACTCGTCCGGCGGCGTCAAGGGCTTCGCGGATTGGCTGTTCAGTCACGGTTATAAGTCTCTTCGTGTTTAAAGTGGTTAGTCAGTGGCAGAACGTCGAACGGAGTCGAGCAGAGCATCAACCCATGGAAGTTCCTGGCGCACCTCGAAGGTGCTTCCGTTGCCGTCGGCGGGCGTCTCTTCATCCTTAGGGCGTTCACCCACCACCATGTAGAGCTTTTCACCAGGCATTACCAAGTTTATCCGCTCGCGTGCTTGCTGCTTGATGTACAGCGGGTCATCCCAGCGCGCGATCTCTGCCTTGAGGTCATCGCGCTGCGTCTCCAGCGCTTCGATCGAGGCATTCAGCTCATTCAGCTCCGCCATCTGCGTGCGGTAGAAATTCACCGTGGGCACGAGCATCACTGCGAAGAAGGCCAGGACCACGATCAAGGCGGCGATACGGCCGGAAAACCGGTGCGCAGCAACGGGTTCGCCCTCGGGGACGTGGTTCTGGCCAGACGGCTTCTGCCCCGGCTTGCGGCGTACGGCAGCAGAGAACTTCACCCGGTCATCGCGTCGGCGTTCGTTCTGCTTTTCCTTGGCACGTTCGCGCAGCGGCACCTTCGGCTTCGGCGCGTAATTTCCTGCAAATTTTTTCGGCTCACGTGACGCATCTGACGCTGGGCGTGCCGTCGATTTCGGCTGTGCTGCAACGCTTCTGGGCTTCTGCGCAGCGGGAGCGGCCTTCGGTGGGCGCGGCGTTGCAGGAGTTTGCCTGGCCTGCGCTTGTGGCCTGACGATGCGCAGAGCGTCGGTAGGCGGTTCAGCTTCGGAACCTGCGCCGTCATGTTTCGTCTGGTCAACCGGGGTTATTACGGCTTCTTCGGCCGGATCCGGAGTATTACGGCGAGGCATTCGCGGTGGTCGCTGAGCCATACTCCCCCAATTCCCGTGGTGCTTTTCTTGCGGTGTTGCCGTGGACTTGGCAAGATAATTCCATTAAATAACGAAAAGCCCGCCGGTATCCACTACCGACGAGCTTATTCGCTATTACTGAAAATTAGCTGTTGAAACGCGGGAACGCGCTACGGCCAGCGTAGACCGCCGAGGCGCCCAGGTCTTCTTCGATACGCAGCAGCTGGTTGTACTTGGCTACGCGCTCGGAGCGAGCTGGTGCACCGGTCTTGATCTGCCCGGCGTTGGTTGCCACGCAGATGTCAGCGATGGTGACATCTTCGGTTTCACCCGAACGGTGCGAGGTGATGGTGGTGTACCCGGCACGCTGCGCCATGGTCACTGCATCGATGGTTTCGGTCAGGGTGCCGATCTGGTTGACTTTCACCAGCAGCGAGTTGGCGGTGCCCTTGGCGATGCCGTCGGCCAGGCGCTGCGGGTTGGTGACGAACAGGTCGTCGCCTACCAGCTGCACCTTGTCGCCAATGGCGTCGGTCAGGGTCTTCCAGCCATCCCAGTCGTCTTCATCCAGTGGATCCTCGATCGAAACCAATGGGAAGTCGGCAACCAGGCCAGCGTAGTAGTCGCTCATTTCCTGGGCAGAGAGCGCCTTGCCCTCGAACTGGTAAGCGCCGTTCTCGTAGAACTCGGAGGAAGCGACATCCAGCGCCAGGGCGATGTCTTCGCCCGGGGTGTAGCCAGCGCGCTTGATCGCTTCGGTGATCAGTTCCAGAGCCGCGCGGTTGCTTGGCAGGTTCGGAGCGAAGCCGCCCTCGTCGCCCAGGCCGGTGGAGAGGTTCTTCTCCTTCAGCACGGACTTGAGGTTGTGGTAGACCTCGACGCCCCAGCGCAGGCCCTCGGAGAAGGTCGGCGCGCCGAGCGGGGCGATCATGAATTCCTGGATGTCCACGTCGGAGTCGGCGTGGGAGCCGCCGTTGAGGATGTTCATCAGTGGCACTGGCAGTACGTGCGCGTTAGGGCCGCCCAGGTACTTGAACAGTGGCAGGTTGGCGCTCACTGCAGCGGCGTTGGCCACTGCCAGGGAGACGCCGAGGATGGCGTTTGCACCCAGCTTGGACTTGTTGGCAGTGCCGTCCAGTTCAATCATGGTGGCATCGATGGCGCGCTGGTCGGTGGCGTCAAGGCCCTCCAGCTCGTCGGCGATTTCGTCGATGACGGACTCTACAGCACCCAGTACGCCCTTGCCGAGGTACCGGTCTTTGTCGCCGTCGCGACGCTCAGCTGCTTCGAAAGCGCCGGTGGATGCACCGGAAGGAACAGCAGCACGGCCATGCGAGCCGTCGGATAGCAGGACCTCGACCTCGACGGTCGGATTGCCGCGGGAATCAAGGATTTCGCGCGCGTGAATGGCGTCAATCAATGCCATGAGTATGGACTCCTTGTAGAAAAGGGGTGGTCTTGGGGCAGGTCAACCAGCGGTCGCTGATAAGACCGTCGGCGCCATTGCCTGTCTCTAGCCTAGCGCTTCGAAGGTGATTTGGGCGATGTTGTTGCGCCAGTTTCCGCGCCGTATTGCTGGCCCAGGGCCGCGCGCAGCACCGATTCGGCATCCAGGCCCAGCTCCTCGGCCCTCGCTGACAGGGCCATTAATTCCTTGGCCAGGGAGAACTCGTCGACGATTCGCTCACGAACCTGCTCGGTGACAAGCCCGGCCGCGGGCTGTGCCGATCCTGCTCTGGCATGGCGATCAAGCAATTTCTGCGCGAGCGCCAGGGACGGCAGCCCAGCGGGCAGTCCCGCGTTCTTCCGCTTCTTCGGCTGGCCGGCGCGTTCGGCCTGCTTCGCCGCATCCCACACGCGGATAATCTCATCCACATCCGTGATGACGTCCTGGCGGACCTGGCCCTGCTCGTCGAAAATATGCCGGTTGCGGCGCAATAGCTTCGCATTCAGCGTTTCGGCGACATCTTCCAGGCCGAAATGGTCTTGCTCCTCGGCGATCAGCGAATGCAGCAGGATCTGGAAGAACAAGTCCCCCAGCTCCTCCTTCAACAGATCCGGGTTCCGTTCAGCGATGGCGTCCAGCACCTCATAGCTTTCCTCAATGAGGTAGGTGCGCAGCGACTCGTGAGTCAGCGCGCCAGTCCAGGCGCATCTGCTGCGAAGGGTCCGTACGGTGGCGTTGAGCTGGTCTAGTTGCGTTCTGTTCTCCGGCATAGGAACATGCTATCGAAGCGGGCTTTCAGCCTGCGGCCAAGGAGCTGCCCATTGCTGCCCATTCGGGCTAGCATGGCCGTAGTTCATCCCGACGACGCGAAGGATTGCCAATGACCGTCCAAGACACCGCCCAGCTGGAATTCCTGGATCAGCTTCCAGCCAAACTCTTCATCGGCGGCCAGTGGGTTGAGGGGCGCTCCGAGCGCATCATGCGCACTGCCAACCCTTTTGATGACTCGCTCCTGGCCGAGATCCGCCAGGCCTCGACCCAAGACGTCGACGACGCCTATGGCGCTGCCGCCGCTGCGCAGCCAGGCTGGGCGGCGCTCTCCCCCGGCAAGCGCTCGAAGGTCCTGAACCAGGCCGCCGACTACCTGCAGTCGAACTTCGAGGGCATCCTGGCGCTGTTGACCGCCGAGTCCGGTTCCACGCAGTTGAAGGCGAACATCGAACTGGGCGGCACCATCGCTGCCATCCGCGAAGCAGCCACCTTCCCCACCCGCGTGCACGGCAAGATCCTGCCCTCCAATGCCGAGGGCAAGGAGAACCGGGTCTACCGCGAACCGGTCGGCGTGGTGGGCGTCATCAGCCCGTGGAACTTCCCGCTGCTGCTGTCGGCCCGGTCCGTAGCGCCCGCCCTGGCCCTGGGCAATGCGGTGGTGCTCAAACCCGCCTCGGATACCCCGCTGGTGGGAGCCTTGGTCCTGGCCAAGGCTTTCGCCGAGGCTGGCCTGCCAGATGGCGTGCTGAACGCAGTGGTTGGGTCCGGTTCGGAAATCGGCGATTACTTCGTGGCGCATCGGACCCCGTCGCTGGTTTCGTTCACCGGTTCGACTCCGGTGGGCAAGAACGTCGGGAAAATCGCGGTCAGCGGCGAGCACATGAAACGCGTGGCGCTGGAGCTTGGCGGCAACGCGCCATTCGTCGTGCTCGAAGACGCTGACCTTGACGAAGCAGCCAAGGCCGCGACCCTGGGCAAGTTCTTGCACCAGGGGCAGATCTGCATGGCCATCAACCGCATCATCGTCCAGGCTCCGGTCTACGAGGCCTTCATCGAGAAGTTCATCGAGCAGGTCGGCAAGCTCGGCTATGGCGATGCCGCCGATCCAGCCAACCTCGTGGGACCGATCATCAATGATGCGCAGTTGGCGTCGGTGAGCGGCAAGATCAAGACCGCACGTGGCCAGGGCGCCCGCGAAGTCCTGGCAGGTTCGATCACAGGCCGTGTGGTCTCTCCCCACGTCTTCGCAGATGTCACCAGCGGCATGGAACTGTTCCGCGAGGAGATCTTCGGCCCGGTCGTGGGCATCGCCAAGGCCGACTCCGAAGAGCATGCGCTGGAACTGGCCAACGACACCGAATTCGGCTTGTCCTCGGCCGTTTTCACGCAAAACCTGGAGAAGGGCGTCGCCTTTGCCCGCGGCATCAAGGCCGGGATGACTCACGTCAATGACATCACCGTCAATGATGAACCGCATGTGATGTTCGGCGGCGAGAAGAATTCGGGTCTGGGCCGTTTCAACGGCGAGTGGGCTATCGAGGAATTCACCACCGATCACTGGGTCGGCGTGCAGTCCACCAAGAAGCAGTACCCGTTCTAGGAACCACCTGCCCTTGGAACCAGCGAAGCCCGCCCCT
>NZ_JBLVOJ010000024.1:477437-479855 GCF_053543715.1 Glutamicibacter sp. AGC46
GGCAAGGGGCGGCTTCGGTGGTTGCCTGGCGGCTGGGTCCTGGAACTAGTCGGCGACGTTTTCGTATTCGTCTTCTTCGTAGTCCTCGTCATCCAGCAGGTTGTCGTAGTAGTCGTTGATGTACTCAACGAGCAGCTCGCGCATTTCCAGCGGGACGAAAGCAGCTTCGGCGGCGTTCAGCGTCAGATCCAGCAGATCTTCCAAGTCGTAGTCGAAGGCTTCTACCAGCAATTCGAACTCATCGGACAAGGAGGTGCCGGACATCAGGCGGTTATCCGGCGAGATGGTGACATTGAAACCGGTCTGGACCAGCAGGTCGATCGGGTGGTTCCCGATGCCTTCGCCGAATTTGGAGGTAGCACCGGTCTGCAGGTTCGAGGACGGGCAGACTTCCAGCGGGATGCCGCGTTCGCGGACCCAGTTCGCTACCGGGCCCAGCGATACCAGGCCGGTATCGTCGCTGAGTTCTTCGCCGTTCTCGTCGATAGCTCCGAACTCGATCTCGATGTCCTCGGCTACGCGGACTCCGTGGCCCAGGCGCTGGGCGCGGCCGATCAGGATGGCTTCCTTGATGGAATCCAGGCCGGCTGCTTCGCCAGCGTGCACGGTGGTTGGGAAGAGATTCTCGGCCAGCAGGTCGAAAGCTTCCTTCATCACCGAGGGCGGGAAGCCATCTTCAGCACCGGCGATATCGAAACCGACGACGCCACGACCACGGTGGCGCAGGGCCAGCTTGGCGATTTCCACGCCTTGGTCGCTGTGGCGCATGGCGGTAACGATCTGGCCGATCTGCATCGGGTGGCCCTCGGCGTTGAGCTGCTCGCAGGCCTGGTCCAGGCCTTCCTGGATGGCGTCGACGACGTCGTCCAGGCTCAAGCCTTCGCGGCGGTGCTGCTCTGGTGCATAGCGGACTTCGCCGTAGATGACACCGTCTTCAGCGAGGTCCTCTACGAATTCGCGGGCAACGCGGATCAGCGCATCTCGGGTCTGCATGACCGCGACGGTGTGCTCGAAGGTTTCCAGGTAGCGTGGCAGCGAGCCGGAGTCGGCTGATTCACGGAACCATTCGCCCAAAGCTTCTGCTTCGGTCTCTGGCAGCTCGTGTCCAATCTCGGCGGCCAGCTCGATGATCGTCTGAGGGCGCAAACCACCGTCGAGGTGGTCATGGAGCGAAACTTTAGGCAGATCCCGGAAATCGAATTCGGGATCGTAGTCAGTATGAATCATTTCTTCAGTCACACCACTGAGCCTAGTCGCATTTTCGTGGAACTGACAGCTCCAACGGGTAAAGATCTGCGAGCCACTATGTGACCCTGATCAATACGGGAGGTTAACCCTCGTCAGGGGTTGGCGGGACGGTCTGCCTGGCTGGTTGCACCGGGTGCCCTTCGCGCTTCGCCGCGCGCCGATGCAGGCGATCCAGCACCCAGCTGACGATCCGGTCGATGACGAATCCGAGCACTACGGCGATGACAATGGAAACTGCAATGCCCAGCAGCTTGTTGTCGTGCATCCAGTTGCCGGCCAGCGCACCGATGCTGACGGAGTAGGCGGCCCAGGTCAGCACGCCGATGGTGTCGAAGAGGGTGAAGCGCTTGTGGCTGAATCCGGTGGCGCCCGCGGTCAGGTTCACGGCCACTCGGCCAATCGGGATGTATCGGGCCGTGAAAATCAGCAGAGCGCCCGAGGTTTCAAGTTTCTTCTCGGCATAGTTCAGCACCCGCTGCGCGCGTTGCCCGCGCATCCACTTGAAGCCCCTGGATCCGATCTTGCGTCCGATGGCGTACGTGATCTGGTCGCCGAGCAAGGCACCGCCGGCACCGAGCAAGCCGATCAGGACAAGGTTGGGAACACCGGTGTGGACGCCGACCGCGGCCAGTGAAACCAAAAATGATTCACTCGGGACGAGGGGGAAAATCGCATCGATCATGCAGAACAGAAACAATAACGGCAGGATCCACCATGCGCTGGCGGCCTGCGTGATTGCCTCATTGACTAATTCCATGCGTGCCTACATCTACTTTCCCAAGGCGCTCCATGCGCTGAATGTCTCTCCATTTTCGCTCGAGAACTCACCTGCGCGCATCCTGCTTACGTTGCGTTGTGGACAATTCCCATCTGCTACCCAGGTAGGAGTTAACTGACTAACGTTTGACTACGCCGTTATTGTTCCCGGGAACTTTCTGGGAACTTCTACTGCGGCAGCTGGCCTGGGAACCACCAGGATGCCAGGCCATTGCTACCGCAACTTCGAAGACGAACGGACCTGCACGGCCCTCCGGAAAGAAAAGCCCAGCTGCTGCAGGCAGCGAGGCCGGGGAAGAGCACTCGCAGGGCGACCAGGCTCCCGATATTTCTGGAGCGGGGCGCAGATTCCCAGCGGATCGGTCGCCGGCAAGCGAAAGAGCCGGGAAACAC
>NZ_JBLVOJ010000024.1:479895-493513 GCF_053543715.1 Glutamicibacter sp. AGC46
AACGTGTTTCCCGGCTCCTTGAGCGCCCATCCGGATTCGGCTACTTGGCGGCGATGCGGTCCAGGATCAGGCGGGTGTCCGGACGGTCATCGGCCGAACCGATCATGATGGCGCGCTGGACCAGCTCGATGGCACGCTCCATCTTGGCCGGGGTGTCGGTCAGCAAGGTGGCAATCGGCTCGCCACGGCGAACCAAGGCACCTGGCTTCACGTGCATGCGCACGCCGGCGCCGGCCTGGACGCTGTCTTCCTTGCGGGCACGTCCTGCGCCCAGGGTCCACGCGGCCAGGCCGATGTCCATGGCGTCGAGCTTGATCAGCACGCCCTCGGCGGGCGCCACCACGGTGTGCGATTCCTTGGCTACCGGCAGCTTGGCATCCGGATCGCCGCCCTGGGCCGCGATCATCTTGCGCCAGATGTCCATGGCCTTGCCGTTCTTCAGCGCACCGGGGACATCCGCATCCTTGATGCCTGCCCCGGCAAGCATCTCGGTGGCCAGGGCCACGGTCAGCTCCACGACGTCCTCTGGTCCGCCGCCGGCCAGGACCTCAACGGATTCCTCGACCTCGATGGCGTTGCCGGCGGTCAGGCCCAGCGGGGTTTCCATGTTGGTCAGCAGCGCCACGGTGTTCACCGACGCATCGGTGCCCAGGTTCACCATCGTCTCGGCCAGTTCGCGGGCCATGGCCTCGTCCTTCATGAACGCGCCGGAGCCGACCTTCACATCCAGCACCAGGGTGCCGGTGCCTTCGGCGATCTTCTTGCTCATGATCGAGGACGCGATCAGCGGGATGGCTTCCACGGTGGCGGTGACATCGCGCAGGGCGTAGAGCTTCTTGTCCGCCGGAGCCAGTCCGGTGCCGGCGGCGCAGATGACCGCGCCGACGTTGGACAGCTGGGAGAACAGCGCTTCGTTGGACAGGTCCGCCTTCCAGCCGGGAATGGCTTCGAGCTTGTCCAGGGTGCCGCCGGTGTGGCCCAGCCCGCGGCCCGAGAGCTGCGGGACGGCCACGCCGAAGCTGGCGACCAGCGGAGCCAGCGGCAAGGTGATCTTGTCCCCCACGCCGCCGGTGGAGTGCTTGTCGGTGGTGGCCAGCTTCTTGCCCGACGGGTCGGTGAGGGCAGAGAAGTCCATGCGTTCCCCGGAGTTGATCATCGCGGTGGTCCAGCGCGAGATCTCGTTGCGGTTCATGCCCTGGAAGTAGATGGCCATATTCAGCGCGGACATTTGCTCTTCGGCGATGGCCCCGCGGGTGTAGGCATCGATGGTCCAGTCGATCATCTCGTTGCTCAGTTCGCCGCCATCGCGCTTGGCGCGGATGACTTCGACGGCACTGAATTGCTCGGTAGCCATATCAGGCACCTTCCATTCTGCTGTTGGCCGGTGTGCTCCGGCGCTAGAAGTTGAGATTCTGCGGCCCGAACGCGTCAGGCAAGAGGTCGTCGATTCCCACGATGCCGCGGGCTGTCTTGATCAGCAGCTGCGCCCCGCGGTGCTCGAAAAGCAGCTGGCGGCACCGGCCGCACGGGGTGATCAGTTCGAGCTCGCCCTCGCGCAGCTGGCCGAAGCACAGGAAGTATTCCATGGTGCCCCCGCCGGTGGCGAAGAGCTGGCCCACCATGGCGCATTCAGCGCACAGGGTGACCCCGTAGGCGGCGTTCTCGATGTTGCACCCGGAAATCAGGCGGCCGTCGCTGGTCAGTGCCGCGGCACCCACCCGGAACTCGGAGTAGGGCGCGTAGGCCTGGGACAGCGCGGCCGCAGCCGCAGCTTCGATCTGCGGCCACGGCGCGTTGTTGCTATTCATGGGAAATCGCTATTCCTTCACGTAGGGTTCGCCCGCAGCTGCCGGTCCGCGCGAACGCCCCACCAATCCGGCCACCGCGAAGATGGTCACCAGGTAAGGCATCATGGCCATGAACTGGCTTGGTACCGGGGTGCCGATGATCGTCAGGATCACCTGCAAGTTATCGGCGAAGCCGAAGAGCAGGGCGGCCAGGAAAGCGCCGATCGGGTTCCACCGGCCGAAGATGACTGCGGCCAGCGCGATGAAGCCGCGGCCGCCGGAGATTTCCTTGGTGAAGGAGTCGATGGCCACCAGGGTGAAGAAGGAACCGCCGATGCCGGCCACGATGCCGCCGAGGGTGACATTCCAGAAGCGGATCGCGTTGACCTTGATGCCCAGGGTATCGGCTGCCTTCGGATGCTCGCCCACGGCGCGCACGCGCAGGCCCCACTTGGTCTTGAACAGGCCGAACCAGACCAGGAAGACGGCCAGGTACATCAGGTAGCCGATCACCGACTGCTTGAACAGGATCGGGCCGATGACCGGGATCGAGGAGAGCAGCGGGATTTCAAGGACCGGCAGGTGCGCTGGCGAGTTGAAGCGCTCCGGGTCCTCCTGCATCACGGTGGTGAACAGGAAGCCGGTGATGCCCGAAACCAGCACGTTCAGGACCACGCCGACGATGATCTGGTTGACCACGTACTTGATGGAGAAGACCGCCAGGACCAGCGAGACCATGGCGCCGGCCAGGCCGGCGGCAACCAGGCCCGCGAAGGCGCTCTGGGTCAGCGAGGCGACCAGTGCCGCGGTGAAAGCACCGCCCAGCAGCTGGCCCTCGATGGCGATGTTGACGACGCCGGCACGCTCGCACAGCACGCCCGAAAGCGAACCGAAGACCAGCGGCACGGCCAGCACCACGCCACCGGCCAGCAGGCTGGCCAGCGAAATGCTGTTGATGTTGGCGCCGGAAACCACCCAGATCAGGAAGCCCAGCACGAACAGGACCGCCGCGATGGCGACCATCCAGGTGGCCAGGATCCTGCCCTGCTTGCGCTGCATCCACGCGTAGGCGGCAATGGCCAGCAGCAGCACGCCGAACACGATGTTGGTGATGCGGCCCGGGAAGACCAGTTCGGGCAGCTCGAAGGCGTCGCCGGCGCTGTTCAGCGTGAAGTGGGCGGCTTGGTCGTTGCCCAGCAGGCCGAAGCTGAAGAAGACGATCACTGCGATCACCGAGAGGATGATCGGGGTCTTCTTGCTCGGCAGGACGTTGATTGCCGGCTGCAAGGTGGAAGAGGTCACTTGGCACCTGCCTTAGTAGGTTCGAGCTTGGAGCTGCGCTTCTTCTTGCGGTTCATGCCGAAGATGGCCTTGACCAGCGGCGGGGCGGCGATGAACAGCACGATCAGCGACTGCACCACCGACACGATGTCGATCGGGGTGCCGGTGGTGATCTGCATGTTCACCGCACCGGCCTGGAACGCTCCGAAGAGCAGGCCGGCGAAGAACGTGCCCCACGGGGTGGAGCGGCCCAGCAACGCCACGGTGATCGCGTCGAAGCCCAGCGAGCCGGCGATGCCGCCGGTGAGCACCTTTTCGGTGCCTGCCACCTGTGCCACGCCTGCGGCACCGGCCAAGGCGCCAGCCAGCGCCATCGCAATGATGGTGGTGCGGGCCACGTTGATGCCGGCGGTCTGCGCGGCTTCCGGGTTGTGGCCCACGGCGCGGAATTCGAAGCCCACGGTGGAGCGCTTGAACATCCAGGACACGGCCAGCACCAGCAGCACCGCCATCACGAAGCCCAGGTGCAAACGCGAACCGGGGATCGCCGGGAAGATGGCCGAGCTGTCCAGGATCGGCGAGATCGGGTTGGTCTCGCCGGGACGGCGGAACCCCTGGGTGTTCATCAGGAAGTCGATCAGGTACACGGCCACGTAGTTGAACATGATCGTGAGGATCACTTCGTGGGCGCCGGTCTTGGCCTTGAGCAGGCCGACCAGGCCGCCCCAGATCGCGCCGCCGAGCAGGCCGAAGACGATCACCAGCAGCAGGTGCAGGCCGATGGGCAGGTGCCAGGCGAAGCCGATGTAGGCGGCCAGCACCGAGCCGATGATGATCTGGCCCTGGGCACCGATGTTGAACAGGCCGGCGCGGAATGCCACGGCCACGCCCAAGCCGGCGCAGATCAGCGGGGTGGAGACGGTCAGGGTCTCCAGGAACGGCTTGAACCCCTGCGAGGAGTTGTAGATCGAGCCGTTGAACAGCGCCACATAGCTTTCGGTGGCCGCACGCCAGAATTCGCCGAAGAAGGCCGAAGGCTGGGCGAAGAGGTAGCCGGCCGTTTCGCCCACCTTCTCATCGGTGACCGCAATCAGCAGGCCGCCGATGACCAGTGCGACGATGACGCCGAGGACCGAGACCAGGCCTGGTCCCTGGGTGATTTGGCGCAAGAGGTCATTGCCCGGCTTGCCGGAGCCGGGAACCACAGGTGCTTTCTCGCTCACTGCGCTTCTCCTTCCTGGTTGTCATGCTCGCTAGCTGGCTGGGCTTCAACCGGCTCGTTCTCCGCCTTCGCGAATTCGGCCTGGGCCAGGGCTTCTTCCTGCGAAACACCGGCCATCATCAAGCCCAGCACCTCGCGGGAGGTGTCGCCCGGCACGATGCCGTTGATCCTGCCCTTGTAGAGCACGGCAATGCGGTCGGCCAATTCCATGACCTCGTCCAGCTCGGTGGAAACGATCATCACCGGGGTGCCCTTGTCGCGTTCGGCCACGATGCGGCGGTGCAGGAACTCGATGGAGCCCACATCCACGCCGCGGGTCGGCTGCGAAGCGATGAACAGCTTCAAATCGCGGCTCAACTCGCGGGCCATCACGACCTTCTGCTGGTTGCCGCCCGAGAGGCTGGAAGCAGGGTTCAGCGGGTTGTCGGTACGCACGTCGAAGCCCTGGATCTGCTGCGCGGCGTTCTTCTTGATCGCCTCCAGGTTCATCGAGATGCCCTTGCCGAAGGGCGGGCGGTCGTAGAGGTCCAGCACCAGGTTCTCCTCGATGGAGAACTGGGTGACCAGGCCGTGCACCGAACGGTCTTCGGGAACGAAGCCGAGGCCCGAGCGCAGGATCTGCTTGACCGACTTGCCAACCAGCTCCTGGCCGGCGAGCTTGACCGAGCCGCCCGTCACCGGCTGGGTGCCCAGGATCGCTTCGGTCAGTTCGGTCTGGCCGTTGCCCTGCACGCCGGCGATCGCCAGGATCTCGCCTGCATGGATATCCAAGGTGACCGAGTCCAGCGTGGTGGTGCCCGCCGGGTCGACGACCGTCAGGTCCTTGACCTGCAGTACCGCCTGCCCGGGAGTGGCTGCGGCCTTGTTCAGGTTCAGTTCCACGGCGCGGCCGACCATGAGGTTGGCCAGCTCGGTGGTGGAGGATTCCGGGGAGACCGAATCGATGACCTGGCCGCGGCGGATCACGGTGATCACATCGGACACGGCACGCACTTCGCGCAGCTTGTGCGAGATGAAGACGATGGAGGTGCCGTTGGCCTTGAGCTGGCGCATGATGTCCAGCAGCTCGTCGGTTTCCTGCGGGGTCAGCACCGCGGTCGGCTCATCGAGGATCAGGATCTTGGCCTCGCGCACCAGGGCCTTGATGATCTCGACACGCTGCTGCACGCCAACGGGCAGGTCTTCGACGACCGCGTCCGGGTCCACGTCGAAGCCGTAGCGGTCGGAGATCTCGCGGATCTTCTTGCGGGTGACCTGCAGGTCAAGCACGCCGCCAGCCTTGGTGGTTTCTGCGCCGAGGGCAATATTCTCTGCCACGGTGAAGACCGGGACCAGCATGAAGTGCTGGTGCACCATGCCGATGCCCGAGGCCATGGCGTCGCCCGGTCCGGAGAACTCGACGGGCTTCCCGTCCAGCAAAATTTGGCCCTCGGTCGGCTGGTACAGCCCGTAGAGCACGTTCATAAGCGTGGACTTTCCAGCACCGTTTTCGCCGAGCAGACAGTGAATCTGGGCGTCATCGACCGTCAGGTCGATATCTTTGTTGGCGTAGAAAGAACCGAAGGCTTTCGAGATTCCTCGTAGTTCGAGTTTCACGATTCCACCATCTTCATTGTTCGTTTGGCGAGGTTCTTGCTGGCAGGTTGTTTTGGCCCTTAGGCAGGCATAAAGCGCGTCACCTGCCCACCGCTGTATTGCGGCGAGCGGTGACGCGCTCCATGGCTGGTTTGCCTAGACCTACTTGGGGCTGGAAGCCGATTCGATCTCCAGCTCACCGGAGATGATCTGCTGCTTCAGGGCATCGATCTCCTTCTTGGTGTCTTCGCCGATTTCCTCATCGAAGTTGTGGAACGGTGCCAGTGCAACGCCCTCGTTCTCCAAGGTGCCCACGTACGGGGTCGAGTCGAACTTGCCCTCGGCGTCGGTGCGGATGACATCTTCGACTGCGGTGTCCATGGTCTTCACGACCGAGGTCAGCATGACGTCCTTGTAGTCGGGAGCGGTCAGGAAGCCGTCGGAGTCGACCCACACGAGCTTGGCTTCCTTGCCGCCGTCGTTGGCCTCGACCACTGCAGCGCCAGCGCCCTTGCCCACTGGGCCGGCGACAGGCATGACAACGTCAGCGCCGGAAGCGATGAAGTTCTTGGTGATCTGCTTGCCCTTATCCTGCTTCTCGAAGTCGCCGGAGAAGGTGCCGTCCTGCTTCTTCTTGTCCCAGCCCAGCAGCTTGACGTCCTTGCCCTTGTCTTCGTTGAACTTGGCCACGCCGTCAGCGAAGCCGTCCATGAAGATGGTGACGGTAGGGATCTTGATCCCGCCGAAGGTGGCGACGGTGCCGGTCTTCGAAGCGGCAGCTGCTGCGTAGCCTGCCAGGTAGGCAGCCTGGGCCGTGTCGTAGATGATCGGCTTGACGTTTTCGATCGGCTTCTCGTACTGGAAGTCGACGATGGCGAAGTTCTTGTCCGGGTTGGCCGCGGCAGCCTCAGCGGTTGCGTCGCCCAGCAGGAAGCCGATGGTGACGGTCAGGTCGCAGCCTGCGTTGACCATGCCGTTGAGGTTGGTCGCGAAGTCGGCGTTCGACTTGGATTCTGCATCCTTGGTCTGGATGCCCAGGTCCTTCTCGGCGTTCTTCAAGCCGCGGAAGGAAGATTCGTTGAAGGACTGGTCGTCGAATCCACCGGAGTCGGACACAATGCAGCCAACGTAGTCCGGGAACTGGCCAGCCGAGCTGGTCTCTTCCGGTGCAGCGCCGCAGGCGCTCAAAGCTAATGCCGAGATGCCGAGCATGGCTGCAGCCATACCGGTCTTGCGCGATACGAAGCGCATCTGTTCCTCCAAAGAATCTTGCGAGATAATGCGGGAGGCAAGACACCTGACCCTCGTGCAAGGCTCCATTGCCTAGGCCTTACTCGAGCACACCAAAAGTCATAGCATTCCCATCGTTTCCATAGCCTATCGGAGATATGTCACAGGTAAAGACGATAAAGATTACAAACAGATAACTTACGGGCCGCAAAACGGCAAGCGCTTAACGCCAACGCCCAAGTCACTGACCGAATTGTTAAAGCGTCAAAGAAATGTTAAAAACTTTCGGGTTTGATGTGGCCAACGCCCTATTTGGCGTTAGCCTCGCGCACAGCCTGCATGGCGGCGGCCGCCATGATGCGAACCCCCACGCCAATGCACGATTCGTCCGGGATATAGTCCCCGCGGTGCAGGTCATAGGTTTTGCCGCCCGGGGTGCGGGTTCCCAGCCGCAGCATCGCACCGGAAACCTTCTGCGTCATCCACGCGAAGTCCTCCCCGCCCATGGACTGCGGAGTCAGCTCGATGGCCTCGGCTCCGAACTCGCGGCGCGCGGCGTCCTCGATCAATGCGGTCTCCGCCGGAGCGTTGACCACCGGTGGCACTCCACGGGTGTGCTGCAGCTTGATCTCCACTCCGTAGGGAGCGGCGATCTGGCGCACGGCCTGGTCCAGCAGCTCACCGGCCTCGTACCAGACATCGCCGTCCAGGCAGCGCATGGTGCCGGCCAGGTATCCGGTGGCGGGGATCGCGTTCGGCACGCTGCCGGCATGGATCTGGCCCCAGACCACCGAGACGGCCGAGCGCACATCGACCTTGCGTCCGAGCACGGCCGGGACCTGGGTGGCGATCTGGCTCATCGCGAAAACGATGTCTTCGGTCAGGTGCGGGCGCGAGGTGTGCCCGCCCCGGCCGTTGACCTCGATGCGGATGGTGTCGCTGGCCGAGGTGATCGCACCGATGCGGGTGCCGATATGCCCGGCGTCGATCCGCGGGTCGCAATGCAGCGCGAGCACCCGCGGCACGCCATCGAGCAAGCCCTGCTCGATCACCGACAGCGCCCCGCCGGGAAGCTTCTCCTCGGCGGGCTGGAAGATCACCCGCACGCAGCCATCGAGCTTGCCGGCGGCATGGATCCTGCCCAGGGCCAAAGCCACGCCGATCATCACGGTGGTGTGGATGTCGTGGCCGCAGGCGTGCGCCACGCCCTGGGTCATCGAGGCGAAGTCCAGGTTGGTTTCCTCCACCACCGGCAGCGCGTCGATGTCGGCACGGAAGGCGATGCGGATGGGCCCTTCGCCAATGTCCACGAAGGCGCCGGTGTCGGCCATTTTCTGCGGCGCCAGCCCGGCAGCACGCAGGGTTTCGAGAATCCGCTCGGTGGTTTGGTGCTCAGCAAAGGACAGCTCCGGGTTGCGATGCAGTTCCCTGCGGAAGCCGATCAGCTGGTCGATCAGCGGCTCGGTGAAGTCGCTGACGGAAGCCGGATTGCCATTTTCATTCACGGTGGACACCTTTTGAAGATACTCGGCACGGTGCAGAAAATGACAGTTTTCCGTAATGTTCGGGCGCATTGCGCAACATCAGGCAAGGGAAACGGGGCGCGCCGACCTATTGCCGGCCAGCTCGCCCCGTTCGCAATCCTGCTGTGCTAGAGCACCTCGGTAGCACCGTCGGCCTTCAAGGCCTCCACGGTCTGCTTGACCTTCTGCGCATGCTCCTTGGTGGTCACCAGCAACGCGTCGGCGGTATCCACCACGACCACATCCTCGATCCCGACCAGGGCCACCACGCGCGGGCGGTCCGAATAGACCACGCCGGTAGCGCTGTCGGCATACACGCGCACCGACTCGCCGCCCAGGTTGATGATGCCCTCCTCGGCACTGGCCTTGTTCAAGCGGCCGATCGCGGCGAAGTCGCCCACGTCGTCCCAGTTGAAAACGCCCGGGATCACCGCGACGTCCCCAGCCGCGGCGGCCGGCTCGGCCACCGCATAGTCAATGGCGATCTTCGGCAGATCGGCCCAGACTTCGCACATCACGGTTTCGCGCTGATCGGTTTCCCAGGCATCGGCGATCTTCATCAGGCCCGCGTACAGCGCCGGCTCGTTGGCTTCCAGGTGCTTGAGCATCAGGCTCACCGGCGCGACGAACATGCCGGCATTCCACAGGAACCCGCCCGAGGCCAGGTACTTGCGGGCGGTGTCCTCATCGGGCTTCTCCACGAACTGCACCACGCCGCGCGCCGACGGCGCATTGGGAACCTGGAGCGGTTCGCCGGTCTGGATGTAGCCGAAACCGGTGGAAGGGTGCGTCGGGTGGATGCCGATGGTCACGATCTTGCCGGTCGCAGCGGTGTGGATCGCTTCGCTCAGCGCGGCCTGGAACACCTCAACCGGCTCGATGACCTGGTCCGCGGCGAAGGAGCCCATGATGATGCTCGGGTCGCGGCGGTACAGGATCGCGGCGGCCAGGCCGATGGCGGCGGCCGAGTCGCGCGGCTCCGGCTCGAGCACCAGGTCCTCGTCGCACAGCTCGGGCAGCTGGGACACCACGGCCCCGCGGTGCGCACGCCCGGTGACCACCATGATCCGTTCGCCGGCCAGCGGGACCAGGCGGTCATAGGTGGCGCGGATCAGCGTGGATCCGGATCCGGTCAGATCGTGCAAAAACTTCGGAGCGGAAGCCCTGGAGAGGGGCCACAATCGGGTGCCGACGCCGCCGGCGGGGATCACGCCGTGGAATCGGGCTAATAGGTCTGCATTCACGCCTTCCAGACTAATTCATTCGGTGGATAATCCTGTCCATTGAAACCTGTGCAACAGATTAAATACGAAAACATCGCATGAGGTATTACGGGCGGGATTTCGGCCTTTTAGCGCATAATTACCCCTTTTCGGTGAACATGCTCACAGGAACGAGACACGAAATAGATTGGAGCTAGCCAAGTGGTTTAGACTCGCACAAGGAACGCTCGCACAAGTGCGTCAAATCTCATTGTGTGCAATATACACATGCGCCGTTGCGAGCCTTGGAGGTTTAGTTCAGTGTCGAAGACTTCGTCAGGCACCCTATACCGCGGCCATGAAGGCATGTGGTCCTGGGTGGGACACCGAGTCACCGGTGTCGTTATTTTTCTTTATCTGCTGGTGCACGTGCTCGATACGGCCATGGTCCGTGTCGATGCCGGCGCCTACGACGCAATCATTAGCACCTACCAGACCCCGTGGATGGCACTTGGTGAAACCGGTCTGGTTGCAGCAATCCTCTTCCACGCATTCAACGGTCTGCGCTTGATCCTGGTCGACTTCTGGAAGCAGGGTACCAAGTACCAGCGCCAGTTGCTCTGGGGCGTATTGATCCTCTGGGTCATCGTCTTTGCGGGCTTCGCCATCCGTCACCTGTCGATCGCATTTGGGAGCCACTAAGCCATGAGCGTTTCTATTCCTGCTCCTCGCAGCCAGCGCATTGATCCAAAGTACAAGCGCGGACCAAAGTCCCGCGGAAGCTTCGAAATGCTGGCATGGCTGTTCATGCGCCTCTCCGGCGTCGTGCTGATCGTCCTGATCTTCGGACACCTGATCTCCAACCTGATGGTCGGCGAAGGCATCTCCGGCATCAGCTTCGGCTTCGTGGCCGGCAAGTGGGCCTCGCCGCTGTGGCAGTTCTGGGATCTGGCCATGCTGTGGCTGGCCATGCTGCACGGCACCAACGGCGTGCGCACCATCATCAACGACTACGCAGAGAAGCACGCTACCCGTGCATGGCTCAAGGGCATCCTGTACGTCGCCACGATCTTCATCATCGTGCTTGGTTCCCTGGTGATCTTCACCTTCGATCCATGCGTAGCCGGCAGCACCCTGCCGCAGTGCTAATTGGAACTCCCCTAGTTCCAGCCAATAGCCACACAGATTTTTAGAAAAGAGAGCATCAAGAATGCAGGTACATAAGTACGACGTTGTTATCGTCGGTGCCGGTGGTGCAGGCATGCGTGCAGCGATCGAATCCGGTCAGCGCGCACGCACCGCAGTGCTAACCAAGCTTTACCCAACCCGCTCGCACACCGGTGCGGCCCAGGGCGGCATGTGCGCAGCACTTGCCAACGTCGAGGAAGACAACTGGGAGTGGCACACGTTCGACACCATCAAGGGTGGCGACTACCTGGTTGACCAGGACGCAGCCGAGGTCATGGCCAAGGAAGCCATCGACGCCGTGCTGGACCTGGAAAAGATGGGCCTCCCATTCAACCGAACCCCAGAGGGCAAGATCGACCAGCGCCGCTTCGGCGGCCACACCCGCGACCACGGCAAAGCCGCCGTGCGACGCGCATGCTACGCAGCTGACCGCACGGGCCACATGATCCTGCAGACCCTGTACCAAAACTGCGTCAAGCACAACGTCGAGTTCTACAACGAGTACTACGTGCTCGACCTGCTGATGGTCGAAGAAGATGCCTACCGCGAGGACGGCACCGCCTACAAGCAGAAGCGCGTTGCCGGCGTCGTCTCCTACGACCTGGCGACCGGCGAGCTGCACGTCTTCCAGGCCAAGTCGGTCATCTTCGCCTCGGGCGGCGCCGGCAAGGTCTTCAAGACCACCTCCAACGCGCACACCCTGACCGGTGACGGCATGGGCATCGCCTTCCGCTCGGGCCTGCCGCTGGAGGACATGGAGTTCTTCCAGTTCCACCCAACGGGCCTTGCCGGACTGGGCATCCTGCTCACCGAGGGCGCACGTGGCGAAGGCGCGATCCTGCGCAACTCGGATGGCGAGCGCTTCATGGAACGCTATGCGCCGACCATCAAGGACCTCGCACCACGTGACATCGTGGCCCGCGCGATGGCCAACGAAGTCCGCGAAGGCCGCGGTTGCGGCCCGAACAAGGACTACGTGCTGCTGGATCTGACCCACTTGGAACCAGAGCACATCGAATCCAAGCTGCCGGACATCACCGAGTTCGCCCGCACCTACCTGGGTGTCGAGCCATTCACCGATCCGGTGCCTGTCTACCCCACTGCGCACTACGCAATGGGTGGCGTTCCAACCAACATCAACACCGAAGTGCTGCAGGACAATGACACCGTCATTCCTGGCCTGTTCGCTGCCGGCGAGGTTGCTTGCGTATCGGTCCACGGCTCGAACCGCCTGGGCACCAACTCGCTGCTGGATATCAACGTGTTCGGCAAGCGCGCCGGCGTTGCCGCTGCCGAGTACTCCAAGACCGCCGACTTCGTCGAGCTGCCGGAGAACCCGGAAGCATTCGTCACCGCGCAGATCGACGGCGTGCTGACCGGCAACGGCACCGAGCGCGTCTCGGACCTGCGCTCGATCCTGCAGGAGACCATGGACGCCAACGTCCAGGTATTCCGCGACGAGCGTTCGCTGAAGGAAGCGCGCGACGTGATCGAGGATCTGCGCCTGCGCTACAAGAACATCAGCATCCAGGACAAGGGCAAGCGCTTCAACCTGGATCTGCTCGAAGCCATCGAGCTGGGCTTCCTGCTCGACTTGGCCGAGGTCATCACCGTTGCTGCATTGCACCGCAAGGAATCCCGCGGCGGCCACTACCGCGAGGACTTCCCAGACCGCGACGATGAGAACTTCATGAAGCACTCGATGTCCTACCGCGACGCAGAAGCCGTCACCGAGGACATCAAGGGCATCCGCATGGAGACCAAGCCAGTGGTCTTTACCCGTTACCAGCCAATGGAGCGTAAGTACTAATGAGCACCGAACTGCCAGAACCACCGTCAAAGATCGACCTGAAGCCAGGCGTTGGCGGCGGCGGAGAGATCCCGAGCTTCGACATCACCCTGCGCGTTCGCCGCTACCTGCCAGAGGCTACTGCGGACGCATACTGGGAAGATTTCAAGCTGACCATGTACGGCACCGACCGCGTGCTGGACGCCCTGCACAAGGTCAAGTGGGAGCAGGACGGCTCGCTGTCGTTCCGCCGCTCCTGCGCCCACGGCGTGTGCGGTTCCGATGCCATGCGCATCAACGGCCGCAACCGCCTGGCCTGCAAGACCCTGCTCAAGGACCTGGACACCTCCAAGCCGATCACCGTTGAAGCCATCAAGGGCCTGCCCCTTGAAAAGGACCTCATCGTCGACATGGAACCGTTCTTCCAGTCCTACCGCGAGATCATGCCATTCCTGATCTCCAAGGGCCACGAGCCAACCAAGGAACGCTACCAGTCCGCCGAGGATCGCGAGATCTTCGACGACACCACCAAGTGCATCCTGTGTGCTGCTTGCACCAGCTCCTGCCCGGTGTTCTGGACCGATGGCCAGTACTTCGGCCCGGCCGCGATCGTCAACGCCCACCGCTTCATCTTCGACTCGCGCGATGATGCAGGCGACATGCGCCTGGAGATCCTGAACGACAAGGAAGGCGTGTGGCGCTGCCGCACCACCTTCAACTGCACCGAAGCATGCCCACGCGGCATCCAGGTGACCAAGGCTATCGCCGAGGTCAAGCAGGCAATTCTGGCGCGCACCGTCTAAGGACGCGCTGAGGGGCGC
>NZ_JBLVOJ010000024.1:493555-495155 GCF_053543715.1 Glutamicibacter sp. AGC46
GAACCGTTCAACGGTTCGGGCCCTTTTTGCATCCCTTCAACGCCCCCGCCTCGCGTGGCATGATGGGCAGTACTCGCCCTTTTCCCAATGCACCACCTAGCTGAGGAGCAAACATGGCCAGTGAAGAAACCACCTCGACAACCCAAGCAGGAATCCCGGCGGCCAGCGACCGCAACTCGCTGACGGTGGGCGCCAACGGCCCCATCGTGCTGCACGATCATCATCTGGTCGAGACCCTGCAGCATTTCAACCGGATGAACGTTCCCGAGCGCCGCCCGCATGCCAAGGGTTCCGGAGCCTTCGGCGAATTCGAAACCACCGAGGACGTATCCCGGTACACCAAGGCGGCCCTGTTCCAGCCTGGCGTGAAAACCGAAACGCTGATGCGTTTCTCCACCGTTGCCGGCGAGCTCGGCTCTCCCGACACCTGGCGCGATGTGCGCGGCTTCTCGATGAAGTTCTACACTTCCGAAGGCAATTTCGATCTGGTCGGGAACAACACGCCGGTGTTCTTCGTGCGCGACCCGATGAAGTTCCCGCACTTCATCCGCTCCCAGAAGCGGCTGCCCGATTCGGGGCTGCGCGATGGAACCATGCAGTGGGACTTCTGGACGCAGAATCCGGAATCCGCCCACCAGGTCACCTACATCATGGGCCAGCGCGGCCTGCCCAAGACCTGGCGCGAAATGAACGGCTACGGCTCGCACACCTACATGTGGGTCAATGCTGCCGGAGAGAAATTCTGGGTCAAGTACCATTTCCTGAACAAGCAGTCCGAGAAGTTCGAGACCATGCGCGGGGCGCAGGCCGAGGCACTGGCCGGATCCGACGCCGACTTCCACCGTCGCGACCTGTTCGAAGCCATCAAGGCCGGAAATTTTCCCCAGTGGGACCTGTACGTGCAGATCATGCCCTACGAGGAAGCCAAGACCTACCGGTTCAACCCCTTCGACCTGACCAAGGTCTGGTCCAAGAAGGACTATCCGCGCATCAAGGTCGGCACCATGACACTGAACCGGAACCCGGAGAACTTCTTCGCGCAAATCGAGCAGGCCGCATTCTCCCCCGGGAACATGGTCCCGGGCATGGGGATGAGTCCTGACAAGATGCTGCTGGGACGCAATTTCGCGTACGCGGATGCGCAGCGCTACCGCATCGGCACCAACTTCCAGCAGCTGCCGGTGAACAAGCCCAAGTGCCCGGTCCACTCGTACAACTTCGAGGGGAGCATGACCTACGATCACACCGGGGATCGCAGCGTCTATGCGCCGAACTCCTTCGGGGATTCATGGAGCGATGAAACCGGACCTGCGGAAAATTCCTTCGAGTCCGACGGCGAGCTGGTCCGCGAGGCCTACACGCTGCGCAAGGACGATGGGGACTTCGTACAACCCGGCATCCTGGTCCGCGAGGTGATGGATGATGCCCAGCGCGCCGAACTGGTGGACACCGTCACCGGGGCGCTGGATGGCGTCATCGAGCCGGTGCTGTCCAACGCGATCGCTTACTGGAAGAACATCGATGCCGATACCGGAGCGAAGATCGAGGCCAACGTCCGCCAAAAGTAATTCGCTAGCCGACACGGAAAACGCCAGCCGCG
>NZ_JBLVOJ010000024.1:495209-557220 GCF_053543715.1 Glutamicibacter sp. AGC46
GAGGGGGGCGTTTTCTGCAGGGCGAACCAGGCAAGCTAGGAACCCAGCGGGATCTGCTCGCTGAAGTTCCAATCCCCGCCACGGGTATCGAACAAATGGATATGATCCGCTGCGAAGGACAGGTGCGTCTCGCCCAATGCTGCCTGCGCGGCGTCCAGTTGCCGCGCAGGCACGTTCTGCGCGATGGTCAGGTGCGGATGGTAGGCGAAAGCTGATTCGTGCCTCAGTGCGTCGCCGAGCAGCGCACGGTGCAGCTGCCAGCATTCCTGAGCGCCGCGTTCCAGCGGCAGGAAAACCACGTCACTGGCTGGCCGGAAGGTTCGAGCCGGACCCAGCTGGATGCTGAAGGGCTCCACCGTGGCTGCCACCCGGCGCACCTGGGCCGCCGCCTTCTCCCAGGAATTCAGGTACGATCCGGACACCAGGGTGATATGCGGGGCAATTGGCCCGGTGGCCTCTCCCCCGTATTCCTGGCGCCACGCGCGCAGGGTCTCCCGGTGCGGCTGCGGCACCGGGATCACTACGCCCAGGGTGTACTCGAAAGCCATCAGATTCCCAGCGGTGGCAGGAAGCCGACCTTCTGGTAGACATCGGCAACGGTCTTCGACGCGACGACGCGCGCCTTGGCCGCACCGGCAAGCAGCAGGCGATCCAGCTCCGCCGGATCATCGAGCAGCTCCAGGGTACGGGTGCGGATGGGAGCCAGCTGCTCCACCACGGCGTCGGCCACAGCCACCTTCAGGTGCCCGTACATCTTGCCTTCGAACTCGTTGACCAGTTCTGGCACATGCTTGCCGGTCACGGCGGCCAGGATATCGAGCAGGTTCGAAACGCCCGGCTTCTCGGCCTTGTCGTAGGCCACGACGGACCCGGCATCGGTCACCGCGGACTTGATGCGCTTGGCGATCAGCTTCGGCTCATCCAGGACGTTGATCAGGCCCGCAGGGGACTCGGCGGACTTGGACATCTTCGAGGTCGGGTTCTGCAGGTCGTAGATGCGTGCGCCCTCCTTCGGGATGAAGGCCTCCGGAACGGTGAAGGTCTGCCCGAAGCGGTGGTTGAAGCGCTTGGCCAGGTCGCGGGCCAGCTCCACGTGCTGGCGCTGGTCATCGCCCACTGGAACACCTTCCGGCTGGTAGAGCAGGATGTCCGCGGCCATCAGGACCGGGTAGGTGAACAGCCCGACGCTGGCGGCATCCGCGCCGCCCTTGGAGGACTTGTCCTTGAACTGGGTCATGCGGCTGGCTTCGCCGAAACCGGTGATGCAGTTCAGCACCCAGGCCAGCTGCGCATGCTCGGGGACCTGCGACTGGACGAACAGGGTGGACTTGTCCAGGTCGATGCCGCCGGCGATGAACTGCGCAGCGGTCTTTCGGGTACGCGCGCGCAGCTCCGCCGGATCCTGCGAGACGGTGATCGCGTGCATATCCGGGATGAAGAAGAATGCTTCGTGGTCATCCTGGGTCTTGACCCAATTGACCAGCGCGCCCAGGTAGTTGCCCAGGTGCAGCGAATCGCCCGATGGCTGCATTCCTGAAAGTACGCGGGGACGGGTTGTTTCCATGGTTTTCCTTAGAACTGGTAGTCGACGACCAGCGGTGCATGGTCGGAGAAGCGCAAATCGTAGGCCGAGGCACGGTCTACGTGGGACTTAATGGCCTTGGCGGCTAGCGCCGGAGTGGCCATGTGGTAGTCGATGCGCCAACCGGCGTCGTTGTCGAAGGCCTGTCCGCGGAAGGACCACCAGGTGTACGGTCCCTGCACGTCGCCGGCCAGCTCGCGCGCCACATCCTTGTAGCCGATCTGAGGGCCGAAGAAGCCGTCGAAGTAGGCGATTTCCTCGTCCATGACGCCGGCGCGCTTGTTATGGTTCGGCTTCCAGTTCTTGATGTCCTTCTGCGTGTGCACGACGTTCAAATCGCCCACCACCAGGACGTGGTCCTTCTCGTTCTTCAGCTCTACCAGGCGCACGTTCATGCGCTGCAGGAAGCGGTACTTGTCCTCCTGCTTCTGGGTGCCCAGCTCTCCGGAGTGGACGTAGGCCGAGACGACGGTGAAGACCTCGCCGTTGACTTCGAAGTCCGCTTCGACCCAGCGGCCGGATTCGGCGAAGTAGTCCTCGCCGATGTGCTCTCGCACGGCTACCGGCTCGGTCCGCGAGAGGACGGCGACGCCTGCGCGGCCCTTGTCCTTGGCTTCGGCATGCAGAATATGCCAACCCTCCCCAATCAGGTCGCGCAGGATCTTGTCCGGTGCGCGTACTTCCTGCAGGCACAGGATGTCCACGTCACGGGCGGCGATCCAGTCCGCCATATTGCGCTTGTAGGCCGCGCGAATGCCGTTGACGTTGACCGACGCGACGCGCAGTGCGCCGGCGTCCTTGTTGAGAATTTCCACACTGGTAGGTATCACTGTTCCACCTTACAAAATTATGTGTTCCATTACGCGCTGATCTGGCCTGCGCCGGAACATGCGCAACGAAAAAGGGCAACGCTTGCGCGTTGCCCGGATCGGTTAGTCGATGATTTCGCCGTCCATCGGCTTGGCCGGCTTGATCATGTCCCGCGCATTCGCCGCGGTCATCTGGATTGTCTCCAGCGCCCGGTCGATCATGCCCTCGTAATCCTCGCCCCGGCTCTGGCGCTGTTCGGCGATCACGCGCGCCTGGACCTGGACGATCTTGAACGAGTGATCGAGCTTCATGTCGCGCTGGCTGGTAGCTTCGTCAACCACCACGGTGCCTGGCTGGGCGCGCGGGGTAGCCGCCGCGGTGGCTTCGCGCAGCGAGTTGTTGATCTTGTCCGCGCCTCGCTTGAGGCCGAACATCATGAATGCGGCCAGCAGCAGCCAACCGGCGGAGATGACGACAACGAACCAGCCGACGATCTCATTGGAGTTGGCAGCGAATACCACTGCCACCAGAAGGACGATGACCATGACGGACATTGCCAAAGTTGATGCGTTCAGGGTGACTTTCCTGCCCTGCTTCGCGCTGCTGCCTAGAGGTTCCATGCCGTCAATTCTCGCATCATTACCCCGCTTCAAGCCAATTGGAACCGTGCCCTTTCGCCCACAGCGTGGCTAGCCGAGCAAGCTGTGCAGATCCTGCCCGGAAAGGCATGCGCGAATCAGCAGGTATCCGCCGATGCCCACCACCCAGCCAAGGGTTTCCTGGGCGTAGGCCGAGGCTTTGGCCCCCATCTTCTGCATCCAGGCTTCGATGCGCGGGCCGGCGACCGCACGGGCGCCAACCAGCACCAACGCCGGGACGATCATCACCAAGCAGTAGCCGATCAGCGCAAGCAGCTGCAAACCGGTGCCCCAGCCGGCGCCCTGCATGACGCCTACGGCGGCCAGGTAGGGAAGCATCGTGGGAAGTTCCAGCAGGCCGGCGAACAGGGCCAGGGCAATCAGCCCGGTGCGGGTATCCAGCGCAGTTCCCAAACGGCTGCGCAAGCGCCGCGGCACCTGGCCGGTTGCGTCCGCCGGGCTCGGTGCCGGTCCTTCAAGTGCCGCGCCGCTATGCGCGATGGCTTTCTTCCGTGCGCTGGCTTCCTTCTGCGCATCGGTGCGGTAGGTGAGCGCCCAGATGATCATCAGCGCCCCGACCGCCATTCCGGCCAGCCGGAAGAACCGGTGCTGGAAGATGCCGGGATCGATGAGCAGCAACCCGCTGCGCAGCAGCACCCCGACGATCCAGTAGAATCCGGCGATCACCAGCAGGTAGGCCAAGACCTTGGCAATGGCTTCGCGGCGCCCCCGCAGCAGCAGCCACAGCGGAATGACCAGGGTGCCGATGCTGGTCGAGTCGATTAGCGCCAGGATGAGAAGGGATAGTTCGGGATTGCTCGTCATGATGTCCATGGTTTCCACTGTTCCGCGGCCTGCCGATTCGCGGTATCGGCCAGTGGGCTGCGCTTTCTCCTCCTTAAGGGGGATACCGGCGGGCAGCCAGTTCGGGGATGCTGGAAGCATGAACTTCATTCGGCGGATGGGCAGCGGAGACAAGGAACCCGAGGTCGTCGGCACCTATCTGGTGCTCACCGCCATCTTGCATCTTTCGGGACTGGCCAATCCCCCATGGTTCGCGATCCGCGGGTACGAATGGATCGTCCTGCTGCTCATCGGCCTGGCCGCCGTGCTGGTCCGTCGGCGTTTTCTCGTAGTCAGCTCCCTGGCCATGCTGTTCGCCGGCGCCGGCTTGCTGGCCGTGGGAAGCCTAGGCGGGTACTTCCTGGTCTTCGAATGCGTCTTCGGGTTGTTCCTGCTCGGGTCGGTGCGCACGCGGACGGTGGCGCTGGCGCTGCTGTGCCTGGCGGCCATCTCGCTGGCCATCGCCACATGGCTGGTCACCGGGAATCCGCAGGAGGTGGTGCTGGCCCTGCTCATGGCCGGCTTCATCCTCTTCACCCCGATGCTCTGGGCGGAGAATGTGCGCACCGCCAAGGAGCTGGCCAAGGCCGAAGCCCAGCGGGCAGAGGCTGTGCAGGCGGCGGCCGATGCCCGCGAGGACCAGCTGGTCGCCGAGCACGACTTTTCCCGCGTCCAGGAGCGCACTGCGCTGGCCCGCGAGATGCATGACGTGCTCTCGGCCAGGTTCTCGTCAATCGCGCTGCTCTCCGGCGCCCTGCTTCCGGCCGCACCCCAGGAGGTGCGGGCTCCGTTGCAGAGCATCCGCGATGAGTCGGTGTCCGGCTTGGAGGACATGGCCGCGATGGTGCGGATGCTGCATGCCGGGGGCCCTGCGCTGCAGGCGCGGATCGAGGATCTGCCGGAGCTGGTGGCCGGATTCGGCAGCCCGGTGCGCTGGGAGTACCGGGTCGCGCATCCGCAGCGCTTCAGCCCTGCGGTGCATACCGCCGCGCACCGCACGGTCTGCGAGCTGCTGGTCAACCACGCCAAGCATGCGCCGGGCACTACCCTGGAACTGAGCGTGATCCAGGACCGTGGCTTGGCGATCACGGCGAGCAATGGCCTGCGGCCCGACGCCAGCCGCGGCCCGGGGGCGGGCACCGGGCTGGAGAATATCCGCACCCGCGTCGCCGCGCTCGATGGGCGGTTCGGGATACGCACCGGCCCGGATTTCGAGGTGCGTGTGGAATTCCCCGGACCAATTGAAGCAATGGAGAAGCCGTGAAAGTCCTGATCGTCGATGACCATGCGACCGTGCGCATGGGGATCCGGCTGGTGCTGCAGGCCGCGGAAGACCTGGAAGTCGTGGGCGAAGCGGCCGACGGGCGATCGGCCATTTCCATGGCCCGTGCCCTGTCCCCCGACGTCATCCTGATGGACCTGCGCATGCCGGTGCTCGATGGCATCGAGGCCACCAAGGCGCTGCACGGCAGCAGCCGCGTCGTGGTGCTCACGACTTTCGACGACGACCAGTACCTTTTTGGCGCACTGCAGGCCGGGGCGCACGGGTTCCTGCTCAAGAGCGCCGAACCGCAGGCGATCATCATGGGCGTGGGGGCCGCGGCCCGCGGCGAATCGGTGCTGGATCCGCAGGTGACCTCGCGGATCCTGGCCCGGGCGCTGGCGCCGGAACCCGGCACCGCGAAACTGCCCGATGGCTTGACCGGCAGGGAACGCGAGGTGCTCGACGGGTTGGCCGAAGGGCTGAGCAACCCGCAATTGGCGCAGCGGCTGGGCATCGGGCAGAGCACCGTGAAGACGCATGTCTCCCAGGTGCTGGCCAAGCTCGGGGTCTCGACCCGGCTGCAGGCGGCGAAGATCGCCTACGCGGCTACCAGCTCACCAGGCAGAACGGGTGGTCTTGCGGGTCCAGATAGACCCTGAAGGTCTTGGACCCTTCGCCGGTCGAGCGCGCACCGAGGTGCAGCACCTGTTCTTCGGCCAGGTCCAGGTCGGCGACTTTCACGTCGATATGCGCCTGCTGCGGGTGCACATGCCCGGGCCACTGCGGGGCCACGTACGGGCTGACCGCCTGGAAGGCGAGCGCAGGATGGTCCGGCGCATCGCCAATGGAAACCCAGTCGGGCTCGTTGTCGATGCGCACCATCCCGAGGAGCTGTTCATAGAATCCGGCCAGTGCATCGGGGTCCTCGCAGTCGATGACCATGGCCTGCCACGTGCCAATCATGTGGCCATTATGCGCGCCCCGGGGGTGCGCGTCTACCAGGACTCAGCCATCGCGCAGGTGCAGTGGTCGATCAGCGCCTGGACGCGGGCCGGGATCTGGACCCCCTTGGGCGTGATCGCCACGACCGCGTTCGGGTAGTTGGGGGCCTTGAGCTCGCGGAAGGCCAGCGGGCGGCCCTCGATGGAGACCTCGGCATTGTTCGGGCGGCGCATAAGCAGCCCGTAGCCCAGGCCGCGGCCCACCATCGCGGAGACCAGGATCATCTGCGGGACCGAGGCGGCGATCCTGGGCTGCAGGCCCTGGGAGGCGAAGAGCTGCTGCTGGTGCTCGGTGCTCGGGTCGGACTCGTAGATGATCAGCGATTCGTCGACCAGGTCGGCCAATTCCAGCGGCCGGGCGAGGTTGGCCAGCCGGTGCTCGGGATGCAGCACCACCTGCATCTCGGTCTGGTAGATCCTCTGCTTGTCCATGTCCGCGGGCAGCTGCAGGTCGTAGACGAAAGCAACATCGATCTCGCCCTCGCGCAGGGCCGGCAGCAAGTCCTCGTGGGTGCCTACGCGCACATCGAGCTGCACCTCGGGGTGGTCGAACCCTTCCAGCGTGGCCGGAATCAGGTGCGGAGAGAGCGAAGCGAAGCAGCCGAAGCGCACCGGCCCGCGCAGCGCTCCTTCGGTTTGCGGGAATGTTGCACGCAATTCGCCGACATCGGAAAGGATCTTCCGGGCCATGGCGGCGAAGTGCTGACCCGAAGCGGTGAGCCGGATCCCGTGGGCCTTGCGGCGCAGGCACAAGGTCTCCCCGGCATGCTTCTCGATGGCGGTAATTGCCTGCGACAAGGCCGATTCCGAGATTCTCAATTCGCTGGCCGCCGAACCGAGCGTGCTGTGGGCGGGAAGTTCAGCCATGATTTCCAGATGGCGCATCGAATACATAAGCCAGCCTTCAGAAGTTTTGCAGATATTTGAAGTTTACCTTACTTGTGCTTGGTGCCACACTGGAGTGACCCAAAACTCAGGTGCCAGTGATCGACGCCTCGGTACCACTCGCAAGGGAAGCACTATGACACAATCCAAGGCCGCCAAGGCCAACCAGCGCCGCGTAGCTTTCGCGACGGTCATCGGAACCACCGTGGAGTGGTACGACTTCTTCATCTACGCCACCGCAGCAGGCCTGGTCTTCAGCCAGCTGTTCTTCGAACCAGCAGGCCAGGAGATCGCGCTGCTGATCTCCTTCGCCTCGGTCGGCCTGTCCTTCCTCTTCCGCCCGCTGGGCGCATTCCTGGCCGGGCACTTCGGCGACAAGATCGGCCGCCGTGCGATGCTGGTCCTGACCCTGGCGCTGATGGGTGCAGCCACCACGCTGATCGGCGTGCTGCCGACCTACGAGACCGCAGGCATCTGGGCGCCGATCATGCTGCTGCTGCTGCGCATCCTGCAGGGCATCTCCGCTGGCGGCGAATGGGGCGGCGCAGTGCTGATGGCCGTCGAGCACGCCTCCGACGGCCACCGCGGCCGCGCAGGCTCCTACCCGCAGGTGGGCGTGCCGCTGGGCATGCTGCTGGCCTCGGGCACCATGGCGCTGATGACCGGGGTGATCTCCCCCGGCGATGCGTTCCTCGAATGGGGCTGGCGCGTTCCGTTCCTGGTGTCGATTATCCTGATCGCCGTCGGCTACTTCGTGCGCCGCTCGGTGGACGAGTCCCCGGTCTTCGAGGAAATCAGCGAGAACAAGGCGCAGACCGCCGTGCCGATCCTGGTGCTGTTCAAGAAGCACTGGCCACTGGTGCTCATTGCCGCGCTGGTCTTCGCCGGCAACAACGCCGCAGGTTACATGACCACCGGCGGCTTCTTCCAGGCCTACACCACCAACCCTGATGGCCCGGTCGGGCTGGAGCGCACCGACGTGCTGGTCGCCGTGGCCTTCGGCGCCGCCGTATGGCTGGTCATGACCCTGGTCGCTGGCCTGCTGGCCGACAAGATCGGGCGCAAGCGCACCTACCAGATCGGCTTCATTATTCTGGCAGCTTCGCTCTTCCCGGTCTTCGCACTGGTCAACTCCGGCTCGCTGGGCCTGCTCTACCTGGCCTTCGGCCTGTTCTCCATCGGACTGGGGCTGACCTACGGCCCGCAGGCGGCGCTCTACTCGGAGCTGTTCCCGGCCTCGGTACGCTTCTCCGGCGTCTCGATCTCCTACGCGATCGGCGCGATCGTCGGCGGCGCGTTCGCACCGACCATCGCCCAGGCGCTGGTGCAGGCGACCGGCGGCACCACCGCGGTGGCCATCTACCTGCTGATCGTCGTCGCGATCTCGTTCACCGCGGTCTCGCTGATCCGCGACCGGGCCGGAATCGACCTGTCCTTCCGCAACCAAGCGGAGCAGGAAGTGGGCGCGCTGGTCTTCGACAAGCGCCGCGCTGATGCTGTGAAGGCTACCCAGGACGCCTAGGCGCTGCAAGCATAAGCCCGATGGCCCGTTTCCGAACGGGCCATCGGGCTTTTCTATTTCAGCTTGGTGCGCACCACATCCAGTCGTTTGCGGAACTCGGTCTATTCGATCTCGCCGCGGGCATTGCGTTCGCGCCGCACCGATTCGGCGCCGGCCGCAGCGCGGGCCACATGCCGTCGGCGGGCTGCGAAGATGATTGCACCGATCAGTCAGGATCCAGAAGGTCGGGGCTACCAGCCCGGGCCGTGCCCATGAATGCCGCGGGCAAGCACCAGCCGTTCCCCTCCTCGTCGCGCTCGTGGCGTTGGCGTTCGGCCGCTGTCTTAATGCAGTCCTCCCGGCGGCTGCGCCCCAAGCCCACCAGCGGCACCGAGGATACTCCGGGCGTTGGCCTTGCGGCATTGGCCCGCGGATGCGGGTGCCTGCTCCGCCAGACAGTAGCCCGGTCAGTGAGCGGCGTTCGTCGAATGCAGTTCTAGTGCCAGGTCATGCATGGCGGTGGCCGCCTTGGACGGGGCGACGGCGCGGGGGCGGGCCAGTGCGACGCGCACCGTTCGGGCCACCGGGTGGATAGGGCGCACCACCAGGTCCAGACCCTCGTAGGAAACATCCACCGCCGGGCGCTGGACCAGCACCGCGTAGCCGAGCCCGCGGGCCACCATGGAGCGGGTCACCTCGAAGTCGGCGGTGCGGTAGCGGATCCACGGTTCGACCCCGGCGGATTCGAACAGGTTCTGCGTGTGCTCGCGGCTCGGCGGGACATCCAGCAGGATCATCGGCTCGCTGGCCAGCCGCACCAGCGGCACCTTCGGCTCTTCGGCCAGCGGATGCCCCGCGGGCAGCAGCACATAGGGTTCGGTGCGGAACAGTTGGGTGCGCTCGATGCCTTCGGGCAGGCCGAAGTCGTAGACGAAGGCCAGATCCAGCGTCCCGGCGGCCAGCATCTGGAAGATCTCCTGCTGCGTGCCGGCGAAGAAATCGACTTCCACCTGCGCGTAGCGCTGCCCGTATTCGGCGAGCAGCTCCGGAAGCACCGTGGGCGCCAGCGACGAGTAGCAGCCCACCCGAACCTTTCCGGCCAGCACTTCCCCGGCACCGCTGGCCATTTGCTCCAGGTCCCTGGAGGCCTGCAGGATTCCCTGTGCCTCGTCCAGCACGTAGCGCCCGGCCGGGGTCAGGCTCACGCCATGGGCCTTGCGCCGGATGGTCAGCTGCGTGTTCAGCACGCGTTCAAGCTCGTTGAGCCCGCCGGTCACCGCGGAGGCTGACAAATTAAGTGACTGCGCGGCGGCGGTGATGGAGCCCAGCTGCCCTACGGCGGCCAGGCATTCGAGCTGACGCAGCGTAAATTTCGGCACTATTCCTCGCTTATTCAGTGGATATTCCTCGAATATAACCATTTTACCCGTGGTTATGGCCTGCCTCACACTAGTGATTGAACAAGGAACCACTAAGGAGACAGCATGAGCACCGCCCCAGCGACCTGCCCGTTCACCGGCGCCCAGGCCACCCCCGGCACCGCACCAGTGCCGCACGCCAGCACCGAATCCGCAGTCCGCGAGGCCCCGGTCGCCGATTGGGTAAAAATCGAGGACCTGTACCGCGATCCGTTCCCGATCTACCAGCGCCTGCGCGCCGAGGCCCCGCTGCACTGGGTCCCGGCGGTGAACCGCTACATGGTGACCTCCTACGCCGCCTGCCACGAGATCGAGCAGGACGAAGCCCGCTTCTCCGCCAACGAGCGCAACTCGCTGATGAAGCGGTCCATGGGCCACTCGATGCTGCGCAAGGACAACCCGGAGCACCAGGTGGACCGCGACTCCTACGGAGCGACCCTGCGCCCGGGCACCATCAAGAAGCACTGGAACGGGATCTTCGCGCAGAACAACGAGAAGTACCTGGGCCAGCTGCTCGCCAAGGGGCCGGGTTCGGACTTCGTCTGGGACTACGCCGCACCGTACACCGCGGAGAACCTGCGGCTGATCTGCGGCTTCCACAATGCCACCCAGCAGGACATGCAGCGCTGGAGCCAGACCATGATCGACGGCACCGGCAACTACGCCGATGACCCAGAGGTCTGGGCCAAGGCAGAGGCTTCCTCGGCAGAGGTCGACGCGGCCATCGACGAGATGCTCCCCTATCTGGCGAAGAACCCGGACCACTCGCTGCTCTCCAACCTGGCCACCATGCCGATCCCGCTGGAAGCCATCCGTGCCAACCTGAAGATGACCATCGGCGGCGGGCTGAACGAGCCGCGCGACGTGCTGGCCACCACCGTTTGGGCGCTGCTGGAGAACCCCGAGCAATTGCAGGCGGTACGCCAGGACCCGGCTTTGCTCCCCAAGGCCTTCGAGGAATCGGTGCGCTGGGTCGCCCCGATCGGCATGTACCCGCGTGAAACCACCCAGGAGCTGGTGCTCGAAGGCATCAGCCTGCCAGCCGGTGCGCGCCTCGGAGTGGTGCTAGGCGCGGCCAACCGCGACCCGTTGGTCTTCGAGGATCCCGAAACGTTCAACATCTTCCGCGAGAAGAAGCCGCACCTGGCCTTCGGCGGCGGTGTGCACTTCTGCGCCGGCACCTGGATCGCCCGGGCCCAGGTGGCCCAGGTCGCCCTGCCGGCGGTCTTCGAGAAGCTGCCCAATCTGCGGTTGGATCCGGCCACCGCCAGCATCGATGCCGGCTGGGTCTTCCGCGGCATGACCAAAATGCGCGTCCTCTGGGACGCCTAATACAAGGAGCCTTCCATGCCTACCATCACCTTTGAACAGCCAAACGGCACCGCGACCGACGTCGAGGTCGCCGAAGGCGGCAACATCATGCGCGCTGCTGTCACCAACGGCATCGCCGGGATCGTCGGCGAATGCGGCGGCCAGGCCATGTGCGCCACCTGCCACGTCTACGTTAACCCCGAGGATGCAGCTGGTCTTCCAGAACTCTCGGAAGACGAAGACGAAATGCTCGACTGCACCACCGCAGAGCGCACCGCGAACAGCCGGCTGGGCTGCCAGGTTTCCCTGGGCGGCGCATTGCAGTCCATCCGCGTGGCCGTACCCTCCGGACAGGTCTGAAATGAACGAAAGCATCCTGATCATCGGTGCCGGCCACGCCGGCGTGCAGCTGACCGAAACGCTGCGCGAGCACGGCCATGCCGGCGCCATCACCTTGGTCGACCAGGGCGCGCAACAGCCCTACCAGCGCCCTCCGCTGTCCAAGGACTTCGTGGCTTCCGCCCAGGAACCCGAGGTGCTGCCGCTGCGCTCGGAGGACTTCTACGCCCAGCAGCGCATCGAACTGCTGACCGGTGCGCGCGCCACCGCCGTTGACCGCGCCGCACGCACCGTGACCCTGTCCGACGGGCAGCAACGCGGCTATGACCGGCTGGTCTTCGCCACCGGCGCACGCAACCGGGTGCTGTCCTGCCCCGGCGCCGAGGACCCGCGGGTCATCGGGCTACGCACGCTGCAGGACGCGGAAATCCTGCGCCGGCAGCTGGACGGCGCCCAGCGGGTCGTCGTGGCCGGTGCCGGCTTCATCGGTCTGGAGTTCGCGGCCTCGGCCCGGGCCCGCGGGATCGATGTCACGGTGCTGCACTCCGCTCCCCGGGTGCTGAACCGTTCGGTTTCCGCCCAGCTCTCCAACTGGTTCACCCAGGCCCATCGCGGCGACGGCATCGAGCTGCGCCTGGGCGAAGGCGTGCAGTCCATTGACGTGCAGGAGGATTTGCTAGTGCAATCCTCCGCCGGGGAAAGCTGCCGGGCGGATCTGGTGGTCTACGGCATCGGCGTGCTCCCCAACATTGAGTTGGCCGAAGCATCGGGATTGGAGTGCGAGAACGGCATCCTGGTGGATGCCGCGCTGCGCACCAGCGATGAGCGCGTCTACGCGGTGGGCGACTGCGCCAATGTCGGGCGCGACGGCACGCGGGTGCGGTTGGAGTCGGTGCAGAACGCCGCGGACCAGGCGCGCAGCCTGGCCCGCACCCTGTGCGGCGAGCCCACGGCGTACTCGGAGATTGCCTGGTTCTGGAGCATCCAGGGCCGCCACCGGCTGCAAATCGCCGGGCTGGCCGAGCCCACCGACAGCAGCGTGCTGCTGGGCGACCCGGGCAGCGAAAAATTCTCCATCGCACGGCTGCGCGACGGGCAATTGGTCGCGGTGGAATCCATTAATCGTCCCGCCGACCACGCTGCCGCACGCAAGCTGCTGGCCCGCGGCGAGCGCATCACCGAAGCGATGCTCGCTGGAGCATCCCTGAAGGACCTGGCCAACGCCGCACCGGTCGCGGCCTAGCACCCCCACTACTATCCCAATGAGGTCAGCTCATGAGCACACCCACCCAGCGGCACCCCGGCACCAGCCAGCGGCGCGTCGCCTTCGCCACCGTCATCGGCACCACCATCGAGTGGTACGACTTCTTCATCTACGCCACCGCAGCGGGGCTGATCTTCGCCCACCTGTTCTTCGAACCAGCCGGCGCGCAGATCGGCCTGCTGCTCTCCTTCGCCAGCGTCGGCATTTCCTTCCTCTTCCGCCCGCTGGGCGCGTTCTTAGCCGGGCACTACGGGGACAAAATCGGCCGGCGCGCCATGCTGGTGCTCACCCTGGCCCTCATGGGCGCCTCCACCACGCTGATCGGCGTGCTGCCCACCTATGAGACCGCGGGCGTGCTGGCCCCGATCCTGCTGCTGCTCTTGCGCATCATCCAGGGCATCTCCGCCGGTGGCGAATGGGGCGGCGCGGTGCTGATGGCCGTTGAGCACGCCCCGAAGGACCGTCGCGCCCGGGCCGGCGCCTACCCGCAGCTCGGCGTGCCGCTGGGCATGCTGCTGGCCTCGGGAATGATGGCGCTGATGACCGGCGTGATCTCCCCCGGCGAGCAGTTCATGGCCTGGGGTTGGCGCGTGCCGTTCCTGCTCAGCTTCGTGCTGATCGTGGTGGGCTACTTCATCCGCCGCTCGGTGGACGAGTCCCCGGTCTTCGAGGAGATCGCGCAGAAGAAGGCACAGACCCGCGTTCCGATCGTGGTGCTGTTCAAGAAGCACTGGCTGCTGGTGCTGGTTGCCGCGCTGATTTTCGCTGGCAACAATGCCGCCGGCTACATGACCACCGGCGGATTCCTGCAGGCCTATATGACGGACCCTGAGGGGCCTGTGGGCTTCACCCGCACGCAGGTGCTGCTGGCCGTCTCCTTCGGTGCAGTCATGTGGTTCGCCTTCACCCTGCTCTCCGGGGTCGTGGCCGACAGGATCGGGCGCAAGCGCACCTACCAGATCGGCTTCATCAGCCAGCTGCTGTGCATCTTCCCGCTATTCTGGCTGGTCGACGCCGCTAGCCTGCCGCTGCTCTACGTGGCGTTCGCGTTGTTCGCCATCGGTCTGGGCTTCTCCTACGGTCCGCAGGCCGCGTTGTACTCCGAGCTGTTCCCCGCCTCGGTGCGCTTCTCCGGGGTTTCCATTTCCTACGCTTTCGGCGCGATCCTGGGCGGGGCGTTCGCCCCGATGATCGCCACCGCGCTGGTGCAGGCCACCGGCGGGACCACGGCGGTCGGCTGGTACCTGTTCGCGCTTACCGCAATATCGCTGGCGGCGGTCAGCATGGTGCGTGATCGCAGCGGCATCGACTTGGGTATCGGCAACCAGGCCGAGCAGGAAGTCGGCGCGCTGGTCTTCGACAAGCGGACCGCGGGGCAGCCCGTGCCCCAGGACGCGCTGTAGGATCTGCAGGGATCAAAAAACCGGCAGCCCACCATTGGCGGACTGCCGGTTTTTCGCGTCTACTTCGCGGCGTTGCGCTCTGCGGCTTTAATGGACACCACAATCGGGTAATCGGGTTCTCATCCCACCGCACCGCACCAAGATTTCCTTAGGACCGGACCTCGCTGGATTTCTCTGTAAGGTTTATCCAGTGGGCTCTCGACCTCACTGCTTCTCGATGGGGATGTGCAAATCGATTTGCAACGGCGGAGAATTGCGGATGCGATGAAGGGCCGCAGTTTCATAGTCCTGGATACTCTGAAAACCGAGGTGCCTAGCAATCTCAATTCTCATGCTGGTGTTACGAATCGGGAGCGCTTTGATCAGCTCGTCATACGCACAAGCAGTAACATGATCCTTCATCTGCCTGAGAATTTGTGGAAATGGCGAGTCAAAGTTGATCTCGATTGCGTTCTCATCAACCACATCTGGCATGTACTCGACTAGTTTCCTCGCGACCACAGATTTCGAAAGCTGTCCGGTCAGTCTTTCTAACGTCCCGTCCTTTCCTAGCGCCTTCATGGCCGCGCTCTTGGCCTCCTCAACTTTGACCTGAGGATCGTAGCCAAACGTCGAAGCTTGTTGCTCTGCTACTGCCTGCAGCACTTCCGAAGTGTAGTAGAGGTTCTCAATTTCGCTCACCGGCAGAACATGAATACCAAGACTAAATAAGGATTCAATTTCCTGCTCAGATCGCCAGTCCCCATCAACCAAACCGCGTGCTCTGACCCAATGGAAACTCGCACTATTCCGCAGGCCAGACACTGACCGGATGAGCGTATCGCATCCTCCGCTAGGCACCAGTAGCCAATCTGGGAAGAGCACCTTGTATAGGCTCAGATCATGGCTCGTCGTTTCTCCTTCAATGAAGAGAATCTCCTTCCGCCCACCAAGAATGGCCTGTCGGGCGATTTCAGGCAAGGAGTCGTCCTGTGCAATCTCATGCAGATCCCACTGCATGGCTTGTTCGCCTTCCCACCGCACACCAAACACGGTTAGCACTTTCCCTCTTTGTTCAGAAAGGCTCGCGGCGAGGTCCAGGTCATGGGTCAACACGACAAAAGCACAATCATTACGTGTAGCAATAATGGTTTTTATGAGTTCATCGGAAATTGCTCGATGCAGATGTCTCTCCGGCTCATCGATAATAAACGTCACCCCGGACGGGGCAGTAATAATTTCAGCGGCGAGCAATAGCGCGCTCTTCTCACCATCGGACATCAAATGAATCGGATATGTCACGTCAGAATTGAGATGCTTCGCAAAAAAATTCTCTGTAGAATCCACGCCTATTTCAATTTCCAGGCCCGAAGTTTGAAGCACTGTATTGAACGTGTCGAGAACACGTGGACCCATCCTCCGGGTAACATCTTCAGTGCTCGACCCCGCCTCATACAGATCTACGCGTGCCCTGTTCTCCTGGTTGATCTTGGCTAGCATATCGAACAAGGCAATCCCCGAGCGCTGTGAATCACTGTGATCAAGATAGCGCGAACTAAATTCCTGATCCCAATGCGTGATTTGGGCAAATCGCGTTTTTCGGTCTGCCGGAGTAATGGAAGATCCCGACTGAGTAAACCACAGTTTTCGTTGCGCTAACACTCTCCGGATAGCCGTTGCCTGCGAATTTCTCGGCATCCACGAAGCCAGAGCAGATTTACCCGAGCCATTCGCCCCTAGGATCGTCAACACCTCTCCCGCACTCACCTGCACGCTGCAGAAACCACCCGTAAACACTGGAATATTCCACTGAGCCAAAGGTGTGGGCACCTCGCCAATTTGAGTCATGAGACCGATATTACGATACCCAACCATCATTCGTTTATTAGCCAAACGAAAAGCCAACGACACACTTACAGAAAAGGACGTCACCTATTAAATCTGATGAACCACTAACATTAATCAGGGAAACGCAAATCTAAATGCTTTCGGAACGGCCTTAAAACCAATTTGCGTCCAGAGGAATTACGTCTCCTAGTAAATACCGCTGCTGGACGTAAAAGACCAACGGCCTGCCATCATGGCAGGCCGTTGGTGTTTGAGTTCATTCGCGTCTAGTTGGCGGCGTTGCGCTCTGCGGCCTCGACCACGTTGTTCAGCAGCATCGCGCGGGTCATCGGGCCCACGCCGCCCGGGTTCGGCGAGATCCACGACGCGACCTCGGCGGCAGCCGGGTCCACGTCGCCGGTGCCCTTGCCATCCACGCGGGAAACGCCCACGTCGAGCACGATCGCACCGGGCTTGATGGCGTCGGCCTTGATGATGTGCGGCACGCCGGCAGCGGCGATGATGACATCGGCCTGGGCGAGTAGTTCAGGAAGATTGGTGGTGCCGGTGTGGGCTAGGGTCACGGTCGCGTTCACGGCGCGGCGGGTCAGCAGCAGGCCGACAGGGCGGCCGATGGTCACGCCGCGGCCCAGGACCAGCACGTGCTTGCCGTTCAGGTCGATATCGTGGCGGGCCAGCAGTTCCACGCAGCCCAGCGGGGTGCATGGCAGCGGGGAGGCCATCGGGCGGTTGACGTTGGCGACCAGGCGGCCCAGGTTCATCGGGTGCAGGCCGTCGGCATCCTTGGCCGGATCCATGGCTTCGAGGATCACGTCCGTATCGATGTGCTTGGGCAGCGGCAGCTGCACGATGTAGCCGGTGCAGTTCGGGTTCTCGTTCAGCTCGCGCACCTTGGCCAGCAGCTCGTCCTGGGTGGTTTCCTCGGGCAAATCCACGCGGATCGACTCGATGCCCACTTCGGCGCAGTCCTTGTGCTTGCCACCGACATACCAGGCCGAGCCCGGGTCGTTGCCAACCAGGATGGTGCCCAGTCCGGTGGTGTGCCCGGCAGCCTTGAGCTTGGCAACGCGTTCGGCCAGTTCCTGCTTGATGGCGGCCGCGGTGGCCTTGCCGTCGAGAATGCGTGCGCTCACGCTGTTCCTTCCGTAGGTGCCCTGTTCCCAAGGCGGGTGGTGTGCAAACCCAGGCGCGCGGCTCGCACAATTAGCTCCCTGGTGGTTACCCACCTAACGCCAGTCACGCGTTCCAGTGTAGCGAAAATGGCTTCGGGAATGACTTTGAAGTGCGCAGGGTTACCTTAAGCGTGTACTCGACAATCGTGATCGGCGCAGGGCAAGCCGGGCTTGCCGCCGCCTACCATCTGGCCAAGCGCGGCATCGACTTCCTGGTGCTCGATGCGAACCCTGCACCCGGCGGGGCCTGGCAGCACCGCTGGGATACCCTCACGCTGGGCGACGCGCATCATATCCATCCCTTGCCCGATTTCCCGCTTGAGGTGCAGGATTCCACCCGGCCGGCCTCGCAAGTGGTGTCCGAATACTATGCGGAATACGAGCGGCGCTTCGCGTTGCCGGTACGCCACGGCGCCCCGGTGACCTCGGTCGAAAAAGACGGAGAAATCTTCGTGGTGCACGCCGATGCGGATTACCGGGCGCGCACCATCATCAACGCCACCGGCACCTGGAGCAATCCGTTCTGGCCGGCCTACCCCGGGCACTTCGATGGTCCGCAGGTGCACACGAATGGCTTCGTCTCCCCGCAGCAATTCGCCGGGCAGCGCGTTTTGGTGGGCGGTGCGGGCGCCAGTGCCACCCAGTTCATCGTGCAATTGCGCGCTGCCGGCGTGGATACCCTGTGGTCCACGCGCAGCGCCCCGGACTGGCGCAATGTCCCCACCGGTGCCGAATGGGGCCAGGAAGTGGAGCGCCAGGTCAACGAGCGCACCAGTGCGGGGCTGCCGCCGAAGTCGGTGGTGGGCACCACCGGGTTGCTGCTCACCGAGAAGATGCGTGCCGGGATCGCCTCCGGGGTCCTGATCTCGCGGGGGAAGATCGACCGGCTGGAATCCGACGCCGTCGTCTTCTCCGACGGGTCACGCGAAAAGATCGATGCGATCTTGTGGGCAACCGGCTTCCGGCATGCCCACCGGCATTTGCGAGATCTGAAACTGCACACCGCGCAAGGCGGCATCCTGATGGAGGACGGGGTGGCCGCCGTGGCGGTGCCGGGGTTGTTCTTCGTCGGCTATGGCGCGTCGGCTTCGACTTTGGGTGCTACCCGGGCCGGGAGGAAGGCCGCGCTGGCGGCCGCGCAATACGTTCAACGGCTCGCGGTCAGCGCAACGTAGCTCACGGAATTGGCAGAACATCGCTGGCGGGCGCTACCTTAGAATCCATGAACCAGTACATCGTCACCCTATCTTGCATCGACCGCCCCGGCATCGTCCACGCCATTTCCGGAGGTCTGCTGGGTGCCGGTTGCAATATCACCGAGTCCCAGCAGTTCCTCTCGCCTGAAACCGGCACCTTCTTCATGCGCATCGAGGTAGCCACCGAACAGGGGCTGGAGCAGATCCGCGCGGGGCTCGCGCCCATCCGCGACGATTTCCACATGTCCCTCCGTGTGGACGATGGCGCCAAGCGCACCCGCACCATGATCATGTGCTCCAAGGCCGGGCATGCGCTCAACGACCTGCTGTTTGCCCAGCGTGCCGGCACCTTGCCCATCGATGTGCCGGTGATCGTCTCCAACCACCTGGATTTGAAGCCGATGGCCGACTTCTACGGGGTGGACTTCGTGCACCTGCCGGTGACCAAGGAGAACAAGTCCCAGGCCGAGGCTGAGCTGCTCAAGCTCGCCGAGGACTACGGCATCGAACTGGTGGTGCTTGCCCGCTACATGCAGATCCTTTCTGATTCGCTCTGCGAGCGCATGGAAGGCCGGGTCATCAACATCCACCACTCCTTCCTGCCCTCCTTCAAGGGCGCCAAGCCGTACCACCAGGCCTACGCCCGCGGCGTGAAGCTGATCGGTGCCACCGCGCACTACGTCACCGCGGACCTCGATGAAGGTCCGATCATCGACCAGGAAGTCACCCACGTCTCGCACACGCGCACCGCCGAGCAGCTCGTTGAGCTGGGCCGCAGCGTGGAAGGCCGGACACTGACCCGCGCGGTGCAGTGGCATGCCGAGCACCGGGTGATGCTCGACGGCCAGCGCACCATCGTGTTCTCGTAACTCGCACCGTTCCCCCGCGACAATTAGAGTGGGTGGCATGAGCCACATTATTACTATTGCAGGGTCGACCCCACAGGTCGGCGAGAACGTTTTTGTCGCACCCACCGCAGTGTTGAGCGGGGACGTGGCCTTGGCCGATCGTTCCAGCGCTTTCTACGGGGTATCGGTGCGCGGGGACTCTGCACCGATTCGCGTGGGTGAAGGCACCAACTTGCAGGACAACGTCGTGCTTCACGCCGATGAAGGTTTTCCTTGCACCCTTGGTGCGGGCATCTCAGTGGGCCACTCGGCTGTGGTGCACGGCGCCACCGTAGGTGACGGCTGCCTTGTGGGCATGAGCGCGACCATCATGAATGGCGCGGTGATTGGCGAGCAGTCGCTGGTTGCTGCAGGTGCACTGGTGTTGGAAGGCACCCAGGTTCCGCCGCGTTCACTGGTTGCCGGAGTTCCTGCCAAGGTCCGCCGCGAACTGAGCGATGAAGAAGTCGCCGGGTTGAAGACCAACGCTGATCACTATCTCGTGCTGGCAGCCAAGCATCTGGAAGCCAACGCCTAGAGTTTGCAAGCTCCTGGAAGCACACGCTTCCAGGAGCTTTTGCTTTAAGCATTGTGCGCGCTGCTCATGGCTCGGCAAGTTCTACTTCCAGCAATCCCGCACGCCACCTCACTGTGGTCTCCTCCGCCAACGCTTCGGCGTCCAAGGCTTCGGCCGGCGTCATGAAATAGGTGTTGATCCGCAATTTCTGTTCCGGATCCAACACCGGCGGCAACAGCACCATCGGCCGGCTCCCAGGGATCTTCACCGCCTGGAACAATCCGCAATGCCTGGCCGTATGGTGAATCAAGCAATTCAACACCGCAGACTTGATATCAGTGCGCCCGCCCTTCTCCCACGGATCCAGATGATCCGCTTCGCACCTCTGCGCCGGCATGCTGCACCCGGGATAGGAACAACCTCGATAGGCTGCCCGCAGGGCTCGGACTTGGGCCTTGGTGAATAGCCGCTGCGTTCGTCCGAGATCCAAGGGCAGGCTCTTGCCGTTCAGCACCACCGGGAGAATCCCGGCATTGCACAGTGCGGTCCTGGTTTCCCCCGGGGATAACAGAATCCCCGAGGAAGTCACAGCGAAATCCTCGGTTCGCTGCTGCAATTTATCCCAATCCAAGATGACGCTCACCTGCGCACTGGCAAGTCCTGATTGCTGTTCCGGCGGGCCTCCGCTGGGTTTCCGTTCGCTCATCAGCAAGGCCATGAAACCAACGAGCCGTCTTCGCTCGGGTTTCAGGTCTTCCCATTCAGCGTTGGCCTGCTTCGCTTCGGCGGAAGCAACTTCTGGCTGGAGATCATCATTTTCGCCCTGGAGATCCTCGTCTTCCGAGTCGAGATCTCCAATGTCCTCCGTCGCTTCGTCACCCGGTCCGTCTTTTGCCCAGTCGGGTTTGCTTTCTTCATCGTCCCAGCCGCTGGTTTCCTCACCGGTGAACTGGGCATCGACGTCTTTCAAGCCCGCGCGGTTGCCGGCAACGGTGGAAGGATTATCCAGATTGGCGAAGTAGGCCTCGATGTATGCGGCATGCGATGGGAGAACACGAATGATGTATTCAACCAGCCCTTTGCGCATACCGCGCTTGAAGATTCCGATTCCGTCGAGCAGAGCCTTGAGCGGGCGCTGGCCCGCTTTGATCTGCGAGACCATATCGTTGATGTGCTTGCGCGCTGACTTGGGCTCTGAACGCAGGAAGGCTGCGGATTCTGCCTGGAGCTGCTGCTTCTTCGCCTCTGCGGCTTTGCCTTCGCCCAGATCCTTGCGGAGCGAATGCAGCTTCATTGCCGCCGAGGCCACCAGCCGCGGATCAATGCTCGGGTCGTCGAACTGCGTAGCAAGCTCCGGCAGCCACGGATCAGTCGGTTGTCCTGCCTCGTCCGTGCCGCCAAGCAGGCAGTCGGCCTGCACCAGGCGGGCGGCGGCGGTGCTGCGCGGGATATCCAGCCAGCCGGTCATCAGTCCTTTGGCATCCTTGAAATGCGTGCGCGCTGTCGTGGTGCGCCCCTTCGCGGCTTCGATTTGCTCGACGGTGGGGTGGGCCCCGAGATCGGAGATGGCCTGGAAGGATTCCTGGTCGAGCTTGTGGGCGCCGGTACGCCGCAGGGCAGCTGCCGCGTGGACCTGGGTCCGGGCGAGAGATTGGGACGTGTCTTCAGCGAGCATCGAAAAATAGGCGGCCTGGCCGGCGGTGAGGCCGCCTTGGGCCAGGACATGGGTCGCTGAAGCGGCCAACGCGTTGGCGTCGGCCAGGTCCTTCAGCGCTTGCGCGATTTCTCTGCTCATGGGTACACCATGCCCCGCAGAAATGGATCTGCAGGGCATGCGTGTACGGGCTGTGGACAAGTCTAGTTGCCGGCTTCAACCGGCAGCCAGAGCTCGCAGGTCGCGGTGCTGAAGTCCGGGGCCCGATCGAGCACGGCGACAATGGACGGCCCCACGCGCAAACGCCACGGATTGGACGGGAACCACGCGGTAGCGGTGGCGGCGTAGAGGTCCTGCAACGCTGACGGGTAGGGGCCCGAAACGCTGAAGACCGCCCACTGGCCAGCAGGAACCTGGATCATGTCCAGGTCCTTGGGCACCTGGATGCCACCGGGTACGGCGACACCGTGCAGGTAGGTCAGCTCGCTGCCTTCGCGGTAATCGGGGTCTACCTGGTCGCTGACCTGCAGCAAACCGGCAGGTTGCGCGGAAGACAGCTCCTTGAGCCGAGCGTGCTCGGCTATCGGGATGGAGGCGATGTGGGCCTGGATGTGCGGGTTGGCACCGTTGTGAATCAGCGGTACCTGCGTGGCGTATCCAATGAGCTGGAATTCTTCTCGATCAACTATTCGTGCATCCATGGGACGATTCCCTTCGACGGTCAGGCTGAACCTGATGATTGGTTGGCTTCGAAGGGGGCCACCATTCTCGCGGACATCGGCCACGGACGCGCCATGCACCGCTCGGAAGGCCCGGCCGAATGCTTCGGCCGAACCATAGCCGTAACGGATCGCGATGCTCAGCAGGTCCTGACCGGCAAGCAGATCCGCGGCGGCCTGGGTCATGCGGCGCCGGCGGATGTACTCGGAGACCGGCATGCCGGACAGCGAGGAGAACATCCGCCGCGCATGGTATTCGGTGCTGCCTTCGGTGCGCAGCAGGTCAGCGAGGTTGATCTCGGCGCGTAGCTGAGCCTCGATTTGCTCGATGAGCCGATTGAGAATTCCGATCATGATTCCACCCTTCCCCAACTACTATTCTTCAGGGTAGGGGCACGCCGCCCGATAATCGCGGTTCGATGCGATCAGGCGTTTTCCAGAGTCTTTTCACATACCCGGGCGACGACCGGTTTGGACGCCGCGCGGGCCGCGGCCAGGCCGCGTTCCAGATCGGCAATCAGGTCGTCGGCTTCCTCGATGCCCACCGAGAGGCGGACCAGATTGGCCGGGATTTCCAGCGGGGTGCCGATCAGCGAAGCATGGGTCATTTCGCGCGGATAGCAGACCAGGGATTCCACCCCGCCCAGGGACACCGAGAGCTGGAAGTACTCCATGGATTGGGCGAAGGCGCGGGCAGCTGCTTCATCGGAGAGCTGCAACGAGAGGATCCCGCCAAAGCCGCGGCCGGCCGCGGACTGGGACTTGGCCAGTTCGTGGCCCGGATGGCGTTCCAGCCCCGGGTAGTAGACGCGGGTGACTTCGGGCTGGTCATCGAGCCAGCGGGCCAGGGTGGAGGCGGTAGCCCCGTGGCGTTCCATGCGCAGGCCCAGGGTTTTCAGCCCGCGGGCGGCCAGGTAGGAATCCTGCGGTCCGGAGACCGCTCCCCCGGCAAACTGCTGGTAGCCCACGGCCTCGGCTAGGCTCTGCCCGCGGTGCAGGTGATCGGCCACGATGACAGCGCCACCGAGCACGTCGGAGTGCCCGCCGATGTACTTGGTGGTGGAATGGACCACCGCGTGAGCACCGAAATCCAGCGGCCGCTGCAGGTAAGGAGTGGCGAAGGTGTTGTCCACCACCAGCAGGGAGCCGTGCTCGCGGGCGATGGCCGCCCAGCCGGCCAGGTCGGCGATGCCCAGCAGCGGGTTGGACGGGGTCTCCACCCAGAGCAGCGCGGTGTTCGGGCGCAGCGCGGCGCGCACCGCATCCAGGTTGGTGATGTCCACCGCGGAAGAGCTGATCCCCCATTTGCCGTGCAGCTTCGAGATCAGCCGGTTGGTGCCGCCGTAGCCGTCGGCGCCCAGCACGATGTGATCGCCTGGCTCAAGCACCGCGCGCAGCAACGCATCTTCGGCCGCGATCCCCGAGGCGAAGGAGAAGCCGGCGGTGCCGCCTTCCAGCGCGGTGAGCTGGGATTCGAACCCGTTGCGGGTCGGGTTGGAGCCGCGCGAGTATTCGTGCCCGGCGCGCAGCACGTTGATGCCGTCCTGGATGAAGGTGCTGGTCTGGTAGATCGGCGGGATCACCGCACCGGTGAGCGGATCCTTGTGCTGGCCGGCGTGCACGGCGAGGGTGTTGAAGCCGCTCATGCGAAACTCACTTCCTTGGTGCCGGCGCTGGCCTGGGTTGCGGCCAGTGCGTGATCCAGCGATTGGGTGATATCCGCGAGCAGGTCGGCGGGGTCTTCCAATCCCACCGACAGACGCAGGGTGGAGGTGTTCAGGCCCGCGGCGGCCAGCTGCTGCTCCGAGAGCCGGCAGTGCGTCATGGTGGCCGGGTGGGCCACCATGGTGCGGGTATCGCCCACATTCGCGGCCAGGCTGATCAGCTTGAGCCCATCGATGACTGGGGAAACCAGGGATGGGTGGGCCAGCTCGATGGCCAGCACGCAGCCGGTGCCCTTCGGCGCCAGCGCCCGGGCCAACTCGTGGCTGGGGTGCTCGGGCAGCGCGGGGTGGTGGATGGCGGCAATGCCCGGATACTCGGCCAGCGCGTCGATGAGCCGGGCGACACTGCGCTGCACGTGGGCCGCGCGCACCGGCAAGGTCTCGATGCCTGCAAGGATGCCCTGGGCGCTGGCCGGGGCGAGGGCCGGGCCCAGATCGTGCAGGAACTTGGAACGAACCAGCATCGCGTAGGCCGCCGGCCCGTGGCGTTCAAGGAGCGAAGCGCCATTCAGCCGCCCACGCGGTGCGGCAATCTGCGGCCAGCGGGAGGAATCGGAGAAGTCGAAGGTTCCCGAATCCACCACTATCCCGCCGAGCACCGAGCCGTGCCCGGCCAGAGCCTTGGTGGCCGAGTGCACCACGATGTCCGCGCCGAGTTCCAGCGGGCGCACGTTCAGCGGGGTGGCCAGGGTGTTGTCCACCACCACCGGGATGTTGCGCTCGTGCGCGATCGCCGCAATGGCCGGGATATCGGCCACGGTGCACAGCGGGTTGGACACGGACTCGAAGAAGAACGCCCGGGTGTCCTCCTCGATGGCCGCGGCCCAGGCGGCCGGATCGGCCTGGTCGACAAAGCTGACGCGGATCCCGAAGTCGGCGAAGGTGTCGGTGAACAGGTCCACGGTGCCGCCGTAGAGCGAGGAGGAGGCCACAATGTGCTTGGGTCCCTGCACCAGCGCCAGCAGGGACAGGGCCACTGCAGCCTGACCGGGGGCGGTGGCCACCGCGTGGGCTCCGCCTTCCAAAGCGGCGACGCGCTGCTCGAGGATGGACACGGTCGGGTTGCCGGTACGGGAGTAGGTGAAGCCCGCCTGGCGAAGGGCGAACTTCTCCACCGCTTCGGCGTGTGATGCGAATTGGTAGGCCGCGGAATTGTGCAGCGGCGGCAGCATCGGGCGGAAGTCTCCGCTCGGGCGGTACCCTGCGTGCACCGCGTCGGTTTCCTGGCTCATTGCTCCTCCTCGTTGTCTGCGAGGGAGTGCGCCGGACACCGAAGCCACGGGTCCGGAACTGCTCCATCGTTTCTGGCGGTAGCACCTTTCGGTTTCCCGGTGGTTGCTGCGGCGTCGTCGAGCCAGATCTCTCGGCCGCTCTTGATGGGTTGTTCCTCCATGGTTGGGCATCGGCCGCGAACCGGGCAAGCGGCCCGAACCCCTGCGCTTCACAGAAGGCCGCCACGCTTCATATGTCGCCAAATTGTCATGATGACGCGAGGGCCAAAACCGTTGTGTGACGCGCCAAGGAAGCAAGAATCCTTGAAATCCCAAGGCTTGTGGACTCGCACATGACGAAGCACCAAATTTCAATGACCGGAGATGACGTTCAGCCCAGGACTTCGACTCCGAATCCGGCCACCACCGCGCGCACCTCGTCCAGGTAGCGCCGGGCCTGCTCGGTCAGCGGGATCGCCGCGTGGTCGATCCAGCCGACATCAATGCGTTCCTCGACATCCAGCGGGATGGAGACGATGGACGGATCCAGCTCGTCGCTGATGATGCCGGTGGAGATGGTGTACCCGCCTAAACCGATCATCAGGTTGAAGATCGTGGCACGGTCCGAAACCTGGATTTCACGTTGGCTGGAGCGGGTGGAGAGGATCTCCTCGGCGAAGTAGAAGGAGTTGTTCGCCCCCTGGTCGAAGGTCAGCCGCGGCAGGTCTTCGAGGTCATCGAGGGACACCATGGAGCGGGAGGCCAGCGGGTTGCCGCGGGAAACGAAGATGTGCGGCTGGGAGCGGAAGAGCGGGTGGAATACCAGCCGGGATTCGCGCAGCAGCTTCTCGATGACCTTGCGGTTGAAGTCGTTGAGGTAGAGGATCCCGATTTCACTGCGCAGCGTGCGCACGTCCTCGATGATCTGCTCGGTGCGAGTCTCGCGCAGCGAGAACTCGTACTCGTCGGCGCCGCTGGCCTGGACCATCCGCACGAAGGCATCCACCGCGAAGGAGTAGTGCTGGGTGGAGACGCCCAGCAGGCGACGGACCGAGGGACGGCCGAGATAGCGATGCTCCAGCAGCTCCACCTGCTCAAGGACCTGCCGGGCGTAGCCGAGGAATTCGGCGCCGTCGCTGGTGAGCGTGATGCCCCGGGCGGAGCGGATGAGCAGCGTGCGCCCGACCCGTGCTTCGAGCTCCTTCATCGCCGCGGACATGCTCGGCTGGGCGACGTACAAAAGGTCGGCGGCAGCCGAGATGGATCCTTCGGCCGCGACCGCGGTGAAGTAGCGCAATTGCTGCAGTGTCAGACCGCTCGTTCCCTGAACCATAGTTTGAGTCTATATTAATCCATAGTTAGACAGAGTTACCTGATATCAAAAATGCCATGCATGATTGACGCATCGACCTTCTTCCGGCCGCTTCCGGCCGCTGACCAACAGATTGGCCGCCATGGCAGACGCATTGACCTTCAGCATTTCGAGCACAGAATTCAACGAGAACTACACCCCTTCGGCGGACTCGCGACTCACCACGAACTTCGCCAATCTGGCCCGAGGAGAGCACTGCCAGCAGAATTTGCGCAATGCCCTGACGATGATCAATCGGCGCTTCAATTCTCTGGCTCACTGGGACAATCCCGACGGCGAGCGCTATGCGCTGAACCTTGAAATCATCTCGGCAAACGTGCACCTTAACTCGGTGCAAGGGGCACAGGACTTCCCACTGCTGGAGATGCTGGACACCAGCATCCTGGATCGAAAGACCGGTGTGCGCAGCCCGGGCATCATCGGCAACAATTTCTCTTCCTACGTGCGCGACTACGACTTCAGCGTGGTGTTGCCCGAAGCCATAGACGCCGCCGGCAAGCCGGTGCCGCCAAAGGATTTCGGCGACCTGCACGGCAGGCTTTTCGAGCACTTCCTGCATTCCGCTGCCTATCGTGAGCGCTTCGAGCAGCTGCCGGTAATATGCATCAGCGTCTCAACCTCCAAGATCTATCGCCGCAACGGCAACCGGCACCCGGTGCTGGGCTGGGAGTACCGCCAGGACGAGGACTCGCTGACCGACGCCTACTTCGCGAAGATGGGGCTGCGCGTGCGCTACTTCATGCCTGAAGGTTCCGTCGCTCCGCTGGCTTTCTACTTCCGCGGCGACCTGCTGGGCGACTACACCGACTTGCAGTTGATCAGCCTCATCAGCACCATGGAAACCTTCCAGAAGATCTACCGCCCAGAGATCTACAACGCAAATTCACCGGCCCCTGCGATCTACCGGCCAAGCCTTGGCGCACAGGACTTCTCCCCAACCCGCATAACGTATGACCGCGAGGAACGCACCCAGCTGGGCAAGATCCAGGGCAGGTTCACCGAGGAGCATTTCATCACCCCTCACCGCGAGCTGCTCGAATCCTGGGCCGCCAGCTGCGCAGTCCCCGCCGCCTAATCATTTACCTTCAGAATCCAAAGGATCAGTTATGACCAATTCCCTGCTTCCTACCTCTATCGTCGGTTCCCTGCCCAAGCCTTCCTGGCTTTCCGAGACCGAGACCCTGTGGTCTCCGTGGAAATTGGAAGGGTCAGCACTAGCCGAGGGCAAGCAGGACGCGATGCGCTCCGCAGTGCTAGAGCAGACCCGCCGCGGCATCGACATCATTTCCGATGGTGAGCAGACCCGTCAGCACTTCGTCACCACCTTCATCGAGCACCTGTCCGGTGTGGACTTCGAGAACAAGCAGACTGTGCTGATCCGTGACCGCTATGAGGCCAGCGTCCCCAGCGTTGTCGGCGCAGTGGAGCGCAAGGCGCCGGTGTTCGAACAGGATGCGAAGTTCCTGCGCACCCTGACCGACCGGCAGATCAAGTGGACCCTTCCTGGCCCAATGACCATGGTGGATACCCTGCATGACGCTTACTACGGCAGCCGCGAAAAGCTAGCCTGGGAATTCGCAGCCATCCTGAACCGGGAGGCCAAGGAGCTTGAAGCAGCAGGCGTAGATGTCATCCAGTTCGATGAGCCTGCCTTCAATGTCTTCTTCGACGAGGTGGCGGACTGGGGCATGGCTGCCCTGGAGCGCGCCTGCGAGGGACTGAAGGCGGAGACCGTGGCGCATATTTGCTTCGGCTACGGCATCAAGGCGAACAACGACTGGAAGGCGACCCTGGGCACCCAGTGGCGCCACTATGAAAGGTCGTTCCCGCTGTTGCAGCGCTCCTCCATCGACACCATTTCACTGGAATCCCATCACTCGAATGTCCCACTGGAGGTCGTGGAACTGGTGCGCGGCAAGCGGGTCATGCTTGGCGCCATCGACGTGGCTGACCGGCAGGTAGAATCCCCGGAAGAGGTGGCAGAAACCTTGCGCAAGGCGCTGGAGTACGTGGATGCGGACAAGCTGATCCCGAGCACCAACTGCGGCATGGCACCATTCCCCCGCGATGTGGCTCTTGCCAAGCTCAGCGCTCTGAGCGCCGGGTCTGCGGTGCTGCGCGAGGAGCTTGTCGGCGCCAGCGTCTAAAGTAACGATTGACGCAACCGACTCACTGCCCGCAGAAGACTTCAAGGCTGTCTTCCGTGGCCACCCGGGCGGCGTCAGTGTCATTACTGCCGATGCTGAAGAGGGCCCAGTTGCCCTCACCGCAACTTCGGTTGCCTCAATCAGCGTAGATCCACCATTACTGGTCTTCTCAATTTCGGCACTTTCTTCTGCCTCTGACGTACTCTCTCGCGCCGAAACTGTAGTCGTTCACAGCTTGGATGTGCATGACATTGAGCTGGCCAAGTTGGGCGCTTCCAGCGGTGTCGATCGCTTTGCCCAAGATCAGACGTGGACTCGATTGAGCACCGGCAACGGTCTTAGATGGAGTCCGCGCTTGGGTGCGCTGCGAAGTGGTGGAACGTATCCAAACAGGGACCTCAACGGTCATCGTGGCCCGCGGACTGCAGCCACACATTGCACGAGACGCCCAGCCAGGCGAGCTTGGTGACGCCTTGGTTTACCACAACCGCTCGTGGCATCATTTGAGAATGCCGATTCGCATTTAGGCCACTGACACACAAATTGCTGACGCTGGGGGCCAGCAACAGGTGGTCCCCAGCGTCATCTGCATTACGGGACTGCATGTCGGCTTAAGCTACTTCGCAGACGCCTTGCGTAAGCGCACAATAATTACCACGCCGCCAATGGCTAGCAGTATCCCAACCCCAGCAGCCCAGAAACCACCAAAACCTGTGTCGGCCAGCGCAGGCGCTGAGGCCTCAACAACCGCTACGGATTCAGTGGGCTTGCTTGCCTTTTGCGCCTTGGTAACGATTGCCTTGCTGATTGAACCTACGGGCTTGATTTCAGCGTCAGCAACGGGCTGTTCGCTTTCTGAAACGTTAGGTTCCTCCACAGTTTCGGAGCCACCATTGGAACCGCCCGTCGTTTCCGGTGTAATCCCCAAGTACATTTCGAGGTAGTGCGCACGTAGCTCAGGATCATTGGCAAAGATTTCCTCGAGGAAAGCTTGTAGATCAGCTGCATCTTCATCGGTTTCTATGCTGTCAGCGATGATTGGGAACAGTTGCACGATGAATTCAAGGCCAACGTCACTGCGGAAGTACTCTTCCCACTGGATTTCATCCCATTCAAGACTGTCCTGTGGGAGGGTATCGAGGATTGAGTCCGAGAAGGCTTGTTCCTCCTCAGAAAATTCAAAGCCATCCTCGACGGGGTCCTCTTCCTCTAGGAGTTCATTGAGCCGTCGAACGTACTCTTCCCCAACTTCGGTCTCGGCAAATACTTCCCATTGCTCGTCGCTCCAATCGTCGCTACCTTCAGGCAAGAGGGCGTTGATTTCGTCCCAGCGGTCATCGCTGGAAACTGGACCAAAACTGGTTGATGATTCTTTTGATGGCTCGGGTGAGACAGGAGCCGTGCTCTTAGCCGCGGGGACGACTGGTTCCGATGCTTTCTGAACTGGTGCTGGCGTCGGTTCGGTTACTTCCGAGACTGGCTCGGACGCTGGGGCTTCATTTGAGTCCTCTACCTGAACCTCATTGGTGTCGTCGGTGGCCTTGACCGACTCACTAACTTCAGCAGTGAGCTCGGATGTAGCGTCAGGTTCTGCCGAGGCAGCTGATTCCGTCACCGTGGGTTCTGATTCTTCGTCCGCATCGGAATCATCAGTTGGAGCAGCCGAAGACTCAGCTGGAAGGACGCTTTCCTCGGATTCAACAACGTTCACTACAGGAGACTGAGACACAACCGGTTCCGTCTGCGCGCCCGCTGACGTTGACGATTCCGTTGGGGTAGAGACGACCTGCTCCGAAATCACTTCTGCATTTGCTGCCGGGCCACTAATCACCAATCCCGTGATCAGTGCCGTCGACATTGCCACCGCGTTTAATTTGGTTTTCAATTATCGTGCTTCAAAGAGTGCGAATCGGCACAAGAACCTCACAACAGAATAAATTAGCGATTATTGCTAAAACCGTTCTGTCCCGCGCCGAAGAATTGATGATTAGGGTAAATGTAGCTCATTTGCCAAAGATTCAGCAAGAAATTTTTTCGCAACAACTCATGTCCTGCGATCCTAGTCAACCAGGGAATATTCGAGATCACCCTTACCTCCTACTATGGCCAAGCGCCCCCAACAAGTCGTCACCATCGACTAAGAAACTGCTGGAATCCAAGGCTCAATAGAATCCTTTCAACGCAGGAATATCGATTTGTTCCGAAGTTCCGGGTCGGTCGCCCTGAACGACAGTTCAACTTGCCACTGGTCGTGATGAGAACTGTTTGTCGGGACTTGGTTATTGCGTTGGAAGTTGGAAGGCACGGCGTTGACCGAGGGCAAGTAAGTCGCCATACGTGCAGCAATGCTGGAGCAGTCCCGCCAGCACTTTGTCACCACGTTCACCGGGCCTCATGCGCACGCCAATAATGGTCGTTTTGGAAACACCGTTCCACGCGTTTCACAGACAATCTCCAGCAGTTGGAAATCAACAGATTCTCAAACGCGTTTCGTCGCAAAACTCAGTGTCACAAACTATGAGTCGAAATGGTGACCATTGCTCGAGCATTGATACTTTTGAACGCATGGCGCCTCTTCTCGAATACCCGTGAGTCTCCACCGGCGACCAAGACGTACTACTCCAACTCGACGCTTTGACGAAAGTCGGTTGCTTCCCCATCTTTACCGATCCGCCTCCGGCGCACTCGACTCGCGGCCACAGCTCGATAAGCTCCCAGACCGGATCCGGCCACAAGAGTCTTGCAACCCACAGGTTGCAAGACGTCTCGCCGCGCACCGTTCCCCGCAATGGAAATCCGAGGAAATCCGAGGAAATCCAATGGTCCAAGATTCTCGCAACTATGTGAGCATGAATGAATATCGGGGGTTGTCAGGGACTAAACATGCACGCACACGACGGGGCTACAGCACATGGTGCGCATACCATGGATTTCCAGAAAAATTTGAAGTATTTCCAACTCTGAGTGAGCAAAAAAGTTTAAGAAAAGTCCGAAAACGTCGCTTATGGTGATGGAACTACAGCATCTCCGAACAAAGGACGTACTGATGAACCTATCGAATTCGGATCAGAACAACACCCGCAGGGAAGAATATCGAGCCATGTTGAAAGGGTGCTACGAGCCTTACGTTCGAGGCTGGTCGCATAAAATGAACCGAGCTGTTGGAGCGGCGGTTATGGATGGGGCCGGCCTGACTGAGCCACAGCTGACCAGCCTATATGCAGCCCTGGACTACGATTCTACTCTTCCCATGACTTCACTGATTGAGAAAAGGGTTGGACAGGCTCCTGGGAAACGGATTCCAGATAAGCCGAAGGTTAAGCTGGCAAGGATCAATGGCAGCCGGAAGATGATTGACGGAGCTCTCGTCGGGCATTTCAAGGGCAACATCGTTCCACCCATCTTCCTAGAGTTCAAACTGGACGGTGCAGTCAATGGCGGACTCGACGGTTACTATTGCCAGGAATACCACGGCTATGGCAACCAAGTTATTTGTTATCCGGCTGGGTGCTTCTGGGCGTTTCCAGAGGAAGGCCGCTTCATGGTGTGGATCGGGTTGCGTAAACACGTCGAGTCGGACCTCGGCTATTGGGGAACCAAGGGGATCAACGAGACGGACGTGATGTACAGCCGGTTCGGTGTTGACACAGCTGAGCACTTCAGGCGCCAAAGCGAAGCGAAGTGGGATGCCGGTATCGCGCTGGAAGATCTTGCCTGCGTAGCAAAAACTGGAAATCTGGCCAGCCAGACATTCGGGCCTATCATCGACCAGACCGTGCAGAAATTCGGCGGCTAGTCGGTGCTCTCGCCAAGGTTCTCAGCGCGAACGAGCGAAGTGATAGCACTTGCATAGTTGTCGCCCGCATGCTGAATGCGGTTAGTCTGTACCGCATGTCCGGCCTCCTGGTGTGAAATCTCGACACTTCGTGGACGCTAAATCTCACGACTTCGTGCACAGTGGATCTCAAGACACCAATTCGCCAGAATGTGAGTACCAAATCGCCCTATTCGGAACACAACTCGAATGTTCCGCTTGGTGAACCGTCCCGGAAATTACGCCGCCAGTTTACTGGCGGCTTCATCGGGTAACGAGCCGCTCATTTCATCATAATAGAGTTCTTCAAATTCAACCGGAGCCCGATATCCGAGGGTCGAGTGCAACCGGTCGTTGTTGTACCAGTGCACCCATTCCACGACCACGTCATCCACGTCCGCCTTGGTAGCCAAGACTCCAGTGCGGAACGGTGAATCCTTAGCAACCGCCTCGTTCTTGAACAACCCCATCACCGTTTCGGCGGCCGCGTTGTCGAACGCGTCCCCAATCGTTCCGATCGACGGCACCAGCCCCTCCATCGCCAGCGTCTGCGTGTATCTCTGAGAGGTATATTCACTACCCGCATCTGAATGGTGGATGGTGCCAAAGGCCGATCTCACATGCGCTTTTTGCTCAATCCGGCGTTGCCATAGGGCCAGTTGGAGAGCTTCCTCCACAAACTCGGTGTCATGCGAGGTCGACGAAGCCCAGGACAAGATCCGGCGTGAGAACAAATCGATCACGATGGACACATAGGCGAACCCGCCACGAATCGGAACATAAGTGAAATCAGTGACCCACACCTTGTTAGGTGCATCAGTATAGAAGTTCCGATTCAATAGATCTTTCGCCCGGATTTTATCTTTAGCGCGGATCGTTGTGGTCGTTCTCCGACCCCGCACCAGCCCATTCATCCCAGCCACACGCATCAGCCGATCCACGGTGTGTTTTGAGATGTCAGGGAAGCCGTTGCGCTGCAACCAGACCAGCATTTTCCTCCGCCCATGAAGAACCTCGGGCTTCGGTCTCCCCGTCTTTTCATCAGGTTTCTGCAGGTCATGAAGAACGTTCAAAATGAGTGCGTCCGTGACGACCCGTGGTGCTGGTTCAGCTGCTTTCCAACTGCGATACGTGCGGGCAGAAACCTTCAGGCCCTGAGTATTCAGGGCATCACAGATCTGCTGGACTGCGTAGCCGTGTTCGCGTTGCTGGTCGATGAACTCGGTGATTAGTGCCGGCGAGGGTCCAGCTCCCTCGCGAAGAAAATCGCTGATGCCTTCAAGATGTCGTTGGCTTCTTCAAGGTCCCGGACCTTGGCTTTCAACGCTTTGATCTCGGCGAGTTCTTCGCTGGTCGGTCCGGTTCGTTCACCGGAATCAACCTGGGCTTGGAGCACCCAGCGGCGCAGGGTTTCTTTACCGACGTTCAGCTTTGGAGCCATGTCATTGCAGGCTGCGTAGACCGACTTATAGCGGTCAAGTCGTTCCATGATGTAGTCCACTGCGCGGGCTTTGACTTCGGGGGTGTACTGCTTGGGCATGCTTTCCATTCTCTCAATAGAAAGCGGCATAAAACCCGGGACGATTCATGGGGTCGTCGAAATGGTTCGCGGCAAGCGTTGGTGCTTGGCGCAATTGACGTGGCCAATTACGCTGTGTGGACTGCCGCAGAAGTGGCGCAGACCCTGCGCAACGCGCTCGAATACGTAGATGCTGACAACCTGATCGCCAGCACCAACTGCGGCATGGCGCCATTCTGCCGCGACATTGTGGTTGGGTCCCTTTAAGCAGTCCAGCAGCTATGCGATAGCTAACTGATTCTCTCTAACCCATTCATCCCAAACCCGGAGCTTGACAGGCTGCCTAATCCGGAATTCGCACGCCCGATTTTGGTAATTATCGCAAGCGCCTGATTTCTCGATTAGGCTCAAGCGCTGGGCTTGATTTCATTCGCAGCAAAAACTGTTATATGTTCTATTTTGTGAAGAGTCGTTGCGCGCCCGACGGGGTCGGCCAGTCAGCATCGGGCGGAGTTCAACTCTCCGGCGCGTCACCTTCGCGACCGCGGACTTTTGACCTCGAAGTCGTATTGCTTGCCCCATACATCTTAACGGGTTCAGAGCAGAAAATGATTAGCACTTCGCGCTATTTCAACCCGGTAAATCTCAGACAATTCGTGACAGAGTTCGACCTAGCACCAAGGCATGCCGTTTCGCCAATACGACATTTACCAAAGCCCTACGTATTCGAGAACCTAGCTATGCTGGACCCTTCACGAATTCGCCTCGTAAGCAGGACCCTAAAACATCAACTGCTTGATGATCTCTCATTTGACATCAACCTTGCCACTGATGAATTTTCACCTGGAAATTTCATATTACGCCTCTCCCTTAAATCAAAAGTACCCTACTCAAATCTAATAGATATCCCTAGGGTTTCAGGGAAGATTTTGAATGAGCTGAATTCCCGATCATTTAGAATTATAATTAGACGAGCCGTAGCGCTTAGTTTTGGGTTGAGGGCTGAACCACTTGGCCATTCTGGCCGAATCACCCGCCACACAAAGATCAGCGTTCCCGTGTCTGCGGAAGTGGGAGCGGAATACCTGACCACGCATCGACCGGAACTAGTCGCACTTCACATATCTCGAAACCCCGATTTGGTTCCCGACCCACGTCTTAGCGCTTCAGTAATTCGGGCCGCGGAAGAGCTCAACCTAAAGTCTGAGACTCAGATGCTACTTATCAACGCTCAAGGATCTACCCTATTTGCGACGAGTCGCTCTGACAGCGCCGCGCCGTTCTATAATAATCGATTTAATCGCGTCATAGATCTCTCCGAAATCGCGTTATCCATGCAACAAGAGTTACTACACAGAGACATAACACTACTGAAAAGCGAAGAGGGTCACGGTAGCAAAAACGTGCCATTCGAACGGTGGATACGATACCCCCAGAACGTTTTCCACATGAGCGTAAGTAACCAAAGAGTCTGGACAGTTCTAAGCGATGCTCTCCGGCTTAGTTCGCTTATCGATGAACTCACGAAGATTGACAAGATTACACACTTATGACTTACATGAACATTGAGCTAGACGTTCTAGGCGAAGTTTCTGCTAGAGAACACGGCTTTCTAGAACCTATCACCCAAGGGGCCGATGCTATAGGTTCATTGGGAATATTGGGTGCGCTCATTACAATTGCAGTGACGTACATCCGAGATAAAAATAATGCGGCTCGTAATCTCAGATCAGCGCTGTCAGCAGAAATCATAGAGGCAGTGGCGGAAAAACTAACTTCGCGGTCCAACCCGAGCGAGGAAAATGGTGGCTCTATGGTGGATGCCGCCCGATTATTCGTCCCATTAACCAAACTGAATTTTGAGATGTCAAGACCCAGGGACCTGGAAATTAGACAATACGTCGAAATTGTTATTCAAAAGGTCAATTACGGGCAACCAGTACCGCGTATGGACGAAATAATCTCTGATCTGACGCAAAAGCTATCCACGTGGTCACGATCTCCTCGTAAAATACGTAGAGAGTTATCTCGACTGACACATGCTCCCTCTGAGGATTGAACCAACCTGGAGAATCATGCGACAGCATGATGGGCCAGTATAATCGGGTGGAGATTATTGAATCGGCCGTCGGCAAGCGGGCATTTCGCCTTCTGTCGTGTTGCACGATGCTCAGAACGGTCAAAATCACACCCTATGTAATATTCTCTCCACGTGTTTAGCAGAGATATTTGGTAGCACCTGTGTACCGAAACGGTGTGAAATCTCGCTTCTTCGTGGACACAGGATCTCATTGCTTCGTTGACAGTCAATCTCAATACTTTGTATGTCCTGTCTCAAAACTTTGTGGACACACGATCTCATAAGATCGTGGACACGAGGTCGCAGATCTTCGTGGACAATCGAGAGACGGTTTTCTGTCACGCTCATTCACATGGCTAATGCACTATCCCCACGCGTCCGCGCGATGATTATCAACTTTGACCCGACACAGCCCGACGCGCTGACGATCAGCGAATTCTGCAAGACGCAGAAAATCTCGAGAAGCATCTTCTATCGTCTCCGTGAGCGTGCCACCCAAGAGTCAGCCGGTGCACTCCATCCGCGTTCCAGAGCCCCGAAAATGCCCTCCAGGCGCTATGGTCCCGATGTGATCAACGAGCTGGTCAGGATCCGTAAAGAACTCAAAAAGGTTGGGTGGGACTACGGGCCGAAAACCATTCACTACGAAGCGACCATCCTGGACGAGTTTCCTGGTGGCCAGATCCCGTCCGTGGCGACCATTGCGCGGCTGCTGGCCAGTGTCGGACATGTTGAACGCAGCCCACGCAAACGCCCCAAATCCTCCTACGTTCCCTTCGTACGCTCAACTGCCATGGCGCTATGGCAACTTGACGCGTTCGAATTCAGAACCGGCTCCGATCAGGTGGTAACCGTCTACCAGCTCATCGACGACGCGACCCGATTCGATGTGGGCTCCAGCGCGTACGCACGCCATGAGAACAGCGGCGACGCGCAACAAGTCCTTGCAACCGCCATCAATGAATACGGGCCGCTCAAGGAAGTGCTCAGCGATAATTCCAAGGCGTTCAATCAGCTTCGTGGCGGTACCGTGGGAATCGTGGAGGCCTATTTGGCGTCTCAAGGCAGCATGCCGATCACAGGGCTACCGGGCAGGCCGACGACCCAGGGTAAGAACGAGCGTTCGCACCGGACCCTTCAGCGGTTCCTCAAGGCCAACAGAGCGCAGGACCTTGCAGACGTGCAGAAGTTGCTGCGCCGCTACCGCGAGCATTACAACCAGCGCCGCCCACATCAGTCGTTGAATCAAGCAACCCCGCAGATGCCCTGGGAGCTGCTGGAGCACACCCCGGCCACCGAACCACTACCCGTGGTGGTGTTGGAAGCCAAGGCGGCTAAATACCTGATGAAACGTCGGATCGGCAACTCGTCCGTGCATCGCGCGGATGTTGTCGTTTCGAAAACTGGCGACATCCTGAAGGAACTCGCGGATGACCAGCAGCCAGCTATGGAAAGGGACCGTGATCAACTGCTGATACGGGTCAGCAAGGATAATTGCCAAGCCTATTATCGTGGCAAGCAGATCTCCCTGCCGCAGACCTATGCTGGACGCCAGTTCCTGAGGACCATCACCGAGAACGAATTCATCTTGTCGGATCCTGACACCGCCGAGGTGGTGTTGAGTTTTCCGCTGCCCATAGTGGCATTGCGTGTTCATGGGCGGTTTGTGGCTTCGTATTCGATCAGAGGGGTTCATTTGGCGAATCCAACAAAGCAGTGGAGCCGGAAGGCTGCCGAATATCAGGCAGAGTACGAAGCTCGGGAAGGGGACATGCCAGAGGTGTTTGACTATCGGTAGATAGCTGGTCCCGGCGGCTTGCGGAGAGCCACCGCCGGTACCTGTATACAAAGTATTGAGATTGACTGTCAACGAAGCAATGAGATCCTGTGTCCACGAAGAAGCGAGATTTCACATCCGATGCGCGCACAGGTGCTACCGAATACCTCTGCTAAACACTAAAGCCGGGTGCTATCGCATCTTCACCGACACGGCCTCTGGCGCTGTCGAATCACGCCCCGAACTCGATAAGTTGCTCGATCAGATTCGTCCAGGAGATACGCTCGTGGTTTGGCGCTTGGACCGCCTCGGCCGGTCCATACGTCATCTGATTAACCACATGGACGCGCTGCAACAACGAGGTATCGAGTTCAAATCCCTGCAGGAGAACATTGACACCAGTTCCTCGGGCGGCCGGCTCGTGTTCAAGATCTTCGCGTCTCTCGCCGAATTCGAACGAGACCTCATCCGCGAACGCACTAACGCCGGTTTGGCAGCCGCCAGAGCTCGCGGCCGCACTGGCGGGAGACCAGCATCCCTCTCCCCCGACAAGCTGCGCACTGCAAAAAGACTCTATGAACAGAGGGATATGACCGTAGCTCAGATCGGCGAGGTGCTCGGAGTCAGCCGCAGCACCGTATACCGCGCGCTGAACAAGGAAGCCAAAGAATAAAGAAACAACTCGTGTACGCGTAGCAGTCGGACGACTCCGGTCAAGATTGCCCAGACTCAACACCGAGCTCAGTGGTTAGACCGCTCAACCGTAGATTTATAATGATCGACTCTTCCATACGGGTTGAGCTGAAAATATGCCTTAGATGCCTCACCTGCAGCAATTGGCAAAAATGAAAACGCGCTAGATTTATCGCTGATTCAACGTGCGGTGAACCAAGAAATTGAAGACTAATTGAAATCCCGACTGAAAATCCTCACCACCTCGTAGAGGCAGAAACACTGCCGGTCATCAAGCACAAGGATTCGAACTCTTCAACGAAAATTCAGCAATGGCCAATTCAGGTGGTGATGATCGTTTATCTGGTACAAACTATGGGAGAGAACGACTTCTAGAAAGCGAAACTAGAATCACCAGGGACATAGTGACGCGATTAGGTCCTAGGATCACGTCATCTCAGCCTCGCTAGAAAATGGAATTAGAATTAATTAACATTACCGATTGAGGGCCGACGTACATTGAAATCTCCATGAGCTCAAAACACTTAGGTTATGAGACGAAAAAATATTTTCAACTTGATTGTTCCGGCATCCTGGCTATATGTTCAAACAATCCGGTTTGATCAGTGATTAGCCCGCTTCTTAGCTCGTTAGCCCAAGTGCTTACTCTCGTCGAATATGGCCGGCCCTTTTTCGAGATCAGTGAATCCGATCGGCTGAGTATCACGCCGTGTCTAGCTCTGGAGAGCATCACCAGAAGCACCCGGTGTTCTTCTTCAATCTCGGATTGCTTTTTCGCCAAGAAGCTAGGCACATGACCTTGTTCGAAACCCGGGATGAAAACCCAGTCAAATTGTTGCCCTTTACCAGTGTGGGCATTGAGCAGATGAACGCCAGGTCGGATAGCAACGTACCCTTCATCGAGGATGCGAAATTGCAGAAGAGCAGCCTGAATCGATCCAGCCTCAGTGGCCAGATATTCGAGATGGTCTAAAGCGTCCACCACTTCAGCAGCGGTGTCCACGTCAGTGACACCTAACCGGGCAAGAACCTCAGTCTTAAGAACAGTGAGGTCTGGGTTTCCGCCGAGCCTTGTCGCAGCTTCATTGATGAGTTCGATAATTCGCGCATCGTCGACCGCAAGGTCCCACCGCGTACTGGGCAGCGCGGACCTCGCAAATGCTGTGTCGATAGGCTTGCGTCGCCAGGCTGCTCGACAGATGATGCCAATCGTCGCGCTTGGTTGCTTGTCGAGAATGCAACCCGACGCCCGTTCAATAAACGCGGCTTCTTCTACCCCTGTAGAGAACCTGGCACCAACTGTAATGCCCTCTTCAAACCAGACGCTGGGATCGTGCGGCTGAAGAGCCTGACCTCCGAGGCCTACAGAGACCAAATTCAGCAGACCGAGAACTCTGGGTGAAGATCGATGGGAGACACCGAGGTCGACAGGGTCGCCGCAAATCTTACGCAGTCGTCGCTCGACCTCGATTGGTCGAGCACCTGTCCAGCTATAAATGCCTTGGAGCGGATCACCAACAAATGTGCGGCTTTGTTCGCAACTGCGAATTGCCAGATCGAGTTGCTGTGGAGAAAGATCTTGAAATTCATCCACCAACATGGCGCCGTAATGCTTGCGATAAAGCGACGCAATTTCCGGCACACGGATCAGTCTCTGGGCGTGCCTGAGTAGATCATCATAGTACATCGTCCCTGATTCTTGCCGTGCCGACTCTATCTCGATTGACTGAGTAATTCCGTGGGCGGTGAGTGCTTCAATTACTTGGAAGTCGCTGTTAGGACGCTGCTTTGCAACACGGAGATCTTCTTCTATTCGTCTGTTCAAATCGCCAGCATCGCTCTCAGACAACCCGTCGAGCATGGAGGCGATCGCATCGGATTGTGTTCGCTTATCAGGCATATCAAATTGCGTATCGATGCCCAGCGTCCGTCCATGTGCCCTGACGATCTCTGCTGCGTGGCCATGGAAATTATGAATGGTGACATACTTTCGAGTGCGTTGCATTCCAAGAACGTTTACAAGGCGACTAGTGAGGTTGGCTTTGGCTTTGTTCGAGAATGTGAGGGCAAGAATTTTCTGGTTCGGGCCAAGTCTGCTGATCAATAGCGCTGCCCGTCGAGCAAGTAACTCTGTCTTACCGCAACCGGGTGAGGCGATGACCAGAAGGTTCTGAGCCTTATGTGCCACGGCTTCGTCATAGTTGGGATTTTCCATCATGATTCGCTCGCGACGATTTCGAGTCGGGTAAGAAGTGCTGCTACGCTCTCGATCTTCAAGGCTTCATCGGCAGTGAGCAACTTTGAAACGGCCAGAGCAGAAGGAACTTTCCGGTTTCCTGATTTCGAACTCGATCGACAAAACTTGGCCAGAGCTGATACATCTACATCGGGAATACTGACCGCTGCGCATGAAGAGAGAATTGCTGATTTGTCCGCGACGTGTGCGCCAGTGAGCATTTCAGAGACCCGTTCTGCTCCCAGTGAGCGACAATATTCGTCTTCGAGATCAGCTTTGGATATGAACACGGTGGTGCCGACCACGTTCTTGGGTCTACCCCCGACCGCCCCGACCCAGCGGGGACTTTCCGCCTCATCGACCAAGCCGAGGACGTGAACGTTGAAGCCCTGCGGACCGAGTAGCTTGTAGACCGTAGGAAAGTTCTCCGCTCCCCCAAGTTCAAAGACCATCGCGCCGATCCGATCTAATGATATTCCGCGTGCTCGTGCGGCTGCCTCTACGATCAGGCGATCTGCTATGCCCTCTACAACAATTGCAAAACGGGCCGTGAGAGCTTCCAGCATGCGTGGCGACCACCAGTGAGCTTGAGTACGCTCTTCAACGGAAAACGTCGTCGGATCGATTTGATGGCACGCGCCGTCCGGACTGACGGCAACCACTTGCGTGGGGTCAAACTTCTGCACGATATAAGGAGAGTGGGTAACTAAGATTTTTTGGTTCACCCGTTGGGTAAGCAGCTCAGCTACAGTACGTTGGCTTGACGGATGCAGATGTAGTTCAGGCTCGTCAATCGCGATTACATTCGCGGCACCCTGAGCAAGATCAAATAGTGTCATTGATATTAACTGACGGATACCATCGGATTGTTCCGATAGAGGCGCAAATTCATCTTCTTTTTTGAGATACATAGAGACATTCTCGAGAACCGATTTAGTTGGGTCCGCTGAGGTACGGATCGATAGTTGATCGGTACCGATGTCTTTCGGCATCGAACTAGAGAGATGTTGAGCCATGCCCTTCCTCAATTCGGTGAGGGCAGAGTTTTCACGAAGCTTGTCGTTGAATGACTCAAGTAATTTACTGAAACTGGTTTTTTCATCACCGAGCTCGGACTCGACTGCGCGTAGAAGTATTTGGACGGCACCTTCACGGCCATCGAGATTATTGACTGACGAGGAACGCACGGCGGGAAGGTAGCGCCATCCGAACGCGACGATTTGTTCTCGGGTAGGAGATCTCACCTCACCGCGCCCCGGACACCATCTTGAGATGAGGACAGACTCGGTGTCTTCCGGATCGACCTGGACTTCTAGACGAACATCGAGCGACTCTGATTGATCGTCTGGATCGATATCAATCTCCCGGTAAAAAAGAATACGCTCAGCGTCCGTGAATGAGCTGAATGAGACCGAGACAATGAGTGGCTTATCCGGTTGTTGCAGATCGTCGACAGAAAGATTCTGGTAAAGCTGCGCGGTACTTCCCAAAAGGAGGTTGAGGAGCCGCAGGAGAGAAGTTTTTCCGACGTCATTGGCGCCGACGATGACAAGGTGGCCCCGAACGGAGAGCTCTAAATCGCTTAATCGTGCATAGTTCTCGATGTTGATGTTAGTCAAACGCAAAGCGGCTCTCTTCCGCGGTGCCTGGTGCGACAACGCTGTTGAATGAATGACGAAACCAATAGATTCGGTCCCATACCCATGATGGCAGCGAGCCAACACCGAAAGTATCAACTGTTTACGTGTCTCTGAATTTCTTCTACTCGTCCTAAGAACGCGTCGCAAAAATCATAGGTTGCAAGACGTCTCATCGCGCGCCACTCCCCGATAAAAAATCGGCGGAAACTCAACGATCGAAAATTCTCGCAACTATGTGTCGCAACCAATGACATAGAATCATGTCTACACCATTAGTTGCGAGACACATTTGAAGGACCGATGACCAAACTGATCGGGTACGCCCGCGTATCCACTAAGGCCCAAGACGCCGACCGGCAAATCCAAGACCTCCTGGCCGCCGGCATCCGCCACGATGACCTCTACATCGACCACGGCCAATCCGGAGCACTGGCCAAACGCCCCGGACTAGACAAAGCACTCCACGCTCTACACCCGGACGACACTCTCGTGATCACCACCCTGGACCGGCTCGGGCGCTACACCCAGAAAATGCTCGACCTCGCCCACGAGCTACGTGAGCGCAATATCGGGCTACGGGTACTCAACCTCGGCGGCGGCGACGTCGATACGAGAACGCCCATGGGCGCCATGGTCTTTACCGTCATGGCCGCCCTGGCCCAAATGGAGTTGGAGATCAAACGCGAACGCATCACCGACTCCGTGACCAAACGCCGGAGCACTGGCGGCGACCTCGGCGGCCGACGCCCCACCTTCACCGAATCCCAGATCCGCACCGCAGCCAAACTCATCCAGGCCGGTGAGCCGGCGACCCAAGTCGCCATAGACATGGGCATGTCTAGGGCAACCCTATACCGAAGAATCAGGAACATTCAGAGCATGTAAGAGTGCAAAGCTGTATACGGACAAATTGGACCGCCGCAATCCGGCGACACTCACAATTGCGGGATATAACTGGTACGCACCAAAATCCTCAGTCGATTCTCTCGTCAGTTCTCTTCATACGCGCGACGGGTAAGCTCCTCCAGCAGATCCCAGGAACTACGATCCTTAATTCGAACTTCTACATCGCCCGTCCCAAAATGACCAATATTCGACACATCCCGAATTAATCCGTCAACCGGCTCAATCGTTTGGGGATCAAGCTTCAGATACACCAGTAAGTTTTTGGAGTTCGGATGAACCTCCACACATGCAAAGTTCTTCAACCGCCGATACGCAAAGTAATCTTGCCGTTCATTCTTCACGACATCATCACCAAGCGTCATAGCGAACGCATCGAAGTCCTCGTATAGACTCGTCAGCTCTTCATCGGAGCGTTCCAAGAGATCGCTCACGCGCGTTCGCTTGGAAACTACTTTCGGTACTACTTCATTGATGGACGGACTCTTCGGCGGAGCAGTTGAGGTGGATGTGGCAGTGGATGTCACCAGCTCGATGGCCAACAAACCTGTACCGTAAACGCGGTACCGAACCAGTTCCACATTGCGATCGATTTGCCGCACCGCATACTCGTCATACCGCGTGAAATCTCCGGCGACACAAATCAGCCGAGGAGCCGACCAATCAATTTTCAAGGCAATATCACGGCCCAACCGTTCCTCAACAAGAAGACGGAACTCTGCCTGATGGTCCAAGAGCCAATCCAGGTAGAACAAGCCTTGGTTAATGACATTCTCGTTGGTCGAGCGCTTGTACTCCAAGATCACTGGCGAACCAGTCTCATCTAGACCAAGTGAATCTATGCGGCCTCTATGAACCTTCCCCGTAGAGTATTCGCTCGCCAAATATCGAACCCCGAAGATGTTCTCTAAGTTCTTCTCCAGCAATATCTGAAGCTCACGCTCTAAAGAAACTCCAGTGGACGGCAACTCGACGGCAGCATCGTCAGTCACTGAAAAGATTTTCAAATCAGACATTCAATTCCCGCTCCTACTTAAGTACGTCTACTATTCCCTAGAAATCTTGAAGTGGCCAACAACCGAGATACGACCGCGGTCATAGATGACTAGCAGCGGAGAAGGCCTTCATCCTCTCGTACGCTGCAAATAGAGCTCTCTGCCGATCCTCATCTGAATCCAGGGTATTGGTTGCCCCAAAAGCTCGATCCACAACATCGTCAAGGGCTGTATGTGCTTCCAAAAGTTCAGGTGACATAGCCAGAGGGTTGTAATGCTCAGCTAGTGAACGTTCGGAATGCAGCGCACGGGCTTCAAGCACTTGCTGTCCAGCGGCGATAATTTCCTCGCGTTGTTTGTCGTTCAAGGCGGGGAATGGGAAGGTATACCAGGTCAGGGTCGAGGCAAACCGCAGGTCAGATTTGATTCTTCCTCCGATTGCCTTCTGCCAGGCTATGAACATGCCCGAGGACATGACCGCAAACTGCAACCCGTCCGGGTCTTGGATCGTGAAATTCGCATCCCCTGCAATCACGTCCTCGCTGTACCGTGCCACGGTGAAGTAACTCCGGGTTTCGGAGACATGACGTGGCACACAGACGTAAGATGTATCTTGTTTGGCCAGTTGTCGGAATAGGTGGTGATAAGGGTACTCACGGGTGCTGGCCGCTTTGGAGGCCTGGCGGAAGTCACGCACAGCGGCAACACGCTTTTTCAGTATCGGGCTACGCTCCAAGTCCCGGGGTTCCATCCCTTCGAGCCACAGACACCACCGGTCAAGGTTGTGCAGCAGTTCTTTGGCGCCGATGTAGCGATGCACATACTTGGCTGCTACGGAATCTGCCATGACTTCGGCATAGTCTTCCGGCTCAACAATCAGATTTCCGTCATCAGTGGGCTTCGAACCATAAGCCGTGGGCAGCAATTCCGGGCTAAGAACAGTGCTGCGTTTCTCCACCAAAACATTTTCAGCGTCCAGCAGGTACGCATTGATGTTCTTGGCCGGTGCTTCGATGGGTTGCGCTTTAGGTGTTTGGTAGGTGAAAAGTCGGGCTGGGATCTTTTTATCTTGGGTGAATCCGACGATGACGCAGTGCACGGCGGCGGCGCCTGGAGCTTCACTGCTCCATGCAAAGGTGCGGTGAGCGAATTTGATCCGCCACCCATCAGCAAAGATCTGTCCAAAGAGGCGCGGCACCTGGTCGCCTTGGGTGATGGAGTTCGTGGTGACGAAAGCCCAGACACCCACACTGAGTGCTGTATCGAGGAAGCGCATAGTTTTCGCGTGCCATGCAGTGACATAGTCAAGCCGAGAAAGGTCTTTGCTACCTCCCCAGGCTGCCTGTAAATCGGCTTTTTGATCTACTCCGCGTGTATTGTCACCTAAGAATGGCGGGTTTCCTGCCACGACGGTGTTCTCGTCTGGTGCGAAGATTTCATTCCAGTCAAGACGGAGAGAATTCCCACGCTGCGGGTTTTCCCTAGTGGAGGTAACGATGGTGGCTTGCTGAAGAATTGGCAATCGCTCCGGGGCGAAAGCGATTCTCTTCTGCATTTGCAGGTCACATTGTTGTTCCGTAAGGAACATAGCAGTTTCAGCGATCTTCGCTGGCCACTCGTCAATCTCGATCCCATAAAAATTATTAAGCATGACAACAGGTGTTGGGTCATCCAGACTGTCATAGTTGTCTTCCGTGATCTCCAGCCTGGTCCCCGGGAGGAGGAGCGTTGTTTGCCCTTCGGTGAAAACTGGTTTTCCACCGCTGAGTTCCCGGAGCTTCTCTATGATCGCTATTTCGAGAAGGCGTAGTTCCCGGTAGGCAATAATGATGAAGTTGCCGCAACCACAGGCTGGATCAAGAAACTGAATCTTCGACAGACGCTGGCGCAGTGCCCGGAGTCGTTTGCGTGGATTTTTCTGATCGGCGCCCGCATCGAGGAACTCTTGCCGAAGTTCGTCCAAGAAGAGCGGGTTAAGGGTGCGGAGGATATCGCGTTCAGAGGTGTAATGTTCTCCAAACTCGCGTCTGGTCTCCGCGTTGCGTACGGATTGGAACATGGAGCCGAAAATTGCTGGGGAAATATCTGACCAGTCAGTGCCGCAGGCATCAAGAATCGCAACACGCAACTCGGAACCCACTGTGGTGAGCTCAATAGGTTCAGCGAAGATTCCACCATTCACGTACTTGAATCCCTGCAGATGCGAAGGAATCGATCGTGAGCTAGCGGGTGGAGTATTCAAATATTCGAACAGCTCGTTGAGCCGGTCAGCTAGGTCTGACCCGTCGGGCTCCGTGTGGTTGATGATGAAGTTTTGGAATAGGTCTGCCTTCCACATGTCCGTGTCATCGCCGAACATAAGGAAGAGAATCCGTGCGAGGGTCACCGAAATATCGTGCTCTGGAATAGAGGACGTGCTCAGCGCGCTGTACATCGAAGCCATGAGCTTGGAAGCACGCTTGGACTCGTTTTCCGTTTCCACATCAAAGGCCTGCTTAACCCGATCGATCACTGCGGTGGCAGTAAGATCTTCCCGAGCGTCGAGGGTGATTCGTGATAGCCGGTCGATCAGCTTCGGATTATCTTTGCCCGTGATGTGGACGTGGGAAGTGAGTCGCGTCGTGGTGCTGGCGCCCTTCACGATTCGTGAAGGCCAACGCCAGATTTGCTTCTCGTTGTTATGGAAAATCACGATGCGATCTGTCGAAACCCTCGCAACGGCCCGGTCTACCGCCACCTGATCCGAAGAGCTCGGCAGCTCAGCACACACCCAAACCCGCAGTCCCTTGAAGCTTGAAACGTTCGCAGCAGTAATTGTCCTACTCTCATCGAGCACTACTTTGAGGGGTTGCTGATCGGGACGGGACCACCGAAGCTGTTCGAGGAAGAGCCGTTGGTAGTCGTGCGTTTCGACGAGATTGAGCAAACTGGCAGGCATGATTAATCGTTGATTCCTAGCGAGCAGACGATCCGGATAGGGTCCGTATCGATGGTTTTGATGACGAGTTTTTCTTCTTCATGCAGCTGGTGCAGGATGAGTTTGAGGTCTTCGTCAGAGACTCGGTTCCGCATCGCGGCACGAAGTTTGAGCTCTGCAAATTTCTGCAGCGGCCGCTCATGCAATGCGTCCAGAGCGTCTTCGATTCCGCTCATATACAGTGTTCCAGCGAATCGTTCCCAAATGCGTTTACGGACACCCTTGAGGTTCCCCACCGCGACGCTTTCACTTGATAGCGGTCCTCGGACCAGGTGTTCGAGACGTTCAAAGTGATCCTCACGGATCTGCGCGGTCGGTGTTTCGGGCTCCGCTTGGAATAGCTTGAATGCCTCGTAAGGAGTGATCAGGCGTTCCCGTTCGCGTAGCCCGTCTCCGCCGCCTCTTGAGACTGCAAAGGCGTCAATGCCCGAGGTGGTATTGACGTAGCAAATCACTGACCCTTCAGTCTCATGAACATACTGGTCGCGAGTAGAATGGAGCATGTCTGGCATGGCCATCACCCGACGAGTAACCTCCGGGTATTTCTCCACGGCCTGCGACCATACGAGCCATGCTTCACTCACAGCATCAGCTTCGTCGTCTTCAGCTCCTTCATCCAGAAGATTCCCGTTATAGAGGTTGTCCAGAACACTGATTTCCTTGGCAGTCCCGAAGAACTGCTCATCCGAACCGAAGGCTTGAGCCGAGTTCTCCAGGCGTTGCTTGATGCGGTGCCGCAAGCTGATCTGGTCTTCGACTTTCTCGTGCGAAATCATATACACATAAACGGTATCGGACTGTTGACCTACACGGTCCACACGACCGGCGCGCTGGATCAGCCGAATGATCGCCCACGGGAGATCGTAATTGACCACGATGTGCGCGTCTTGCAGGTTCTGGCCTTCAGAAAGAACATCCGTAGCCACTAGAACATCGATCGGATTCTCGATCTCATGAATCGTGTCGGTGCCCGGAAGCTTATTGGATCCTGGGGAAAATCGTCGGGCAACCGCTCCCGGGTTCTCAGTATCGCCGGTGGCAACACCGACTCGTTCAATGCCAGCTTCGGCCAGAGCCCGGGCAATATACTCTGCGGTGTCCTTGTACTCGGTGAAGATCAGGACCTTTTCACCCTCATGTTCCTGCCGCAGCAAATCAACCAGGGCATTGATCTTGGAGTCCTTAGACGAATCCCACGTTCCGTAGCGTTTCAACAGTGAGGTCAAGGTGGTATTGTCCCGCAGCAGATCGGCACGCAGCGCATCGGTAAAGATGGTGGTATTCAGCCACCGGGTAGAAGCCGGAAGATGCTCTTTCAGGTGCTGGTATCGGGATTCTTCGGTGCCATGCATCCCGTCGGCATCCTCAATGTCCTCGTCGGTAGACCCGAGCTGTTTCTCGGTGAAGGTTCCCAGAGGGATCGGCAGTTGCTGCTCGATGGCATACAAGAACAAGCTGTTACGAGCGCGTTGGCGTTGCAGGGACTCGATGAACGAATATCCCGAGGAGGAAAGACGCTTGAACAATCCGGTCCTCACGAACCCTGCGACATTACCGCGTCCAGCCTTGATATCTTCCAGGATGCTCTTGTCTTCGGGGGTGTGGCGTTTCTTCGGTGAATCGTAGGCTGCCAAAGTGTATCGGGGCAGGCACAATGATTTGATCGCATCGAGGGTTTCATCGTCCTCCATCAGCTTGGCCGGGTCATCCCCGTCGAAGTCATGGCTGATCGGCTTGGAAATTCGTTGTGGGAAAAAGAACGGTTTTCCGTCGGAAAATTGGAGGAACTCCCGTTCAATGATGGTTCCATCGTCTTGCCGGACGGATTGCTTTTGCGCGGTGCGTTTGATGAAAGATCGAGTGCGGCGCACCAAATGTTCGCTCATCAACCGTTTCCAGTCTTCGGCATGTTCTGAATGGCGGAACGCTTCAAGAGTATTTGTCTTGCCATCCACCTTGTCCGCCAGGCCTGGATCTAACGCCAGGGCGTGGGTGGGAGTGATGCCGAGGTCATCGTCATCATCCAAATACAGGCTAATTTGGTTTGCTACGTCTTCAAAGGCAAGGTTGTATGGGGTTGCTGTCAGCAACAGCACCTTGGAGTCGTTGTCCCGCACGTAAGTGTGGATCGCATCGTAGTCTTTGCGGGTATTCTTGCGCAGGTTATGCGACTCATCGCAAATGATTAGGTTGAAACGCTTAAGTTCTGGAAGGATCTTCGCTGCCATCGAGTACGGGACCACGCGTCCATTGATATCGTAAGCGTCCAGGTGCTCCTGCCACATCTTCTCCAGATTTTTAGGACAAAGAACCAAAGTCGAGTAATCCTCGGCATTTTGCAACATCATCGCGGTCGCAACAGCCGTAAGCGTCTTGCCCAGACCAACAACATCACCAAGCATCGTTCCCCCACGCCGCACAATACGCCGCGCCAAAACTCGCACCGCGCTTTCCTGATATCCCAGCAATAGTTTCTGCATCGAGGGAGGCAACACATACCCGTAACCGTCCCGGACATCCTGGGAAATCGAGTGGCACACTTTCAAGAACACTTCAAAGGGGGTGGGCTGTTCCTCATTAGCCCATGACTCTTCGATCAGCTCAATGATGTCCTCGGTGATCGACAAAGACAGATGGTCATCCCAGTGGGTGCTGAACCAATCGGCAAGCTTGAGTGCGGCATCCTGCTCCAACACGTCCACATTCAATTCAAGATTGCGATAGAGACCCGCCGAGGTAAGGTTCGAGGATCCCAAATATCCCATGACCGGCAAGGCGTAATGCCCAGGATTCCGGAGAATATAGGTCTTGCCATGCAAAGGCGCACGCGTAAAGACTTTCATCTGCACCTGCCCAGCTTGCAACTGCCGCTTTAGAGCCCTCAGCGCCTCTTGCCCTTGCTTCGTGGACAAGCCGCGCATGAGCTGTTCACGCAGGTGATGCACCAGCTGGTGCTGTTTTTTCCGGGCTGATTCAAAATCAGCGATGCCAGCGTTAGGATCTGGAGCCATCACTTGCTGTTGCAGATCTTCCAACATTCCCTCGGCGGCCGAGGGCATCACCATTCCAACTAGAATACGAGCAACCGGCAAGCTATTCGATGCCGCAGGGATGGGCTTTGCATCGACTAAGTCAGAAAAGGCTCCCCACCCGCGCAGATCGATATATCCCGTGGCAATATCAATACTTTGATGTTCAGGAAATACTGTGCTAAGGCTTCCACCGAGAGTATTTCCGTCGGTGTTATCAAAAATTGTTGGCATGTATTCCCCATTATCTTGGTTTTATTCCTCATACATATCACCACGGAGCATAAATCCAAAGTCAATAAATGAATTAGTCGACCATGTCAGACCATGCGGCGATCGAGCATCCGCCATCCCACTCCCAGGACAGTTCGCTCAACGGCGGTAGCAATATCTTGGATTGGGCTTCCCGCCTCAAAATAGCTGACAATTATCGCGAGTTCATCGTCGGTATAGGATTTCCCGTTCCGCGGGGCGTTTTCAAGATCGTTGAGTTCACCCTGAAAACCGAAAAGCTCCCTGACTAAGTGCATGGCAACCTGTTTCTGATCAATCCGCATCGTTCGGGCAATCTGGAAGATCGGTTTCCCCGTACGATAAAGCTCTACAGCCCGGGTCGATTCAGAGATGGACCATACTCGTTCGGATGCTTCAAACGGAAAGCTGAGCTTCTTGCTGGATAGGTTTTGCGTGGTTCGCATGTGAACCACCGGCTCAGAAGCTGGATGGGTACGCCGAGAAGTATCCGATCCGTTTCGAGTCATCGCCGCAGAACTTGCCGAAGTTTCAGCCAATGGTTCGTCTTCTAGCGAACTCTGCCTTGCGGACAGAGGTTCCCCCGTGGTGTCATTAGGTTCTGGTGGGGCGGGACTTTGTGCATCCGGCAGGTAGGATTCTCTGGGACTGCCCACCAGTGGGGTATCAGTACATGAATTCGACATAGGCGGTTTGTCGTTTTCTTGTCCTGTCGTATCCGCACCAAGTTCTTCCGTACTGAGCGGGTTCTTGGCATCACGCCTGAACATTTGTAACCCAATGCCAGCGAACAGCAGGAGCACGCATAAGAGCAAGACCCAGGCTCGGGGGTCTCGAAAAAACTCAATGACATGTGAGAACAATTCCGGAAGAACCTTTCAGATAAGGCAGGAGGCAGCCCGTCGATTTCGAGAATGTTTTTGCTCAGGAACCTGCCGGGATCATACCTTGGCTAATCGCGTAAGAAATGCCTAGATCCATTTGGAACTCCGAGCCCTTGCTCTTTATCTTCCGTCCGAATTGCTCAAGCACTTTTTGCCGGAGCTGCTCTGCGCTCATTTGTCCCTGGCTTTGAATCACAGCAGCCGCCGCGTTCGCGATCTCAACCGGACAAATGTCCTCAAATCGACGTTGCGCCTCGGTGCTCGTGCGGTGAATCAGCCATTTGGTAACATCGATTCCCTCAGACCAGACGAATCCGTGTTGATCGACCGCCACGGCTGCATGGGTTACCTGGTTGAGGATGCGTTTCTTGCGTGCTGCGGAGACACGAGTGAACCCAAAACCATACCCAACCAGTTTCGCCAACCGGTCTTTGTGGATTGGACCTTCGCTTTCCACCACATCTTCAATTAAGCTGCGAACCATCTCTTTCACCCGCGCCGGGCGCAACGAATCCAGATCCTCTTGCTCACCAACCACAGCGACGTTCCAAGGCTCCCAAGGCACGGCCCCCGTCAAGGTAGCGTTCCCCGCCGGTTGAGTCTCCGACGTTCCACGCCCGCCGGCGTCCTTTTTAGAGACAACCGAATTCTCAGAAGTTTCTTCAGCGGATGAACGATCAGTCGGGCTTTCAACCAACTCAGAGACCAAGGAATTCCTCAAAACCGTCGCTTGGTCCGCACGATCTTGATTGCCGATATGCGCTAACACAGTCCGCACCGTATCTACGGCATTCAAGGCATCAAAGGTTCCGAACTCGTCGTTGTGGGCCCATCGTCTGCGTACGATCCGTAATACCGAGCCGTAAGAACTCAACGTCCTGTTCTTATCTCCCGCATCAAAGGGATAGCCCAGATTCCCCAGCCGTTCCGTCAACATGCGTAGTTGAAGCGCCACATCGGTACGACTATAGGTCCACCCCTCTTTGCCCTTCAAGCTATCCAGCTCACTGAGCACCGACGGCCATTCCAACGGACCCAATATCGGCTGCAATTTTGCGGTAATAAACTCATTCAAGCCTGAGCTCAATAGATTCATCGCCTGCTGCACATGGACGTTAGACATGTTCCCCCAATTCACTCGTATCTTCAATGAATCAATCTACCCTGAGCACACCCCCAGATATACGCATCAGCTGATGGATTTGACCTTTAGAGCTGATTATCCGTGATGCAACTGGCTATCTGCACGGGAATCGGCGCAACCCCGGAGCTGAGGGTCGAGGAGCAATCCTGAAAGGAAGAAGAAACTGACTGTAATGACAATTGCGCAGCATCCCTGCACGGTCGCACTCCCCACCAACTTTGAGACCCGGTCACTCGGCTTCGAGAGCAGTAACGAAGAAGTCTGGGATCACTGCTTCGATCTTGCTCTCAAGAGTCCTCAATGTCGTTTCTGACCAACCGTTGTAGCTAGTGACGTAGCACATGGCGTTGTAGAAGGCTGCTAACCCTACACGAACGTCCTTCTCAACCGACTCGATGGTTACGCGAACGTTCGCAACATTGTAACCAGTCGTCTCATCCTTGGTCCACGCTCGCATGTCCCGCGTCGTATAGAGCGTCGGGTGGGTCAGATTCGAAAGAATCCCATAAAGACCCGAAGCCCCAGTTTTATCAATCGTGCCTCCGAAGCTGGCAGTGAGCTCATACATCAACTTCACGGACTCTTCAAGGCCCGGCAATACTTGACCGCGAAGTGTCTTCTTACCCGATTCCTCTAGGCAAGAGCCATCAAAACGGGTTGCAATGTCTGTCTTGACCTTCTTGTAGGCATCCACCGTGCGGGCATAGGTGTCGCCGCTCTTGCCGTGAAGCCGGCCGGCGTTCTTCTTGGCTTCCTCGGCGCTTATTAACTCCTCGAGGTAGGCGCGAGCAAGACGGTTCTCTGGAGCCTCCGCTGGGTCGTTGCCTATCAACCACACCACGTGTGCACAATTCTCGATAACAGCACGCAAGAGCAATGGCGGAGTAGAAACGACCTCTGCAGCTCGCAGCAGAGCAGCCCAACTACCCAAATGTGCGGCGGCATTAAAGAGAAAAATCTGGATGACCTCTGTGACGAGACGGTGGCCGGTTTCACCACTCGGCTTGTCGATTACCGGATCAGGCGATGGAAGGTACGTCGCGGCTTGGGCCGCTCCAGATCCTGCCGCCGGTACCCAGCAGAATTTATTAGCGGTTTCATGGAAGGCCTCTCGACAAGCCGACACAGTCTGCGCCAACTCATCAAGTCGGTTGCCGTACGTGGACGGCATTGTCTGCCAGTAGTTCATAATTGAGCCTTTCAAATGAATCGACATTGGTCTAAAGCAAAGGTTTAAAAGCCAAGAAGGCCCGTGCGCGCCACGTTGAAAATCATGTCACGGTGGCTGCAACAACATGAAAATAGAGTGGCAAAGACCGGGCTTTCTGTCGGTGGAGAATGAGATCCAGTATTCGATTATGCTCGAGGGCAGACTCCGACTAGAAAGTTGTGGCCAGTTCGCGACTATCCCGCTGTGAAACTAGGATGCCTGATTGGTCAATGAGAATTTAATTAGGCGAATACCTGTTTGACAAGGGCCTGTTACTCGCCATTGACCAGCAAATGATCAATTGCCACGGTGATGCACCTGAAATCATCGTATTCCTCGGAAGTAGCGTTGTTAATCACTTCGCCCCCGCCAGGAACCCACCCATTAATAAGATCCAGGTCTTTCTGATGAGAGGCAACTAATTCCGTCCTTATGACGGGACCATGTCTATGCCTTACTCGACGCTCAGATCACGCACAATTGCCTACCGGCTGTTATCGGACGCCCCGATCTGGGTTTCCGAAGATCCCAGGTTCCACATTATTTTGCCCTCAAGAGCGGGTACCGGGCCAAAGAATCACTATTCCAGCAGGTTCGTACGGTCCCTAGCTCCAAAATTACCGCGATTAGCTCGACCTCCTCGCACTCAGCGCTCGTGGCCAGCACACGCTCGTGGCCAGCACAATGGTTGACATGGACTACGACAACCCGCTGATCTTCAAGGACGTCGACGCATGGCGCGCTTGGCTGGATGAAAACGAAGAAACCAGCGATGGCGTGTGGCTGCTCGTAGCCAAGAAGGGCACCACCGGGCAAACGTCATTGCCGGTTGCCGACGCGCTGCAGGAAGCATTATGCAGCGGCTGGATCGATGGCCAGCGGCGCAGCAACGACGAGAAGACGTTCCTGCAACGCTACACCTCCCGGCGCAAAGCCTCAGTCTGGTCCGAGAAGAATACCCAGTTCGTCCAGGAACTGATCGCCCAGGGCAGGATGCGCCCGCGTGGGCAGGCTGAGATCGACAAGGCCAAAGCCGATGGACGGTGGGACCGGGCCTACCAAGGGCAAGCGACATCCCAAGTCCCCGAGGACCTGCAGCGCGCGCTGGATGCTGCGCCGGCGGCCAAGGCGGCATTTGAGGCATTGAAGTCCCAGCCGCGCTATCACATCCTGCACCAACTGATGATCGCCAAGACGGAGAAAACCAGAGCTGCTCGCATTACGCGTTTCATCGCCCAGTTGAACGAGGAAGCTGGATAATCCGGTAGCTTGTGAATACCATTTCCGCTAGTCAATAACGGGAAATCTTCCACTGGGACTGCGCTCCCCCGAACATGTCGCGCTGCTGTAGACTCCGGAATGACGTCGGGTAATCGGCGCCTGGGACGTGGCGGTTCCGGTACTGCCGAAGGGAGAAATTCATGCAGCTTGAAAACAAGGTTGTCATTGTCACCGGTGGCGCATCCGGCATCGGCCGAGCGATCTCGCGAGTCCTGGCTCGCCGCGGCGCAAAGGTCGTCGCCGTGGATTTGAATGCCGAGGCTGGCGCCGCGCTGGCAGAAGAACTCGGCGACTCGGTGATCTTCATCGAAGGCGATGTCAGCAAGCAGGAAACCGCAGATGCAGCAGTCTCCGCGGCCGTGGAGAACTTCGGCGGACTGAACGGCCTCGTCAATAACGCCCATGCTTCGCGCCAGGCACCGTTCACCGATCTGGACCAGGCTGCCTGGGATCTGTCCTTCAACACCGGCTTCGTAGCAACCCGCCAGTTCATGCTCGCCGCCTACCCACATCTAAAGGACAATGGCGGCTCTATTGTGAACTTCGGCTCCGGCTCGGCCATGGTCGGCCAGCCGACCCAGGCCGCCTACGCTTCGGCCAAGGAAGCCATCCGCGGCCTGTCCCGCGTGACCGCCAACGAATGGGCCGCCGACTACATCCGCCTCAACGTGGTCTCCCCCATGGCGCTGACCGACGGCGTTAAGGCCTGGAGCGAGGCCTTCCCGGACCTGTACAACCAGTCGCTGGCCAAGGTGCCGCTGGGCCGCTTCGGCGATCCGGAAGCCGACGTCGCACCGGTGGTTGCTTTCCTGCTCTCGGATGACGCCAAGTACGTCACTGGCCAGACCCTCATGGCAGATGGCGGCGCCAACAAGCTCTACTAGTCTCCGGAGCTCTTTCCTGCACTCCAAGTCCGGGATATTGCCCCGGGCTCTGGATTGCTTTAGCGCCCTCCGACTAACGCTTTCGCGCCCGCATCCCCATGTGCACGATGTCGATTATTGACTACTCTCGGTGGGGTCGCCAATGGCTCTGACTGACAGGGTCAAAGCCTGGAGCCAGGCTTTCCCAGAACTGTACGAGCAGTCGCTGGCCAAGTTCCTGCTAACTGTAGTTCCCCGGGACATTGTGAACACTAGAGAATGAAGAAAACCTCCGGCAGGATGCGGGTTACCGCATTCACCATCGTGCACGGGGGTCTTCATGTCCCACGGAGCTACAGCGCCTAGCCTCGCCACTATGAGCATCGTCGACCCCACACTAGGATCAATGCATATACTCAGTCAGATCGGGTTCACAACCCCACGGGGAACTGCGTCTAGACCAGTGCGGCCTGCAGTTCCTTGGCTGCCTGAGCCGGGGCGGCGGCGGAGTAGATGGCACCGCCAGCCACGGCGACCTGCGCACCGGACTTCTGGACGTTGGCGATCGTGCTGATGCTGACGCCTCCAGCCACCGAGAACGGCACCTGGGATGCCGTGCCAGCGCTCAGCAGCACATCCAGGTCGTAGCCCGGCTGCGCCTGCTCATCCAGGCCAGCATGGAATTCGACGAACTGGACGCCCAGCGCAGCAACTTCGCGGGCCCGGGCTGGCTTGTCAGCGATGCCGATCAGATCCACGACGATGCCCTTGCCGCGCTCGGTGGCGGCCTTGACCGCGCCGGCGATCGTGGAATTATCGGCGGCCCCGAGGATGGAGACCAGATCCGCGCCAGCGGCGAAGGCGATATCCGCTTCCAGTTCCCCGGCGTCCATGGTCTTCATGTCCGCGAAGACGGTCTTGTCCGGGTGGGCCTGCTTGATGGCGGTGATTACCGACAGCCCCTCGGCCTTGATCAGCGGGGTGCCCAGCTCGATGATGTCCACATACGGGGCGACTTTTCCAGCCAGTTCAAGGGCTTCGGCGGTGCTGAGCAGATCGATGGCAACTTGGATTTTCATGATGTTCCCTTTCAGGGGTTATTGGTGGTGGGTTGATTTTGGCGCCAAAGCGCCGGTCTACTCCAGGTTCGCGTGGCGCTGCCACAGCTGCTGGGCGGTGGCATCATCCGCGTTCCAGAGCGTGTGGAACACGATTTCGGTGATCAGGAACAGCGCCTGCTCGAAGAGGCTGCCGGAGTATTGGCGGGTAATGGACGATCCGTGGTCCGTTTTCCCGGCGGCCGGGACTTCCACGAGAACGGGGGCGGCCGACCCGATGGGGCTGGATGGATCGGTGGTGATGGCCGCGATCCGGGCGCCGGCCCGCTGGGCGGTGCGGACGCTCTGGACCACGCCCGCGGTGGTTCCGGATCCGGAGGCCACGAGCAGCAGGTCCCCCTCGGCGATGGCCGGCGTGGTGGCATCCCCGGCGACGTGCACGGCCAGGCCCAGATGCATCAGGCGCATCGCCGCCATGCGCAAGGCCAGCCCGCTGCGCCCGGCACCGGCGACGAACACCCTCGGTGCCGCGCGCAGCTGCGCTGCGAGCTCGATGACCTGCCACGGCTTCACGCCCCGCACGGTTGCCTCGATCTCCGAATGGACCAGGTCCAAGGTGTCCAGCACGTCCTGCTGGGATATCGCTTCGGTGAGGGGTTCGGCCATGGTGTTCATGCCATTCCTTTCGACAGCGCCTCCCGGCGGACCGGATCGGCTTTGATGGGCATGAGTCAATCCTCCGGCCAGAAAGGGGTGGCCGCTACGCCATTTACAGGCAGTTGAACCTATCCTTTCGGATAGTGGCTGCTCCCCCGAGCTGCGATACACTCGCCTTCATGAGCATTCTGGACTCCTCTTTCGTCCCTGGCCTGCAAGCTGCCGAGCCGGCACCAGGGGTGCTCGAATCGATCGCGCTGCTGGCCACGGCTGCGCTGCCGCAGATCGCCGTTCGCCTGCGTGATGCCCTGGCTCCGGAAATCCGTTGTGCGGCCCTGGCCATTTTCACCGAGGAGTGCACCGATAGGCCCAGGAAGCTCGCCGGCGACCGGCGCATCACGGATCTGGCGGGCATTGCGGAACTGGATCGGATCCGCGGTTCCCATCCCGGCGAGAACCGCTGGAGCGAGCGTGCCGAGATCGGCGGTGCTCCGCGGGAAATCCTTGCCCTGCGCTACCCGCCCAGCAATGCGCTGCTGGTGCTGATCGAGCCCCGCCCCGCCGGTGGCCAGCCCGAGATGATCGGATACCTGTGGAATCTGGCAGCCAACCGGATCCGCGAGAAGGTGGCCGATGCCCCTCCGTCCTATCTGCGCGAATCGCGCGCGGTCTCGGCAGAGCGTGTCCGGGTCACCGGCGAGCTGGTGGAACAGTATGCGACGAGCCTCGATATCCTGCTGGCGACCTTGCGTTCGACGCAATTGGACGATGCGGCCGCGCGCGTTGCCGCCATCGACCTTGCGGCCAAGACCCTGGTCGGGCTAAAGACCGTGGATGACCGCACCAATAGCATCGTGGAGGAACCGGTCGCTTCGGCTTTCACCCGCTTGCGCGATGACCTGCGCCCGTTGACCACTTTGAGCGGCGTGGACCTGCAATTCGTCGAGCCGCCCAAGAACGGCAGGGCGCTGCCCGGCGAGGTGGCCCATGCCGCCCGGGCCATCGTGCGCGGCCTGGCCTCGGCGATGATGGAGCAGGAGGACATCCAGCGGATCCGGGTGCAGTGGAACTGCGACGGCGAGAATTTGCTGATCAATGGCCGCGACGATGCACGCGGCGGCATCGATCCATCCGCGGCGGCCTTGGACCGCCTCGTGCGGCGTGTGGAGGCGCTGAACGGGCTGATCGAAATCGAGGTCATGGGCGGATGGGGCACGGAGGTCGCGGTGCGGCTCCCGCTGGATGCCCCGCCGTCGGCCGTGGCGGAAATCGCCGAATGGAGCCTGGGCGGCCGGGAATTCGAGGTCCTGCAGCTCCTGGCAGCGGGGCAGCGCAACCGGGCTATTTCGCAGGCGCTGGGGATCAGCGAGAACACGGTGAAATTCCACGTGCGCAATCTCTTCAAGAAGATGGGCGTCAGCTCCCGCGCCCAAGCTGTCGCGCTGGCGCACAGCCATGGGGTGGCCAGCTCCACATAGCCTGCCGGCATTGACGCTGAGCTTGGCGATGACCAGGACTGCGGGCCTAAACTGGTGCTGGGAAAATGCAGCGGTCGAGCCCTCATCGCTTCGGCCCGCCGACGGCTGACCGCGCTCTTCGCCATGAACCGTGACGGGTCATTTCATGATGTCCCGGAGCAGGAAAATGCTCCACGGGCTCCGGCCACGACCCGCCGTTCTTCGGGCAAGCAATGGCAGGCATTATCCCGACGGCGAATCCAAGCTCTAGCAACTATGGGCAACGAGGTGCAGGATAGGTTCCATGGATCCACAAGATGCTTTGATTCTTCCTGATGTCACCGCTTGGCGCGCTTGGCTCGACGAACACGAAGAAACCAGCGATGGCGTTTGGCTGGTAGTGGCAAAGAAGGGAACGACTTCCCCCACCGCGCTCGCTGTCGCACAAGCATTGCCAGAGGCGCTTTGCAGCGGATGGATCGATGCCATCCGCCGCAAACGCGACGAGACGACCTTCCTCCAGCGCTACACTCCCCGCCGGAAGAACTCTGTCTGGTCCCAGAAGAACACTGAATTCGCCCAGGAATTAATTGATCAAGGACGCATGCGGCCACGGGGCTTCGCGGAAATCCAGAAGGCCAAGGAAGACGGACGGTGGGAGCGTGCCTACCAGGGCCAGGCCACCGCCCAGGTCCCTACGGATCTGCAAGAAGCGCTGGATCGCTCGGCCGTGGCGGCCAAGAACTTTGCGGCCTTGAAATCCCAACCGCGCTATCACATCCTGCATCAGCTGATGATTGCCCGAACGGAGAAAACGAGGACTGCCCGCTTGGCACGGTTCGTTGCAGAACTTGAGCAGGATACAGATGGCTGATCCTAGGACCGGTAGATCAATACGCGGGCGGCGCTACTGTGCGCTAGCTCTCGGAACGGTAAATCGCTTCGGTGATCATTGCTCCAGCTTGCAGAATCGCTGCCGCAAGAATGACTAGCGCGGCCGCAGTGGCCCCTCCAAGAATCAGCATGACTACTCCGACAAGGCCCAAGGTCCAGGCAATGAACATTGCCCCTGTAGTCATTCCCAGTCCGGCCTGTCGAGTTTTCTTCACGCTCTGAGTCATATCGCCAGTTTAGACGCAGGGCTGAGCTCTGGGGAAAATGGTTTCAAGAACTGATCATTTCCTCGAGGGCCTTGGTACCGTGGAATTCAATGCCCGGGCAACCCCGGCAATATCTCATCTCACGATTGGATTCATGGTTTGCGTGTATTAGTTCCGTGGCAGCGCTTGGTCGACAGCATGCAGATTCCCGGGGTTGAAACCATCTTGTGGAATATCAATGATGGCGAGCCTCCAGCAGCTGATGTGCTCGTTACCGAGCGGCCGCTGGATCCTGCGCATCGCTCGCGAGTCAGCAGAATCCCGGGGCTCAAGCACGTGCATCTGCTATCACTCGGATACGAGTGGGTGCTGGAGCACCTCCCCGGCGAAGCAGTCTTGTCGAATTCCCGCGGCGCGGTGGAAGACTCCACCGCTGAGCACTGCCTCGCCCTGGTACTAGCCGCATTGCGCGAGCTCCCTGCGGCCATGGCCTCGCAGAAAGAGCAGGAGTGGCCTCGCTTGTGGACTTCCTCGCTTTTCGGCTCCAATGTCGTGGTGTTCGGAGTGGGCGGCGTGGGCACAGCCACTATTGAACGGCTCAAGGCCTTCAAACCAGCCAGAATCACCGGAGTCGCCAGTTCCCCGCGGGTATTGGATGATGGCACCAATGTCGTCGCCCTGCGCGATGCAGCTGAGCTCCTGCCTGATGCAGATGTCGTCATCTGCACTCTGCCGCATACACCCCAGACCCAAGGCCTAATTGATGCAGGATTCCTCCAGCGCATGCGCGACGGCGCACTGCTGGTGAATGTCGGCCGCGGCCCTATTGTGAACACCGCAGATCTGCTCGACGAGCTGCGCTCGGGACGCCTGCGCGCGGCTTTGGATGTGACCGATCCCGAGCCGTTGCCCACGGGCCATCCGTTGTGGACCGCGCCGAACTGCATCATTACGCCGCATATGGCTGGTGATACCTCAGAATTCATGCGGTTGGTGTCGGATTTGGCGACGCAGCAAGTTCAGCTGCTATCCACCGGTTCGGCACCGCACAACATTGTTCGCCGCAACCTTGGCTAGGCCCTGCTTGCCGCCAAGGAATGCTCGACAATTTCATGAACCTTGTCGACGGTAACCGGAGCCAGGGTAACGCCGAGGGGTCCATGCCCCGCGGCTACTGTCAGGTTCTCGTATTTTCGTTGCCCAATGATCGGCACGCCGCTTGCAGTCATCGGCCGGGCCCCTTGCCAACGGCTTAGTTCCGGCAGCTGCCTAAGCTCTGGCAGCAATGCTTCCGCGCCCTGGCGCAGGGCTGAAATATCCGAATCAGCTGGCACTGCATTGCTCATGCCGCCAAAACGCATTCCGCCCGTAATTCGCACACGTCCAGGCATTGGACTGATGACCACATGATCTTGCATCCCCATCAAGGCACGGCTAACCAAGCGGTCCTGATCTTCCAGCGTCACCGACCAGCCGTATCCAGGCTCAACTGGCACACTGACTCCCAAGGCCTTGCCGGTTTCACAGCTGGAGGCCCCCGTTGCCAAAACAACGTGTCGCGCCGAGACCCTCCCGGAATCAGTGATCAAGGTGTGCAGGTTGGATCCGGTAGCTTCGTGGTCGATGACCTGACCGGCCTAGCATCTTCAAGGGCACTGGGATGTCCTGGCAAGATCTGGTGGTTGCTGTCGGCGTTCACGAGCACTTCACCAACTAGGCGACAGCGAAGAGGAATCCCGTACCGTTGGGGCGTTGCG
>NZ_JBLVOJ010000024.1:557270-565747 GCF_053543715.1 Glutamicibacter sp. AGC46
CATGCGCAACCCCCACGGCACTGGACGTTCGTCGCCCCGAAACGAAGTTGCACCAATTCGCGTGGCTTCTCTTGCTCGATCGCCTAGGCTAGTTCATACGATGGAAACTAGAGCACAGACACATCAGACCGGCGGCCGCGACCGCGCGATCGCCGAACGGAATCGCACCGGTGAAGATGAGTTCCGCGTAGACATTGAGCGCATCCGCTTCTCCCCGTACTTCTCCCGGCTGTCCTCGGTGACGCAGGTGATTCCCCAAGCGGGTTCAGGCACCCTGGTCCACAACCGGTTGACCCATTCACTGAAGGTTTCGGCGGTGGCCCGTTCCATCGCCATCGGCCTCCGAAGGCGTGACGAACCTACTAGGCGACTAATCTCCGACTTAGGAGGGTGCGACCCGGTAGTTGTCCAAGCAGCGGCAGCCGCCCACGATCTGGGCCACCCGCCCTTCGGGCATCTGGGCGAGCAGGAACTCGACCGAGTCGCCCGCGATACCTTGGGGCTTCCCGATGGATTCGAAGGCAATGCACAGACCTTCCGGATCCTCACCGCCCTCGATAGCTGCGATGCCACACCGCGCGGCATGAACCTGACCCGCGCGGTTCGCGCGGCTGTGCTCAAATATCCCTGGACGCGCAATGAATGGCGCAGCCAGGCCCCGGTCGCCCCGGAGCTGCTCCCCCGCGGCGTCGGCGCGAATCCGGCTGCTGGCGCCATGAAGTATTCGGCCTACGATATCGAGGCCGAGGAAATGGACGACGTCCTGTCGGTCTTCCCGGGTATCGGAAAATACCAGCAGACGCTGGAAAGCTCGGTTATGGATATCGCCGACGATATCGCCTACGCGGTTCATGACCTTGATGATTTCTATCGAGCTGGCATTTTGCAATACACCAGCGTCTCCGCTGAACTGCGAGCGTGGCTGGATCAGTCCGTGCGCTTCCAAGCCCTGAAGGCTCCAGAGCTGGACCAGCGGCAGCCGGGCCACGCGCTGGAAATTACGTGGCGCCATGTCCTGGCGAAGGATCCCTGGATTGCCAATCCAGACGCATTCCGCGCCTCGGTGCAACGGGTTGGCCATGACCTCGTCGATGGCTTGCTCGCAGTTCCCTACGACGGCGGCTTGCAGGCGGACCGTGCGGTTACCGCCTTCACTCGGCGATGGATTGATCGGTTGCAGGAATCGATCACCGTTGAACGCACGCCTAATGTGCGCAGCGGCCATATCCGCTTGAGCGATGAAGCATGGCATGACGTCGTAGTACTCAAGTTCGTCCATGCCCGCTTCGTCTTGGACCGTTCAGACCTGGCGGTATACCAGCGTGGGCAAACGCGAATTATCCGTTCCCTGGCAGAAGGCTTCAACACCTGGCTCAATGATCCGGAGGATGCAGGGCGTGCACCGCGACGGTTGCTGGACTCGGTGGAAGCTACCACCGAGGAATACCGCCAGCTGCGCGAGAGCACCCCAGAGCTGTTCTCGCAGTCCGGCCCGCAAGAGATCCAACGGCTGGGCCAGGCCCGGGCCATCGTCGATTACATTGCTTCCTTCACCGATGCCCAAGCCGTCTCGTTGAATTCGCTGCTAACCGGCACCTCGGACAATCTCTGGGAAGCCGGCCGCGGGCTCTAGCGGCCGGGTGCTGCACCGAGCCGGCGGAGTAGCCCGCCTGCTCGTGTGCCCGGCCGCAAGTCGCGGCATGTTTCATGCCGCGAGAGCCTGCTGTGACAGCTCCTCGAGCACGATCTTCATCATCATTGACTGTGTCAGTTGCGGATTGATCCGGGCGCTGAAATGCCGCGACATCAGGATGGCCATCCGGTTGGCCGCTTCGTTGTGCCGATTTCCATCGTGCCCTCGAACCCAGCGGGCTCGGGTGCGCCCGGTCCGAAGTTCAAGACTCTCGCGCAGCTCATGATGCACCTTCACAGTGCGCTGCCGTTCTTGCACAAGATCATTGACCGCTTTCACCAGGGCACGGCTGTCGCTGAAAATGGTCAGGTCCGATTCGAGCGGGGCGTGGGTCAGCGCCAGCAGGGCGCCTGTGGTTTCTGCCAGCAGGGTGTCCTGGACGTAAAGCTTCGGCGAAATTGCGCAGGCCCAATGGCCTTGTGAGGTCACCATCGCTCCAGCGCTGCGGAACTTCCTGTTCCGCGGCACCGAACCGTCCGTATAGGCAATGACTGGAAGGTTCGCCGTGTAGTCCTGTACCAGCGGGGCCAGCGCCTGGCTATTGGCCTCGTTGGCAACGCCCAGATCCAGCCCGAATTGCCACGACGGATTGAGGCAGAAAACGGGATTCAGCGATAATTCTGCCAATCCGAGATCGTCATGGTCCGGGACCAACAGGTCGATCGATGACGGCTGCGAAATCTTGGAGGTACCGGAGAACTCCGCAATAGCCTGCAGGATGGCCTGGTCCAATTCCCCGTTGGCCGCAGTACCCGTGAGAGTCAGCAATGGACGGTTCACGAAATCGCACAAGGTCAGCGCAAAATCGAAGTGGAGACCGTGCGTGCTTCGCTGGGCGAGGTGCTTTTCCTCGACAATCCGCTCCGCAAATGGAACGTACTGCTGCTTCTTACCGTGGGCATCTCGAATGAACGCTGAACGTTCGAGAACGGCGATCAGCCGCGAAGGCTGCGGCTGCCGCTGTGCGCCGGCCAATCTCCGCACACCATCCGGTTCGAGCGCAATGGGCATCTGCGGACGTGGAACTGACACCAGCATTGAGATTCCTCCTGCCTGTTTTGGTGATGTCAGGCGATCCTATCGACTGGCACCTACGATTTAGCCCCGGGTCTGAATGTTCTGGTGCGGGCACCTGGTGAGGATATCGCGGACTTCGGTTTCCATGAACCGGCCGTGTTACTTCGCCTGGTAGCCAGCGCCGGTCTCGAACAGGCCGACCCGAGCCAGCGGCAGATCGATCGACAGGATCTTGGCCGAGGTGGCCAGTGCCACCATCGGAAACGGGTCGGCCAGATAGTCGTGCAGCGCGAAACATATTGAATAATGGATTCTTTTGCCAAAAGGATTCACTGAGGAATACGCCCCGCAATTCGAACTCCTGATCCGGCATATCCGTTCAAGCAAGGCATTTATCTGCCGTGTTAAATTCATTGATCGCCACTCATTTTCACGAGTGGCGATCAATGGCATCGGTTCAATGACCGAGATCTGAAGCTTAGAGACCCAGGCTGCGGATAAGTTCTACCAAGGCTGCAAGAAGTTCGCTCAACATCAAATTACCTCATTCATGTTCGTCTTATCTATGTTTCGTGTTGGTACGAGTGACTCGTTCCGACACGTATAACACTAACTCAACATAGTTCTGACAAGAGCAAATTTAGAGAATATTAGAAACTTTTTACACGGATGCAATGAACGATTTACATTAGAATTCTTGACTGCCGTACCAGCGACTGCTACTTGCCAGTTGGTAACCAGCTCGCATTGCCTCCGACTTGCCCTATGGATACTGGCCTGCCGCCAGAATTCATGCAATCACTCACCGACCTTAATGGCCCGGGCAATTTCCTGATAACGGAATTAACCTGTCCACTGTCAGCTCCAGTGAATTCAGGAATCACCGGGGGAAATCGCAAGTTGCTGCCGCGCTAGTGGAACAACCAGCGAGGAACTGACGACCGAGGCTTCATCGCGCGTTAAAGCAGCTGGCCCCAATCCTCACTGAGGATTGAGGCCAGCTGATTGGCTGCAAGGACTACTTGGTCAGCAGTTCAAGAGCCTTGTTCAGGGTTGCGCTTGGGCGCATGGCCGCTGCGGTCTTGGCTTCGTCTGGGCGGTAGTAGCCACCCAGCTCGACAGCCTTGCCCTGCACCTCGGCAAGCTCGGCAACAATGGCTTCTTCATTCTCGCCCAGTGCCTTGGCAACTGCGGAGAAGGCCTGCGCCAGTTCTGCGTCCTTGTCCTGCTTGGACAGCTCTTCAGCCCAGAACTTGGCCAGGTAGAAGTGGCTGCCGCGGTTATCCAGCTCGCCCACCTTGCGCTTAGGCGACTTGTCTTCCAGCAGGAAGGTGCCGGTTGCAGCGTCGAGGGTATCGGCCAGCACCTGGGCGCGGGCGTTGCCGGTGGTCACTGCCAGGTGCTCGAAGGAAGCACCCAGGGCCATGAACTCGCCCAGCGAATCCCAGCGCAGGTGGTTCTCGTTCACCAGCTGCTGCACGTGCTTCGGAGCCGAACCGCCGGCACCGGTCTCGAACAGGCCGCCGCCAGCCAGCAGCGGAACGATCGAGAGCATCTTGGCCGAAGTGCCCAGTTCCAGGATCGGGAACAGGTCGGTCAGGTAGTCGCGCAGCACGTTGCCGGTCACCGAGATGGTGTCCTCGCCCTTGCGGATGCGGTCGATCGAGTACTGGGTCGCCTCGACCGGGGACAGGATCTCGATGGTCAGGCCCTCGGTGTCGTGCTCCTTGAGGTACTCGTTGACCTTGGCGATCAGCACTGCGTCATGCGCGCGGTTCTCATCGAGCCAGAAGACAGCCGGGGTCTGGGAGGCGCGGGCGCGGTTCACTGCCAGCTTCACCCAGTCGCGGATGGCTACATCCTTGGTCTGGCAGGCGCGCCAGATGTCGCCAGCGAAGACCTGGTGCTCGATGAGCACTGCATCGTTCTCGTCGACGATCTGCACGTGGCCATTGCCAGCGATTTCGAAGGTCTTGTCGTGCGAGCCGTATTCCTCGGCCTTCTGCGCCATCAGGCCGACGTTCGGCACGGTGCCCATGGTGGTCGGGTCGAACGCGCCGTTGGCACGGCAGTCGTCGATGGCCACCTGGTAGATGCCTGCGTAGGAGGAATCCGGGAGCACAGCCAGGGTGTCTGCGGTGTCGCCCTTGGCATCCCACATCTTGCCGCCCAGGCGGATCATGGCCGGCATCGAAGCGTCGACAATCACGTCCGATGGAACGTGCAGGTTGGTGATGCCCTTGTCGGAATCGACCATGGCAACTGCCGGGCCCTCTTCCAGGCCCTTGGCGATCAGCTTCTCCACGCCGGCGCGCACCTCGTCGGACAGTTCGTCCAGGCCGCCGAGGATGGCTGCCAGGCCGTTGTTCGGGTTCAGGCCGGCTGCTGCCAGCTCATCGCCGTAGGTTTCAAACAGCTCGGAGAAGTAGGCCTTCACCACGTGGCCGAAGATGATCGGGTCGGAGACCTTCATCATGGTGGCCTTCAGGTGAGCCGAGAACAGCACGCCCTCTTCCTTGGCGCGGGCCACGGAGTTCTTCAGGAACTCGGACAGGGCCGCGGCGTGCATGACGGTGCCGTCGATGACTTCGCCGGCCAGCACGTCGAAAGGCTTCTTCAGGACCTTGACTTCGCCGTCTTCGCCGACGAAGCGGATCGAGATCTTCTTGTCCGCGTCGATGACTACGGACTTCTCGTTGGCAGCAAAGTCGTCAACGCCCATGGTGGCCACGTTGGTCTTCGAATCAGCGGCCCACTCGCCCATGGAGTGCGGGTACTTGCGAGCGTAGTTCTTCACGCTCAGTGGTGCACGGCGGTCCGAGTTGCCCTCGCGCAGGACCGGGTTCACAGCCGAACCCTTGATCTTGTCGTAGCGTGCGCGGACGTCGGTCTCTTCATCCGAGGTCGGGTTATCCGGGTAGTCAGGCAGTGCGTAGCCGGCAGCCTGCAGCTCGGCGATGGCAGCCTTCAGCTGCGGGATCGAAGCCGAGATGTTCGGCAGCTTGATGATGTTTGCATCCGGGGTCTTGGCCAGGTCGCCAAGTTCTGCCAGAGCATCACCGATGCGCTGCTCTTCGGTGACATAATCCGGGAAGGTAGCGATGATGCGACCAGCCAGCGAGATGTCGCGGGTCTCAAGTTCCACACCGGCGGTCGAGGCGAAGGCCTCCACGATTGGCAGGAACGAGTGGGTCGCCAGCATAGGCGCTTCGTCGGTGTGGGTGTAAATAATCTTTGCCATAGGTGTGGCGTCTCCCTGAACGTCGTGCGGAAGCGGTGTTACCGCCCTGAACTCAACGTTCCAAATCTACCTGATTTTGCTCTGCACCACACTTTGCGGCAGCGGGAAATACGCGCGGCAACGCCGTTTATTCACCGAAATGCCGGGCTGGACAGCCTGCAAGCAGTTCGTCACATTTAAGTTAATCAGCGATAACTCAACAGAGTTATTCGCTATTCGGCTCTTCCGCCGGCCAGCGCTTCGAGATTCGCCATGGCCTCATCGAAGAGCTCAACTGGATCTACAGGCTCCCCGGCGCGTTCCGCCTGGCCGAAGCTCTGCCAGGCCACGCGCCAGAGGGCGGCCAAGGCTTCGCCAATCATCAAGGCGGGCATGGCCGGCACCAGCCCGCGGCGGCGCAGCTCCTGCGAGGTGGCAGCGCAGAAGGCTTGATCTTGCCGGGTGATGGCCAATAGCAGCTTCGGCTCCGTGGCAATCAACCGGGAAATGCGCCGGTATTCATTGCCGCGGATCTCGGCAACAAGGATCCGGCGGCATTCGTTGGCCAGCAGCCGGAAAATCTGCGCGCTCGTGGAGCCGTCAGCGATGTCGCATTCGGTCACGGCCTGGATCAATTCATGCTGCGCCGGCACCATGGCCGCTTCCCTGGATTCGCAGTAGCGGAAGAAAGTCCGCTCGGAAATGCCGGCCCGGGCAGCGATCTGCCCCACCGTCACCGATTCCAGGCCATGGAGTTCCACCAGGTCCAGGGTTGCCGCCCGGATGGACTGGATCGTTGCCTCTTTGCGTTCCTCGCGAATCCCCATGGCGCTCTCCGATGCTCCGGACTGCCTGTACTGCGCAGGCCTCGTCCACCAAAATTGTTTCCTGTCACAGTCTGACAGATTCGCTTACGAAAAAGTGGCAGAGTGTGACAGTATTTAGCGGTTGACACTCCACAGGAAGAAGACTTCGTGACTACAAATCCCCCTAGAACCAGCGCCAAGCCAAGCGCGGCGCCCGCCGGGCAACTCTCCGCCAAAACCCTGACAGGCATCATCGCCTCGCTGGCCCTGGCCGCTTTCATGATGATCCTGAACGAAACCGTGCTCACGGTGGCGCTGCCCGGCATCATGCAGGACATGGGCATTTCGGCGTCCACCGGCCAGTGGCTCACCACCGGATTCCTGCTGACCCTGTCGGTCGTCATCCCCACCACCGGCTTCCTGCTGCAGCGCTTCGCGCACCGGTCGCTGTTCTTCTTCGCCATCATCAGCTTCATCCTCGGCACCGTCATCGCGGTGCTGGCGCCGAGCTTCGGCTTCTTGCTGCTGGCACGCGTTATCCAGGCCGTCGGCACGGCCATCGTCCTGCCCTTGCTGATGACCACCACCTTGACGCTGGTGCCCGTCCACCAGCGCGGCACCATCATGGGCCTGAACTCGATCGTCATCGGCGTCGGCCCGGCTATCGGGCCTACCGCCTCGGGGGCCATCGTGCACGCGTTGGGCTGGCACTACATCTTCATCCTGATGCTGCCAATCGCCGTGGCGGTCCTGGTACTGGGCGCCATCTTCTTCAAGATCCCTTCCAGTGCACGCAAGATCAAGGTGGATTCCGCTTCGGTCCTGCTATCCGCCTTGGCCTTCGGGTTCCTGGTGTACGGCATTTCCAGCATCGAGCATGCCGCGGATAACGCCACGATGACCATCGCCAGCTTCGCCATCGGCCTGGTGGCCCTGGCCCTGTTCATCATCCGCCAGGTCAAGCTGGCCGCCAGCGGCCGCGAACTGCTGAACCTGACCCCGTTTGCCTCGCGCAGCTTCAGCTTCGCGATCGCGATGATCATGATTGCCTTCGGCACCCTGCTCGGTTCGCTGATGATTGTGCCGATCCTGCTGGAATCCGGGCAGGGCGTCGACTCGCTGCAGATCGGCATCATGCTGCTTCCCGGCGGACTGGCACAGGCCATCGCCTCGCCGATTTTCGGGCGGATCTACGACAAGCGCGGCCCGCGCCCGGTCCTGATCCCCGGCGCCGTCTTCCTGGCTGCCGGTCAGTGGATGTACGCGACCGTGACCGCGCAGACCGAATTGTGGATGTTCATGCTCTGCCACATCGTCTTCTCCATCGGCTTGGCGCTGCTGATGACCGGCCTGATGTCCTCCGCGATGGCTTCGGTGGATCCGCGCCTGTTCGGCCATGGTTCAGCAATCTTCAACACCGCGCAGCAGCTGGGCGGTGCGATCGGCACCACGGTCTTCGTGACCGTGATGTCGCTGCTGTCAAAGGTCCAGTTGGACGCCGGGTCCGAGCTGGCCGAGGCCTTGTTCTCCGGCGCGCATATCTCGTTCATCGTCGGCGCCGTGCTGGCCACGATCGGGATCGTCTTCGCCTTCATGATCAAGGGCGAGAAGCCGCACGCGAATCACTGAGGCGCCACTTCGGCGTTGCTGGCCCTCAAGGCCTGGATGCCCAGACGCTGACCTCCGGGAAAGCAGCAGGCATCCCGGATAAATATAGTGTTCAGCCCGAGCGGGGGGATTC
>NZ_JBLVOJ010000024.1:565772-587792 GCF_053543715.1 Glutamicibacter sp. AGC46
TGGAATTCCTCCGCTCGGGCTTCATTTGTCTTTGGAGGCACCCCGGGCTGTCGACCGCTTCCTTGTCCGTTAGGTTCTGGGCAGTTGCATGGCTACGGCGACCTCATAAGTTCCCCAAACGCGAGGCTGGCCACGAAACCGCCTGGTCCGCGATCTTCAAGCAGCGACCGCGGCTTGGGCACAACTAAATTCTTGAGAAGTTGGCTTTAGGGTGCCGCTACCCCTTGTCTGGCCCTCGGACCCGTGCCGAGAACCGATCCATGTTCTGCCCATCACGGCCTTCTCGCCTTGCCTGCAAGGTGATAGCTTGAAGGCCAATCAGGGAAAACCAGAAGCCTTGGTCTTCCTCATCCCGGGTCACCGGGCAGCCAGACAGGGGACACAACATGGCAGCATTGCCGGAAACCGATATGAGCGATCTGGCCATTGCCTCGCGGGCAGTGCTCAGGCCGATCTCCCGGATTGCCGAGGCGGCCGGAATCCCGGACGACGCGCTGGAGCCCTACGGCAAGTACAAGGCCAAAATTGATCCTGCCCTGCTACCGGCCAACGGAAGCCGGCCCGGAAAAGTCGTCCTGGTCAGCGGCATGTCCCCGACGCCGGCAGGGGAAGGCAAATCCACCATGGTGGTGGGCCTGGGCGACGCGCTGGCTGCCACCGGGACCAAGACCATCATCGCGCTGCGCGAGCCCTCAGTCGGCCCGAGCTTCGGGATGAAGGGCGGAGCCACGGGTGGAGGCCAATCCCAGGTGCTGCCCATGGACGAGATCAATCTGCATTTCACCGGGGATTTCCACGCCATCACCAGTGCGAACAACCTTCTCATGGCCATGCTCGACAACCACCTGCAGCAGGGCAACGAGCTGGGCATCGACCCGCGATCCATCACCTTCAAGCGGGTGCTGGACATGAACGACCGCGCATTGCGCCACGTGGTGATCGGCCTGGGCGGTACCGCCAACGGGGTGCCGCGCGAAACAGGCTTCGAAATCACCGCCGCCTCCGAGGTCATGGCTGTTTTCTGCCTGGCCACCGGGCTGGCGGACCTGCGCGCCCGGCTGGGCAGGATCACCGTCGGATACACCTACGCCAAGGCCCCGGTCACCGCCGATGACCTGGGCGCGGCGGGTGCGATGGCGCTGCTGCTCAAGGAAGCCATCAAGCCCAACCTGGTGCAGAGCATCGGGGGCACTCCCGCGCTCATCCACGGCGGGCCCTTTGCCAACATCGCCCACGGCTGCAACTCGGCCATCGCCACCAACACCGCCCGCGCACTGGCCGACGTGGTGGTGACCGAAGCCGGCTTCGGCACCGATCTGGGCGCCGAGAAATTCATGGACATCAAGGCCCGCTACGCCGGGTGCCCGCCGGACACGGTGGTCATTGTCGCCACCGTCCGCGCACTGAAGATGCATGGTTCGGTGCCCAAGGAGGAACTGGGGGAAGAAAACGTCGAGGCCGTGCTGGCCGGGATGCCGAACCTGGAACGCCACGCCTCGATCGTCTCGAAGTTCGGCATCCAGCCAGTGATCGGCATCAACCGCTTCACCACGGATACCGATGCCGAGCTGGAAGCGGTCACCGGCTGGGCAGCGCAGCAGGGCATTGCCTGCGCCATCGCTGATGTCTGGGGCCAGGGCGGCTCCGGCGCGGGCGAGCTGGCCGCCATGGTGCTGCGGACCATCGGGGAACCGGGCAATTTTGCCCCGCTGTACGAGCTTCAGCAGCCGGTCGAGGACAAGATCCTGGCCCTGGTGCGCGGCGTCTACGGGGGCGAAGGCGTCGAGTACTCCCCCAAGGCCCGGCGGATGCTCCAGCAGATCCACGACAACGGCTGGTCGCACCTGCCGGTCTGCATCGCCAAAACCCAGTACTCCTTCTCCGATGACCCGCAGCTGCTAGGCGCCGCCACCGGCTTCACCGTGCAGGTCCGCGAGCTGATCCCCAAGACCGGTGCCGGATTCATCGTGGCCATCACCGGGGCGCTCACCACGATGCCGGGACTTCCGCGGGTGCCAGCGGCCCTGCACATGGATGTCGACGAGCACGGCAACGCCATCGGACTGTCCTAGCGGCCAGAGAAGACCGCGGGGATCGCCAGCGTGCCAGGATTCCACGGCGGGCGAACATGGTAATTCCCTGATCGCACCGCTTTTCGCCACGATTCACGACTAGGCTATGTGAACCAGCACCCGATAGCTGGCAATCAAGCAAGGCACGGATGAAGGGAAATAACCATGGGAACCGAAAACCACGACGAAACCACAGGTCCAGCTCAGACTCCGGACCCAGAGGGCAAGAACACTACTGTCCCTGATCCGGATGCGGCCCAGAACGCGCCTATTCCGTTCGGGCATGAAGATTCCGACGGCGAAGAAGGCCAGTAGCCGCACCGCCAGCCACAAGACCTGCCCGAGGCCAGGATTCCGCAAGGATTCCTGGCCTCGGGCTTTGCTATTCCACGTGCAAAACGCCTAATCAGAAGACAGATGGGAACACCGCTCCAGCAGAATTCCGGGAAGCGATGCTCAAAAAGCCTGCCAAGATTGTTGAACAATTACCGAAAGTGGGGCATTCTTTTACCAAGAGGTATTCACGAGACGGGGATCACAATGCCATACATGGACCTGAATTCAGACGTAGGCGAGTCGTTCGGCAACTGGACGATGGGCGACGACGCCGCCATCTTCACCTCCGTGTCTTCGGCCAATGTAGCGTGCGGGTTCCACGCTGGAGACCCCAGCACCATCGCCCAGACCTGCCGCGATGCGGTCAGCGCCAACGTCACCATCGGAGCCCATGTGGGCTACCGCGACCTGGCCGGTTTCGGCCGCCGCTTCCTGGACTGCTCGGCCACCGAATTGGCCGATGACGTCCTCTACCAGCTTGGAGCCCTGCAAGCCCTGGCACGCGCCGCAGGCAGCGAAATCAAGTACGTCAAGCCGCACGGCGCGCTGTACAACACCATCGTGCACCACCAGGCGCATGCCCAGGCCGTCATCGATGCCATCAAGGCCTTCGGCACCGACCTGCCGGTCCTGCTGCTGCCAGGTTCTCTCGCCCTGCAAAAGGCCAAAGCCGCTGGCCTGCGCGGCGTCGCAGAAGCCTTCGCCGACCGCAACTACACCCCCGAGGGCACCCTGGTCTCCCGCCGTGAATCCAACGCCGTATTGCACGACCCCGCCCAGGTCACCGAGAACATGGTCCGTCTGGCCACCGAAGGCACCATTGTTGCCGTGGACGGCAGCACCATCAAGATGGAAGCCGAAAGCATCTGCCTGCACGGCGATACTGCCGGTGCGGTGGCCATGGCCACCGCCGTGCGCGCAGGACTGGAACATGCCGGCGTGCAGATCCGGAGCTTCGCGTGAGCATCCGCGCCATTCACCGGGCAGGCTCCCATGATCTGCTCATCGACCTGGACTCGCTCGATGCTGTCTTGGCGCTCAACGCCGCCTTGGAAACCTCTCCCCTGTCCGGACAGCGCGACCTCTTGGCCGCCGCGCAAACGGTACTGCTGAAATTCGATTCCGCGCAGAGCGCCGAACGGGCCATGGCAGCACTGCCAGAACTTGAAGTAGCTTCTGCACTCCACGCTGCGGGCAAGCTGGTTGAAGTACCAGTGAACTACGATGGCGAAGACCTCGCCGCCGTGGCCGGGCTGACCGGGCTGAGCACCGAAGCTGTGATCAATGCGCACACCAGCCAGAGGTGGCGTGCAGTATTTGGCGGATTCGCTCCCGGCTTCGCCTATCTGCTCGGCGAAAACCAGGACTTGCATGTCCCGCGCAGAGACTCCCCGCGCACCAGGGTGCCCGCCGGAGCGGTGGCGCTCGCCGGTGAGTACTCGGCCGTCTATCCGCGCCAATCCCCCGGAGGCTGGCAGCTGATTGGACATACCGATCTGCAAATGTGGGATTTGCAGCGCGAAAATCCTGCATTGATCCGGCCGCAGGATACCGTGCAGTTCGTCCGGGCCACCCGGAAAATATCGGTGAGCCAGGCACCCGCCGCACAAGACGAAGCATCAGGGCAGGCACTTGCCGGTGGCCTGAAAATCATCGACGCCGGCCTGCAATCCCTGCTCCAGGATGCCGGACGCATCGGCTATGGCAACCTCGGAGTTGGCGTCGCAGGAGCCGCAGACCCGGCCGCCTTCCACCAGGCCAACCGCCTGGTGGGCAACCAACCAGGCCAGGCCGTGATCGAGAACCTCGGCAGCCGCATCACCGTTGAGGCCGAGCAAGACCAGGTGCTGGCGCTTACCGGCGCCGAAGCAGAACTCTGGATCACCCCGGCCGAAGACGACCAGGTCCGCACCCCGCGCCAGGCCGCGGCCAATGCACCGTTCGCGCTGCTGCACGGCGAGCGCCTAGAGGTTGAACCCGCCGGCCGCGGACTGCGCAGCTACCTTGCGGTGCGCGGCACCATCGAGCAGGAACCGGTCCTCGGCTCGCTGTCCACCGACACCCTCTCCGGAGTCGGTCCCCAGCCTCTGCAAGCCGGAGGCATGCTGCCGGTGAACCGCCCGCATCTGGGCCACATCGTTGGCAACAGCGAACCGAGCACCCTGCCGGTCCCAGACGATAACGGCGTGTACACGCTGCGCGCCATGCCCGGTCCGCGTGCCGATTGGTTTGGCCAGGCGGGCCTGGACCAGCTGGCCGCCCAGATTTGGGATGTCACCAGCGAATCCAACCGCGTGGGTGTACGCCTGGGCACCGGCGCGCAACCGCTGCAGCGCGTCCGCTCCGGGGAACTGGCCAGTGAAGGCGTAGCCCGCGGATCCTTGCAGGTGCCGCCCTCCGGCCTGCCGGTGCTGTTCCTCGCAGATCATCCGGTCACCGGCGGCTATCCGGTGATCGCCACCGTCATTGCCGAAGACCTCAGCGCAGCCGCGCAGCTTCCGCCCGGAAGCAGAATTCGATTCGAACTCCATCCCGCTGCCGGCCACGCGGCATCTGACGCCTAAGGAATTGCCATGAAAAAAGTTCTCATCGCCAACCGAGGCGAAATCGCGGTCCGCATTGCCCGGGCGGCCACCGACGCAAACATTTCGTCGGTAGCCATCTACTCGGACCCGGATGCCGACGCCCTGCACGTGCGCCGCGCAGATGAAGCGTACCCGCTGCATGGTTCCACCGGCGCGGACACCTACCTGGATATCGAGAAGATCATCGAGATTGCCAAGCGCTGCGGCGCCGATGCGGTGCACCCCGGCTACGGTTTCCTCTCGGAGAACGCGAACTTCGCCGCCGCCGTCATCGAAGCCGGCATGAGCTGGATTGGCCCGCCCCCCGCGGCCATCGAAGCACTGGGCAACAAGGTCACGGCCCGGCAGATCGCGGTGCGCGCAGGTGCGCCGCTGGCCCCGGGCACCGACGGCCCGGCAGCGGACGCCGGCGAGGTGCGGGCCTTCGCTGAAGAGTACGGCGTGCCGGTCGCCATCAAGGCGGCCTTCGGCGGCGGTGGCCGCGGCATCAAGATCGCCTACTCGCTCGATGAGATCTCCGATGCTTTCGAGTCCGCCACCCGCGAAGCCACCGTGGCCTTTGGCCGTGGCGAATGCTTCGTGGAACGTTTCCTGGCCAAGCCGCGCCACGTCGAGGCCCAGGTGCTGGCCGATACCCACGGCAATGTGGTGGTCGTCGGCACCCGCGACTGCTCCTTGCAGCGCCGCCACCAGAAGCTGGTGGAAGAGGCGCCTGCCCCGTTCTTGACCGATGAGCAGCGGACCCGGATCCATCAGTCCGCGAAGGCGATCTGCAAGGAAGCCGGATATGTCGGGGCCGGCACCGTGGAATACCTGGTGGCCCAGGACGGTCTGATCTCCTTCTTGGAGGTCAACACCCGTTTGCAGGTGGAGCACCCGATCACCGAGGAGACTTCCGGCGTTGATCTGGTGGCCGAGCAGTTCCGCATTGCCGATGGCCTGCCGTTGTCCATTGCCGAGGACCCGCAGCCCACCGGCCATGCCATCGAATTCCGCATCAATGCCGAGGACCCGGCTCGCGGCTTCCTGCCTGCGCCCGGCACCGTGGAGCGGTTCGAAGCGCCAACCGGCGCCGGCGTGCGCGTGGACTCAGGGGTCCGCAGCGGCTCGGTCATTCCGCCGTTCTACGACTCGATGATCGCCAAGCTGATTGTGCGCGGTGCCGACCGGAACCAGGCGTTGCGCCGTGCCCGCCTGGCGCTGGAAGAAATCAGCATTGCCGGTGTACCTACGGTCCTGCCATTCCACCGCGCCGTCATCGAGCACGAAGCGTTCAACGGCGAATCCCTGGGCGTCTACACCACATGGATCGAGGACGAGTTCCTCAACGAGGTGGAGGCCAGCGACGAGATGGATCTGGACCAGCGCGATACCAGCCGTGAAACCATCACCATAGAGCTCGATGGCAAGGCCGTCCAGCTGGGTCTTCCCGCTGCACTGACCAACGCGTTGCGCAATACCCCCGGAGCCGGCACCGCCGCCGCCACCCAGGATGATGCTGCCGGCCAGGTCGATGCCGCCGCGGTACGCAGCACCATGGACGGGAACCTCGTCCGCTTCGCCGCGGAAGATGGCAGTACAGTCGCCGAAGGGCAGAGCATTGCCATCGTCGAGGCGATGAAGATGGAATCCACCATCACCGCGCACCGTGATGGCATCTTCCGCGCAGCGGACTTGAGCGCAGGGTCAGCCGTACGCCGCGGCGACACCTTGGGCACCATCGGCTAGCGTCCAGGCCATGAAGTCCGTACCCGCAGGCCAGTTGGGATAAATTGGAAGCATGAAAGCCACCAGCAGCACCTCGCATCCAGCCAAGGCCCCACACGCGCACAGCGGGCTCTGGGCTGCCAATGAGCTGCGCCGCCGCATTGCCGAAGGCGAGCTATTGCCCGGTGACAAGCTTTCCGAGCAGACCCTGGCTGAATCATTGGGGCTCTCGCGCAATACCTTGCGCGAGAGCTTCACCTTGCTCAATAGCGAGCTGATCATCACCCGGATCCCCAACCGGGGTGTTTTCGTGGCTTCTCCGGATGCTGATGATGTGCGGGAAATCTATGCGGTGCGCCGTACCGTCGAGCCGGCATGCCTGGCGTGGGGCCAAGACATCGACCTGGACCGGTTGGGCAAGATCATCGAGGAGGCTCGCACAGGTCTGGCTGCCGGCGACGTGCCGCGGATGGCCAATGCCAATCAGGCCTTCCACAAGCAGCTGGTCGCCTCCTCCGATAGCGAACTGCTCCAGGAGCTGATGAGCCGCGTGCTGGCCCGCATGCGCCTGGTCTTCCACGCCATGAGCGACGCCCCGGATTTCCATTCGCACTATGTAGAGCGCAATGCGAATCTGCTGGCCATGCTCCGCGCCGGAAAGCGCTTGGAAGCCGCCCAGACCCTGCGCGGCTATCTCGACACCGCTGAAGCTGAGTTGCTCAGCCACATCGCCCAACGCCCGGAGTAGGCATGGAGCAGGGCCTTGGCCCATTCCGCTTGCGATTTCCATCTCATCCGCGCCGTGCATTCCTCACTGCTTTGCGGCAAATGCCAGCCTCCAGCGCATGCCTCATCGGGTTGCGCACCCTTGTTTTCCAAGGATGCACCAGAGGCCAAATCCGGGTTTGCCCCGCGGAATTTCCACTGCGATCACCGGTTTTTCCGGATCCTTGATGCAATTGCCGCCTGCCTGCCTGCCGATGCTGGCAGCCTCAAACCCAGCTCCCTGCGGGTTTCCTCGACGCACGGACAAGCCAAGCAAGCACATAGATAGCCAACGTATGGTTTAACGAAACCATTGCGCGCCACCGCCGTTTCATCACGGCCTAGGCCCTCGTCCCCTGCTTGGAAGGTCGCACCACCCGTGAAATTGCCTGTAGCCGAATTGCACATCCACCTTGAGGGAACGCTGGAGCCAGAAATGATCATGGCGCTGGCGGCAAAAAACGGTGTTGAGCTGCCCTATGCCACCGTTGACCAGCTGCGTGCCAAGTACCAGTTCAGCAATCTCCAGTCCTTCCTCGACCTGTTCTATGCGAATATGGCGGTCCTGCGCACTGCTGAAGACTTCCACGAAATCACGGTGGCCTACCTGCAGCGCGCCCACGACTCCGGCGTGCGCCATGTGGAATTGTTCTTCGATCCACAAGCTCACATCCAGCGCGGACTGGGCCTGGGCGAGGTCATCGCCGGCATCCGTTCCGGCCTGGACGAGGGCGCAGAACGCTGGGGGATCTCCCACAAGCTCATCGCGTGCTTCTGGCGCCATGCCCCAGCGGAAGAAGCGATGGACTTGATGAAGGTGCTGGTCGCCGAGAAGCACGATATCGATGGCATCGGCCTGGATTCCTCGGAGGTGGGTTTCCCTCCCGAGCTGTTCCAGGAAGTCTTTGCCTATGCCCGCGCCCACGGCCTGCACGTCGTTGCCCATGCGGGCGAGGAAGGCCCTGCTGACTACATTTGGCAAGCGCTGGACTTGTTGGAGGTTGAGCGCGTGGACCACGGCATCCGTTGCCTGGACGATCCGACGCTGGTTCAGCGCTTGGTCGACGAGCAGATGCCTTTGACTGTCTGCCCGCTATCAAACATCCATTTGCGTGCGGTGGACACCATGGCCGATCATCCATTGCCGCAGATGCTCGAAAAGGGCTTGAAGGTTTCGGTGCATTCCGATGATCCTGCCTACTTCGGCGGATACATGGATGCCAATTTTGCCTCGCTCATGGCAAGCTTCAACTTCAGCACCGGGCAGCTGGCTACGCTGGCAAGGAATTCCTTTGAATCCGCATTCCTGGATGAAGAATCCAAGCAGGTACTGCTTGCCGAAGTCCAGGCCTGGGTTCAGCGGCAAAGCCTTTAGACATGGGAACGCGGCGGCCTCTTGGGGGAAGGCCACCGCGTTCGATCCAGGGCCAAAGGCCCTGGCGGGAACTTGGCGGCCCCCTTGGGGTGAGGCCGCCTCGTTCGGTCTATGGGCTAGGGAACCTGGTATTGGGAATCCCTGATATCCGTAATGAGCATGTGCCCCGGTGCGTGGCCGATGGCCAAGGCCGGGCGGGACTCCATCACTGCCGCCTGCGGAGTGACGCCGCAGGCCCAGAACACCGGAATCATCCCTTCCGGGATCTGCACTGCATCGCCGAAGTCCGGTGCGCCCAAATCCTTGATGCCCAGCTCTTCCGGGTTCCCGATATGCACCGGCGCCCCGTGAACGGCCGGATAGCGGGAAGTAATCCGCACCGCGTCGGCCACATGCGAGGCGGGAATCGGGCGCATGGAGACCACCATCGGACCTGACATCGCTCCGGCCGACTGCGAGCGGATATTGGTCTTGTACATTGGCACGTTCACGCCCTGGTCGATATGCGCGATGGAAATGCCGCTTTCCATCAGTGCGCTCTCGAAGGTGAACGAGCAGCCGACAATGAAGGTCACCAGATCATCACGCCAGTACTCTGACAGGTCGGTGGGTTCAGCCACCTTGACCCCGTTTTCGTAAACCATGTACTTCGGCACGTCAGTGCGGATATCTCCGCCTTCCAGCAACTCGTTGCTGGTCTGCCCGGCTTCCAGGACACCGAGGATCGGGCAGGACTTGGGGTTGCGCTGGGCAAAGAGCAGCACATCGAAGGCCAGCTCCTGGGGAACGATAATCAGGTTTGCCTGCGCGTATCCGGCACTGATTCCCGCGGTCGGGAGCACCTGTCCGGCACGGAACAGCTCGCGGGCCTCGCTCGGGGCCATGGCCGCACGTTCGGTCTGCCCGAGGCTCGATAAGTCCTTCATTATTGTCTTTCTCCTAGCCGTTCCAGAGGGCTGCCAGACCCGAAATCGAGTTCCAGCCGAGGTAGACGCTGAGCAGCCAGGTCAAGGCACCGATAACCAGCAGGGCCTTGGGATAGTTGTAGCCGTTCATCAGGTCGCGGCGGCGCCATGCGACCCAGAGCAGTACCGCGAAGCCCACGGGAAGGATCAGTCCGTTGAAGGCTCCGGCGAAGATCAGCAGGGTTGCCGGCGCCTTGCCGAGCAACAAGTAGATGATGCCGCAGACCACGATGAAAGCCACGGTGATCAGGTTTCGGGTGCGTTCCGGGGTGGTGCGCTTGGTGATGAAGGAAACCGAAGTGTAGGCGGCACCGATCACACTGGTCAGCGCGGCAGCCCAGAGGATGACGCCGAAGGCGCGGATGCCGATGGGGCCAGCGGCGTGGCCGAAGGCTTCAGCAGCCTTGTTGTCGCTGGTCAACGCTACGCCTCCAGCCACGACACCGAGGATCGCCAGGAAGAGCAGCACGCGCATGACACCGGTGACGATAATTGCCAGGGTCGAGATGTTGGAGATCGACTTGACATGCTCCACGCCCGATGTGCCCGAATCGATCATGCGGTGGGCACCTGCGTAGGTGATGTATCCGCCAACGGTGCCACCGATCAGGGTAGTGATGATCAGGAAATCGATCTTCTCGGGGAGCACCACGTTGCGGATCGCATCGCCCACTGGAGGGGCGGCGACGATTGCCACGTACAGCATCAGCAGGATCATGACGGCTCCCAGCATCACCACAATGCGGTCCAATGCCATGCCGGCTTTCTTCGACAGGAAGACCAGGATGGCGATGGCCGCTGAGATGGCCCCGCCAATTTTGGCGTCAACTCCCAGCATGGCGTTCAGGCCCAGTCCAGTACCGGCGATATTGCCGATATTGAAGACCATGCCGCCGATGAATACCAGCCCAGCCAGTAGCCAGCCGATGCCAGGGACGACTTTGTTGCCCAGTTCCTGGGCACGCATTCCGGACACCCCGATCACGCGCCAGACATTCAGCTGGACCGCGATGTCCACAAGGATGGAGACGACAATGGCGAAGGCGAAGGCCGCGCCAATTTGGACCGTGAACTCTGTGGTCTGGGTAATGAAGCCCGGTCCGATGGCGCTGGTGGCCATCAGGAACATGGCGCCTAGGAGCGCCGTGCGCCGCGCCTTGCTGCTTTGGGATGTTGACTCAGGAAGTGCCATGATGACGTTCCAATGCGATAGTGGTGACAACCGTCACAAGGTCAATGTGATGGACAAGACTTTACAGGTTGTTGAACAACCTTGGCAAGATGTTGTTGAACAATTTCTCGGCATTGGATAGCGCAGGGCCGAGCTCACCTCTACAGGGATCTCAGAGCTCGGCCTTGACTAGATGAAACCTACTCAAATCGCAGGATTTCCGGTTTCTGATTATTTTGCCGGTTCAGGTTCGGCTCGCGTATCGCCAACGCCCCGATCAGGTTCGTTTTCAGTGGAAAGTTCCTCTTTAGCCTCAACAATGTCCAGCACGCCGGTATCTGTATACCACTCAGTCAATGCAGGATCATCGCTTTCGAAGTTCGCGCCAGCGCCTTCCTCCTCCGGCACTGCAGCAACGCCGAAGACAAAATCGTCACCATGCTCATCGATGCCCCTTCGAACGCCACCACGAATCGCCTCAACGGCATAACGGTGACGAATCATCGTAGGGTCATTGCGCAGGTCGATGGCCCAGGAAATCATGACGCCGATCAAGACGATTGTGAACGGCAAAGCGCAGGTAACCATGATGGACTGAAGTCCCGACAAGGCATCGCGTCCGCCGGCCAACAGCAAGAACATGGCGATCAGGCCAAGTGCCATGGCCCATACAATGGTCACCGGCTTAGACGGTACCGGGCGACCAGATTGAGACATCGACCCCATGACATTGGCAGCCGAATCAGCTGCCGTAACGAAGAAGACCAGGATCGCGAGGAGGCACACAATCCACAGCACGGGACTGAAAGGCAAATTCGCTAACAGGTCGAACATGACATTTTCACCGGCGCCTTTCACCTCCATGCCCAGATCGTTCATACGCATCCAGATCGCGGTACCGCCGAAGACCACGAACCAGATGATCGAAATGAGTGCCGGAGCAAAGACGACAACCGTGACAAATTCGCGCAGCGTACGGCCCTTGGAAATCTTGGCAATGAACATGCCGACGAATGGCGACCATGAGATCCACCAAGCCCAGTACAGAGTCGTATAAGAGGTCAGATACTGCTTCTGGACTTCTCCTTGGCTAGCCGCCAAGGACAGCATTTCTGGCAAGTTACCGACGAAAGCTATCAGTGAACTCGGGATCAGGTCCAAGATAAAGACAGTTGGTCCAACCACCACAACGAACAAGGCCATGCCTACAACGAGAATCATGTTGGTATTCGAAAGTAGCCGAATACCCTTCTTGATGCCAGCAACGGCAGAAATCGTGAACACCACAGTCAAAACGCTGATCACGACCACAACGTAACCATTGCCCAGCTCAAGCCCGGTAATAATGTTCGTTCCAGTTCGGATCTGCAGAGCGCCAATACCCAATGAAGTCGCTGTGCCAAAGAGGGTCACCAATACAGCAAAGACATCAATGATCTTGCCTAGCACCCGATGATTGCCGTTGGGGAATACCGGTTCAAAAAGCGACGAGATCAATGGAAGCCGGCCACGGCGATAGGAGGCATACGCCAGGGCACCGCCAACGAGAGCGTAGATGCACCACGCGAAACTTGCTTGGTGCAAGAACGAGTCAGTCAAGGCAGGCAGTACCGCATCAACGGTTTCAGCTTCCGCGGTGGTGGACGGTGGCGGAGCCAAGAAATGGCTTAGCGGTTCGAGGGGCCCATAAAACACCAGCCCGATGCCCAAGCCTGCGGCAAAAAGCATGGAGATCCACGAGAGCGTCGAAAATTCCGGAGTGCTGTCATCGGAGCCAAGTCGGATTTTGCCTGTTGGCCCATAGCCAACAACCAACATGAACACGACGATCACGAGAACCGTGAGGTTGAACAGCCAGCCAAAATTGGTAACTACCCAGCTTTGCATTGTGGTGCCGACAAGGTTCAGATTACTCGGGGCAAAGATGGCCCAAATGAGCACCCCGGCCGAAACTAGCAATGCGGTAACGAACACTCCGCGCCGTGTCGGGAAATTAGCCCCAGTCTCTTCCACGCTAATTCCCGGAATCAATCCGGGGTGAATGCCAAAGGTCGTTTCTTGGCTTGCAGTGCGTAGGGCGTTCTTGACCCTTTCGATTCTCCTTCTGGAGCTCTGCGGTTGACTAGATTGCCCATTTTGGGACGCTTTAGTTTCACCTTTTTGATTCTCTGGACGCGATTCTTCAGTATCCATAACTAATAATTCTAGGTGAACTATGCATTAGTCACTAAACGGTCCTCCGCTGGCGCCACGCGTATTGGCGCGAATCAGAGCGCTAGGCGAGGAAACTTTTGGACAAGCAAACGGCCACGGCAGATGCGGTTTTCCGCGGCTGCCGGGGCCGTTTGGGGTACTAGGGAATCCTAGTGGAAGAAGTGGCGTGCACCGGTGAAGTACATCGTGATGCCTGCTTCGTTCGCTGCCGCGATGACTTCCTCATCGCGTACCGAGCCGCCCGGCTGCACGACAGCCTTCACGCCGGCATCGATCAGGATCTGCAGGCCGTCGGCGAAGGGGAAGAAAGCATCCGAAGCGGCCACGGAGCCAACGGCACGCTGTTCCGAAGCAGCCGCGTCAGCGTTCTCAGCGCCACCGGCTGCATCCGCACCGGACTCGACCTTCACGCCCAGGGTGTTGGCACGTTCCACGGCCAGCTTGCAGGAGTCGATGCGGTTGACCTGGCCCATGCCGATGCCCGTTGCTGCACCATTCTTAGCCAGCAGAATCGCGTTGGACTTGGCAGCGCGCACGGCGCTCCAAGCGAATTCCAGATCTGCCAAGGTAGCAGCGTCAGCTGCTTCACCGGCAGCAAGGGTCCAGTTCCCCGGATTGTCGCCCTCGGCGTCGATCTTGTCGCCGGCCTGGACCAGCATGCCACCGCTTACCTGGCGGAACTCGTTCTTGTTCCGGCCGTAGCCTTCTGGCAGGGCCAGCAGGCGGATGTTCTTCTTGGCCGAGAGGATCTGCACCGCTTCGGCCTCGAAGTCCGGGGCAATAACTACCTCGGTGAAGATGCCCTTGACGGTTTCTGCCATTTCCTTGGTGACCGTGCGGTTGGCGGCGATGACTCCGCCGAATGCGGACACCGGGGCGGTAGCGTGCGCCTTGCGGTGTGCGTCGGCGATCGGATCTGCCGCGTCATCCGAAGCGACGGCCACACCGCAAGGGTTGGCGTGCTTGACCACAGCCACAGCCGGCTTCTCGAAGTCGTATGCGGCACGCAGTGCAGCATCTGCATCCACGTAGTTGTTGTAGCTCATTGGCTTGCCGTGCAGCTGATCAGCCTGGGCGATGCCGGCTGGAGCGGCTTCGTCAACGTAGAGCGCTGCCTGCTGGTGCGGGTTTTCGCCGTAGCGCAGCACATCGGCTCGCTGCAGGGCCACGCCTGCGTAGGCTGGCCAGTCGATGACGCCGTCGCCGTCCTCATCCAGGAACTGGCTTGCGGTCCACGAGGCTACCGCGGTGTCGTAGGCTGCGGTGTGAGCGTAGGCCTTGGCGGCCAGGCGCTGGCGGGTCTTCAGATCGAAGCCGCCCTCGGCTGCCGCGGAGATGACCTGCGGGTAGAAAACTGGATCAACCACGATGGAAACGGCGGCGTGGTTCTTCGCTGCCGAGCGGACCATGGCTGGGCCCCCGATGTCGATCTGCTCGACAACTTCATCCTGCGAGGCACCCGAGGCGACGGTCTGCACGAAGGGGTACAGGTTCACCACCACCAGGTCGATCTGCTCGATATCCATCGAGGAGAGGGTGTCCATGTGCTCGGTGACGCGGCGGTCCGCAAGGATGCCGCCGTGGATGCGCGGGTGCAGGGTCTTGACGCGGCCATCGAGCATTTCAGGGGAACCGGTCACCTGCTCGACCTCGGTCACGGGAATTCCAGCGGCAGCGATCTTCTTGGCCGTGGAGCCGGTGGATACCAGCTGCACGCCTGCGGCGTGCAATCCAGCGGCCAGCTCCTCCAAGCCGGTCTTGTCATAGACGGAAATCAGTGCGCGACGGATAGCGACTTTGTCCAGCACGGTCTTACTCACGAAATTTTTCTCCCGGCGGTGAGAATGAATGGGGCGGGCAGCGCAGAGGCCACCGCCTTCATTCTAACCAAGGAAGGCACCGGAATTTCAGTTCGTGTCAAGCCCCTTCCGGCAATGAGGAAAGGTGCGGGAAATATGAAGAAAGCTGCTTGTCAGTCAGGCAAAGCTGCAGAAGTTTTTCTGCATGTTCTTCATCTGCGACATAGGCCACGAGATCTGCCTTGGTCCGTTCGCCCAACTCTTCGCGCAACGACCGGGCTACCGCAACCAGCGTGTGATAGTAGCGCTTAATAGTAGGTTCCCAGCCATCACGCGCTGCCAGTCCGGTCATCGCCTCGGACCATAGCGTGGCCGCGGGATCTTCGCATAAATCAATGGATGACCAGTGCCAATCGCTGGGTTCCCACTTATCCGAGTAGAAGCTCTCCTCGTCGCTATCTTCCAGATCCGCTTCCAAGGAGGCCAAGACGTCGTCGAGATCTTCCCCGTCGGAATCCTCGTCATCCGGCTGGTCTTCGTCTTCATCATCGGAATCAGTGATCAGCAGCGAATCGTCTTCCAATGTGACGGTTTCAGGTTCAAGGCTTCCATCGCCTTCGGCATCGGGACGGTCCTCGTAATCGGCAGGCTCATCGGCGTCTTCACCGCGTTCCACCAATTGCTCGCGAGACTCCGTGAGGCGATCTCGTTCCAGGGCCTGCACCGAGTTCAAGGCCAGCAACGGCATGGCGATGCTTTCGCTTTCCTCGGTGCTGACTCCATGCAAGGCAATGGCATAGAAGTCCTGGTCGGGGTGTCCAGCTATCACTTCCGCTGCGTGTCGAAGGGCAGTCACCCGTATAGCCTCTTCGAGAGCGGTCCAATCTACTCCCATGTCCAGAGATTACCCCCTTGCCGGCGCAGACAACAGGCCTTGACGCGGCGGGAGAAGAAGCGTAGAGAGCTACACCTGGAACCTGGTTTTCGGCTATGCTTCACGCGGTACAAACCATTTCTGCTCGCACACCGAAAGGTGCACCACTGTGTCTTCCGCACCCCTGCCTTCTGGCACATCGATCGTGCAAGAGCTGCCATTCAAATGGAAGGTGCAGGGCACCATTTTCATTATCGGCGGACTCGGATTCATGTTCGATGCCTGGGACGTGACCCTCAACGGCGCGTTGATTCCATTGGTCGCCGAAGAGTGGGGGCTTGACCGTCCCACCGCGGCCTTGCTGGGCACTTCCAATCTGGTGGGCATGGCCCTGGGCGCCTTCCTCTGGGGCGGGATCGCCGACCGCTATGGACGCAAGAACGCCTTCAGCCTGACGCTTCTGATGTTCTCGCTATTCACCATCCTCGGCGCGCTGTCTCCGAATTTCGGCTTCTTCGTCGCCTTCCGCTTCCTGGCCGGCGTCGGCCTGGGAGGCTGCATCCCGGTGGACTATGCGCTCGTCGGCGAGTTCACCCCTGCCAAGCTGCGCGGACGCGTGCTCACCGCCATGGATGGCTGGTGGCCGGTGGGCGCGGCACTGTCCTTCTTCGTTTCGGGGTGGGTGATGGCCACCGCCGATAATTGGCGGTTGATCCTGGCAGTCATGATCCTGCCCGCGTTCATGGTGTACCTGGTACGGCGCTCCATGCCCGAATCCCCATTGTTCTTGGCAGCCAAGGGCCGCGACGCCGAGGCCCGTGCGGTCATCGACCAGCTCGTGGAACGCACCGGGGCCACTGAGCGCGAGTACGTAATTGCACCTGTGGAATTGGAAAAGGCTCCGCGCTGGTGGGAGCAGGTCGCCTCGCTGTGGCGGTACTCCTGGAAGATCACCGCCACCAGCTGGCTGCTGTTCATGACCATTTTGCTGGTCTACTACCTGGCATTGACCTGGTTGCCATCGATTCTGACCGAGGCCGGAATGGCCCAGTCAGCGTCGTTCTTCGCTACCGCGGTGATGGCCCTGATGGGGCTGGTGGGCGTTGTTCTGGCAGCATTGCTGGTGGAGCGGGTTGGCCGTAAATGGCTGTTGGCGATCTCCGCGCCAATCTCAGGCATCGTGCTTGTGATCGTAGCCCAGAACCTGCATATCCCAGCGACCGCGATTGCCTGGGTGCTGGTCTTCGGCGTGGTGGTCCAGGTCGCTATTCCGGTGCTGTATGCCTATGTTTCCGAGCTGTACCCCACCGAATTGCGCGCCAGCGGTTTCGGCTGGGCCTCGACCATGTCCCGCTTTGCCGCCGGCTTCGGTCCCCTGCTCTTCGCGGCGCTGTGGCCAGTGGTCGGGCTGGGCTGGCTCTTTGCCGGCGCGACTGCGCTGGTGCTGGTAGCCGTCGTCTTCATGGCGCGATTCGCTCCAGAAACCCGCGGCATGAGTTTGGATTAAGGATCATCGGCCAGCGGCGAATGCCAGCACCTTCTGGTGCTGGCATTTGCTAGTCCTGCGTAGTTTGCGGGCGCAAGCCATCGCGCATGATCTGCACGATGCGGTCCTCCAAACCAGGCTGGCTCTTGCTGAAGGCCCGCGGCAGTGGACGGGTCATGGCCCCGATGGTGGCAATCAGTTCTATCTCCGTTACGTCTTTGCGGACCAAATTCGCGTTCTTGGCCAAGCCCAAGGCGGAGTTCAGGGACTGGCCGGCCTCTGCCTGGACCTCCAGAATGCCGGGGCTGATCTTCCGTGGCAGTTGCAGCCCGAGCGCTTCGCTCAGTGCCCCGAGATTCTGCTGGACCAGCGTGCCAAGCAGAACTTCCCAAGCGTCCGTGTCACCGTCTTCAAGCCGCTGAACCGCTGATTGGGAAGCGATTCGGATATCCCCAAGCGTGCCGAGGGTGACTTCTTCAACCAGCGCATTCCGGTCAGCAAAGTTTCGATACAGTGTGCCGATGCCCACTCCGCTGGCCTCTGCAATAGTTTCCATCGCAATCTGGGCGCCGTGTTCTGCAAATAATTCACGAGCTGCTCGAAGGATGTTCTCACGTCGCCGAAGAGCATCTGAACGCATGAGTGGAATCCGATCTGAAGGAAATTCTGGCGCACGACTTGCCACCTGACGATTTCACGATAGCGGACAGGCAGTGCTCTGACGAAGCGGAAATCAACTTTCCAGAACGAAAAGTTTGCTCCCCGCGCTCGCGCCCAGCCATTCCGCATTTCCAGAAACCGTGCTATCCCTAGGATCTAGAACCTCAAGGCCAAGGAATCCTCGGATATGCGTTTTCAGCTCATCAGGCACGGACAAACCCCATCGAATGTTGCCGGGCAGCTTGATACCGCTTACCCGGGTGCCAGCCTCACTCCGCTGGGGCATCGCCAGGCTCGTGCCCTGCCGCAGGCATTCAGTGGCGGGCAGCTGCAGTCCATCTATGCCTCGACGCTGAACCGCACGCAGCTGACGGCCCAGCCATTGAGCGAATCCACCGGACAGAAGCTGCAGGTCATTGACGGCCTCGAGGAGATTTCAGCAGGCACCTTGGAGATGCAGGCCGACGAGGCCTCACGCTATGCCTACGGCATGTGCCTGCATTCGTGGATGCATGGCGACTGGGAGCAGAAGATGCCCGGCGGGCCGAACGGCTACGACTTCATTGAAAGATATTCCAAGGCCCTGGAAACCATCGCCCGGGCACAGGACTACTCCGGCATGGTCGCGGTATTCAGCCATGGTGCCGCCATTCGCGTCTTCAGCGCATGGGCTACGAAGATGGCGCCTGCCGATGCCGCAGAGCTGCATATCGAGAATACCGGTGGCTCCTTGCTGGAATTGGGCATCGGCGGAACGTGGGCTTTGGAACGGTGGAATCCAGAACCGCTCGGTGGCGACTTCGTTCGCGATGTTCTCACCGAGGACGTGACGGGTGGCGAGGACGGCATCCCCTGAGTACCCCGCTCCACCGGGGATCGCGAGTTGCACCAACTCAGCATCTATTTTTTCGGTAGTCTGGCAGGGGAGCTCATTTTCCGCTGAGCGCACAAACGGAAGGCCCTCATGCACGACGACATTTCCCTGACCACCGGACGCGTCCGCCGCGTTCTGACCGAACGTATCCTTCCAGCGATATATTCGGAAACCATGCCATTGACCCTCTCCTGGCACGAATTGCCAGGAGAGCCGATAGCTCCTGCGCAGGGTCTTGCACTGGACTACCAGCCCACAGAGGTTGGTACCCCGTGGGGCGCGGCCTGGGGCACCACATGGTTCCATTTGCAGGGCCAGGTTCCGGCGCATTGGGCCGGACGCCGGGTGGAAGCCGTGATTGATCTGGGATTTGACGTCAACATGACCGGCTTCCAGTGCGAGGGCCTGGTTTACCGGCCGGACGGCATCACCATCAAGGCGATCAACCCGCGCAACCAGTGGGTGCCCATTGCCGGTCAGGCCGAAGGCGATGAGGTCATCGACTTGTACCTGGAAGCGGCATCCAACCCGGTGCTGCTGGACTACCACCCGTTCCTCCCCACCGAGCAGGGCGATATCCTTACCTCGTCTTCGCGCCGGCTGTACACCACCCGCCGCATGGACCTGGCGGTCTTTGAATCCGTAGTACACGAGTTGTCGCTGGATCTGGAAGTGCTGCTGGATCTGCAAGAGCAGCTGCCGGCCGGCCCGCGCAAGATGCAGATCCTGCAGGCCATGGACAACGCGTTGGACGTGCTCGACCTGCAGCGGATTACCGAGACCGCGCAGGCCGCCCGCAACGAGCTGGCAGCGATCCTGGCCGCCCCAGCCGAGCACAGCGCGCACCAGATTTCCGCGATCGGCCACTCGCATATCGACTCGGCCTGGCTGTGGCCGCTGCGCGAAACCATCCGCAAGGTCTCCCGCACCTGCTCCTCGATGGTGGAGCTGCTGGGCGACGAGGAAGAATTCCTCTACGGCATGTCCAGCGCCCAGCAGTACAAGTGGCTCAAGACCCATCGCCCCGAGGTCTGGGATCGGGTGAAGAAGGCCATTGCCGACGGGCGCTTCCTGCCGCTGGGCGGCATGTGGGTCGAGTCCGATACCGTGATGCCCTCGGGTGAATCGCTGGTCCGCCAGTTCCTCTACGGCCAGAAGTTCTTCCGCGACGAATTCGGCATCGCTTCAAAGGGCGTATGGCTGCCCGATTCCTTCGGATACTCCCCTGCCCTGCCCCAGCTGATGCGCCGGGCCGGCTTCGAATGGTTCTTCACCCAGAAGATCTCCTGGAACCAGCAGAACAAATTCCCGCACCACACCTTCGATTGGGAAGGCATCGACGGCTCGCGCGTATTCAGCCACTTCCCGTCGATGGACACCTACAACTCGCAGCTCTCCGGGGAGGAAGTCGCCAAGGCCTCGCGCCAGTTCCGCGAAGCCCGGCTTGCCAACAACTCCATCGCACCGGGCGGCTGGGGCGATGGCGGCGGCGGCACCACCCGGGAAATGACCGGCAAAGCCAAGCGCCTGGCCAACCTGGAAGGCAGTGCGAAAGTCCGGTGGGAACACCCGAACGACTTCTTCGACCGGGCCAAGGCCGAGCTGCCCAACCCGCCGGTATGGGTGGGAGAGCTCTACCTGGAGCTGCACCGCGCCACGCTGACCAGCCAGCACCAGACCAAGTCGGGCAACCGCCGCACCGAGCAGCTGCTGGTCGAGGCCGAACTGTGGGCGGCTACCGCAGCCATCCGCACCGGGGCCGAATACCCGTACGAGCAGCTCGACGAACTGTGGGAAACCGTGCTGCTCCACCAGTTCCATGACATCCTGCCCGGCACCTCCATCGCCTGGGTGCACCGCGAAGTGGTGGCACGCTACGCCCAGGTCATCGAGCAGGCCGAAGCGCTGATCCGCGCCGCCCAGCAGCAGCTGGCTGGCGAGGGCTCCACCCCTATTGCATTCAACGGTGCGGCGTTCACGCGCAATAACCTGGCCTTCGGCCAGGCCAAGGAAGTGGAAGCCGTTCCTGTTTCCGCGGTCAGGGCAACCGCAGCCGATGGCGGCTACATCCTGGATAACTCGGTCATCCGGGTGGCGGTCAATGCCCAGGGCCTGATTGCCTCCGCGGTGGATCTGGCTACCGGCCGTGAAACTATCGCCGAGGGCCAGGAAGCGAACCTGCTGCAATTGCACCAGGACTTCCCGAACATGTGGGACGCCTGGGACGTGGACAAGTACTACCGCAACCAGGTCACCGATCTGCGCGAGCTCGATAGCCTGGAGCTGTCTTCGCGCGAGGACGGCAGCCAGGTCATCACGATTGCCCGCAGCTTCTCCAAATCCACGCTGGTCCAGGAACTGTCGCTGGCGCCAGGCTCGCGGACCGTGCAGATCTCGCAGAGTACCGATTGGCATGAGGCAGAGAAATTCCTCAAGGTCGCCTTCCCGCTGGATATCCGTGCCGAGCATGCAATTGCCGAAACCCAATTCGGCTACCACAAGCGCGTTACCCACGTGAATACCAGCTGGGAAGCGGCGAAGTTCGAAACTTCCATGCACCGCTTCGTGCTGGCCGAGGAACCCGGCTTCGGCGCGGCACTGGTCAATGATTCCATCTACGGATTCGATGTCACCCGCGATGCCAAGGACGCGGCCGTCACGACAACCATGCGCCTGTCATTGCTGCGAGCCCCGCGCTTCCCGGATCCTGAAACCGACCAAGGCCTGCAGGCCCACCGCTACGGTTTGGTCATCGGCGCGGACGTGGCCATGGCAACAGAAGCCGGTGCCTTGCTCAACAGCGCAGAGCGAGTCGTCCATGGCGCCCACGGCGTGGACCCGCTGGTATCGGTCACCGGTGAAGGCCTGGTGATTTCCAGCGTGAAGCTGGCTGCGGACCACTCCGGCGATTTGGTGGTGCGGGTCTATGAATCCCTGGGGCGCCGTGCCAGCGGCAGCCTGTTGGTCAACGCGCAGGCCTTGTCTGCAGCCACCGCGAGCCTGCTGGAAGATGAGCTGGCGGGGCAGGCCATCGAGCTTTCCGATGGTGCTGTGCCGCTGAAGCTGGGCGCTTTCGAAGTGCGCACCCTGCGCTTCGCCCTGGCCAGGTAACCGCGGGTTCCGGGGGGACCTTCGCA
>NZ_JBLVOJ010000024.1:587852-623096 GCF_053543715.1 Glutamicibacter sp. AGC46
TGCGAAGGTCCAGCCCCGCTGCAATCCACGGTTCTGGCTTGCGGGAATCACTGGATCAGTCTCCCGTCCGGAGCAACCGCATACCAGACCCCGCCTACGCCCTGGCCGTTGGTATCACCGGGCTTGGCGTCCTAGACGGGGAGGATTTCCGCCGATCCCTACCATGGTGATGGCTCATAGTCCTTGAGGAAGCAGCCATACAGGTCAATGCCGCGTTCCCCGTCAACGATCGGCTGGTACACCCGGGCCGCGCCATCAATCAGGTCCAAGGGGGCGTGCCATCCGTCGGCGACTTTCCGGACCTTCGCATCATGCGGGCGCTCATCGGTGATCCACCCGGTGTCCACCGCGCTCATGAGGATCCGGTCGGTCTTCAGCATCTCTTCCGCGCTGGTGCGGGTGAGCATGTTCAGTGAGGCCTTGGCCATATTGGTGTGCGGGTGCCCGGCACCCTTGTAGCGGCGGGAGAACTGGCCTTCCATCGCCGAGACGTTCACGATGTACTTGCGCCGGGCCCCGCTGGCGGCCAAGGCCGGGCGCAGCCGTGAAGCGAGCAGGAACGGGGCGGTGACATTGCACAACTGCACTTCGAGCATTTCCAGGGCATCAACATCACCCAGGATCTGCGTCCAGGAATTCTCCGTCACCACGTCCGGGATCAAGCCCCCGGCATCGATTGCGGTTCCCGCTGCGATTCGTTCCAGCGATGCGGAGCCGGCCCGCATGGCCAGATCTGCCAGTTGCTGCGCATCGTAGCTTTCCGATGCCGCAGGGGCCAGCAGTGCTGATTCTTCCAGGCGGAAGGCACTGGCCAGGGCCTTGGGATGCTCGGAGGGCGGGTTCGCTTCGCCCCACAGCTCCGGTCCCCCGTTGCCAGGCAGCAACTGCGCGGCCAGGGGCTGCTGCTCGGATTCGACCAGATGCTGGTAGGAGTTGGCCGTGCGCCGCACGGTCTGGGCGGCGTTGTTGATCAGGATATCGAGCGGTCCTTCGGCAGCGACGCGGTCGGCCAGGGAGATGACCTGTGCCGGGTCGCGCAAGTCGATGCCGGCAATGCGCAGCCGGTGCATCCATTCGGCGCTGTCCTCCAGTGCCGCGAAGCGTCGTGCGGCGTCCTTGGGAAAACGCGTGGTGATGGTGGTGTGGGCTCCATCGCGCAGCAGCCGCAGCGCGATGTGCATGCCGATTTTGGCTCGCCCGCCGGTCAGCAAGGCGCGCTTGCCGCTCAGGTCCGCGCGCGCGTCCCTGCGTTCGCGTCCCTGTGCGGCGCAGTCAGGGCAGAGATAATGGTGGAAGGCATCCACGGTGGTGTAGCGCTGCTTGCAGATGTAGCAGCCGCGCGGCTTGCGGAATTCCCCGGCGCTTGCGCTTCCGGTTGAACTGCTCAGGTCCAGGCCGAGGGTTTCGTCATCCAGCCGTTGCGGCGAGCCGGTGGCGGTGCGCTCGATCACGGCCCTGTCCGCGGCACTGATCTCGGCACGCTTTTGGGACTTGCGGTAGCGCTTGGCCGCCTTGAACATGTTGCTGGTGGCCCTGCGCACGGCAATGTGCCGTTCATCCTCGGGATCCAGCTGGTGCACCACCGACAGGACCTTCAAAGCGGCGGATAGTTCTGCTTCGGTAAACAGTTCGGTTTCTGGTGCCTGCAAAGGCAGCGGCGTAGGTTCAGTCATCTCCCCACCAATTTTACGCGGTGGGCAGCGCCCTATTTTCCCTTGGCGAGATCGGCGAGCGTGGCAATGAGCAGGCGGCGCTCGACGAGCTTGATGCGCTCATGCAGCGATTCCTCGGTGTCGTGCTCTTCAATCGGCACGGCTTCCTGGCGCAGGATCGGACCGGTATCAACCCCGGCATCGGCAATGTGCACGGTGCAGCCGGTGACCTTCACGCCGTAGGCCAGCGCATCGCGCACGCCGTGGGCGCCGGGGAAGGACGGCAGCAGCGCAGGGTGGGTGTTGATGTAGGTGCCGTCGAAGGCGTTGATGAATTCCTCGCCGACGATGCGCATGAAACCGGAGGAGACAACATAGTCCGGGGCGTAGGACAAGCACTTTCCGGTGAGCGCATGGTTCCATTCGCCGCGATCCGCGTAGTCCTTGAAGTTCACGACGAACGTTTCGATTCCGGCTTCAGCCGAACGCTGCACGCCGTAGGTGCCGTGCTTATCCGCTCCCACGGCCGCAATCTCGACATTGTCCAGCTGGCCGTCGGCCACTGCGTCGATGACTGCCTGGAGATTAGAACCGGTACCTGAAACCAAAACCACAATGCGCATGAATTCAATTCTACGGTTCGCCGGGTCCGGCGCTTCATCCCGGACGCAATGTTGCATGGCGTTTCGATCCGCAGGCCTTTTCCCGGCACCGTTGCCGCGCCGGCCCTAGACTGGCCGTAAGAGCGCCATTCGAAGTGGAGAAGTTGATGAGCCAGATAGTTCCCGACGGCAAGGACTGGACCGTTGTCCTGGAGGCGGTGTGCGCGCAGTGCGCCGTCGATGTGCGCGGCATCTCGCCCGGCGATGCCATGACCCAGCTTCCGGTGTGCGTGGACCGCTACATCGAGGTGCTCGCGCGCCCCGATGCCCAGACCCGCACGAACCCTGCCCGCTGGAGCGACCAGGAGTACGTGGCCCACGTCGCCGAAATGCTGCAGGTGATGACCGGGCGCCTGGACCTGATGCTTGAGCACGATGACCCGACGTTCCCCAACTGGGACCAGGACCGGGCCGCCGACGAGAGAAACTACAATTCGCTGCCTGCAGGGCAGGTCGCCGAGCTGTTGCGCGAAAGCGCCGCCCGCTACGCCGCGAAGCTGTCGAGCATCGACCCGGCGCAGTATTCCCGCCGCGGCCTGCGCTCGAACGGTGCCGCGTTTACCATTGAAACGCTGAATCAGTATGCCTGGCATGACGTCATGCATCATCTGTGGGATCTGGCTCCGCAGACCAGCTAGCCGCGCCCGACACAAACGAAGGGGCCAAATGGCAGGTGCACTGCCCTTTGGCTAGACTTCTTGGCGTACGCGCGAAAACAGTTCTACATAAGGAGCCAGGCAGTCATGCCCAAGGCATATTTCGGGAAAATTTCTGCACTGGCTTTCACCGGGCTGCTGTCCTTGACCGCGTGTTCTGCCGGGATTCCGCAGACCGGTGAATCCGCTGTTCCAGTCCCATCGGCTGAAGAATACATGCCGCTTCTGGTGCAAACGCAGGATGATGATGACAAGCTTCCCGAAGGCTTTGAGGATACCGAGTCCTACGACGCAGAAACCCGTCACCTGCTGGCCACCTCGGACTTCGGCAGGCACTACGTTGCCGTAGGCAGCGAAGGCCAGCTGTGCATGATCGCCGTTCCCAAGCCTGTGGAAGAAGATGGCGATTACGAGATTGCCGGGACCACCTGCCCGACGATGGATTATGTGGTCCAGAACGGTATTCCGCTCAAGGTCGATGGCGGTGAAAACAGCTTCAAGACCGTCACCTACCTGATGCCGGCTGGCATCAGCGACGTGACGGTGGAGAACTCCATCTCCGAGCTTCGCGCCGAGCATCCCGAACTTGAAGCCGAGGATATCCAGGTAGTTGCCGAGAATGATTCGGTGCTGCTGGTGATGGAGGAGTCGACTGCCAGTGCGCTGGGGACGATCACCATCAGCCGCCCCGATGGCGATCCGCTGGTCCTGGCCAGCCTGACCTAAGCCAACAGCGGCAAGACTCTAGCCTTCGAGTACCGGGTCGGTCTCGAACAGCGGGGCAATCAGGTAGCCGATCGCGGTGCCCACGCCGATTTGCAGTGCCAGGGCACCTGCGGTCGCCCACATGTTCGGGCCGATCTCTACCAGTCGCCCAATGGCCAGGGAGCCGGATGACAGCCAGGAACCGATCAGGCTCAGCAGCCCGCAGACAATGCCGGTGAAGACCGCCAAGGACGCGGTCGATGCCGCCAGCGACAGGGCATTGAACGGAATGCGACGGGCAAACCAGTCTTCGAGGTGGTTCTCGCCTACGCGCAGGAAGTACCAGCCGGCCACGATGCCCGCGGCCACGGGAATCAGCAGGAACAGCCATTGATGGGCCATCTCGCCTGAAGGAAGGGAAGCCAGCATCGGAATCGACGGCAGCGGACCCACCGTGGTTTCCAAGGTGGACAGGGTGCTGCCGGTACCGATGCTGAAACCGCCGCCGCTGATCCAGGACAAGACCCAGAACACTGCGTTCGGGATGAAGGACAGCTGCACCGTGGTCAGCGCGGCCGAACCGATCGGGCCGGGGCGCAGCTCCTGCGACACGTTGGCGACGTCGGTCCAGTGCACGCCCAGGTTGATGGCCAGCAGCAATCCGGAGATTCCCACGGCAGCGACATAGCCGAGGAACCCGGCCACGATCACATGCCATACGTAGGATCCGGCCCAGCGGCGATGCGGTGAGATCCGCTGGATATAGGCGGCCGTATCGACACCGAAAAGGCGAGCCCAGGAGCCTGCTTCGCGGCGCGCGCCAATGATCAGGCCCACCAGCGCGATGATCAGCGGAATGAAGGTCGCCGCGATGATATTGACCCGCGCATGCGCGTTATTGGCGAGGAACCCGATACCGGTACCGATGGCCCCGTAGGCCACGAAGGCGCCGAGCAGCCCTTGCCAGAGCTGGTCGGTGTAGGAAGCGCGAGCGATGCGCCGTCCTGCACGCAAGCAGAACAAGAACGGCAATAGCGATAGCCCCAACGGGATCAGCGTGACCCATCCGGTCACTGAACTGGGGTCACCTTCGGGGCCGAGATTCAGGATCTCCACTGGCACGCCGTGGATGAGCAGCCAAATGAGGCCGCCGAACTGCAAGATGGCCTCAAACGAGTCTTCGAGGAAGCCTCCACTGAAATAGACGGCGACCAGCGGCAGCGTGATCAGGGCAAGGCAAAAGACCACGGATTGCAGTATCTCGAAGACCCCTTGCAACGCCAGGGGCATTGGCCAGCCGTTGCGCAGGCGCAACATCACTGCCTTCATGGGTTTCTTTTCGCGGCTCATCATCTTCAATGTTGCCATCATTGGCGCCGACCGGCCTCGATCGACGCGCAATGATGGCCTGAAGGGTTGCCTAGAACACTGGGCTAATAGCTATCCGGTGCAGCGCTTTGGGCCTCGGAATTGAAGCTTGCAGCCAGTGCTTCGGTGGCACGCGCCAGCAGTGCCACGTCGGCACCCACGCCTACATAGTCCGCGCCGGCGGCCATGTATTCGCGGGCGCTCTTCTGGTCGAAGGCGTTGACCCCGGCATACTTGCCTGCGGCCTTGGCGGCATTGATGGACTTGATCACCGCAGCGACCACGTCCGGGTGGCTCTGCTGGCCGATGACGCCCATGGAGGCGGCCAAGTCCGATGGACCGATGAAAATCCCGTCAACACCTTCGGTGGCAACGATTTCCTCGACGTTCCGCACCGCTTCATCCGCTTCGATTTGAACCATGATGGTGATGGTCTCATCAGCGCGGGTCAGGTACTCGGGGATGCGGTTCCAGCGAGCCGAGCGGGCCAGGGCGGAACCGACGCCGCGTACGCCCTTGGGCGGGTACTGGCAGGAGGCGACGGCAGCGGCGGCTTGCTGGGCATCATTGACCATCGGGATGATCAGCGACTGCACGCCCAGGTCCAGGAACTGCTTGATCACCACCGGATCGTTGACCGCAGGGCGGACCACCGGAACGACCGGGTAGCTGCGCACGGCCTGCAGCTGGGCCAAGATGTTCTGCAGGTCGTTGGGCGAATGCTCGCCATCGATGAACAACCAATCGAACCCTGCGCCTGCGCAGATCTCAGCGATCAGCGGGGAGGCCGAACAGACCCAGATGCCTGCCAACGAGTGGTCGGCGTCCTTGAGCGCGTCTTTCAGCGACGGATCCGCTTCTACTCGAAATGACATGTCACAGTTCCTAGCGGTCCGTAATCGGCAAAGACGGTATCCCCTGCATTGACCCACATCGGGCGGGTGAAGGATCCGGCCAGGATGATTTCCCCGGCCTTGAGCTTGTCGCCGTGCGGGGCAATCTTGTTGGCCAGCCAGTACACGCCAGCGGCAGGGTGGTTCAGCACACCGGCTGCGACGCCGGTTTCTTCGACGGTCTGGTTCTTGAACAAGATCCCGGAGACCCAACGCAAATCGATGTTCTCCGGCTTGACCGGGTTGCCGCCGATCACCATGGCACCCATGGCGGCGTTGTCGCTGATGGTATCCACAATGGTGCGGCCTTCCATCTCCACGCGGGCATCGAGGATTTCCAAAGCGGGGATGACGTATTCGGTAGCTTCGAGCACATCGAAAATGTTCGCCCGCGGGCCTTCGATGTCCTTCTTGAGCTTGAAGGCCAGCTCCATCTCCACGCGGGCACCGGTGAAGTCTTCCCACTTCAGCTTCGCACCGGAATCGTAGACCATGTCATCGAAGATGATTCCGTAGTCAGGCTCGGTGATTCCGGTAGCCATCTGCATGGCGCGGGAGGTCAGCCCGATCTTGCGGCCGACCAGCACGCGGCCAGCGGCTTCGGAGCGCTGGCGCCACAGGTTCTGGACCCGGTAGGAATCTTCTACCGTCATTTCTGGATAGCGTGCGGTCAGACGCGGCACGGGAGTCCGTGTCTCGCCGGCCTGGACCAGCTCATCGGCAATGGCCGTGATTGTTTCCTCGGATAGCATCGACGGCTACACCTTTCACTACTGTTCAAACCTCTTGGGGCTGCCGCCATCTCGAAGAGATGACTTAGCTCACGGTTCTTGATCGTACCGAGGTTCGAGATTGAAGGCACATCGTACTAACATTCTGCTCGACTTTTCGTGGTCCTTCGGGCTCCTTTTCGCAAAAGATTTGGCCCACCGCCATGCGCCCCGGTGCGGGTACATGGCCGTGGGCCCAACCTGGCGGAACGGCCGACTCAGGATCCGGATTTGAGGTTTGCCAGCAACGCCTCGAAGGGCAGTGAGGAGAGTTCATCATCGGGGTCGGCGAATTCGCTGACCGAGGGAGCGATGGAACGGGTATCCCCCAAATCCGCATCAGCGGAGAATTCCCCTTCGTTCAGGGACAGCGCCAGGACGACTTCTCGCGCAACCCGGCGAGCGCGATCTGCCAGCGTGCCAGTCAGCCCCTGACCCCCGAAGTCTTCCGAAGCCGCGAAAACCGTTGTCGGCATGATCTGCGCCCTGAGGTAGGAGAAGATCGGACGCATGGCGTAGTCAACCGCGAGCTGGTGCCGCTGGGTTCCCGCGGTGGCAGCGAGCACGACCGGTTTTCCGTTGAGCGATTTAGGGTCCAGGATATCGAGGAAGGACTTGAAGAGGCCTGAGACCGAGGCCGTGAAGACCGGGGTGACGGCAACGAGCACGTCCGCATTCACCACTGCGTCGATAACTTTTTGCAGGCCCGGGGCGGCGAAACCGGTCAGCATATTATTAGTGATTTCACCAGCATGCTCACGCAGTTCGATATTGCTCACGTCGGCTTGCACGCCGGCGGCAGCTAGCTGCGCGGCAATATTCTCTCCGATTTGCTGGCCCAGCAGCGAGGAGCTCGATGGGGTTCCCAGCCCACCGCTGATGACGACTACTGACTTGCTCACTGTTCTTGCCTTTCACTATTTATATGCGTATGCATGTATCAACGGCGGGGTCGCCGGACGTATTCCCGGCATCGGCAGTTCTTTTCGCCTCGTCAGCTCAATTCGGTTTTTCACTATTGTGACGGTCGCAATCTTATTGATAATATCTGCATATGAGCACTCCGAAGCCACAGACCGAGAATCAGCGCGCAATTGAAGATGGCGTCCGCACTGACTTCAAAAACACGATGTCCTACGGCGGCTACCTTGATCTGGAACGCATCCTGTCAGCGCAGCATCCGGTCAGCGTTCCCGAGCACCACGATGAAATGCTCTTCATCATCCAGCACCAGACCAGCGAACTGTGGCTCAAGCTCATGCTCCATGAACTCCTCGAAGCACGCCGCCTGCTGGGCCTCGATGACTTCGGCAAAGCCCTGAAATGCCTTGCCCGGGTAAAGCACATCCAGAAGACCCTGACCGAACAGTGGTCGGTCCTGGCGACCTTGACACCGCGCGAATATGCACAGTTCCGCGACTTCCTCGGCTCTTCCTCCGGCTTCCAGTCCTTCCAGTACCGCGCCGTGGAGTTCATTCTGGGCAACAAGCATGAAGTCATGCTCAAGGTCCACGAGGCAGATCCAAAGGCCCACGAGCTACTGTCCAAACTGCTTCACGAGCCAGGTCTCTACGATGTGTTCCTGGCCGCCCTGTCCCGCCACGGTTACGACATTCCCGAAGACGTGCTTTCACGGGACTTCACCAAGCCTTGGGCATTCCAGGAGGCACTGGTGCCAATATTCAAGGATATCTACGAGTCCGAGGACACCCGCTGGGGCTTCTACCAAGCCTGCGAGGACCTGGTAGACGTCGAGGACAACTTCCAGGCATGGCGCTTCCGCCATATGCGCGTTGTCCAGCGCACCATCGGATTCAAGCGCGGCACCGGTGGCTCCTCGGGCGTTGACTTCCTCAAGCGCGCCCTGGACCTGACCTTTTTCCCAGAGCTGTTCGCGGTGCGTACCGAAATTGGCAAGTAGCACCTCCCTCACGGCTCTGAGCCTCGATGACTTCGAGGCGAGATGCGGAAGCGCCACCTCGATTATCCGCACAATTACCGGCCTCTATATACGGCATGAGAAAACTCCGGTGGCGCGCACCCGAATAGTGGAACTGGCACATGCTGCCGGAGTTTCGGTCCCTGCGGCGCAAACCGCCATCTCCCGACTGATTGACCGGGAAGTGCTGGAAGCAGCGCAATCTTCCACCTTGCGCGTTTCGAGCGCGGCGCAACAAATGTTCGAGCGTGGCACCAGAAGAATATTCACCCCGCGCCAAATGTCAGGCAGTGATCCCTGGTGCCTGGTGGCCTACTCGCTGCCGGAGACCTTGCGCTCCTTGCGCCACCAGGTACGCAAGCATTTCTTGCAGCTTGGCGGCGGCACGCTCGGCTCCGGATTATGGATTTTCCCCGAGTACCTGCGAGAGGAAGTATCGGCGGTGCTCAATGCCCTGGGAGCCAGGGAACACGCGACGCTTTTTACCGCCCAGCAACCATACTTCCCCGGAACACCGCAGCAGGCTGCCGGGCAGTGGTGGGATCTTGAGCGCCTGGGCACGCTGCATCGAGCGTTCCTGGAGAGCACCGCTTCCCTGGATTCCAGCGACATTGCTCCGCCCAGTGCTTATCGGGGGTATGTCACGATGGTCGATTCATGGCGTGCTCTGCCCTACCTTGACCCCGGCTTGCCGGAGTTCATGCTGCCCGCCCACTGGCCTGGCGATGAGAGCAGGGAACGTTTCTTGGCACTGTCCACCGCATTCCAGGAATCGGCCTTGCTCTTCGCACGCTCGCTTCTGGCTTCGTAGTTCCAGACTGGTTCATCTTCTCCATACGGAGCAGGCGGACCAGGGTAGTCCAGCCCCTGGCCTGCCATGCTGAAGGAGCATAACCTCTAGTCGGTAAATGAGAACTTGATCTTCGTCGAACTGAATGAGGGAAAATGCAAATTAGTCAAGATCGCTCCCCGCGCATCCGCGATTCTAGTTTTGGAAGGCAGTCTGGTGCGCTAAGAAAACTTTTATCTCTATTTTCCGCTTTCACCGTAATGTTCCTGTTGCTGTCATTTCTCACTGCTGTGGACGCCCAGGCATCTTCCACGGACAAGCCGGAAACCAGCATGCGGGTATTAAGCGAAGTAGAGGTGGGATCAACTGCACGTGGCGTAATCGTGGGAGGCAACAAACTCACACGAGTCTGCTCTCCTAAAAAGTGCGTTTCCGTCCCAAAATCAAAGATCTGCACCGTTGGTAGCGGATGTGGTAAGGCTATTTATAAGGAATACAAAGGCTATTGCTCATCATCTACAGCCTGCTTTACCTACAAGGGCAAAAATTACGTATACACAGGGTTTAAGCCCACTGCTGCTCAAATGTCCCAAGCGCGTAAGTGCGCTGCAGGGCTAGGTGTGACTTGGCTCGGAGCTATTGCCGGCGGTCCTCTAGGGATTACAATACTAGGAGTTTCAGTAACTCTCTGGAGTTGCGGCTAGGAGAATATTCAATGAACAAAAGGTCCATTTCACCCCTTATTGCTTGGGTAGTTTCTGCGCTCTGTCTTCTCATCGGAATCTGGCAGATTAGTACCAATGCGTTTTGGCAAGGTGTCGCGCTTGTTGCTTTAGCACTAATTTGGGCCGTCGTAGCCTTACGACAATCCCGAAAGGCAAAGGTGTAAGGCTAGAAATACCCAAAAGCTACTAATCAACCCCTCATAGATTTTGGGTCTTCCCACAGACATAAGTGTTTGAGCATTATCAGCAAATCGTACAAAACGTTCGGCTGGAAGGCTCCAGCCGAACGTTTTGGTTAGATAGGTTCATTTCGCGGGACCGAAAACACCCCAATCGTAAGGGGTGGTTTCCGAATCCGTCGAATATACGATGCGAGGGATCTCGACGTCCTGTAAATACCGTTTGCAAAACAATGGCGAAGCTTCCGCAAGACCCGAAGTCTTCGGGTGAGAATCCTTGCCAGTTGCCACATGCGAACCGATGTAATGGCTTTTAACCATTGCAATACCCCGCGCCTACGTACGTCGGATGTTTGCTGTGAATGGAACGGGTCAGAGGTCAGAGAAAGTTCTATTTCTGGCGGCGAATCGCGCTACCGTCGGCTATTTACTTTTTACAAACCACCCTACTTTTGTGCTGAAGTGGCCTTCTTTTATTTGATCACACACGTTGTAGTCACATCCGGCTCTGCCAATGAAGGAACGCAGTATCCATCATCTCCAGACGCCACGGCAGCATCGTGCCCTCGGCTCGCCTTTGGTGCTGGACATGAAGCCGGACTCCGAGGATCCGCTCGGCCTCCGAGGAATAGTTCTGATACCTCGGCGTCCGATGATAGGTAGCCGCGAATTCGATTAGCGAGGTCAGCCGTGCCCGCCAGGCCTCATCCAGCTCCTGCTGGTGCACATCGATATTCCAGCCTGTGAGGTCCTCTAACAAAACGCTCTTAGGGATAGACAATTGAGTTGTTGCGGTGGGCTCGTCGCTGCTCGAGCACCCACCGGTGCATCCGTGACTCTGCTTCTTCCCCGTCGTGGTGCGGGAGCCGGCCGTGGGTTTTCTGGAATTCCAGGACTTCGGCAAGTTTCTTGCGCCATCTGACCGTCGGACGGTCCGGTCCCCTGACTGCCAGTGCTGCTTCATGTTTTCCACGAAAACCGGGTTCATAGTGCTCACGCCGCTGCAGGTGGTAGTGGATAGTTGCTGCACCACGATGGCACAGGTCAGTGATCTCGCGGGCAGTCAGACTGGCAAGATGCATTTGGTCCCATTCAGGATGCCTGGATACTTTCCAGCTAACCATGGCTCCAGGCTACAACACAGTGAACAGTGTGGGCTTGCGGCTGAGGCAGCCTGGAATTCGAGTAGTGCGGGCAACGATATTTCATTGCCGGTGGGAGAGTATCACCGGAAATCTTCAGACGTTCGGATCCGTGCGGTTGCCGCTGAGCTCGGCGGTGCCGGCGGAAGGTTTAGCTGTCAGCGCTGCGGGACCAATGCTGCATGAGTCTTTGCTGGGCTTGCTGTTCGCTCAATCCTGAAATCTCTTGTGTGGACAGATGAAGTTGTTCTACGAGCGCAGCTTCCATCCACTCGGGCAAGACAGATCCCCGTGCGGGTTCAGGTTGAGCTTCAACGGATTCGTAGAGCCGTCCCATCTGGACAATGACGTCTTTGAGCGATTGAATCTTCGGGTCATCGCCCATGCGTGCGACCCGTGAGGTGAGCTCATCGTAAACCTCGCCATCCGAACGAGCTCCAACAGCCCAGACCTCAGAAATATCAAGAATTGGGCGGCCGGACGCGTCTTCGGTAATGCGCCATACGATTCTCCAGTCGCGATCGCCAACGACCAACTTGCGGAAACCGACTAGCGCAACGAGCAAGGGCTCGCCAGCCTCAGGAGATTTTTCGAGTAGCAGCATCTTCTTGAACACGGATCGCACGATCTGTGGATCCTTTTTGTGAAGACGATGCAGGTCAGATACTGCGTCTTCAGTTAGCCGGACGATGCACAGGCGGTCTTGAGGCTGATTCACGAATTATCAGACTGGGCTTCTTCGGCGTTTTCCGCCTCAAGTTCTGCGCGGTTCAAATTAAAGAATTCCATCGCATGGTCGAGCGTCGTGCGCACGCCGCTATCAGTGGCAAAGCGTGCCATCACCAACGCAGCATCGCGAAGAGTATCCCGGTCATGGCGCAGCTGAGCGATTTCCTTCGCGGAAACGACTTCGGCCACGACCTTGCCATGGCGCGACAAAGGGGTATCCCGGCCCTCTTCGGCGGCGGCGACAAGCGCAGAGAGTCCCGCACGTGATGCTTCGGTGATACTCAAAGTAGTCATATGAAAAACTATATAGATTTCTACCTAGATTTCCTAGGGGTTTCCATTCGGGAGTAGCGGAAGTTTTGTCAAAAACGGCGTCAGGAACGACTGAAGGGCATGGCGCCGATGGAATATCGATGCCATGCCCTTACGGCCTAATGCGGGACCATGATTTAGCTAGTCCAATTTTCGGGACCAATTTCATATCCCGTACATTAATCCCGCCCTTCAAAAGGAATGCGGCACAGAAATTAACTAATTCTTACACCCTTGGCCGCAACAGCATAATCGCCAAATGAGTAGCAAGTATTGTGGTTCGACACCGGTCCGCGCAAGGTGCTCCAGTAGTGCTGGTTCCCGTAGTAGTACCGGGTCTGACCACGATTTGCGCCAGGGCAGAGGTAGCGAACATTGTTGTACTTACTTATGTTGGCTTCTCCCTTGTTGGCGAAGCAAAGCACGTTTTTTCCGTCCTGGCCACGCCAGCGGTACCAATCAATGCGATTACCGCAGGTCACGATGTTGATAAATGGTTGGAAAATTGGGGCATCGCTCAGGTAGAGCGGGCTATCGGTTGCGGGCATTTGAGTTTCTTCCAACGCTTCGATATCAACCAGTTCCTGGTCTGAAATCGGAGTTCCCTCGGTTGGATCGACTTCAACAATGGTGACGCCTTCATCAATTGCCCATTGCGGAGTTTCAGCTTCAGCTGCTGAGGCGATTCCCGGGATAAGGGAGAAGGCCAAGGCGACTATGCCAGCCTTCGCAGCCAATGTGGCTCGTTTCATGAAAGTTCCTTAAAAATAGCGAGAGATCAACGCATACAACATACGTCGATCTCATGCTATGTAGATTTAAGGTGTGAGGCAAGTTGTTGCCAAGTCAATTATTCGCCCTGGTACGTAGGCGCTACTTCGCCCCCTCCTAAAACCTCTACGCCATCAATAATCATCGGATCAGATGGGGTGGTTCGAGCATTCTCTTGAATCATTCCGGCGGGGACAGTGATCTGCGTAACCTCGTGATTCGAGATTGCTGAAGCTCCCGCAACTCCTCCGAGTACCAGTACGGCAGCAATAAGGGCAGTGGGTAACAGAATTTTCATTGCTTTTTCCTCTTTGAGTGGGGTGGGGTCGGACAGTGAAGTGAATCCATGCGCAATTCTCAAACGAGTGCCGGCCACAAGAGCTCCGGTGACGACGTCAGCCGACGGGATATCCAACTCGCTGCAATCCCGAAGATCCGCCCTCCATTGCTCAGAACGTGCCTGCCGCAGATGCGCCGGGGTCACGAAAAGCGATAGTCGAAAAAGCGCTCGTACTAGCAACGTCTGACTCATGCGAGTTTCCTGGATTGAAAACCAGCACCCATAGCGGGCTTCGGCCTCTGGGTAGAGACGTACTCCTGGGCATACTTGACAGCCTCCGCTGCCAACTTAAAGTACCGCCGGCGGGGCCCCTTGCGAGACAGGTCCGTATCCCACTCGCTCGTAATCCAGCCAGCATCCTCCAAGCGTTCCAGAATCGGGTAAACCGTTCCCGTCTTCAACCCGGTCATCTTCACAATCTGGAGACCCCAGATCGCCTCAGGTGATTCCATGAGCGCACCAACAACAGCAGCTGTTGCAGGGGTGTGCCTCGTCAAACGTTCCATAACTCCATGCTACCTATGTAGATTTAGGTAGTCAACCTGAACCTCTCACCAATCTTCAGAATTACCATCACCAAGTAATATTGACGGTCGAGTCCAGCGGACCTCTGGCCATGGTGCGGACAGATACCAGATCATCGGCAAGATGCAGCGTCTCTGCGAATTCCAATTGCGTCCGCTGTTCCAACTCCCCCACCGAGACCTGGTACACCCTGAATTCATCCAACGCCAGCGCTACCCGCAGCTGATCGAGATCCTGGGTCAAGAGAAAAGCACGAGCTTTCAGCACGCCGCCCTCCTTGAAAGCAATGAGTTTCCAGTACTCCGAAGGCAAACCAACGCCGCGATACACCTGGTCGCCAGGCTGGAAGACCGGCCCGCCAAAGACACTCACCTTGAGGTCTTCAACATCAACTTGCTCGTAGAGCGCATTCTCCAGCTGGCCCCAAATCCCCTCTTGGCCGCTCTGGTTGAAGTCATCCATCTGCGGCGCAATGTTCGTGTAAAAAAAGGAATCCTCATTGGCTTGCCGCGCTTCTGCAACCTGACCCCACACCAGATCCGCACGACGAGCAATATGCCCACGATCCAGCCGATTGCCTTGATACAGCTCATTACCTGATTGAAACCCTTCAGGCAGCCTAGGGCCCTTGGCGAAATCAATGCCCGAACGACTCAACCGCTTGGTTGAAGCACCGTCGATGTTCCAGGCAACCCAGCGCGCCAACCGGCGGGACTTGCCCAGCGACAGGGAAAAGTGGGTATAAGGAATGACGTTTGACCCGTCCCACAGCACCGCGTCTTGTGAAGCCTCAGTGTCCAAGAGCGGCAACGCTACACGAGTTCCCAGGAAGCCCGGGTCATACCCAGTGCGATGAACCGGGGCAAGGATCTGATGGCTCCTGGTAGACAAGGTGATTACCCCTTTCGTTAATGCTCGTGAGAGTACGTGCAAGGTGCCTTGAGTCCAGCCTACGGCCCATCAGCGCTCGCATCTAAGGAACTTGTAAACGCCATAGTATGTTCAACGCTAGGCAATCCTCGACCATGAAATATATAAAAACAGATCAACCGTTATCAGCCTTGGCCAGATAGACGCACGTGACAACTTCCGCACCCCTGATTTTTATCCGGCCAGAAACCCAAACAGCACGCAGCAGCTACCGGCCGGCTTCAGGCACAGCACACGGTATGTCCCCATCAGGCGGCAAATAACGGACACCACATATTGATACAGCCTGAACAACAACTTGTGGTGCTTCCATAACACCGAAACTTGCCTGCATAGGTGGTCATCATCTACCAGCAGCTACCGTTCGAACTACGCCAAGAAAAGCATTGAAATCACCGGGATAGAAATGATCGCTAATCCTGAAGTAAGAACTATAGTCGTGGCCGTAGCTTCCGAGTTCTCATCCTCTGCTTGCGCCAATATGAAGGCGGTGGCGGAGGTCGGCATGGCGGCCATCAAAATCAGAGCCTGATACCAATCTCCTGGCATTGGGGGAAGAAGCGCTGCGATAGCGACCGTGATGAGCGGAAGTGCTAACAGTTTACTGGCCGTGCCCGTGATCAGCGGTAGGACTGAAATTCGTCCTTCATTCAACGATTTAACAGTTCGACTCAGCGTGAGACCGATGGCAAAGAGTGCACCTGGCGCTGCTGCCACGGCGAGTAAGTCAGTTGTCTGCACAACCGGAGCTGGAAGTTCGATTTTCACCAAAGCTACTAGTAGGCCAGCAGCAATTCCCCAAACCACAGGATTCTTGAGAATCGCTTTATCGACTGCTGCTTTTATTTTTGCGCCATTGGATCCGTGGGATTGTCCCCCGGCTAGCAGTGGGAACAGCACCGGGTAGAGCAGCATGAAGTATAGGTTGTGGGTCAATTGGCCGATTCCGGCGGCCAGTCCCGCTTGTGATCCCACGAGTCCTATAACAACTGGCACACCTAGGTAGGCGACGTTTCCGTACCCGGAGCTCAGGGCATACTGAAGCGCTTTGGTCTTGTTTTGCCGTAGTAATAACCTGCTGATCGAGATGTTGAAGACAGCGAATATCGTGCAGGAAACAATGACAATTATTGGAAATGCCGGTGGGATGCCATCGTCCAGTGGTGCTTCAGCGACGACTTTGAAAAGTAGTGCAGGAAGCGCGATATAGAAAACAAAGGCGCTGATGGCAGGTTCTGCCCCTGTCCCGAACTTTGCTGAACGACTAGCGAAGAAGCCAATGAGCATAATAAGGAACAGCGGCAGAACACTGAGAAGAACATTAACTAGCATGAGATGAGTTCGTTAGCTCCATCAAGTAGTTTCAATGCACGATAGATGGTGTTGTGTATTGGCACCTCTACTGCGTGCGCAGCTGCGATACGGACTACAGCGCCGCTTTGCTCTTCGATTTCTGAAGGTCGGCCCGCGGCCAAGTCACGCTGCATCGAGGCAGTGCTATCCGGCTTGAAAGCATCGTACTGATCCATCATCTTGGCTACATCTGATTCGTCAAGTGTGGCGCCGGCAACAGTTGAAAGCCGGGCGACCTCCCTCATCGCATCCTGGACAAGGCTTCGGCTAAGCTCGTTGGTTCGGGTGCGGCCGACTGGTTCACGTGACAGCGCGCCAACGCCGCCATATGATGTGATCAGCATGAATTTTCGCCACATGTCTGTCACGATATCCGTCGAAATTATGGCTTGAACGTGTGCTTCGATCAGGGCAATTTCAAGGTCGCGCACTCGGTTGGTTACGCTGCCGTCCAATTCTCCGAGAGTAATCGCTGGTTGACCTCCGACATGGTGCACGATACCTGGCTCGACTAGGTACGAGATAATCATGCAAACACCGCCCAAAGCATGACCTTCACCTAGTGCCTCCGTGATTTGCTGGGAGGCAGTCACACCATTCTGAAGGGGCAATACAGCAGTGTCTTGACCGATAAGTGCCGATGCTGTGCTCAAGACATCTTTTACTTGCCCCGCTTTGCTAGCCATGATCACAGCATCGCATTCACCAATCTGAGCAGCGTCTGTGGTGATGCTTGCTGGTTGCACAGTAAACCCCGAAATGCCGTCCCCTGTCGTTACCTGCAAACCCTTGAGACGAACAGGTTCGATGTGGCGTTCAGTGGCGACAATATGTACCTCATGCCCGGCGCGCGTCAGCACTGCTGCAAAGTATGCTCCGACGCCCCCGGCTCCTACAACACCGATCTTCATGCTTTGACCTCAACTCGTTCCTGAAGCAGTTCCATTGCCACGCTCTGGACCTCGTCGAGGCGGACAACATCGCTATGTAGGTCATGGATAGCCTGCATGACCTTCGCGTACTGCGCCTCTTTCTGGGGGTAGAGGTGGTTCTGCAGTTTATCGTTCAGGCGATCAATGATGGCTTGAACGAATCCAGGATCAGTAAGTTGTTCCTGTGGGAACCCGGCATTAATGAGGATCTGTTCGATCGTGTCGGGGAATAGACCGACTGGATTGAGGAAGTAACGAACCGAGCGTTCGATGTCCAAGAAGTCGGGCACATTGACAATTCCCGCGTTTTCTTCCTCAGTCAAAATGCCGCTCACAGGGCGGTAAACCGATGGCGCAACCAAGAAAGTTTCTTCTGCCAGGGAAGCGACCTTAATTAGTTTCTGGGTATCGAGGGGAGTTCCCTTGACTGTGATGCCGCGTTCTTCGAAGATCTTGCTCAAAACTTCGAGGTTTGCCAGTCCAGCACGGTTACCGAAGCCTGCGACACCGCCTTCGACAATCTGGAAACCGTTGAAAATTGATGCCAGAGAATTTGCTAGCCCCAGACCGCGATCATCATGAGAGTGAAGGTAGAAGTTGGTGGCAGGGAAATCACGGGTCAGATTTGCTGCCAGAATGGCGGTTGCGTCGGGAATCAAGGAACCGATGGAATCATTCACACGGACGAGATCAATACCGAGTTCGCTGACTCGTCGGATTTGGCGGCTGATGAACTCGTACCGTTCTTCTTCGATGTGAGTCGAGAAGGCGTTCAAAATGCTCGATCGGAATGATCCTACTCCGATTTCGCTCAAGCGGCCGTGGACTTTGGTGAGGAGGTCTTCTTCTTCGTGGAACTCGACCATTCCCAATGAAACTTGGATCTGCGAGAGGTAATCCGTGGGAAGCTTGGCCAGAATGTGAGAAATTGGTTCCCAAGACTTCAGTGTCAGGTTGAAAACAAATTTCGTGTCCGGATGGATGCGGCCAAAGTACTGCTGTGCGTCTAGGCAACGCAGCAGGAACTTTGGTTCCTGGATGCCTGAGCCCATGTCGATGTCGCGGATACCAGCATCCGACAAGGCTTCGACGAGCTGTAGTTTTCGCTCATCAGTTGCGCCGAAGAGGGCTCGTTCAAGGCCCTCACGGATCGTTTCATCCGAAACTCCGGCGATTTCAAAATTTTCGTATCTAGGGGTATGCCCCGCAGGCAGCTTTAGTGCCATAGTGTGAGTCTCCTGGAATGAAGTTTGATGATGCCCCTAGTAGCGGTCTCCACCATCACAACATTAAATTTCAAATGGTGGAAGCAAATAACCAGAGTGTGAAATTTTGATTTGTGCTGCTTCTCTTCATAATCGGCCACAAAGGACCCAGTAGATGTACAGATGATTCACTTCAGAACATTCTCTTTGCATAAGTGCTCTGTCAGACAATGATTTCCATCTGCAAGCGTAGAATCAGGATTGTATAGACGGTGAGTGCAAGCCCCCGTTGCGGGTTGGACAAAAAATTTTGGACACCTGGGGAAGTACTACCGGAAAATCACCTGGCCAACACCGTGATGGCATGTCTCCTCCCATGAGATGCAGCTACAAGGGATCAAGTAGTGAAAAGCCCACTGGATGAACAAGGGTTCCTGGTAGTCCAGGAGGATAAAGACACACTGCACCCGTCCAGCTCGGAGCCACCTCGCCAGGACAATGGAAGCAAATAGGAACGCCGACGGTAGGTCCCTTGCCACCGAGATTGGGATGGCAGCGTGGTACTCAAGGGTGCCGAAAGTACTTTCCACCCGCTTCAGCCGCACGCCACCGTCGAATTGAGCGGGGCGTTGCGGGGCGTCGAAGGCGAACAGCGCATGAGCGGTCCGAGCCAAGGAGAATCGCACCGACCCGGTACGCCCTTGGACACTGCGCGCCCGAACCAAAGCGATGACGGCAGCAGCGAGCCCGTAGCCAGTGGCGTGGTCCAAAGCCTGCACCGGCAATGCGCCCGGTGATTGCCCGTTACCACGGTAAGCCTCCGAGATGCCGGTGGCAGCTTGCACGATACTGTCGAACCCGCGCCGTTGGGCCCAGGGTCCTTCGAAGCCCCACGCACCTAATTCAGCAACAACGAGCTGCGGGTACCGCTGGGCTAATTCATCCCCGCCAAGCCCTGCCTTGGCCAAAGCCCCGGGGCGATAGCCCAAGAGGACGGCATCAGCATCCTGCAGCAGTTCGTGGATCCGCGCCTGCCCTGCTGCGTTTTTCAAATCCAGCAGCGTGCTGCGCTTGCCGAATCCGGTATCAACATATTGCCAAGGCAATTCGGGGAGCAGCGGCCCATCCACGCGCAAGACCTGTGCGCCAAGGGCTGCCAGCGTCCTGGTTGCGGTGGGGCCAGCGATAACCCGTGTGAGATCCAGAACCTTCAACCTTCGAAGGGGCATTGCTGCACGCGGGTCAAATTTCCAGACCGGAGCCGAACCTGTTGGGCGCATGCGGAATTGAGCCCAGTGCCCGCTGCCGGCCGCTTGGCCCTCTGCCGAGCTGAGCCACTGTTGACGGGATCGCACCTGCGCGGCTATTCCACCAGCGGCGACGATGCGTTCTTGGGCATCGTGGGCACAAAGGCTTGCCACTGCGTCGGCGATGTCAATCCCCGAAGATGTTCCCAATGCAGAGTGGAGCGCGCGTTCATGGTGAGGGTAATTCGCGTGGGTTCTGATCCAGCCGTCGGCCGTTCGGTAGAATCCCGAATATCGAGCAAAACCTTGTGGTTTCTGCCCCGCGATGCGCAAGTGGGCAGAGGACGCGAAGGCAGCTGCGATATCCGGCGTCGCCGTGGCGAGCCATGGTGAGGCAGCGGCAAGATCATTAAGGGCGGAACATACCAAGCCAACGGATAGAGCTGCGAGCTTCTCCGCGTTCAAAGGACCAGCCCACCAAACCGCGGGCCCAGTAACAGGGCAATCACCTGCCGTCTCGAGCAATCTGTGCGCGGTAAACCCCGAACCCAGGATATGGCCCTCGGCCACGCGCTCATCTTCGGAATGCAGCATGAACCTCAGCCTATACGCGGAAAATCACCACTTCGATCCAGGCAGTCGGTAAACGGAAAACCCGCGTCGCGTAAAAATACACGACGCGGGTTATCTGAAGCTCTGCGGAATTAGTTCGCTGGAACGTTCAGGGTCTGCCCGACCATGATCAGGTCTGGGTTGCTCAGCTGGTCGTCATTCAAGACGAACAGGCCACGCCAGTCCTTGACGCCAAGCTGGTCGGCAACCTTAGCCAAGGTATCGCCGGACTTGACGGTGTAGTCCTTGCCCGAATCGGTCACGTCAATGTTGAACACTGGTGCCTTTGGAGCTGGAGCAGCGTGCTTTGGAGCTGCCTGCTGCTTAGGAGCCTGCTTCTGAACCGGAGCTGCCTGCTGCTTAGGTGCTGCCTGCTGCTTTGGTGCTGCCTGCTGCTTTGGTGCTGCCTGCTGCTTTGGTGCTGCCTGCTGCTTTGGTGCTGCCTGCTGCTGAGGAGCCTGCTTCTGCGGAGTCGCGGAACCCGAAGGGGAACCGCTAATGCCCAGCTTTGCGGTACATGCTGGCCATGCGCCCCAACCCTGGGATGCCTGGACCTTGGTTGCAACGCGAATCTGCTCGGCCTTCGAAGCCTGGTGAGGCATGCCCGAACCGCCAAACGCCTTCCAAGTGGACAGCGAGAACTGCAGGCCACCGTAGTAGCCATTGCCGGTGTTGATGGACCAGTTGCCACCGGACTCGCACTGAGCCAGCTTGTCCCAGGTGCCTGCGGCATTAGCTGGTGCGGAAGCTGCAACGATTGCGGTGCCGGCAACTGCAACGGCGGCCAGCGAGGCTCCACCGCGGCGGATCAAGTTCTTGGTCTTCTGCTGGATCATGATTCTCCAGTTGCTCTTCCCGCGCTCAGGTCTTCCTAGACCATCCTCGTGCACCACTCAGCGTCGCATTTCGACTTTGATTAAATACTGCCCTGGTGAGCGGTTTGGAAGTCCCGGCAGTACCTGTTTCCCCATAACACTGCGAGTGTTATCGAAACGTTATGAATGACCATAACGCACCAACCCACCACCCTCGCAACTCAGGAAACGGTCAGAAACCCCGTAAATACAGGTCAATTGGCCAGAAAAAAATTTTGAATCGGGTCGGAAAATCACCATGATCCCCATATCAAGCAACGAAAATGTTACTTTCCAAAAGTGGAGATTATCCAGCTCGCTGTGATATAGCTTGCAATTCATTTGTGGGCCGTGCCCAGCTCCCTTCAAGGTTGCATGCCGCCTTCGCCAAAGCTGGAATAGCTGCGTCCAAAAACCCCGGCGTCGGGCAACCCGAAGGGGCAATTTTTCTCCGGCAGACGGCCTTTTCCTCGCTGCCACTTGCAAGACCTCCCGGGCGATGGACACACCGCGACGTTCAAGCAACAGGACAGCTGAATTGCCCTGAGGTAATTTGTTTCAAGAAGCCAGCGCTGTAGGTTTGATTTCATCAGTCAGACAGGGGAACTCAATGCCAGTACGAGGCAGCACAAGCAAAGACCGATTCATGGAATCCTTGACCTGCTACCCCCGGGCCCTGCGGGAATTCTTTCGCAACGATGGACTAGACGTTGCAGCTTCCCTATCCTATTTCATGGTTCTTGCCATGTTCCCCGGATTACTGGCATTGATCTCGCTCCTGTCTTTGGCCGGTGCCAGCGAAAGCGGCACCAAATGGATTATGGAGCTGCTAGAGCAGAGCCTCGCCCCGAACGGACAATCTGCAAGTAGCGACTCCCAGCAATTGCTCGACACGGCCGAACAGCTGCTCGCTGGCTTGGCATCCCAAGCTAGCGGAACGTTCTGGGCAATCCTGGCCGGTTCACTCGGCGCGCTGTGGAGTACTTCTGGATATGTCACGGCATTCAGCCGCGCGTTGAACCGGCTGTACGGGGCGCCGGAAGGCCGCCCCCAGTGGAAGCGCCGTCCTCAGATGTTCCTGATTACCGTGCTGATCATGCTGGTTGCCGTCGTGACCCTGGTGCTGCTGCTCGCTTCTGGCTCCGTCGCCCGCGGAATCGGCAATATTATTGGCATGGGCGACAGCTTTGTGCTCGTGCTGAATATCGCCAAGCCGCCATTGATGCTCATTATGCTGCTCCTGGTTCTAGCCTTGCTTTACTACTTCACCCCCAACGTCAAGCCAACGAAATTCCGCTGGTTCTCGCCCGGCACACTGACAGCTCTGGTGATCCTGGGACTGTCGGTATTCGGTTTCAGTATTTATGTTTCGCAGTTCGCCAGCTACTCCGCCACCTACGGAACCATTGGCGGGGTGATCATCTTGATTCTTGCTTGCTGGATCAGCAACATCGCTTTGCTCCTCGGAGCCTTGGTGGATATCGAATTCATCCGCCTCCGCCAGCTTCGCACGGGCATGCCTGCCATAGATGACGTACTTCTTCCACTGCGTGATGACACGTTAGTAGCCAAGCAGGAATTGGCAACATACAAGGACCTCGTCCAGGCCCAGGAAATCCGTATCAAGCACGGTGGCGACCCGCTGCAAGATATGGAGAGGGATCCATCCACGAAGCCTAAGCGCAAGACGAAGCTGCTCCCCATGGGGCTGGTTGCCGTGGCGGCCTGGACCGCTAGCCGCATGAAAACCAAACGCGATCTGCGCAGGGGCTCAGAATAGTCCCGATAAGCTCTGCAGTGCCCACCACAGGCCGCCGGAACCCAGAACAAGAATCACCACAACCCACAATGAGGCGAAGGTCCGGGTAGCCTCGGCGATCAGGTACGCATCGGACTGGGCGATATCGTGGCGTCTCCAAACATGTACCGAAAGAAGCTTGACGAAGTCTTTTAGGCCAGCCAGCAGCAAGAACCCGGCGATAAGCAAAGCCAGGTACAGGTACGCTTCGACCGGCGCAAAGAAGACTACTGCCAATGCCACGAGTGCACTAATAGTGCACACAATAAAGGCCGGCCAATTTCGGACAAAGATCAGCGCCAGCAGGAACAGCAACGCGTAGATGCCGAGCGCCCGCCCGGAATAGCCCGTGGATATGCCCCACAGCATCAAAGCTGAAACCCATATCGGTGCGGGGTACCCGAAAATCCCGGAGATGATGACAGAAATCTTGCCCCGTCCAATGCTCCGCACTTCTCCGGAATGATCCCAGCCCAGCCGCAAGCCAGCCACGTATCTGCCCGTGAATAAGGCCGCGATGATATGGCCGAGCTCATGAATCAGCGTGGAGTACAAGCCGGTGATCCGCCAGACCGGACGAGGGACCACCAATAGCAGGATCAAGGACGCAACGATCAGCCACTGCCACTGGTTCAGGGCCACGTTCACCGGCTGCGAGAGCCGCTCCCAGGCCTGGGCAATATCTAGATTCATTCCTGCTCCTCATCGGCGTTCGGTATTACTCATTCTTGCAAGCCCCACCGGCCACAAAGTGACCGGCGAGTGCATTTCCCGACTTTCTGGGAAACATCACAGGTGACGGGCATAGTCTGCAAAGCGGAACACTGTGCCGTATATCTGGAGGAGTCTCATGTCTCGCATCGTTTCAACCGCCTTGGCCACCACCGGTTTAGTGGGCGGTTACGCTACCGGTCGTGCCACCAAGAAGCGCCCGCTGGCTGCCGTTGTGCTCGGTGCTGCAGGTGCCGGCGCCTTCCTGCTTTGGAAGAAAGATGCTGGAACCGCTAAAGCCATTGCCTTGATCAGCGCCTATCTCGGAGGCTTCGGCGCTTCGCATCCGCTGGCCAAGAAAATCGGTGCGTGGCCAGCGGTGAACTCGGTGACTGCCGGCGTTGCCATTCTCTCGCTCGTTCTTGGCGGCCCCAAGGAGAACAAAGACGAGCTGTCCTAAGCGGCATCAGCGAATCTGTCGGGGTCTGGTGCTACGTTGACTAGGTAGGAAACAAGTCAACGAAAGGCCCAGGCCCCGTGTTCTTTCTAGATGATCAGTTCATCTTCTCAGCGAGTGACCTGTCAGTCTCCGTTGACTGCAATTACCAGTCCCTGTACCTGCTGGACGTGAAACTCGGCCTGCGTCCCAAGCCTGACAAGGCACGAGACGAGATGCTGGAACGAACAGCGGTGCTCGGCGACGCCCATGAGCAGAACGTCCTCAAAGACCTGATAGCTGCCTATGGCGAATACGACCCGGCGACGGGAACCGGCATCAAGCAATTCACTGATCGCCCACAGATGTCCGCGGCCGGTCTTCGGGCAGCCCACGAAGCGACCATGCACGTGCTTCGCAACGGCGCCGATGTCATTTTCCAGGCCACCTTCTTCGATGGGGCTTTCATCGGCTTTGCCGACTTCCTGGTCCGCCAGGAAGACGGCACCTGGGCCGTATGGGATACCAAGCTCGCCCGCCATGCAAGGGTCAGCGCCCTGCTCCAGATCGCAGCCTACGCGGATCAGATGCTGGCAGAAGGGCTCCCCGTGTCCACCTCGGCAACGCTGGTCCTCGGCGACGGGACGCATTCGGTGCATCGGGTTGACGAAGTGCTGCCAGTCTTCCGGGCCCAGCGTGAACGATTCGTGACGATGGTGCAGGAACACCGTGCGGCCAACCAGCCAGTTCGGTGGAACTCCGATGAACTGCGCTTATGCGGCCGTTGCGATTATTGCGAAGAGCAGGCCCAGGAAACCCGCGACCTGCTATTGGTCGCTGGCATGTCCATGGTGCAGCGAGAAAAACTTCGCGCCCGCGGCATTTCCACCATTGACCAGCTCGCCGAGCTAGAGGCTGAACCAGGCACCTCGCTGCATCGTGCCGCGGAGCAGGCCAGAATGCAGCTGGGGCTGGCCCAGAGCGATGGCATGGTCCACGGCGTCTCCTACCGGGTGAAGAACGAAGGCCCGATCTCTTCGCTGCCGCGACCTGATCAAGGCGACATCTTCTTCGATTTCGAGGGCGACCCGCTCTACCAGGAACCTTCCGACGGCTCCTGGGGCCTGGAATACCTCTTCGGCGTCATCGAATATGACACCGGGGTGCCGGTGTTCAAACCCTTCTGGGCCCATAGCCGCGCCGAAGAACGCCAAGCCTTCCTGGACTTCATTGCCTATGTCGAAGAACGCCGCCAGCGGTTCCCGCGCATGAAGGTCTACCACTATGCGCCCTATGAGAAAACTGCCCTGCGCAAGCTCTCGCAGGTGCACATTGCCGGTGAGGACGAAGTCGACCAGTGGCTGCGTGAGAACCTGCTTGTCGATCTCTACGAGACCGTGCGTAACGCCCTGGTAGTTTCCACCCGCTCATACTCCATCAAGAAGCTTGAACCGTTGTACATGGGAGAGCACCTTCGCTCCGGGGATGTCACCGATGCCGGAGCATCGGTGGTCGCTTACGCCCAGTACATGCTGGCGCGGGATTCGAAGAACGACGGGGCCGCTGAAGCGATCCTCGAGTCGATTGCCGATTACAACGAGTACGACTGCCTTTCCACTTTGCGCTTGCGGGATTGGCTGCTTTCGCTCAGCGATGAGGCGCCTGGCACTCTGCCGGATATGCCTGAGCCAGGCCCGGCCGCAGACGAATACGAGCCCACCGCCGAAGAGCTTCGGCTGCAAAACTACCTTGCGCAGCTTCCCCACGCCCACGCGCTGAGCAACGATGACCGCGCGATCGCGATGGTCGCCGCTGCGACCGGTTACAACCGGCGTGAAAAGAAGCAGTTCTGGTGGGAACACTTCGACCGCTTGTCCGCGCCAATGGATGATTGGAGCGACGCCCGGGGAGTGTTCATTGTGGACGCTGCGGAAGTACTCGAGGATTGGCATAAGGCCACCCCTCGGGCGCGCACCTCTACGCGCGTGACGAGATTGCAGGGAACCTTGGCGGAAGGATCCCTGCTCTCCCCCGGCTCATCAGTGTTCGCCATGTTTGATGCTCCGTTGCCTGAAGGCATGGCCGTTGACGACTCCGTGCGCGGCGGCGCATTCAACGCCACCGTAGTCGAGCTCGGTCCGGGCTGGATTACCATTGCGGAGAAAACCAGCGGCAAGATCCCTGCCTACGGTGCCCATCCATGCGCATTGGCTCCGGATAAGCCGTTGGCGACGATGAGCATCGATGCAGCGCTCAAGGAGATCGCCCAGCGGGTGGGCTCCACCGTACCGGTGCTTCCGGAACGGCCGGGCATCGACATCCTGCGGCGGATTCCGCCACGCCTGAAAACCCTTGCGGCACCGGTGGATCCAGCCCTGGTTGATGGACAGGCGCAGATCTATCCTGCCGTGGTCGAGACGTTGAAGGATCTTGATAATTCCTATCTTGCGGTACAAGGCCCTCCGGGGACCGGCAAGACCTTCGTCGCTTCGCATGTGATCCGTGAACTCGTTGATTACGGATGGAAGATTGGCGTGGTTGCCCAGTCCCATGCAGTAGTTGAAAACGTCCTGCGGAAAGCGGTGCAGGCCGGGGTCGATCCCGAGGCAGTAGCCAAGGAAGTCAAGCACGATGATCCGGTCCCCTGGGCCGGCACGTCCAAGGATTCCTTGACTGAAGTTCTCCACGCATCGGGCGGCGGGCTCATTGGAGGTACTGCCTGGACGCTGACCGGTTCGAAAGTCCCCGCGGATAGCCTGGATTTGCTGGTGATCGATGAGGCCGGGCAGTTCTCACTGGCCAATACCTTGGCGGTTTCACGAGCAGCCCGCAATTTGCTGCTGCTCGGTGATCCCCAGCAGTTGCCCCAGGTCACCCAGGGCACTCATCCTCAGCCGGTGGACGAATCGGCGCTCGGCTGGCTTTCCGGCGGCGAACCAGTGCTGCCAGCCGAATTGGGGTACTTCCTGGCAGCTTCATGGCGAATGCATCCAGCGCTTTGCGCCAAGGTTTCGGCATTGAGCTATGACCACCAGCTGTTCTCGGCAGACGCCGCCGGGTTGCGGCAACTCGAAGGCACACCGGCCGGGGTCGAGACGGTGTTCGTTGAACATCGAGGCAACACGGTCAGCAGCGCCGAAGAAGCCGGGGCCATTGTCCGATTGGTCCGCGAGCATCTGGGAATGATGTGGAGTCCGGGGGCAGGCATGCCTGCCCGTCCATTGGGTGCCGCTGACATCCTGGTAGTTGCTGCCTACAATGCCCAGGTAAATCTGGTGCGCGATGTCCTCGAAGCTGAAGGGCTATCGGCGGTCAAGGTGGGAACGGTTGACAAGTTCCAGGGACAGGAAGCACCAGTTGTGCTGATGACCATGGCATGTTCCAGCGCCACCGATGCATCGCGTGGCATCGAATTCCTGCTTAACCGCAATCGCATCAACGTTGCGATTTCCCGCGGCCAATGGAAGGCCATCATCGTGCGCAGCGAAAGGCTCACCGATTATCTGCCTTCCAACCCATCGGCGCTCTCGCAGCTCGGTGCCTTCATGGCTTTGTAGCTTGATGATGGATTGGCCCGGTCATTCGCGCGCCGGGTCAATCACATCCTCGACTTTGAAGAAACTTCCCAGGACTGGCCGGTCACCGCGCAGTTCCTTGGCGAACTGCAACCCATCCACATTGATGCGCATCTGCCGCTGGTACTCATCGCCCTGCTGCATCCATGTGCGAGTCGTACCGTCAACGCCGTAGAAGTAATCGAACCCCTGGTCCTTGAAGAACTGGTACCGGTCCCCCGCGTAACGCTGGGTCCGGGCAATATCCGATCCAAAAGGATAGATGTAGTGCCCGGTTTTTCCCACGATCGGTTCGACTTCGGCTTTCCACAGTTTGGTGTCCCGCTTGAGCCGATCCATGCTGACTGTCCCGGTGGCAATGTGCCCCCATGAATGGGACGCGAAAACCCAACCGCTGTTCTTCATCGCTTCTGCGATCTCCGCCGCCTTCTTCTGGTCAGCTTCCAGAGTCTTGCTCTGGGGATACTGGCTGGCAGAGGTGCGGTAGCCGAATGCGCCGTTGTATCCGGTCATGGCGATCAGGCCGCGAGCGTCCCGATACGTGAAATCGGGATGTTCCGCTACAAAGTCATCGACCATCGTGGTGACGTCAAAAGCGCCAACCTGCGTTTTGCCCTCCGCATCGACGTATTCGTTGCGGACCTTGCCGTCCTTATCCAGCACCAGCTTGCTGGCGAAGCCATCACCTTCCATGTATTCGTAATAGCTCAGGTCATCGATGGACAGCACCACTGGCTTCTTGCCCTGGGGCAGCATGATATCCCGATACTCCATCTGCCCCTGGCCGTCGAGCGAGGCGAAATCTTCCGGGTTGACCAGGACATAATCACGCGCATACAGCTCGTCGAGGATGGCTGCAAATTCCTTCTGGGTCACCATGTAGTCGGCGTACCCCTGCGAACTGCTGCCTTCGTCAAAGGCCCTGCCGGGATCGACAATCAGCGAGTGGAAGAACAGGTGAGGTATGTTGTTCGGCTCTTCCCAAGCTGAAACCTGCCCTTTCTCTTCCTCTAGGCCGCTGGCCATCTGGTTCAGTTGTTCGGCGCTGTCTTTCTTGGCGAGTTTAATCGCCGCGTCATAGTCGTATCCGTCAGCTAGCCGGTTGATCTCGGCTCTCACGCCGTCCACTCGTGCTTCTTCCTGCTCAGCCTTTTCAACGGCAGCAGGATCCGGGGCCGGCGTTGGCGGCTCCTGTGTAGCACTGCACCCGGCAAGCCCCAGCGCCAACCCGAGCGAAATCACCAATCGTGGGTTCTTCAATGGCTTCGACCTCCGTGACCTCCACCGTGCCCGCCAGGCCGGAAGAAAACGAGTTGTCATCTGGTTATTTCGACCCTACACAGGTAGCGCTGGAGGCAACACCCTTTCAGGATGAATTACCGAACTTGAGCGATGTCTAACATTCAGCTTTTAGGGAGCTCACATTTTGGAAGGAGTCCAATGATTTAGAATTGATTGGTTAGGCGTCCCAAAGATCAAGGAAGTACATGCAGCCCTCGCACCGCGCGAATAGTTTGTGGCTTCAGTCCCAGCAGTTCAAAAGCTCGGCAGCGTATCGGCTTCTGACCGCCCAGCCGTGGGCTGTGGCCTTCATCCGCGCAGAGTTCACCGCAGACCGTTCACGGATCGCATTGGAACTTTTCCATGCCTCCTTGGATTCCTTCCTGAAGCAAGCGCGCAAAAGCGATGACCAGATTCCCGCCTCGTATTCGGCCCAGGATTTCGCCGAAACATGGGTCAAGCAGGGAATTCTGGCTCGTCCGCTGATTGATGGGCGCTTCGTGTATGAACCCAGTGCGCAGACCCTGCGCACCCTGCGCTACCTGGCGGATTTTTCCACCGACGATTCGCATTTGAACTCGTCTCGCCTGAACACGTTGCTTTCTTCCCTGGAATCGCTGGCCCACGAAACCGATCCGGATCCCGAAGCACGTATCCGTGCCCTCGAATCCCAGATCGCGCTGCGCCAAGCCCAAATCGACCAGCTGCGCAGCGGGGATGACCCGGCGGTGCTTTCTCGCACGACCGCCTTGTCGGCAACACGTTCCGTACTCGATCTGGCATCGAGTTTGCCAGCAGATTTCCGACGCATGCGCGACGGCGTCCAGGATATGCTCCATTCATTGCGTGAAGGCATTCTGGATGCCTCCACAGCCAAGGGCGTAGCTGTGGGCCAGGTTCTTGAAGCTGACCGTCAGTTGCGTTCCACTGCCGAAGGCGAAACCTTCAGCGGATTCACTGAATTCCTGAACTCCCCGGAAGCGCAGCAGCGTTTCCGCGCCGCATTGGCCGAAGTCCTGGACCGCGACTTCGTAGATGACCTGGAAACGCCCGAACGCCAGATCCTTACTAACCTGTTGCGTGAATTGCGCCGCCAGGCAGCTGAAGTCCATGCCTCCTATGGCAAGCTCTCTGAATCCCTGCACGCATTCGTGCAGTCCGAGGACTACAAGCAGGCCGAGCTATTGCGCCAAGCGGTCCGAGAAGCTGAACTGGCGATCAGCAAGTCCACGAGCCTGAAGCCCCGCAGCGGCTTGGCCCCGATGGAGCTCTTCGCTCCGCAGTTCGTCACCCTTTCCGGTCTTGGAATCTACGACCCATCCGAGCATGTGGCTCCGCCTCCGCTGGCTCAAGCGCCAGAATTCAGCGAAGCCGACATTGTGCGTAATCCCTCGACGCCCCAGGCGGACATGCCACTGCTGCGTGCATCGATCACCCGGCATCTGGGCCAGTCCAGTTCCGGTTCGATCCGGTTGGATGAAGTCTTCGAATCCTTGGATGCCGGGCAGCGGCACTTGAACTCCATTCGTGCCCTCGTGGAAATCGGGCGCACCAATGGCGAATCGCTGAACGAGAGCGATCTGCTCAGCATCCATTTCCAGCAACTCGATGGTTCGATGCGAACCGCAATCCTGCCCGCGTTAAGCTTTACGAAGGAGCCGCTATGACCAAGAGCGATTCATACGCCGCACCGATCACCGAACCATTGTTCGAGGGCGATACCGGGAAGTTCCCGCTGCCGCTGCGCCAGCTGCTGGTCCGGTTGTTGCGCGGCCCGTACCTTGATGGGTCCATCGATGCCTCGGCTTGGCAACTGCTGCTGGACCAGCAGCAGAGCATCAGCGATTACTTCTCCGAGATCTTCTTGGCACTGCAGCTGGACATGGACCGCAAGATCGCCATGCTTGCCCCCGTCCAGATTGAACAGGTCCACACCTCCCCTATCGCTCCGCGCCGTCCGCTGAAGCGTGATGAAACCCTGCTCGCCCTGCGGCTGCGGCTGTTGCTCGAACAGCATTCAGGCAGCGGCAGCGATGCCGTGATTTCGCGTGCGGGCATGCACGAGATCCTGGCCGAGCACCGCCAGACCTCAGACCGCGATGACAAGCGCTTTGCCGAGTCCTGCGATGCTGCGGTAACCCGCCTGCAGGCTCTGCGCCTGCTGACCGGCACCGAGCTGGAGAACGAGTTCCGCATTTCCCCGGCCCTGGCGATGGCGCTGCCGATCACCAATATCCAGGACATACCACGCTACATCGCGGCAATCGACGCTAATGATCCAGCTTTCAGCCTGGGAGCCGAAGAAGCTGATGACCTCGCAGAGCAGACCCCCGAGTTGGTGCAGGAGTAACCGATGAGCATTGAAATGACTCTCCCGCTGGGCGGGGCACTCAACCCAGGCCAGCATCGGCTGAGCCGGGTACAAATAGTTAACTGGGGAACCTTCCACGGCTTGCATGATCTGGCCGTGGACCGCGCCGGCACCTTGGTCACCGGCCATCCGGGCGTGGGCAAATCCACCTTGTTCGATGCGATGGGCCACGTCTTCTTTGCAACGCCCCGCCTGAACGAATCGGCCAATGACGCGGCCACCCGCGAGGACCGCCGCACCACGTTCTCCTACATGCGCGGGCGCAAGTTCAAAACCAGCGCCGGCACTGTCTACCAGCGCCCCGGCGCGACGTGGAGCGCCATTGTGCTCAGCTACGACGATGGCATGGGCAACACCGTTACAGCCGGCGCGGTCTTCGATCTGCCCGATGCCGGTCTGGAAGGACAGGTCTCCAAGCACTATCTGTTGTGCGAGGGCAAGGTCAATATTGCGGAGCTGGAAAACCACGGCCCACGCCGCTTTACCGTGTCCTCGCTGTCCAAGGCCCTGGCACCGAGCGAGGCATTCGATACCCACAAGGCTTTCATTGAGCGATTGCGCCGCCGTTTAGGCGTCGAAAGCGACAAGGCCTTTGCCCTGTTGCGCACGTTGCAAAATGGCAAGGGCCTGGCCAAGGGCGTCAACCAGTTCTTCCGCCACGAAGTGCTGGAAGAACCAGCCACGTTGAAGGCCGCGTCCGCAGCAGTGGAAGACTTTGCCCATTTGCGTGGCATCTACCGCCAGCTGGATACCGCCCGCGCCCAGCGTGACGTGCTCGCGCAGGTGCCGGAGCAGGATCAGGCCTACCGTTCCTTGGCTGGACAGATCGCCACCGCCCGGCAATTGCTGGAAAGCGACGTGCACACCCTGGAAACCCAGGTCCGCCAGCTGGTGCTGCGCAATGACCTGAACTCCCACGAAACGGAGCTAGCCAAGCTCAAGGCCGAAGAGGCCGAGCTGCGTAAGCGCAAGGAAAAGCTCGATGACCAGCTGGCGTCGCTGGAGGCTGCCCACGACTCTGCGGGCTCTGCTTCCCTGATGCTGCTGGAGCGCGAGGCCGATGTGGCTCGCAAGGCATTGAGCGAGAAGGAGTACGTCATCCGGACCCTGCAGCAGCAGGCCTCGGATGCTGGCTTGGCCTTCGAATTCTCGGCCACCGGCCTGGATGAGCTGCGGGCCAACGCGGCACGTACCTTGCAGCAGCTCAGCTCGATTACGCATGATGCCCAGACCGTTGAGTACGAGGCCATGGCCACCTTGGTCAACCTGCGCAAGCGCGCAGAAACGTTGGCTGACCAGATCCGCTCCTACCAGCGCCGGGCCAGCAATATCGATGACCGTTCGATAGCCGCCCGCCGTGCCATCGCTTCGGCCTGCTCGCTCAAGGAAGAACAGCTTCCCTTCGCTGGCGAGCTCATGGATGTCTCGGCCGATGCCGGTACCTGGCGTTTGGCCGCTGAAAAGGCCTTGCACTCCTTGGCCCGCACGCTGCTGGTTCCCGGGGAGCTGCTCACCCAAGTCACCCACGCCATTGATCAACTCGACGGCTTGGGCCGCGTGCGGTGGAGCGACATTTCACAGCCGCCGCGCACCGCTGAAGCCGGCCCGGCAGACCTGGTGGCCAAGCTGGACTTCGCGCCCGGCGAAGCCGGAACCTGGCTGAAGGCGAAGATCACCGCCGACTACCCATTGGCCTGTGTTGAGAACGATGCAGCCATGCATGTGCACCCCAAGGCGATAACCCCGGCCGGCACCATCAAATCCGGAACCGGAAGCTTCGAGCGCGATACCCGCACGTTGCCTGCTTCCGAGTACCTGCTGGGCTTCACCAACGAGTCGAAGATCGCCGAGTTGCAGTCCAAGGCGGCACGGCTGGATGAGAGAATCGTCCAGGCCCACCAGGCTGCCGATGAACGCAGTGCGGCGAAGAACAAGATCGTGGCCAAAACCCAGCTCTTGCAGGCCCTCATTGCCGATGAGCGGACTTTTGGCCAGTTCGACGCGTCCGAGGCACTGGAAGCCTTGCGCCGCATCGAGCAGAAGCTCGGCGATGCCTTGGCATTGTCCGGGGATTCCTCCCGGGTTCGCCAGCAAATCGAAACGGCGAAGGCCGAGGCAGAAACCCTGGTCGGGGACCTCGCACTGGTTCGTTCACGCATTGCAGATCTTGGCTTGCAGGTGCAGCGTGCACAGCAGATCCTGTCCACCAGCGATGATTTGGGGACCGGATGGGAGCAGAGCATCCCGTCCGCGCTGCGCCAGCATCAGCTGCTTGGCCCGGTTCTCCAGCAAGTGATTGCAGGGAACTGCCCTGCCAGTGAACAAATCAGCGAAGCCTTTGCCGAGGTCAAGCTCCAGCTGGGCAGCCAGGTCAATTCCTTGCAGTCGCAGCGACAGGAAATCGGTGGCGCGCTGAGCGAAACCTTCCGTCGTTTTGCCCGTGAATTCGGCACCTCGCACGCGCAGACCCATGGCACCACCGCTGAAGCAGCTGAGCACTACGCGCAGCTGCACGACCAGATCGTGGCCGATGGCCTGCCGCACCATGAGGCGCAGTTCCGCGAATACTTCGCGAACCGTTCCTATGAACGCTTCAGCGACCTCTTGCAGTTGCTGGATGAAGAGCGCCGGATGATCTCCGAACGCATCAAGCCGCTGAACCAGATTCTGGCAGAGGTGACTTTCGAGCATGGGTCGGTCCTTCGCCTGGAAGCAGTAAATGCGATTCCAGTTGAGGCCGGTACCTTCCGCAAGGACCTGAAGGACGCATTGCAGGAGGCTTACACCACCAAGGACGAATCCACCTTGGCCAGCTCCTACCAAGCGCTGGAGGCACTGGTTACCGCACTCAGCGACCCGGCGATGGCTTCATGGCGTTCGACCGTGCTCGATGTCCGCCAGCATGTGATGATCAGCTGCAATGAGCACAAGCCCAATGGGGAGATTGAGACCGGCTTGGAACCCGGGACGCTCTCCGGCGGCGAAGGCCAGCGCTTCACATCCTTCATCATGGGTGCTGCCCTGGCTTACCAGCTGGGCTTCGCTTCAGCCGGGTTCACTTCCTACGGCACTGTGATGATCGACGAGGCGTTCATTCAAGCCAACTCCGAATATGCAGCGGCAGGCATACGCGCGTTGCAGGAGTTCGGTTTCCATCTGGTGCTCGCGGCCCCCGAGGACAAGATCGATTTGAGCCGCCATCTGGGATCCATCACGGATATCATCAAGCACCCTGGCTCCAATATCTCAGGCTTCGTGACCACCGGCCGTTCCCCGGCCATGGCCACAACGATTACCCTGCGCAGCTGAACATCCAGTACAAGGCACGAGGTCCAGAAGTCGCCATAGCGAGTTCTGGACCTCGTGCCTTGGTGCTTCGCCTCTAGACCATGCTGCGCTGCACGCGTTCAGGGATCATGACCACCCGCGGGGACAGCTCTTGGGGTGCGAAGCCTGGATCGATGCACTGCTTCCAATACCTGAGATGCACCTTGTCGATTTCATGTGCAGAGTCCTGCACCGCGGCACCGCCCTCGCCTTGGATGCTGTACCAGTAGAGGTAGTCGACGCCATCCAGGGTTTCGCTGAAGATCGTCTCCACGTACATCTTTTCGCCTTCCAGGGTTTCAAGCACCGCGGGCATATTGCTGTTCAGGAATTCCAGCCATTCATTGGCTAGCGCTGATTTGCCTGGCAGAACTCGGAATCGAGTGAGTTCAATTTTCATGTCTACAGCCTATGGGCTTGAGCCGCACCTGCGGAAAAGACAGTGGTCCTGAAA
>NZ_JBLVOJ010000024.1:623147-644320 GCF_053543715.1 Glutamicibacter sp. AGC46
GCTTTCCGCACCACCGTCTTTGGCTGGCTACCGGCTATTCGACGGCCAATCCTTCAACCGGCGACAACTTTGCGGCGCGGCGGCCCGGAGTCACCGATGCCAAGAGCGCTGCCACGATGCTGATCAGCAGGACCAGTGCGAGCTGCCACCATGGGATCTCGTAGGTCATCGTTCCCATGGACGCGAGTGCCGAGCGGGCTCCAAGCAGGCCATAGGCCACGCCCAGCACCAAGCCGAGCAGGGCTGCGACGCCGCCAATCAGTACCGCTTCGGTTGCCAGCATGCCGCGCAGCTGCTTCTTCTTCAGGCCCAGGGCACGAAGCAGGGAATTCTCCCGGGTGCGTTCCAGGATCGAGAGGCTGAGCGTGTTGGCTACGCCGATCAGGGCGATCAGCACGGCGACTGCCAGCAAGGCAGAGACAATCATCAGCAGCACGTCAATGATCTGGGAGAACATCGACTTCATCACCACACCGCCATTGATCATTGATGATTCAACGCCGGTGATGGCAGAAACCTTGGTGACCAGTTCGTTGACGCCCGCTGCGTTGACGTCGGAATCCACCTTGATCAGGATCCCCGAGTACTGATTGGCTTCATCGATTTCCAGCTTGCTGAAAGTCTGCTCGGTGACGATATTTCCTGAGAGCATGGCCTCGGAATTCTTCACTGCCAGCGTTTGCCCGCCAACTTCCATCGTCGGATTTTCGGGACTACCCAGCACATAGACGATTTCGCCATCTGCCGGCACGATATTCGGGTCCAGTGCAACGTCAGCGAAGCTCGTGGGATCAATGGACATGATCTCGGCGTTGAACATTTCATCGGTCCCCATGTCCACATCCGCATATCCGGAGGTGAAGCTGGAGCTGGCGGTAATCCCGTCCACGCCATTGATTTGCTCAAGCATGTTCTTGGTCTCGGCGCCTGAAACTTGGCGGTCATAGAAGGAGACCATCATGTCGACCGGGAATTCTGCGGCCACAGCGTTGTTCAAGCTGGCCTTGGCGGTCTGGCCGCCGACCATGATCATGGACACCAAGGTCACGCCGATCAGCAGTGCCGTTGCCGTCGCGGTGGTTCGGCCCGGGTTGCGCACGGCGTTCAGGGCCGCGAGCTTTCCCGCCGTCGATTTGCCAGCCACGGCCTTGCCGATCCCGGAAACGCTGCTCGGCACGAACAGCGAAGCCAGCATCAGGATCCCCGGGAAGGAAACCAGGCCGCCCAGGAAGGCGACTACCAGATCCCCCTGGATCGCGCCGTAGGCCAGCAAGCTGGCGCCGGCCACCACGAACAGCGATCCGAAGATGATCCGGGCTTTGCCGGCACGGTTCTTCACGCTGGCAGCGTCGAAGGGGCGCAAGGCCGCCAGCGGTGCGAGTTTCATCGCCCGTCGAGCCGGCAGGCTCGCTGCGACCACAGTCATCAGTACGCCGACGAGAATTGGGATGGCCAATCCCTGCGGGGTCAGGGCCAACGCCGCATAGGACATCTCCGGCACCATCACGTGCAGCAGCTGGATCAGGCCCGCCATCAGTGCGACGGCGAGCAAGACACCGAGAATCGAGGCAAGAATGCCAATGAGCAGTGCTTCGATGAGCACCGAGCTACGAATCTGCTTGCGCTTGGCGCCCAGGATGCGCAGCAGTGCCAGTTCGCGGGTGCGCTGGGCAATGACTACGGCAAAGGTATTGACCACAACCAGACCGGTGACCACCAGTGCAATCAGTGCGAAGACCAGCAGGATCACGCTGAGTTGGTCGGTGCCTCCGGTGAACTGGGCGACTTCGTTCAAGACCTTCTCATCGGCGGTCACCACCGCCATGTCAGCCATCTTCTTGCCGGCAAACAGCTTCTCCAGCTCTGCCTTCAATGACTCGTCGGAGCCGTCGCCATTGACCACGATTTCGGTGATCAGCGCTTGGCCGCCGGAAAAGTGCTGCCACGCTTTCTCGCTCATGCCGGCCAAGGCGTAGGCCGAGGTCCGCGGGTTGGTGGTCGAGCGCTGGATGCCCACGATGTTGTAGTTCGCCGGCGAGATCGCGCCATTTTCCAGAGCCACGACGTCCCCGATGGACACGCCCATTTCCTTGGCGTGGGAAGCATCGATAATGATTTCGTTGGAACCTTGGGGCGCCCGGCCCTCAATCAATTCCATGCCGCCCAGCCCCTGGTCGGGATCTACTGGCTGTGCGGACACGCCGTAGCTGTTGTCCGCCGTGCGCAGCAGGCCATCGGCGTAGGCCAGGCCATAGGCGGTGGAAACTTCAGGCAGGTTCCGGACATCTGCGATGTCCTTGAGGCCCAGCTCGGTCAACTCCTCGGCGCCGGGAACCAGGTCCCAATCGGGGTAGGCCACCAGATCGGCGTTCTTGTAGGCGTCTCCGAGCGAGTTCTTCAGTGTCGCCTGGGTGGATGAGTTCACCGAAAGCGTTGCGGCAAGAAAGGCGGTGCCGATGGCCACAGCCAGGATGACGGCGATATATCGACGTGCATAGGTCTTGATATTCGAAAGTGCTACGTGCAGCATTGCTTACTCCGCCAAGGAGGCCAGGGCCTCGGTTACGGTAGCCACGGTTGGCTCCTGGATGGATCCGACAATTGTGCCGTCCTTCATCAGCAAGACATTGTCTGCATAGGACGCGGCCACCGGGTCGTGGGTGACCATGATGATGGTCTGGCCCATTTCACGGGTGGACGTGCGCATCAAGGACAGCACTTCGGCGCCGGTACGCGAATCGAGGTTGCCGGTTGGCTCATCGCCGAAGACCACTTCCGGCCGGGTGAGCAGTGCTCGGGCTACCGCGACACGTTGCTGCTGGCCGCCGGAAAGTTCATGCGGCTTGTGGTTCAGGCGGTCGCCCAGGCCGAGCGCCTGGATGACGGTGTTGAACCAGTCGCGATCGTGCTTCTTGCCGGCCAGCGACAATGGCAGCAGGATGTTGTCCTTGGCGGTGATGGTTGGCACGAGGTTGAAAGACTGGAAGACAAAGCCGATCTGCTCGCGGCGCATCTCGGTCAGCTGGTCATCGCTCAGCTCCAGCAGGTTCTTGCCGCCGATGATGATTTCGCCGGAGTCGGCGGTATCAAGTCCAGCCAGGCAGTGCATCAGCGTGGATTTTCCGGAGCCCGATGGGCCCATGATGGCGGTGAATCGGGAACGTTCGAAGGAAACGTTTACGTCGCGAAGGGCCTCAACACGAGTGCTGTCATGCCCGTAGGTCTTGGTCAAGCCGCGGGCAGCGACCGCATTTTCGGTTTTTGGCAGAGTCTCAGAAGTCATATTAGAAATACTACAAAGCGCCTAGCCAAACCCGCATCCACCATCAGGACCTAGTTTCCCGGGGGTGCGTCATACCAAGGTATGAGCAAATTCGTGGACGCTCTGCCCCCGCAGGTTACCGATTAGCAGCCATGTTCGCGTTCGGTTTCCTGGTGCGATGCCGGCTCAATCTGGAAGGTCGAGTGCTCAACGCTCACGGTGAAATGATCTGCCACGCACTGCTGCAAATCCCGCAGCAGCCCACCGGCTACCCCAGCGGAGAACATCGAGTCCTCGACCACCACATGGGCGGTGAGCACCGGAAGGTTGGAGGCAATCTGGCTGGCGTGCAGATCGTGCACCGCGATCACCCCGGGCAATGCCTCCAAATGCGCTTTGACCCCGAGCAGGTCCAGGCCCCTAGGCGTGGATTCGAGAAGGATGTGGGTGGTTTCCCCCAGCAATTTCATGGCCCGGGGAACGATCAGGGCGCTGATCACCAGGGCTGCCACGGAGTCGGCGCGCATCCATCCGGTGTAGGTGATAACCAGCGCGGCGATGATAACGGCAACCGAGCCCAACGCGTCGTTGACTACTTCCAGGAAAGCCGCACGCATATTCAGGTTGCTATTGCGTCCCGCGGAAATGATCCACATGGAGATGACGTTGCCCAATAGGCCGATGATGCCGAAGGCCAGCAGTCCCTCCGGTTGGACCTCTGCAGGGGTGAAGAGCCGCCGCACGGCGTCGATGGCCGCATAGATGCCCACAGCCAGCAGCAATGCCGATTGGAAGGTGGCGGAGAGGACTTCTGCGCGGCGGAATCCCCAGGTGCGCTTGGTCGTTGGCTTGCGCATGATCAGGTTGGCAGCGGTCAGAGCCAGCAATAGCCCCAGGGTATCGGTCAGCATATGCGCTGCGTCGACCAGCAAGGCCAGCGAGTTGGTGACGATAGCGCCAACAACCTCGGCGACGAGGATTGTAGCGGTGATGGCGAAGGCCCAGGCCAGGCGGGTTCGGTTTGCTCCGGAATGATCATGGGAGTGCCCGTGAGAGTGATCGTGTCCCAAGTTCAGCCTTTCTTCGGATCCATGCTGTGCGCTTCTTCCCAATGGTGATGGGATGCCTCTTGCGGCAGAAGCGCCGAGGCGGCAGCGGTCAACGCGTCAAGTGCTTCACCCTGGCCCAGCGAGTAGATGCTGGCCCGGCCCTGGCTTCGGACGTGCACCAGGCCGGTGTCCTTCAGGCAGGACAGATGCGCGCTGACCGTGCTTTGGGCAAGCCCCAAATGCTCGGTCAGTTCCCTGACCTTATGCTCCCCGGTGCGCAGATGGTCCAGGATCAGCAGCCGTGCCGGGTCAGCGAGCGCGTGGAAGAGCGCAGCGAACTGCAGCTTGCCGCTGCGGATTTCCGATGCATCGATATCTGACTCTATTATCGCCATATAACGATGATAGGTGACTTTGCCGCGAAACGGAACGTTGCATGGCCAACTGCGCATCGCGATGGATGGCAAGATGAAAATATGACTGAAGATCTCATCGTTGGCGAAGACGGATTGGCGCGCCCTCGCTGGGCCGCCTCGAATGACATGCTCCGCACGTACTACGACGCCGAATGGGGCATGCCGATCACCTCCGAAGAGGGACTTTTCGAGCGGCTGAGCCTTGAGTGCTTCCAGTCAGGCCTGTCCTGGGCCATCATCCTTTCCAAGCGCGAGTCGTTCCGCCGCGCTTTCGAGCACTTCAATCCCGAGAAGGTCGCATTATTTACCGAGGACGATTTCAATCGCCTGATGGAAGACGCCGGGATCGTGCGCAATAGGCTCAAGATCCGCGCAACGATCGCCAACGCAGAAGCGACCCTGATGCTGCGCGAAGAGGGCGGCCTCTCGGATTTCGTGTGGTCCTTCAAGCCGGAACAGACCCCGGCTCCGCGTAATTTCACTGAAGTACCCACGCAAAGCCCCGAGTCCAAGGAACTGGCCAAGGCGCTGAAGAAGCGAGGTTTCAAGTTCGTGGGCCCGACCACCATGTACGCGTTGATGGAAGCCATCGGCATGGTCGATACCCATCTGGTCGGATCGCACCGCCGCGGCACTTCCGGCATTTGGGCCTGAGGTCATGGAACTGCGCCTACCGGCAACGGGAATTCTGGACGTCGGCCACGCACTGGCAGTCCTGGAATTGCATTCGCTGCCTGCCCAGGAGCGGCTGGATGCCGCTGCGGCCCAGCTGCACCGCGTCCTGCAGCTGGACGGGAACCTGGTTGAAGTTTCATTGAGCCTGGATCCTGCAGGCGTATCGCTCACCCACGACGCCCCGACTGAATCCATTGCGCGCCTCACGGAGATCATCAACCATTGGCTTGGACTGCAGCAAGATACCACAGCTGCTTATGAAGCGCTCCAGGCCCTTCCTTGCTACCAGCCGCTCGCGATGGCTTACCCCTCCTTGCGGCTCATCAGCTACCCGGATATTTTCGAGGCCCTGGCCACCACGATCATTGGACAGCAGGTGTCCTTGGCGGCGGCACGGACCCTCGGCGGGCGCTACGTCGGCGCATTGGGCCAGCAGCATGGCTCGGGCCTTCGGGCTTTCCCCACAGCGGCCTCAACGGCCGCCTGCACGCCTGGGGAATTGCGCGAGATCATTCACTGCCCGCTGTCGCGGGCAACGGCGCTGCACGCGGTAGCCGAATGGTTCGAGGACAGTGGAAAGTTCCTGCTCGGAGACGTGCCGGCATTCCTGGAGCAGCTCCAAGGGCTGCGCGGGGTGGGTCCATGGACGCGCAATTACATGGCCCTGCGGGGTTTTCGGGATCCGGAGATCTTCCTGGAGTCGGATCTAGTAGTTCGCCGAGCCATGAGCAAGCTTCATGATCGCGGTGTCGCTGTGGCGCCTCCACCGAAGGCTGCGGGCTACCTGGCCACGTTACTGCTGTGGTCCTTCGACGCCGCCAAGCTGTAGCAACGAGAAAGGGAGCTTATCAAGGTGTGCAATCCTGATAAGCTCCCTTTTCGACGAATCGGCCGACTGAGCAAGTCAGCCGATTCTCCATTCCCCTTATTCAAGCCGGCTACGCCGCTCGCTGCTTCGAGGTGAGCAGCCCCGGCAAGCAGCGAACTAGCCGATAAATATCGGTCAAGCTTGACGCTTCTCCCGACCACACACGGGAGAAGCTCTGGAATAAGCATATCCTAAGAACCAGTAATAACGTCAAGCCCTGTTTGCGTAATTTTTCGATTTATTTCTTAGGTCGCTCTAACTTGCTCGATTTTGTCCGCGCCAAAAGACTAGTCGGCGAAGATCTTGCCAACTTCCGTACGCTTCTCGGCCTGGAATGCATCTTCTGCACGGCCAAAGGCCCAGTAGGCAGATAGCGACATGTCGCGGCGGTCCACGCCATGCTCGTCATAGAAGTATGCGCGCAGCTTCTTCATGACTTCGCGCTCACCGTGGGCAAAGACCTGCACCCGGCCCTCGGGCCATGGAATCCCCCGGACCACGGACTCCAGGATCGTGGTTTCAGGGGAGAATTCGGCACCGCGGTGAATCCAGCGAATTTCCACGCCAGCCGGCGCCTGCAATTGCATTTCGTCAGCCTCGTCGGCAACTTCGATGACCACCAGGCCCCGCATCTGCGGGGCCATGGACTCCAAGGAGGCCGCAATGGCGGGAATGGCAGTTTCATCTCCGGCGAAGAAGTGGAAATCGAATTCATCCTTGGGGACAAACATTCCGCCCGGGCCCGAGAAGCAGATCGATGAGCCGATCTGCGCGTCACGCGCCCAAGGACCTGCTAGGCCCTCATCGCCATGGACCACGAAATCGACCTCGATGGTTCCCGCCTGCATATCGCTGCGGCGCACGGTATAGGTACGGCGAACCGGCAGATCCTCGGGAGCCAGCCGCTCACGCAGCGCTTCCATGTCATAAGGCAATTCAAGGCCCAGTTCCGGCTTCGCGAACAGGAATTTCACGTAGCGGTCGGTCACCGGCTTGTCTGCGAAATCGCAGATGCCTGGACCGCCAAGGGTGAGCCGCACCAGATGAGGTGCGATATTCTCGCGCTTGAGGACCTGCAGGAGGACCTGGGGGCGCGCAGGTCGGCCTCCAGTTTGCGGGCGATCACCAGCCGGCTGGGACACAAAATCACTTCCTGTCTTAATAAGGGTAGATAGATCAATCCTAATTGACGGGAGCGCAAGTGGTTACTTCGGGAAGGTCGGAGGACCTTCATATGCACTGAGCGCCGCGCGTTCTCCGGGGCTCAAACGCTGCACCCGCGAGGACACCGGGTCGAAATAAGCCAACGTAGTGGAGGCCTTGACGCACAAATAGTCCTCCACCGGGTCACGGAACTCGTAGCAGATATCAAAGCTGGCAGGCTTGACATTGGCAACCCAGAGATCGACATTGACCGGCACGTTGCGGTATTCCAACGGGCGGGAATACCGCACCCGATGCTCGACAACGAGGATCTGGGTTCCGGCAGGCACTGCAGAGAAGATATCGGCCTGCGGCTGCGAGCCTGGCGCGCCGGTGCCACCGGGCACGCCAAAGCCGGCGATTCGCGCTTCTTCCATTAACCGGATCAGATTGACATTATTGACATGGCCGTAAGCATCCATGTCGCCCCAGCGCATAGGGACCTGCACCCGCAGAATGCTTTCTTCCATGGCTAATCTTCCTTCAGCAGGTTTGCGCCGTCATTGCCCACGATCCCCAACTTGGCCAGCTCCCGAAGGACCCGGGCTCCGTCCGGCTCGTAGACCCAACGCACCCCGGGGGTGGTTCGGCGCAGCTCATGCGAACGTCCGCCGGCTAGCACCGCTTCCGAAGGGGTCAGCTGGCGGATCACAATAGCCCGGACCAATTCGGGATAGCGGCGCGCGAACTCGGCATAAATGGCCGGATCATGCTGGCCGTCATCGCCGATGAGCACCCACGAAATGTGCGGGAATTCTTCGGCCAGGCGGCGCAGCTGGTCAACCTTGTGCTGCATTCCGCTGCGGAACCAGGAACGGTCTGTTGGCCCCCAGTCGGTGAGCAGCAACGGCCCCTTCGGGTACAGGTTGCGCGAGATGAAGCGCTGCAGGGTCTGCGCGACATTCCATGCGCCGGTGGAAAGGTAGATGGTCGGAGCTCCCGGATGCTCGAGCAGCACCTTCTGGAGCATCACCGCCATCCCTGGGGTCGCCACGCGGGCATGCTCGGAGAGCACAAAGGAGTTCCACGCCGCCAGCATGGGGCGCGGCAGTGCGGTGACCACGACGGTGTCATCCACGTCGCTGATCACCCCGAACTTCTGCGCCTGGTCGATAACGAGAATCTTCGCCTGCGCGGCATCGCCGTTGTGGGCATGAAGCCGGATCTCATTCCAGCCCGCGGGCAGGTCGACTACCAGCTTCACATCAATCACGCCGCCACGGTCAGCCTGGACCTCGAAGCGCTGGTCGCCAACGTCAATGCTGACCTTGCCGCCGGGAAGGATCGGGGAAATGAAATTGCGGAAACCGCGAATGCCATCGGCAATGACCTGGGCTTGGTGCTGCCCGTCTTCAAAGGCGCCGGGCTTGGCCAGCACAACGCGGGCGAAGACGCGAATCCAGCCGCCGCTCGGTCCGGTAGAGCCATATCCCACATAGGGAAGGATTACCGCTTGGTGGCCGTTGGCCAGGGCGCGCCGTGCACGCCAACGATGCACTCCGTCTTCCATTCGCGAAGCTACATGCCGGGCATCGCCATCAGCCGAAATATGACTCATAGCCCCAGTCTTTCATGTCGACCGCCAAGCACGGGAAAACGACAACTTGTGTCTTGAGCCCTTGCCTTTTTCTACAAAGAGTAGAAAGCTGGTGCTATGAAATTCGAACACGAGCTCAATAGTCCGGTCCTGGTATTGGATGAGGACCAATCGTGGCAGCTGCTCTCGCACAGTTCCCACGGACGCGTAGCAACTTCGGTTGCAGGGTTGATCGATATTGTTCCGGTGAACTACGCGGTGCACAACGGGAAGCTGTTCTTGCGCACCTCGCCCGGTAATAAGCTTGCGGCCATGGCGATCAATGAAAAGATCGCTTTCGAGGTCGACGGCATCCTTTCCGATGAAGCTTGGTCCGTTGTCGTGCACGGCAGCGCCGAAGTATTGGAGCATGAGGCCGATATCAAGGAGGCCCGCGAAAGCGGCGTCACTCCCTGGATCCCCACCCAGAAGGATTTCTGGATTCGGGTCAACATTGATTCGGTCTCCGGGCGCCACTTCGAGCTCGGCGAGCAACCAGAGGTCGCTGAATAGTTCTCTCCGATCTGCACGGCAAACGCCGCCTCCCGCCCAATGGCCATCGGGCTGGCAGCGGCGTTTCCAGCTTTAAGCCGATGCCTGGGAATAAGGGTAGAACCCTTCTCCGCTCTTGCGTCCGAGCTTGCCCGCAGCCACCTTTTCGGTGATCATCGGGTGCGGCTGATCGGCCTCGTCACCGGTCTCGGCGTAGGTCGCCTGGGCGATGAAATCGATCACATCAAGGCCCACCATGTCCATCAGCTCGAACGGACCCATGGGGTGGCCCAAAGCGGTCTTCGCGGTGGTATCGATATCCTCGATGCTGGCGATTCCCTGGTGAGCCAGGTTCAGCGCCTCGGCGTTGATCGCACCCATCATGCGGTTGGCAATGAAACCCGGAATCTCCTTGTTCACCAGCACCGGGTTCTTCCCCAGCTGGTTGGCTACCTCGGTGACAGCCTGGATCGTGGCATCGTTGGTCTGCCCATGGCGGACTATTTCAACGCACTTCATGACCAATGCGGGGTTGAAGAAGTGCATATTGCACACCTGCGCTGGACGGCCGCTGGCCTGGGCCAGCTTCGAGGAGGGCAGCGTCGAGGAATTCGTCGCCAAGATGGCGTGGGCCGGTGCATGCTCGCCCAGTTGGGCGAAGATCTGCTCCTTGATGTCCAGGCGCTCCACAGCAGCCTCGATCACCAAGTCGGCTGCGGAAGCAGCCTGGTTCAAGTCGGTGTTCTGGCTCAAGCGCCCCAGCGCCGCAGCTGCCGTGGGCTGGTCGAGTTTGCCTTTGGCCACGCGGCCGGCAGCCCAGGACTCCAGCTCGGTGCGTGCTGCGCCCAACGCGTCGGCAGAGATATCCTGCAGCACGGTGGCGTAGCCGCCCAGCGCGCAGCTCATCGCGATCTGCCGGCCCATGGTGCCGGCACCGATCACCAAAATACGTTCAATCCTCATTGACCATTCTTTCTTTGCAGTCCTGGCCTGCGCCTTTTAGCCGCGCAGGTAGGTCGTCGTGGTGTGCGTGTAGAACTCGCGAGCTGCTGCCCCCTGTTCCTTCGGTCCGTAGCCCGAAGCTTTCGCACCGCCAAAAGGCACGTGCGGGTCAGCTCCGGCTGACTCCGAATTTACATGCAGAATACCCACGGCGAGAGTTTGTTGCGCCTCCAGGGCCAGCGCAAGATTCGAAGTGAACAAGGCCAGGCTCAAACCGTATTCCGAGTCTTCTGCAGCCTCGAAGGCTTCCTTCCACCCGTTGACTCGGCGGACGGACACGATGGGCGCGAAGAATTCTTCCTGCCAGGCGCAGTTGGCTCGCCCTGCTTCCCCCTCCGGAAGTTCCAGAATGGTTGGTGCCAGGAAGCTGCCGGTTCCCGGGGCCAGCCCGCGATAGCGCAGTGTTGCGCCCTGTGCCAGCGACCGGTCGATCCCCTGTGCCGCCGAGTTCGCCGCTTTGGCATCCACCAGCGGTCCCATATGCACTGACGGGTCCAGCGGGTCCCCGGTCACCCACTGCTCCAGCCTTTCGGTGAGCTTGGCCAAGAATGCGTCGGCGATGGACTCATCGAGGATCAGCCGGCTGGTGGCCGTGCACTTCTGGCCGGTGGAGCGGAAGGCCCCGAAAAGCACCTGCTCGCTGGCCAGGTCCAGGTCTGCGTCGGCCAGCACTACCGAAGCATTCTTGCCGCCCATTTCCGCCTGCACCGGAATCCCCCGGGCCGCACCTGCCGCGCAGAGTTTGCGCCCGACTCCGGTGGAACCGGTGAAAGTCAGCCCGTCCAAATGCTCATTGGCGATGAAGGCATCACCCAACGCGCCCGGGCCGATGACCAGGTTCAGTACACCAGCGGGCAGCCCTCCGTGCTCCAGGGCCTGCACAAAGCGCATGGCCAGCAACGGCACCAGGCTGGCCGGCTTGAACACCACCGTATTGCCGAAAACCAGCGCCGGGGCGATCTTCCAAGCCGGAATCCCGATCGGGAAGTTGAACGGGGTGATCACCCCGATCACCCCCAGCGGCTTGTGGGTAACCAGAATCTGTTCCCCGGCACGCGGGGATTGGAAAACGGTGCCGGCAGCGCGCTCCGCTTCGCCGGAATAGTAGACCAGGATCTGTGCGGCCCGCAGCACCTCGCCGATTCCCTCGGCTCTGGTCTTGCCCTCTTCGGCGGCCAGTTCCGCTCCGAAGTCCTCCGCATGCTCCTTCAGGTATCCGGCGGCCTTGGCCAGAATCGCCCCGCGGGCGGCCATCGGAGTGGACGCCCAGGATTTCTTGGCCCGGTGGGCGGCGCCGAAAGCGGCGTCCACCTGGTCCACGCTGGCCGCGGTGCCCTCCGCGAGCACGATGGATTCGTCGGCGGCCGCCTTCGAATCGATGCGGCGGCCTTCGCCAGGCACCCATGCGCCATTGATGCAGTGCTCCAGGGTGGCAAGTGTTGTGGAAAGGTTCATTTGCTTGGTTCTCCCGTCTTCCTTGGCTTCGCGGCTTAGCGGAAGGCCGGCACGCCGGTGAGCTTGTTGCCCAGGATCAGCGTGTGCACCTCGTCGGTGCCCTCGTAGGTGCGCACCGATTCCAGGTTGTTGGCGTGGCGCAATGGCGAGTAATCCAGCGTGATGCCGTTGCCTCCCAGGATGGTGCGTGCTTCGCGGCAGATCGCGATGGCTTCACGGCAGTTGTTCAGCTTCCCTACCGAGATCATATGCAGGTCCAAATTCCCGGCATCCTTCAACCGGCCGATGTGCAGGGCCAGCAGGAAGCCCTTGTTGATTTCCAGGGCCATGTCCACCAGCTTCTGCTGGGTCATCTGGTATCCGGCCAGCGGCTTGTCGAACTGCAGGCGTTCCTGCGAGTAGGCCAATGCCACCTCGAATGAATCGCGGGCGGCCCCCATGGACCCCCACAAGATGCCGTAGCGGGCTTCGTTCAGGCAGGAGAACGGCCCCTTCAGGCCCTTGGCATTCGGCAATACCGCCGAACCAGGCAGGCGCACATCGACCAGATCGATTTCGCACTGGATGGAGGCGCGCATGGACAGCTTCTGCTCGATCGGGGTGGCGGTGAAGCCCGGGGTGCTGGTTGGCACGACGAAGCCGCGGATGCCCTCATCGGTCTGTGCCCAGATCACCGCCACTTGCGCCACATTGGCCAGCCCGATCCAGCGCTTGGAACCGTTGATCACCCAGTCATCGCCGTCGCGGCGGGCGAAGGTCTTCATGCTCGACGGGTCGGAACCTGCCGTTGGTTCGGTCAGGCCAAAGCAGCCAATGGCTTCGCCGGCGGCCATCTTGGGCAGCCATTGCTGCTTCTGCTCCTCGGAGCCGTGCTTGTAGATGGCGCTCATGGCCAACGATCCCTGGACCGAAACGAAGGTGCGCAGCCCCGAATCGCCGGCTTCCAGCTCGGCGCCGGCAAGGCCGTATTCCACGGCCGAGCGGCCGGCGCAGCCGTAGCCTTCCAGGTGCATGCCCAGCAGGCCCAGCTTGGCCATCTCCGGAACGATCTCCAGCGGGAAGACTGCGTCGTTGTACCACTTGGCGATATTCGGCTTGATGTTCTCGTTGACGAAACCGCGCACGGTATCGCGCAGGGCCAGTTCCCCCGCCGAGAGCAGCGAATCGAAATTGATCAGGTCGGCCGGATCCAGAAGGCGTTCTGCGGTGCTCATATTAAGTCTCCTTGAAAGTTCTTTCGATTAGCTATTTGCCAGGGTGCCCAGAAGCGCTTGGTGCTCCCCGTGGGCCGGCGGGATGGTGCGGTATTGGGCGCCGGTGCGCGAGAGCCCGATGGGGCTGGCGATCTGCTCGGTCGCTTCCCCGGTGTCCGGATCGGTGATCAGCGCGACGGGATCCAGGCCAAGTTCCTTGGCGAAGTCGATGGCCTCGGCAATGGAGTTGACCTTTCCGGCGGGCACTCCCGCGGACATCAGCGCATTCGCCCAGTGCGCGGCAGTGGCCGAGGCGGTGGCCGCTTCGATGATTGCCTTGAGTTCTTCGCGGTGGGCCACCCGTGCGCTATTGCTGCTGAAGCGCGGATCCTGGGCTAGGTCCGGCTGGCCAAGGTGCTTGGCCAAGGCAGCGAACTGGCGGTCATTGCCCACGGCGATGGCCACGACGCCGCCGTTGGCCGCGAAGGTTTCATAGGGGGCAATGCTCGGGTGCGCGTTGCCCATGCGTTCCGGGGAATTTCCGGTAGCCAGCGTGCTGCTGGACTGGTTGGTCAGTCCGGCCAGCAGCGAGCCGAGCAAGTTGACGGTCACCCGCTGGCCGATACCGCTGGCATCGCGTTCGCGCATGGCCAGCAGGATGCCGGCAACCGCATTCTGCGCCGCCAATACGTCCACCAGGGCAACGCCGGCCTTGCTCGGAGGCCCGTCTGGTTCTCCAGTGATGCTCATCAGTCCGCCCACTGCCTGCACCAGCAGGTCGAAGCCGGGCAAGGTTGCACCCTGCTTTTCGCCGAAGCCCGAGATGGAGCAATAGACCAGTGCCGGGTTCAGCTCGCGCAGGCTCTCGTAGTCCAGCCCGAATTTGGCCAGGACGCCGGGGCGGAAATTCTCCACCAGCACGTCAGCGTCGCGGATCAATCCGCGCAGGGCCTGCAACTGGGTCGCGTCCGCGAAGTCGGCGACTACTGCCTGCTTGTTGCGGTTCACCGACCAGTAGTAGGTGCTGATGCCTTGGGCATTGACCGGAGGCTTCCAGCTGCGGGTCTCATCGCCAGCAGCGTTCTCCACCTTGAGAACTTCGGCCCCGAAGTCGGCCAGGGTCATGGAGCACAGCGGCCCGGCCAAGATGCGCGAGAGGTCGATGACCTTGACCCCTTCAAGCGGTTGGCTCATTTGCTTCCACACCTTCAATCCGCACAGAATTGCTTAGTTACATGTTGCATGCAACTCTATGTTGCCCGGATCACCCTTGGCAAGGATTTTCAGGATGTTTCGCTGCTCGGGTCTGCAGGGGGCGCGGAATACCCTAGGAAATCAAGGCGTCCAGCCGCCCCAGGAACGGTTCTGCGTCCAGTCCCGGGGTCCGCGAACACACCGAGCGGATCAGCATCTGCGCGGTGCGCATGACGTGGCCCCGAACGGCCAGCGCGGCGGCGTCGGGGTCTTTAGCCAGAATCGCCTCCATGATCTCCTCGCGGTCCCCGGCCAGGTCCTGGCTGGAGCGGGCGAAGGGCACGGTGGGCTGCCCGTGGGCCAGGACAAGGTTGCGCAGCTCCCCCACCACGCTGTCGAGTTTCGCATTTCCGGCCAGCCCCAGAAGGCACAGGTGGAATTCCTTGTCCGCTTCCAGCGTCGCCCGGCCATCACCGGTTTCGCCGATTGCGAGCATTCGCTGGTGCAACGACTTCAGCTGGTTGATATCAGCCTCGGTCGCGTTCCGCACGCCACGTGCGGCAGCTGGAGGCTCGATAGCCAAACGCAGCTGGAAGACTTCGACAATGTCCTCCAATGAAATCTGGTTGACGCGCACCCCGCGGTTTTTCGCCACGGTAACGATTCCCTCTTTTTCCAGCAGCTGCAAGGCCTCGCGCACCGGAGTTCGCGAGACGCCGAGCTTTTCCGAGATGCCAATGGCCGAGTAGTGCTCCCCCGGAGCCATCTCACCGGCAACTATGGCGGCACGGATCATCGTGGTCACCTGCTCGGTAAGAGATACCTTCGGCTTAATCGGTTGCATGCTACTCATGGTCTGAAGCTTATCCTGATTCGACCCGGCGGCAAGGCCAGGTACTAGATCGTCTTGCGCAATGGCACTTCCTTGATGAGCAATACGCAGAAGAAGGCAACCACGGCTACGGCCGCCGAGACGATGAAGACGATCCCTGTCGCCTCGCCATACGCCGATTCCACCACCTGCCGTAACGCATCTGGCATCCCGGAAAGATTCAAGGAATCCCCGGTGGCCGGGGCTGAGGACAGCTGCCCCTTGGCCGCTAATGATTCGGTAATAAGATCTGCCACATTGCGCGAAAGCAGCGCGCCGAGCACCGCCACACCTGCTGAGCCGCCTACAGAACGGAAAAACGCCACCGAAGAACTTGCCGCCCCGATATCGGTAACTTTCACCGTGTTCTGCACCGAGAGCACCAAGTTCTGCAGCATGAATCCCATGCCCACGCCGTTGAGGAACATGCCACAGGCCAAGAGCCAGTATTCGGTATCCTGGCGCATCAGCCCGAGCAGGCCGAGTCCGGCGATGTTCAGGACCGAACCGATGAGCAGATAGATCTTCCAACGGCCGAAGCGGGTAATCATCTGCCCGGAGAAGACGGACCCGAAGTAGTTGCCCGCGATCATTGGCAAGGTCATGAGGCCGGCCATGGTCGGTGTCGCTTCGCGGGCGATCTGGAAGTACTGGCCGATGAATGCGCCGGTGCCGAACATCCCCACGCCAATCGAGATCGAGGCGAGAATCGCCAGCGACGTTGTTCGGGTGCAAATGATCTTCAGCGGAATGATCGGTTCACGAACCCGTGATTCAACAAGCAGCAACGCGGCAACCAGCAATAGGAACATCGAGACCATCGTGTAGGTCTGCCACGAATTCCAGCCGAAATAGTCGGCTTTGCCTACATAGGAGACCCAGATCAGCAGGATCGAGACGGCGGTGGTCAACAGGACCGCGCCGACCCAATCGATATGCACCGGACGCTTGAGGTGCTTCAGGTGCAGGGTCCGGTGGATCAAGAGCATGGAGAGCAGGCTGATCGGGATGCCGAAGAAGAAGCACCAGCGCCAGCCCAGGGGCGAGTCCACGATGAATCCGCCGAGCAGCGGTCCTGCTGCGGTAGATACAGCCATGACGGCACCGAAATATCCCGAATAGCGTCCACGTTCCCGTGGCGGGATGACCGTGCCGATGACTGCCATGCCCATGGCGGTCAGCCCGCCCATGCCGATGCCCTGGATGACCCGGGCGAACAGCAGAACGGGTATGGACCAGGCGAGTCCGGCCAGCAACGAGCCGAGCACGAACACCAGAATTCCGGCTTGCAGCAGCTTCTTCTTGTCGAAGAGATCCGCCATTTTCCCCCAGATGGGAGTGGTGGCGGCATTAGCCAGCAGCGTGGTGCTCAGAACCCAGTTGAAGTCGGTTTGCGAGCCGCCCAGGACATCCATGATGGTCGGCAGCGCAATAGACACAATGGTCGCCGCCAGCATGGCAGCGAAGAAGGATGCCAGGACGCCAGCGATGGATTTGAGCACCTCGCGTTGATTCATCTGCGGCTGGTCTGCCGCTGCCTCGGTGAGGTCAGTGGGACGTTCCTTTTCCGGCATGCTCTTATCCAAGGTCGGAATTCTCCGCATTGCCGAACTGCTCGGTCCGTTGGGTTTGGATGCCGCGGATCATCGTCGCGTTCAATTCGCTCAGCGCGTGCGCGACGCTGGCCAAGCGCTCGGCATCCCAGTCCGGAAGGACATCCCGCATTCGCTCCAGGCGCAAGCGGTCGCGGAATTCAAGCCGCTCGCACCCCGCCTCGGTCACCCAGAGCACGTGGCGGCGGGCGTCGATCTTGCTGGGCTGCTTGGCTACCAGGCCCGTTTGCTCCAGTTCCGCCAAATGCCGGCTCATCGCCGCGGTGCCGATCCCCAAGGACTGCGCAAGGTCGGCAGCATGCGTGGGTTCACGGGTTTTCAACGTCTTGAGCACGTGATGGGAGGCGTTGGATACCTCGGGGTCAGTCTGATCCATATGCGAGAACACGCGAAGGATCCTGGAACTGCGGGCCAACTCGTCGAGCAGGATTTTGAGTTCAGAATCCGAAGGGCTATCTGGAGACTTGTCCACGATCTATCGGCTGCCTATCTATTGTGTTTCCACCAATGTAAGTTCGAATCGTTGCTCCAGTCAACGTTTTTGCCTGTTGCCACGGCGGTAAGCTGGTGTTGTGAATGATCAGCGAGTCCAAGCCAGCACGCAATACGCCGAAGAATTACGTCTTTCCGCGCTGAAGGCAGCTCGCCAGTCCGCCGAGCTGCTGCGCGCTTCCTTCCGCGGCAACGTGGTAGCCGAGCATAAAACCAACACCCATGACCTGGTCACCGACATCGACCGGCAGAGCCAGCGGCTCATCACTGCCTCACTGCTCTCGGCCCACCCGGATTCCTGGGTTCTCGGCGAAGAGCAGGTCTCTGGCGATCAAGGACGGCAGGCCGCCGGGAAGGTGCAGTGGATTGTCGATCCGATTGACGGCACCAGCAACTTCGTCCACGGCGTGGCATTCTTCTGCATCTCGATTGCCGCAGCCATCGATGGAGAACTGATGGCCGCCGCAATCCTCGATCCGGTTTCTGGTGATGAATTCAGCGCCAATTCGACTGCCGCGTTCCTCAACGGGCAGGTCCTTGAGCCCGGTGCCCGTCCCGAGCAGTCCCGCGCCAACCTGATGACGGATTACCCGGGAGCAGAATCCATGCTCAAGGACGGGGATCTGTCCTTGGAACTCTTTGGCCAGTGGATCCAGGACTTCGCCACGGTACGCCGCAAGGTCTGCGCGGCGCTGGCCCTGGCCCATGTTGCCGCAGGCTGGTGCGACGCCACCATCGGGTTCGATACCAAGGTGTGGGATGTGGCTGCCGGAGCGCATCTGGTGCGCATGGCCCAGGGCACGTTCCGCGGCTTGTCCTACGGACAGGCAGGACTCGCCGACCACTACTGCCCCGGTTTCATCGCGCAAGGGCCCGGCGCCGATTATCCTTCCCTGGCAACCGCAGCCGAGCGGATCCATCAGCTGCGCACGGGCCGCTGAGCCAACAAATCTGACAATATCGAAGTAGTTGGCCCTGCCCCTCGGCTTTGGCCGCTTTCGGACGTACGATGGCGGCATGGAACCACGATTTCAACGGACCGCGCACTCCGCCGCGCGGCACCATGGAGGCGGAGGTGTGATCCTGGGAGGAATCGGAGCAATTCTGCTTTTCGCTTCCTTCGCAGTGATGTTGGCAGCTCAATCCCTGGATTGGGAGCCACTGCTCATCGGCATTAGCTTGGGCATCTCGACAGTGCTTTTCGGTGTGGTGTTCCATTTCACCCACTGACCCGCACTTTTTCCTCATCCACTAATCGCAACGGCCCCGGATCCATCGCTCGTGGGCGCAACAGGTCCGAGGCCGTGCGTGCGTTCGGGCGCTTTACAGGTGGGTAGGCGCAAACATCTTCAGCAGGGTCCGGACCACAATGACATTGGGGCCATCTGCTTCCAAGGCGTCGGCGAGCGCCGAACCGATGCCTTCGGGATCGACCGCTTGGGCGGGGATGCCAAAGGAATGCGCAAGGGCCACGAAGTCCGGCCGGGCCAGTTCGGTGGCGGTGGCTTTTCCGAAGGCTCCCTCCATGTATTCGCGCAGGATGCCATATCCCCCATCGTCAACGATCAACCAGGTGACCGGCGCATGGTGCTGCTTGGCGGTGGCCAGTTCGGCAATGGAGTACATCGATGAACCGTCGCCGCTGACTGCCAGCACGCGCTGCTTGGAGCCGATGGCGCCACCGATCGCGGCGGGGAAGCCGAAGCCGAGGCCGCCTGCACCCTGCGCGGAATGGAATTCGCCCTCCTTGGCGTCCCAACAGCTCCAGCCCCAGTAGGCAGCGATGGTCATATCCCAGAAGGTCTGCATGCCTGCCGGGACTGCGGCGCGGATATCCGCCATGAACTTCCGTTCCTTGCCAAGATCCTGGGCATCCAGGCGCGCCTGCACCTTTGCCAGGGTCTGGGCCACCACCTGTTGCGGGGTGCTTCCGTGCCATGATGCCTGGGCCTTGAAGCCTGTCTCGCGCATTTCTTCGTCCAGGAATTTCAAGGCTTCACGAGCATCGGCGCGGATACCCAGGGCCGGGGTGTTGGACTCGAGCACGCGCGGCTCGGCATCAATCTGGATCATCTTGCCGCGGGGTTCGAGCGTGAAGTAGTTGCTGGTGACCTCGCCCAGGGCCGAACCGATCACCACCAGCACGTCGGCATCTTCCATGACGTCCGAGACATAGCGGTCTTCCGCCCACGACTGCAAGGACAGCTCATGGTTCCAGCCAAAGGCTCCGTTGCCGCCGGGGCTGCACAGCACCGGGGCCTGCAGTTTTTCGGCCACGGCCAGCAATTCAGCCTGCGCCCCGGCCCGGCGCACACCGCCGCCGGCGATGATGGCCGGGCGCTTGGCTTCGGCCAGCCAGCGCATGGCTTCGCGAATCAGCTCTTCGCGCGGGGGATGCTCGTAGGCTTCGGCCAGGGCATCCTGTACCGGTGGCACCATCACCGGGGCGAGCAGGACATCCTGCGGCACCTCAACCCACACCGGCCCCATCGGCACGGTAATGGCCCGGGCCCACGCGTCCTGGATCGCCGAGGGGATGCCCGATGCATGATGCACGGTCTGCTGGAACTTGGTGACGTTGGCGGCCGAGGCCTTCTGGTCATCGAGCTGATGCAGCATGCCCTTGCGGCGGGCTCCCAGGCCGTCCAGCGGAATCTGGCTGGCCACCACAACCATGGGCACGCCGGTGGCGTAGGCCTCCTGCAGACCTGCTAGCGAGGTCAGCGCGCCCGGGCCGGTGGAGAGGAACAGCACGCCCACTTCCCCGGTAGCGCGGGAGTAGCCATCGGCGGCGAAGGCGGAGTTGTTCTCCACGCGTGAGGAGATGAACTCCAAGCTTGAGCGCGAGAGGGCGTCGAAGAGTCCCAGGGCGTGCTGCCCGGGGATCCCGAATACGGTCTTGGCACCGAGCGCGGTGAGGGTCTCGATGACCAGATCGCCGCCGTTGCGTTGCGGTTGCTCGTTCATTAGCTATTCATCCCCTTGCTGGCGCGGAAGTCGCTGATCAGGCTGATCAAATCATAGGTGACATGCGAGGCGGCCACGCCGGTCAGCTCCGCATGGTCGTAGGCGGGGGCGACTTCGACAATATCCGCGCCGATGATGTTCAACCCGCGCAAACCGCGCAGGATTTCAAGCAGTTCACGGCTGGTGATGCCCCCGGCCTCCGGGGTTCCGGTACCCGGGGCGTGGGCTGGGTCCAGCACGTCGATGTCCACCGAGATGTACAGCGGGCGGTTGCCGATGCGGTCGCGCAGCTTGTGCACGATTTCGCGGACGCCCTGGTAGTAGACATCCGAGCTGGTGACGATGCCGAAGCCGAAGCGCTGGTCGTCTTCCAGGTCCTTCTTGCCATAGAGCGGACCGCGGGTGCCGACGTGGCAGATCGCCTCGGTATCCAGGATTCCCTCCTCGACCGCACGGCGGAACGGGGTGCCGTGGGTGTATTCGGCACCGAAGTAGGTGTCCCAGGTGTCCAGGTGCGCGTCGAAGTGCAGCATCGCTACCGGAGCACCGGCTCGTTGCGAGGCGGCACGCAGCAACGGCAGCGCGATGGTATGGTCTCCGCCCACGGTGACCAGGGTGGAGCCGTCACTGGTCAGCTCCAGTGCGTTGTGCTCGATGGTCTCAATAGCCTCGTTGATGTTGAACGGGTTGACCGCCATGTCCCCCGCGTCAGCCACCTGGCTCTGCGCAAACGGCGAGGTGTCGGTGGCGGGGTTGTAGGGGCGGATCAGGCGCGAGGATTCGCGCACGTGGTTGGCGCCAAAGCGGGCGCCGGGCCGGTAGGAGACACCGGTGTCGAAAGGCAC
>NZ_JBLVOJ010000025.1:0-22260 GCF_053543715.1 Glutamicibacter sp. AGC46
GATCCATGGTCTGGTGAACCATGATTCCGTGCGCGATACTGGGATCGAACCAGTGACCTCTTCCGTGTCAGGGAAGCGCGCTACCGCTGCGCCAATCGCGCAAAAAAGATCAAGCAATCTTCATTGCGAGGTGGGGACGGGATTCGAACCCGCGTATACGGCTTTGCAGGCCGCTGCCTCGCCTCTCGGCCACCCCACCATACTGACCGAAGTCAGAGTGACTAGTTTTACCTAGTCGGTGAATCTTTTTGCGAGCGGACAACGAGGTTCGAACTCGCGACCTCAACCTTGGCAAGGTTGCGCTCTACCAGCTGAGCTATGTCCGCAAAATGTGTTGTTTTCTGAACGTTTCCGTTCGCTCCAACGAGTAAAAACTCTATACGAGTTTTCGCATCCCCACAAATCGAAACGCTGAGATCTGGTTCACATGGCCTAAAAACCGCGGAACTACGCGGAAAATTGATTTTTCCGTCTCGACTAGGAGCGAAGCAAGCCGAGCGCATGCCATGATCGTGTGCATGACGTCACCAAAACTGGCTATTCAAACAGACCTGGGCCGCATGTACAGCCGAAAAGTCGGCGGGGAAGCGATTGTCCCATCCATCACCACAGTCATCGGCATGGACAAGCTCGACCTCTCCGGCTGGGCCGGGTACATGGCGGCCAAGTCGCTTTCCGATGATCATCGGTTGGTGCAAGCGGTGGGGGACCCGCGCCAATTGCGCTCACTCGTGCGAGATGCAGCCGGTGCGGCCGAAGCTTATCGGGATTCCGCGGCCATGCGCGGGGACCGGGTGCATAACTACGCGGAGCAGCGAGCCCTGCAAGCGCTGGATCTGGAACATGACCTGGGCGCAGCTCAAGCCGCGCTCGAAGCGAATAAGGAGTTGGGCTTCGCACGCCACTTCGACCAATGGTGGGAAGACTACAACGTCCAGCCCCTTGCCGCCGAGGTGACGGTTTGGAATCACAGCGTCGGCTACGCCGGCACCATCGACCTGGTCGCCAAGATCGGCGGTCGAACCTGTCTCGTTGACTACAAGACCAAAAACACCGACCGCGACGGCTTCGTCAAGCGTCCTGACGACAAGGTGATCATGCAGCTCGCGGCCGCATGCAAAGCCGAAGAGCAAGTAGTCGATGCCGAACAAGGCACGTGGGAAGAGTGGGAGCACGGGACCGATGCCATGCTGCTCGCCGTAGCCCTGGGCGAGACCGGGGCGCGTACCTTCATGGCCCCGCCTCCAGCTTTGCCCGACTACTGGTCCAAGTTCTATGCCTTGCGCCGGAATTGGGAAGCCTCATTCAGGATCGCGCAGTCGCGTGCCTCACTGGCCGAAATCACGCCGCCAGCTCAATAAAGTCGCACGCCCACCGCGTAGACTGGAACGGTTAGCTTTCGGCATTGCGAAACCTAATACCAATGTCCACGGCAGGGAAGGTACCAGCGGATTATGGCGATTTTGGGAATTCGGATCATCGGAGACCCCGTTCTACGCACCCCAGCGCAGGAGGTGACCGACTTTGGCCCGGAGCTCCAGAAGCTCGTCGAAGACATGGACCAGACGATGGAAAACGTCACAGGTGCAGGACTTGCCGCACCGCAGGTTGGTGTTTCCCTGCGCGTCTTCACCTACCAAATTGGCGAAAAACGCGGACATATCGTGAATCCGGTGCTGGAGCTCAGCGAGGATTACCAGGAAGACCAGGTGGAGGGCTGCCTGTCCATCCCGGGCATTGCAGCACCAGTTCGGCGCCGGCGCTACGTCAGGGCCACCGGCTTCGATAAGTTCGGCAACCCGGTAGAACTCGAAGGCGCCGACATGCTCGCCCGCTGCTTCCAGCACGAAACCGATCACCTGGACGGCATCTTGTTCCTGGACCGGCTGGCACCAGAAGAAAAGAAAGCGGCGTGGCGCACCTTGCGGGCCAACAACTACTCGCAGACCGCTAACGCCACCGTAAAGAAACGTTCCGGAGCCCTCGGCTCCAGCTTTGGCGCAGGATTGGGGTTCTAACTCATGCGTATTTTATTCGCCGGCACACCACAGGTCGCCGTCACTTCCCTGGATTACCTGCACGAGGCCGGTTTTGAAATTGCCGCAGTGCTCACCCGTCCCGATGCCCCGTTGGGACGCAAACGCGTGCTGACCCCATCGCCGGTTGCCGCTCGCGCCGCAGAACTTGGCCTGCCGATCATCAAGGCTGCCAAGATCACCGAAGAAACTACCGCCGAACTTGCGGCTTTGGATCTTGAAGCCGCGGCCATCGTCGCCTATGGAGGGCTAGTGCCGGAGGCGGCATTGGCAGTTCCAACCCATGGCTGGATCAACCTGCACTTCTCCTTGCTGCCGCACTGGCGGGGTGCCGCTCCGGTGCAGCATTCCATTATCAACGGCGACGACATCACCGGTGCAGTCACCTTCCAGCTGGAAACCGGACTGGACACAGGTCCGGTATTCGGACAGGTCACCGAGAGAATTGGTGAACTGGACACCGCAGGCATCATGCTCGAACGGCTCAGCCGGTCCGGCTCGAACCTGCTGGTGCAGACCTTGCAAGCTCTGGATTCCGGGCAGGCCATTGCCATTCCGCAGTCCGGATCGCACACCTACGCACCGAAGATTACCGATGTGGATGCGGAGCTGGACTTCACCCGGACCGCCACGGAAATCCGTCGGCGCGCCCACGGAACCACCCCGTCTCCGGGCGCCTGGGTCAAGGCCGAAAACAAGCGCTTCAAATTCGGTCCACTGCGTGAGCACCGCGAGATCGCCGACCTTGCGCCAGGCGAAGTGCGCATCGAGCCGGGCAAGCAGCCGAAGGTATACATCGGCACCGCCACCTGGGCCCTGCAGCCCACCGAAATCCAGCCTCCGGGCAAGAAAATGATGAACGCCAGCGACTGGGCACGTGGAGTGCTCACCCAGGGAACGAAAGTGAGCTTCGCATGAGCGGACAGGAACCACGCGGCGGATACCGCGACAATGATCGCCGCAATGAGCAGGGCCGTACCCGCAACCGCGGCCAGGCCGGCCCGCGCAAGTATTCGGCATCCGCACCCGGCCAGCGAAAGCGCGCGGCCGACCCGGCACGCCTGGTAGCTTTCAAGACCCTGCGTGAGGTATCCGGCGCGGATGCCTATGCCAACCTGGTGCTGCCGAAGTTGATCCGCGAATACCAGCTTGACCGCCGCGACGCGGGCTTCGCCACCGAACTGGCCTACGGGGCACTGCGCGGCCAGGGGTTCTACGACGCGATCCTGACCACCCTGGTTGACCGTCCGCTGGCCGAGCTGGATCCGGCCATCCTCGATGCGCTGCGCCTGGGCGCCCACCAGCTGCTGGCCATGCGTGTGCCCAAGCATGCCGCCCTGGATGAAACCGTGTCGCTGGCTCGTGCGCAGATCGGTGCCGGTCCGTCCGGCCTGATCAACGCCGTACTGCGGCGCGTTTCGGCCAAGGAAGCCGACGAATGGACCGAACTGCTGGGCAATGCTGCCGCTTCGGAGTCCGAGCGGCTGGCCATCGAGCACTCGCACCCGGATTGGATTGTCCGTGCCTTGCGCGGCGCGCTGATTTCCCATGGCCGCGACGCCAGCGAACTTGAAGCCCTGCTGGAAGCGGATAACCTGGCGCCGCTGGTGAACCTGGTGTCCCTGCCGGGGCTGGGCGATCTGTCCGGCGCCCTGGAATCCGGGGCGGAACCGGGCACCTTGCTGGCTGATTCGGCCACCTACAAGCACGGCGACGTCTCGCGTGTGCCAGGTGTCAAGGAAGGCACCGTGCGTGTCCAAGATGCCGGCAGCCAGGTCATGGCCCGCGCCCTGGCTACTATCGAATTGCCCGAAGCCGGCGAGGACCGCTACTGGCTGGATCTTTGCGCAGGTCCAGGCGGAAAGGCGGCGCTGCTCGCAGCGATCGCCGTGCAGCGCGACGCCCGCCTGACTGCCAACGAGCCAACACCGCACCGCGCTCGCCTGGTCGAGAACTCGTTGGCTGCGGTGCCGCATGACTACTGGATGGTCACCGGTGACGACGGACGCAGCTTCGGCGGTCTGGACTATGCAGGGGACTACGACCGCATCATGGTCGATGCCCCTTGCTCCGGCTTGGGCGCATTGCGCCGCCGCCCGGAATCGCGTTGGCGCAAAGCCCCGCGAGACATTCCGGAACTGACCAAGTTGCAAGGCGAGCTGCTCGCTGCAGCCTTCAACGCGGTCCGCGTCGGCGGCGTCATCGGCTTCGTCACCTGTTCGCCGCATCAGGCCGAAACCCGCCTGGTTGTGGAAGACTTCTTGAAGCACCACGAAACCGCGGCACTGCTGGATACCAGCGCCGCGGTTTCCTCGGTGATGTATCAGGACGCGCCATCGGCAGGCCACGCACTGGGCGATGGGAGCACCGTGCAGCTGTGGCCGCACGTGCACGGCACCGACGCCATGTTCATGGCAATCCTGACCAAAAAAGCCTAGCCAAGCCCGAGTATTCCAAGGAGCATCCATGCGTAATGCGCGGATCAACCCGTCGATCCTGTCCGCCGATTTTGCGAACCTCGCTAGCGAGCTGGACCGCATCCACACTGCTGACGCGGTCCACGTTGATGTCATGGACAACCATTTCGTTCCCAATCTGACCTTGGGCTTGCCCGTGGTTGATGCGCTGCACAAGGTCAGCAAGCTGCCGATCGATGTGCACCTGATGATTGAGAACGCGGATCGCTGGGCCCCGGAATACGCGCAGCTCGGCGTGGATTCGGTAACTTTCCACGCCGAGGCTTCGGCAGCTCCTGTCCGCTTGGCTCGTGAATTGCGTTCCGCCGGGTCCAGGGCCGCCATGGCCTTGCGCCCGGCAACGCCGATCGAACCCTACCTGGACATGCTCGGCGAGCTGGACATGGTTCTGCTGATGACCGTGGAACCAGGTTTCGGCGGCCAGAAGTTCCTGGATCTGGTCCTTCCCAAGATCATGCGTGCCCGGGCTGCCATTGACGGCAGCGGCAAGCCGATTGCGCTGCAGGTTGACGGCGGCATTTCACGCGACACGATCCTGCGCGCCGCTGAAGCCGGTGCGGATGTCTTCGTCGCCGGTTCCGCGGTGTACTCGGCCCAGGAGCCATCGGTGGAAATCGATGTATTACGCAATCTTGCGCTGGGCGGTCACTAGCGGCGCACAAAGTGTGTCAGAATAAACTCAGTAAACACGAATACGTGCTCCGGGGTCGGTGAAAGTCCGAACCGGCGGTGATAGTCCGCGACCCGCAACCAAAGCCACAAGCTGAGGGAACGGTTGAACTGGTGAAATTCCGGTACCGACAGTTAAAGTCTGGATGGGAGAAGCACGAATTTGATATGCCTACTGGTACTGCCGATAGCCCGCACCGGGTCTATCTCCTAAAGCAGAGCCACAGGCCCGTCAAATGCACACCCCCGGAGCCGCCGCTTCGAGAAGGGTGGAATGATGGATTTCCTGCGGTGGCTCATTGAAGCTTTCAACTCACAAATTGCGATTGGCTCGTCGGCACTTTTGGTGCGCGAAGTCGTAGGCAATATCTTCGGCCTGGCCAGCGCCGTGGGCGGCATGCGCCGCAAAGTCTGGGCCTGGCCTATCGGAATCGTCGGCAACCTGTTGCTGCTGACGGTGTTCCTGGGCAGCATTTTCGATACCGGATACACTGCCAACCTCTGGGGCCAAGCCGGCCGGCAGATCATGTTCATCGCCGTCTCGGTCTTCGGCTGGTACCGCTGGAAGCAGGCCAAGAACGGCACCGGTAGCGCCGTCACCCCTGAATGGGCTTCCAACAAGGCTCGCCTGGGCCTGATCGCCGTGCTGATCCTCGGTACCCTCGCCGTGACACCGATCTTCCGCCTCCTCGGCTCCTATGAACCTGTCTGGGCTGATGCATGGACCTTCGTTGGCTCGATGCTCGCCACGTACGGCATGGCCAAGGGCTGGGTCGAATTCTGGCTGATCTGGGTCGCCGTCGACGCCGTAGGCGTGCCGCTGCTGTTCTCCGCCGGCTACTACGCCAGCGCGTTCATGTACCTGTTCTACGGGGCATTCACCCTGGTCGGCTTCTTCGTCTGGGCCAAGTCCAAGCGCGACGCGAAACCCCAGATTGAAACCGAAATGCTCGATCCAACCATCTCGCGCCAACGCTGAAAGGGGAGTAGCACCATGATTACGACCCAGCAGCTCGACGCCGCATTGCGCACCGCGCTGGAAACCGCCGGACGCGGCCACCGCGGGGCCAACCCGCTGGTCGGCGCCTGCGTCCTGGATGCCGAGGGAAATATCATCGCCACCGGTTTTCATATCGGGGCGGGGCATCCGCACGCCGAGGTCGACGCACTGCGGCGCCTGGGCAAGATGCCTCCTGCCAAGGCCCGCGAACTGACGATGGTAGTGACCCTCGAACCGTGCAACCACACCGGTCGAACAGGTCCCTGTGCCCGAGCCATCGTGGAAGCCGGCATCGGGCAGGTGTACTACGCGGTCTCGGATAACACCGCCGCCAGCGGAGGCGCCGACTACCTGCGCAGCCACGGAACCCAAGCCACCCAGCTGGAGGATTTCTCCGCGGCGAAGCAGCTGAACCACCGCTGGTTCATCGCCAAGGCTGAAGGCCGACCGTTCATCACGGTGAAAATTGCCCAGTCGCTCGACGGCCGGATCAACGCACCGGATGGCACGAGCCAATGGATCACCTCCGAGGCCTCGCGCAACCACGCGCATACCCTGCGCTCGCGCGTGGATGGCATCCTGGTCGGCACGAACACAGCGATCATCGACAACCCGCGGCTGACCGCCCGCACTCCCGAGGGGCAGCTGCATGAACGCCAGCCCTTCCGCCTGGTCATGGGCGAACGCGATTTGCCAGCAGATCTGGCACTCGCCCAGGGAAGCGATTGGTCGCAGATCCGCAGCCACGACGTGCAAGAGGCCCTCGCCCGGGCTAACGAGTTGGGCCTGGCCCACCTGCTGATTGAAGGTGGCGCCACGGTCGCCTCGGCCTTCATCGCAGCAGATCTGGCCGACGAAATCTACTGCTACCAAGCACCAGTGCTGATCGGCGCAGGCAGCTCATCGGTCAACATGCCAAGCACCACCACACTCAGTGACGCGCAGCGTTTCCGGCTGGATTCGGCCAGCAACGAATCGTTGACCCGGCTGGGCGATGATATTGCCCTGCATCTAGAACCGTTGCCCCGCGCCTAAGCGCCAGCAACCCCAAACTTTTCAAGGAGTAATCATGTTCACCGGAATTGTCACCGGCCAGGGAGTCATAGAAGGCATCGAGACCTTCAGCGGCAAGGATCTGGCAGTACTGACCCTGCGTGCCCCGGGCCACACCGAAAACCTGGGCCTTGGCGGTTCTCTTGCCGTCAACGGGGTCTGCCTGACCGCCACCGAGCTGGAAGGCGACACGCTCAGCGTCGACGTCATGGGCGAAACCCTGCGCCGCACCACCATCGGCGCCTTGAAAACCGGCGACCAGGTCAACCTCGAACGCTGCACCCCCGCCGGAGGCCGGCTCGATGGGCATGTGGTGCAGGGCCACGTAGACTCCGTCGGCGAGGTGCTGGCCCGCGAAGACCACGGCCAGTGGACCACCTTCCGCATTGGAATCGACGCTGCTTACGCGCCGCTGACCGCGGAAAAGGGTTCCATTGCGCTGGACGGCATCTCGCTGACCATTACCGCAGTCTCCCCGGCAACGAATTCCGGTGGGCACTGGGTCGAGGTCGGCATCATTCCGATCACCCTCGCCGAGACCACCATGGGCACCCGCCAAGTGGGCGAGAAGATCAATATCGAGGTCGATGTGCTCGCCAAGTACGTGGCACGCCTGAATGAATTCGGAGGCCAGCAGTAATGGGCACCTCGACTTTGGATTCCATCCCTACCGCGCTGGCAGCCCTGGCCGCCGGCCGAGCCGTAGTGGTCGTCGACGACGAGGACCGGGAAAACGAGGGCGACATCATCTTCGCCGCCCAGCACGCTACGGCGGAGCTGATGGCCTTCACCATCCGCTACACCTCAGGGGTGATTTGCGTGCCCTTGGGCGCCAAGCGGGCCGACGCGCTGCGCCTGGCCCCGATGGTCGGCATCAACCAGGATGCCAAAGGCACTGCCTTCACCGTCACCTGCGATGCCGCCGAAGGGATCACCACCGGTATTTCCGCTGCCGATCGTGCGCTGACCAGCCGACTGCTGGCCGACCCGGCCACCGAACCGGCTCAGCTCTCCCGCCCGGGCCACATTTTCCCGCTGCGAGCTGCGGCCGGGGGAGTGCTGGAACGCCGCGGGCACACCGAAGCGGCGGTCGACCTGTGCCAGGCCGCCGGCTTGGAACCGGTTGGGGTGATCGGCGAAATCACCAAGGACGACGGCGAAATGATGCGCCTGGATGACCTGCGCGTCTTCGCAGCTGAACACAACTTGCCGCTGATCTCCATCGACGACCTGGCCCGCTGGCGCCGAGTCAACGACGAGATCGAGCTGACCGATCCGATCAAGCTGCCCACCGCCTTCGGGGACTTCACCGCCCGCGCTGCTACCGCAGAAGGCCACGAGCACGTCGTGCTCAGCCACGCCGGTCCCGACGGCGCTAAGCCCGGCAACCTGGTGCGCATCCATTCGGAGTGCCTCACCGGGGACATCTTCGGTTCCTACCGGTGCGACTGCGGCGAACAGCTGCATGCTTCCATGGAAACCATCGCCCGCGAAGGCGGTCACGTCATCTACATCCGCGGGCACGAAGGCCGCGGCATCGGCCTGGCCAACAAGCTGCGCGCCTACGCCCTGCAGGAAGGCGGCATGGATACCCTGGACGCCAACCTGCATCTGGGCTTCCCTGCCGACGCACGCGAGTACTTCGCCGTCGCTGCCATCCTCAAGGCCATGGGCATGGACGAAATCCGATTGCTGAGCAACAACCCGGACAAGCAGGAACAGCTGAATGACGCGGGAATCAAGGTAGCAGAGCTGATCGGCCTGCAGATTGCACCGCGTGAGCAGAACTCGGCCTACCTGCGCACCAAGCAGACGCGCTTCGGCCACCACCTGGATCTGCCCGATGCCGACGATGACCAGCAGGCCGACGCCTACCACGGCGCCTGAACCCCACGAATCCAGAAGAATAGAAGGAGCATCAAGATGAGCAAGCATGGCGCACCTGCCGATGTCAGCGAACAGCTGAAGGCCCTGGCCGTTCAGGAGAAGTTCTCACAGCTCAAGGTGGCCATCGTGGCCGCGAGCTGGCACGAGGTGATCATGAACGGACTGATTGACGGCGCCGAGCGCGCCGCCAAGGATGCCGGTCTGGAATCGAGCACCACCCTGATCCGCGTACCGGGCACCTTCGAATTGCCGGCCGCTGCCTCCACTCTTGCCGGCGACTACGATGCGGTCATCGCGCTGGGCGTGGTCATCCGTGGCGGTACCCCGCACTTTGACTACGTCTGCTTGGCCGCGACCAATGGCTTAACCAATGTGAGCGTGGACACCAAAACCCCAATCGGTTTTGGCGTGCTCACCTGCGATAACGAAGAGCAGGCCCTTGACCGCGCTGGCTTGGAAAACTCCAGCGAGGACAAAGGCTATGAAGCCTACTCGGCTGCCGTCATGACGGTAGCCGCACTGCCATAGCATTCGGGTGGCCCTGTCACAAAGGGCCACCAGAGTACAGCCCCTGCAGAGAAAACAGCTAGGATAAGTTCCGTGAAAACTTTTGACGAGCTCTTCAGCGAACTATCGCTCAAGGCACAATCCCGCCCGGAAGGCTCACGTACCGTCACCGAACTCGACTCTGGTGTCCATGGCATCGGCAAGAAGATCGTCGAGGAAGCCGCCGAAGTTTGGATGGCTGCGGAGTACGAAACCGATGAGGCCGCGGCGGAGGAGATCTCCCAGCTGCTGTACCACCTTCAGGTCCTCATGATCGCCAAGGGAATGACCTTGGCCGACGTTTACAAGCATCTATAGCCGTCGCGCGATTGCGGCCTGATCCACTGCCGATCAGGTCGCAGTCAACGCACGGCGGCAGAAACAACGGCCAACGAATTAATCCTTGGCGCTTGTTTATGGCTAATCGCCGCAGCGCCATTCATGACGAAATGAGTCAATAATGCTCCGCGTAGCCCTACCCAATAAGGGTGCCCTATCCGAAATCGCTTCCACAATGTTCAAGGAAGCCGGCTACCTCCAGCGCCGCGATTCCCGCGAACTGGTCCTGGTCGATGAGGAAAACCAAGTTGAATTCTTCTACCTGCGTCCGCGCGACATCGCAGTCTATGTCGGCCGGGGAATCCTGGACGTAGGCATCACCGGTCGCGATCTGTACCTTGACGCAGATGTCGACGACGCTGTCGAAGAGCAGCTCTCGCTAGGCATCGGGAAATCGGCTTTCCGCTTCGCTGCCCCGGTTGGCGCCTTCAACGATGCACAGCAGCTCAATGGCAAGCGCATTGCCACCAGCTATGACGTGCTGCTGCGGCACTACCTCGAAAAGTCCGGCATCCAGGCTTCGATCGTTCGCCTTGACGGTGCCATCGAGTCTTCGGTCCGGCTGGGCGTGGCCGATGCCATCGCTGACGTTGTAGAAACCGGCAATACCATCAAGGCCGCTGGCATGGAGATCTTCGGCGATCCGCTGCTGAACTCCGAAGCAGTCATGATCGGCCGTGTCGGCCACAAGCCATCCGGCTTGGACGTGCTGATCCGCCGCCTGAACGGTGTGCTCGTTGCCCGCCAGTACGTCATGCTCGACTACGACGTCCGCCGCGAGCTTGCCGACCAGGCTTGCGAGCTGACCCCTGGCCTGGAATCGCCAACCGTGTCGGACCTTGCAAACTCCGATTGGGTGGCCGTGCGCGCCATGGTCAAGAAGTCGCAGACCAATAACATCATGGACGAGCTGTACGAAGTTGGCGCCCGCGCCATCTTGGTCAGCCAGATCCACGCCTGCCGCATCTAAGAAGACAAGGAAAATTCGCTGATGAGCGTTGCAATTCGTGTTATTCCTTGCCTCGACGTTGACGCCGGACGTGTTGTGAAGGGCGTGAACTTTGCGGGGCTTCGCGATGCTGGCGATCCCGTTGAGCTTGCCCGTCGCTACAATGATGCAGGTGCCGACGAGTTGACCTTCTTGGATGTCACCGCATCCAGCGCGGATCGTGAAACTACTTATGAGGTCGTTCGCCATACCGCAGAAGAAGTTTTCATCCCGCTGACCGTAGGCGGAGGCGTCCGCGCTGCCGAAGACGTCGATCGCCTGCTGCGCAACGGCGCCGACAAGGCCTCGATCAATACCGCGGCGGTGAACCGTCCTGAGGTCATCAACGAGATTACCCAGCGCTTCGGCTCCCAGGTACTCGTGCTGTCGCTCGACGCCCGACGCACAGATGATCCGACGATTGCATCGGGCTACGAGGTTACTACTCATGGTGGTCGGACCGGCACGGGCATGTGCGCCGTAGCTTGGGCCAAGGAAGCGGCTGAACGAGGTGTGGGGGAGATCCTGCTGAACTCGATCGATGCTGATGGCACGAAGGATGGTTTCGATCTGGAAATGATCCGTGCAGTTCGCGCCGAGGTCTCGGTCCCGCTGATCGCATCGGGTGGTGCAGGAAAGCCTGAGGACTTCCCTCCAGCAATCGAAGCAGGCGCCGACGCTGTTTTGGCCGCCTCGATTTTCCACTTCGGTCCGAAGGACATGATCGCCAAGGTCAAACAGGCCATCCGCGAAGCTGGCTACCCAGTTCGCTAGGCACGTAAGCCGAAGGCCCAGCACCAAATGGTGCTGGGCCTTAGCTGTACCCGGCTAATCGTTGGCAATCAGTTCCTTCTCGGTCCGCCAGACGTCAATTTCAATAGGAACGCTGGCGACGGCAGCCTGGCCGGGTATAGCTTGCCACGCGCCACCATCGACGCTGAATTCTCCGCGGTAGAGAGTGGTCACCCCTACTTTGAATGTGCCAGTCTCGCGGTACGAATGACTCGTGGGGGTTTTATCTCTCAGCGTATGGTGAGGCATCGGATCTCCAGGGAAATCAAGATTTCGAGTAGTCCCATCGCCATAGTTCCAGTTCCACTGAATCGGTATTGCCCTGATACTTATATTTGAGCCAGAGAGGTTAGATGAGAAAGATTGGACTTCTTCGGTAGCCAAGAAATGCGTATTCCCGTTTCTTAGAGAAAATTTCTTTGGGTAACTCATTATTTTCGAAGGGAGTATCGGATATTCTTTGAATGTGTTTATATCTATCAATATTTCCTGGGTAATCGAGTCTTCAGGTAGGTCGATTTTTGGTGGGTTTCCGGCGCAGTAACGGTACTGCCGAACCACGTAACCTTGACTATCGATCACTTGGCGATATACCGGAGCCGCCCCATCTGGGCAATTTCCTTCCTCAGGAATGCTGATACAGAATCGCGCCTTCGAGCTTCTGGGGTCACAACTTTCGTAATCGCGTATGGAGAATTGCTCTTTAGGAGAAGGCTTCGAATGGGGTTGTTTTTTGGGTTGCGAATTTCGAGATTCCTCCTGATAGTTGAAATCTTTCTTTTCGTCGTGACTTTCGTGAATTGATTCGGGGCGCATGCGAATCCCGCGCTCATCTTGGTCTGCTAAACCGAGGGGTGCTTGTATGCCAAGAAGAGCTGGTAAGCCAACGGAAAATGTGAGAACTAACGACACTCTCATTGATAATTTCAACTTCATTATTCCGCACCGATAATTTCGTAAACTTTCCAGTCACGATCGAATTTCACGCCCACAGCTACAGTAGTTGGTTCTAGCTTGTCTAATTTAGAAGCAAGTTCATGTGGGGCGAGATAAATTTCTGCATTATCAGCTGTGTACTCGACAGTGACCGCCGCTAAGTTTTCCCCAGTGATATAGGCATCAAGAATCTTGGGGTGATGTTTTCCACCGACCTGCCATTTACCTAATTCCTCCGCTTCTGTCGCTTCATCGATTATTGAAACGCCACACACAATACATTCTTTGGTGGTTACCTTTTTTAGAGGCGCCGCATCGTTAGTTTCGATGGAATAGTTCACTAGATCAAAATAGAACTTGGTGAAGGCGGCTGCTCCGTCCTCGCTGTACTCGCCCGCAAGTGCTGGCCGTTCCGGGACAGGAACATTTTCTGCGGGTCCATCGGCTGAGGCAGGCTTGTACTTGAGGCTTTCGGCCGGCGACGGCTTCTCTGCTGTCGAAACCGGATTCGGTGACGTCTCGATAGCGGCGGACGGTGAGGTCTTTGGCCCTTCAGTGTTCCCGGCGTTGCAGCCTGATAGTGCGAGTGCAACAGCTGCAACGGACGCGACAACTGCAATTTTCCGAGTGTCCATTCGAACTCTCCATGATCATTGGGAATGCCAGGTTGTGCGCCATCCTATGCCCGTGTTTCAAGAAAGTGGAGAGTTTTCGAGGAATCTGTGGAAAACTCAGGGCAGCTAAATCCCGAATCCCAACTACCTGTAACCACGTTTGATGACGGTCTGGAGTGAAACGATGCGGCTGGCGACGTTTGATTTCAGGACTCATGGAATCGGCTAGCCTGAAATCAGGCACGTTCAATTAGCTGAGCGGTGCTTTACTCGGGAGACTCTCAAGCGCGATGGCAGAAACTTTCCATCCGTTGTCGGTGTATTCAAGTCCCATGGTGATTTCACCCAGATTTTGTTCTTCGACAATGATGTTTTCCTGATCGGGACGAAGGCGCGAACGTTCAGACAAGGTCAGCTCGCCCATCAGATAAGCAGAATTACCGTCAAACCGGACGATATAGTCCGTGTGCAGGAAGTAGTAGCCGCCGGTTTGCATGTATTCCGGACCTGTTCGGAGGTCTTCTTGCTCGCGGAAGGTCTTCCAGCACTGTTCCGCTTTGCATGTTCCGGTAACTATCGGGGTGAAATCGGCGGAGTCTTGGTAGATGATTTCATAATTGAGCAAGTCGAAGAAGTACGTTGCGGCGTCCTGGACTCCGTAATCCGATTTTTCATACGTGATATCTGCCGACTCCGGAAGCTCCAGTTCGCTTGATGGAGGTGCCTGCGTGGTACTTGAAGCAGTCGGCAATGAAGCCGAGGACGCCGGATCGGCGGGAGCGACTGAAACGAAGAGTGCTGATACCAGGGCAACCAAGACGAACGCGGGCACGATGGCGATAGCGACACTGGGGTAATGCTCAAGGACTCTGCGCGTGTTCATGGCCAAGCTCCAGACCTGTTGGATATCGATTGCTCGAAATCCTAGGCCGGTGCGACGCGAACTTGGACGGCACACCCACGAATGTGGATAACCAAGGGAGCTTTATAGCCCTGGCTTGAAGCCCTTGACGATTTCCAATGCGGTTTCCCCGCCTTCGAACAAGACCAGGCTCTGGTCGATGCGGCCGAACGAGTACATCATCAGCTCGGTGACCGGGCCGGTAATCGAAACAGCGTTCGGAGCCTTCTTGGCGACATGACGCTGGCCATCGGGACGCGTCAGGATGATGCCAATTGGCGCATGGCGGAACAGCAGGCGAGACATGCGGGTCAGCGACTGCCAGAGCAGTTCGGTGTACTCGGTGTCCAGGACCCGCGGAGCCCACTGGCCGCGGGCACGCCGCACATCTTCGGTGTGGATGAAGAACTCGGAGAGGTTCGCCGACTGGTTGACCTTGTCGATGGCGAAGGGCGAGAAAGCGGGTGGACCCGATCGGAAGCTGCGGACCAACCCGGCATAGCCTTCGGGAGTCTGCGCCGCGATCACCATTTGGTTCTGCTTCGCCTCGAGCTTCTTGGACAGCGGTTTGAAGAACATGCCGGCAGAAAGCAGTGAGCTTTCGCGCAACACAAGGTGAGCGGCGAGATGGCGGGTCTGCCAACCGTCGCAAAGGGTGTCGGCGGTAGGTCCTGCCGCAAGCAGGGTCTCGGCCAACGCAAGTCTGGAAGCCTGAACTAAGTGCATCACTTCTGAAACTAGCACGCTCCAAGTGACTAATTGTGCAAGGTGAAAGTGGTGTCGCCAAGACGGCGTGGCGCGTCGACGAGCGGTACGTCACAGGTCTCTGGATTCCGCGGAAAACCAGTATGCTAATGGTGATGTCTACTTCTAACGACGGCTCGAATCCGAGCCCTGAATCCCATAGCCTCGACCCGGCTATTGCCAGGCGTCTCAAGCGAGATGCCAATGGCCTGTTTGCTGCCATCGCGCAACAGTACGACTCCGGGAAAGTGCTGATGCTCGGCTGGATGGACGATGAAGCGTTGCACCGCACGTTGACCACTGGTCGGGTCACCTTCTACTCCCGTTCCCGCCAGGAGTACTGGCGCAAGGGCGACACCTCCGGCCACTTCCAGTTCGTGAAGTCCGTTGCCCTGGATTGCGATGGGGACGCGCTGCTGGTGCAGGTCGACCAAGTAGGCGCCGCCTGCCACACCGGCACCGAATCCTGCTTCACCGATCGTGAATTGCCGGCCGTCGTGGGCCACCGCCCCGAGTAGGATTTTCGAAGCATCGGCACACGCGGTTGGCTAGCGCCGGGAATGCCGCGCCCAGCTGCGCATCGCAGCACGCGCTCGAAGAATACGTAGAAGAAGAACACAGATGAAAACCCTTGGCAAGATTTCCCCGTCCCGCGAGTCCTTCCGCGCCATGGCCGCGAACCGTCGTGTCATCCCCGTGACTATCACCGTGCTGGCTGACTCGCTCACGCCCATCGGCCTCTACCGCACCCTGGCGCAGGGCCGCCCGGGCACTTTCCTGATGGAATCGGCTGCCCCGGGCGGTGTCTGGAGCCGCTATTCCTTCATTGGAGTGAACTCCCCGGCAACGCTGAGCACCCGTGGTTCAGAAGCCTACTGGCAGGGCCATGCGCCAGCTGGCCTGCCTACCGGCGGTGCGGGCGTGGAGGTCTTGCGCGACACCGTGCGCGCGCTGAAGACCGAACCCGTTCCCGGCATGCCTCCCTTGACCGGCGGCATGGTCGGCTTCATCGGCTGGGAATGCGTGCGCCACTGGGAGAAGCTGCCCAACCCGCCGGCCGATGATCTGAACCTGCCTGAGCTGAGCATGAACCTGGTAGCGGACATGGCTGCCCATGATGCGGCCGAAGGCACCGTCACGCTGATCGCCAACGCGATCAATTTCGATGGCAGCGACGAGAATGTCGACGAGGCCTACGACGGTGCCGTCACCCGCCTGCAGGCGATGCTCGACCAGCTCGCGGTGCCGGTGGAGTCGGCCGCGGCGGTGCTCACCGGAACCGATGTGCCGCGCGAAACCCTGATGGAAGCTGTCACCCACTCCTGGGATGAGAACGAGTACCTCAAGGCGCTGGCCAAGTCCAAGACCGCGATCGTGGACGGCGAGGTCTTCCAGATCGTCGTCTCGCGCCGCTTCGAGCTGGAAACGCAGGCCGACGCGCTGGATGTCTACCGCGTGCTGCGCGCGACAAATCCGAGCCCGTACATGTACCTGTTCAACTTCGTCAACGAGGACGGCGAACGGTTCGAGATCGTCGGTTCCTCGCCCGAAGCGCTGGTCACCGTCAACGATTCGCATGTGGTTACCCACCCGATCGCCGGTTCCCGCCCGCGCGGGGCGAACTACGAGGACGACCAGTTGCACGAGAAGTCGCTGCTCAACGACGAGAAGGAGCGCGCCGAGCACCTGATGCTGGTTGACCTTTCGCGCAACGACCTCTCGCGGGTCTGCAAGGCCGGCACCGTGGAAGTCACCCAGTTCATGGAGGTCGAGCGCTTCAGCCACATCATGCACCTGGTCTCCAATGTGGTGGGCAAGACCCGCGATGACGTGGACGCCTACGACGTGCTGGCTGCGACCTTCCCGGCCGGCACGCTCTCCGGTGCACCGAAGCCCCGCGCCCTGCAGCTGCTGGACGAGTACGAACCGTACCGCCGCGGCATCTACGGCGGCGTGGTCGGCTACCTGGACTTCGCCGGCGACATGGACATGGCCATCGCCATCCGCTCCGCCCTGCTCAAGGGGGAACGCGCCTATGTGCAAGCCGGCGGCGGCATCGTCAACGACTCGAAGTTCGCCGACGAAGCCCTGGAAACCGTGAACAAGGCAGCCGCCCCGCTGCGCGCCGTCTGGGCTGCGCAGTCGATGCGTGCGGCCCACAACATCAACACCGAATCAGGTGAAACGAAGTGAAGAAATTGACCAGCGCCCGCACCCTCGCCCTCTTCGGCATGGCCGGCGCACTGATCGGCCTCTGGTCGGCCACCCGCACATGGATCACCGTCGATGTGGCCTCCAGCTCCGTGCAGATCCCGCAGATCGTCATCGACGGCGCCACCGCGGCCGCCTCGGTCACCGCGGTCTCCGTGGTGGTGCTGGCCGGTTCGCTGGCGCTGCTGATCGCCGGGAAGATCGCCCGCTACATCATTGCGGCGATCTGCCTGCTCGCCGGTGCCACCGTGGTTGCCGCCGGCCTCGGGGCGCTGCGCGATCCGCAGGCCGTCGCCTCCACCACCGTGGCCGAAGCTACCGGATTGGCCCAGAACGTCGGCGAGTACACGCTCAGCGCGTGGCCAGCGGTCGCGGTGTTCGCCGGAGTGCTGATGGTGCTGCAGGCCGTGCTGGTGTTCGTCTTCGCTGGCCGCTGGCCCGCCAAGGCCAGCAAGTACGATCGGCAGGCGGCAAGGTCCAGCGCGGAGCCCAAGGACCAGTCCTCGCGCAACATCGCCAGCTGGGAGCAGCTCTCGGACGGCGAAGACCCGACTGCTGGCCGGAAATAACCCGGGCGGATCGTGATTCGCACCACCGGCGCGAAACGAAGGCTTCCGGAATAGGAGGTTCTCGCGCGCAGGTGGCAGAATGGAACCTGAAGACCAACGTCCCGGGCAGCAACGCCCTGCCGGGACGCAGCATCACAACATGAGGAGACATCGAACATGTCGCAGAACACCGAGCTCGATCCGGTATACACCGAAGAGATTGGCCACGGTAACTCCATCGCAGCGTGGGCCTGCGTACTGACCATGATTGCCGGTTCAATCGTGGCCGGCATCGCCTTCGCCTACTTCGCCTGGTCCATCGTCTGGGTCGGTTGCGGCATCATGGTGGTTGGCCTGCTCCTGGGCTGGATCCTGAAGGCAGCCGGTTTCGGCGTGGGCGGCGCTCGCAGCGGAGCATCGCACTAAATTGACTGTTCTTGATGAGATCATCGCGGGCGTCCGGGAAGACCTGGGCGCCCGTCGCGCAATCACCAGCCTGGAAGCGGTCAAGCAGGCCGCGGCAGCGGCAGCCCCTGCGCGCGATGCTTTCGCCGCGCTCGGTGGCCACGCCGACCAGGCCGCCCGCGACACCACGCTGCGTGTCATCTCCGAGGTCAAGCGCAAGTCCCCGTCCAAGGGTGCGCTGGCAGATATCCCGGAGCCTGCCGTACTGGCCGCAGAATACGAGGCCGGTGGCGCCTCGGTGATTTCCGTGCTCACCGAAGCCCGCCGTTTCGGGGGTTCGCTCCAGGATCTCGACGCGGTACGCGCTGCCGTGCAGATTCCGGTGCTGCGCAAGGATTTCACGGTCGACGAGTACCAGATCTACGAAGCCCGCGCCCACGGCGCTGACCTCGTGTTGCTCATTGTTGCGGCGCTGAATGATGAATTGCTGGCATCTTTCCTAGAATTGACTCACCAGCTGGGAATGAACGCCCTGGTGGAGACCCACACCGAGGAGGAAATCGCCCGCGCCAGCAAGGCCGGAGCGAAGATCATCGGTGTGAACGTGCGCAACCTGAAGACGCTGGACGTCGATCCAGCCACCTTCGGCAAGCTCGCTCCGCTGCTGCCGGCCCAGGCGGTGATCGTCGCCGAGTCCGGTGTGGAATCCACCGAACAGGTCGTCCAATACGGTGCGGCCGGCGCCGACGCGGTCTTGGTCGGCGAAGCGCTGGTGAAGCATGCCGATCCGCGCGCTTCGGTCGCCGCGTTCATCAAAGCCGGTACCGGCGCCAAGCCGCAGCGCTAGCCGCGCACGGCGGCGAAGGACCCAGAACTGCTTTTCGTGCCCCGCAGGAGTTTCCGGCGGGGCACGAGACTTACCACGAATCAAGCTCCGTACGAGGAAAGAGGGAATCGATGAGCACTCCGGAAAACTCCGAGCACCGCCAGTCGATCGATGCACAGTCGCTAAGGCACGCAAGCGGCCCGTACTTTGGTGCCTACGGCGGGCGGTGGATGCCCGAGTCCCTCATGGCCGCCATGGACGAGCTGAACGAGACCTTCGAAGCGGCCAAGAACGACCCCGAGTTCATCGCCCAGGTCAAGGACCTGAACAAGAACTACTCGGGGCGCCCCTCGCTGCTCACCGAAGCCAAGCGCTTTTCCGAGCAGTACTGCGGCGGGGTGCGGATCTTCCTCAAGCGCGAGGACTTGAACCACACCGGCAGCCACAAGATCAACAACGTGCTCGGCCAGGCGCTGCTGGCCAAGCGCATGGGCAAGACCCGCATCATCGCCGAGACCGGCGCCGGCCAGCACGGCGTCGCCTCGGCCACCGCCGCGGCCCTGATGGGCCTGGAATGCGTGGTCTACATGGGCGCGGAGGACACCCGCCGGCAGGCGCTGAATGTCGCGCGCATGCGCCTGCTCGGCGCCACCGTCATCCCGGTCACCGTCGGCTCCCAGACGCTGAAGGACGCGATCAACGAGGCGCTGCGCGACTGGGTGGCCAACGTGGATAACACCCACTACCTGCTGGGCACCGCCGCCGGCGGCGCTCCGTTCCCGGCCATGGTCCGCTACTTCCACGAGGTCATCGGCGACGAGGCCCGCGAGCAGATCCTGGCCCAGGCCGGCCGCCTGCCCGACGCGGTGACCGCCTGCATCGGCGGCGGATCGAACGCGATCGGCATCTTCCACGGCTTCCTCGACGATCCCGAGGTGGAGATCTTCGGCTACGAGGCCGGCGGCGACGGCGTGGACACCGACCGCCACGCCGCGACCATCACCCTGGGCCGCCCGGGCGTGCTGCATGGCGCGAAGTCCTACCTGATGCAGGACGAGGACGGGCAGACCGTCGAATCGCACTCCATCTCCGCGGGCCTGGACTACCCGGGCGTCGGCCCGGAGCACGCCTACCTGGCCGACATCGGCCGCGTGAAGTACGAGCCGGTCACCGACACCGAGGCGATGGACGCGTTCAAGGCGCTGTGCCGCACCGAGGGCATCCTGCCGGCGATCGAGTCCGCGCACGCCCTGGCCGGCACCATCCGCCTGGCGGCGCGCAAGATCGCCGAAGGCGCGGTCCCCGAAGAGACCATCATCATCGCGAACCTCTCGGGCCGCGGGGACAAGGACGTGGGCACCGCTGCCGCCTGGTTCAACATGATCGACGAAAAAGACGCCGAGGCCGAAATCAACGCGGCCACTGCGCAGAACTCCGGCTCGCAGAAATCCGAGGAGAAGTAGATGACCCGCGTGACCAGCGCCCAGAAGATCGCCGCAGCCCGCGCCGAGGGCCGCCCGGCCCTCATCGGCTACCTGCCTGCCGGCTTCCCCGACGTCGCCACCAGCATCGAGGCCGCCGTGGCGCTGGCCGAGAATGGCGTGGATGTCATCGAGATCGGCATCCCGTACTCCGACCCGGTGATGGACGGTTCGGTGATCCAGGAAGCGACCGTGCAGGCGCTGGCCAACGGCTTCAAGGTCCCGCAGATCTTCGACATCGTGCGCGGGATCACCGAACGCACCGACGTGGCCGTGATGGTCATGACCTACTGGAACCCGGTGCTGCGCCTGGGCGTGGACGAGTTCTCCCGGCGCTTCGCCGAAGCCGGCGGCGCCGGCCTGATCACCCCGGATCTGGTGCCCGACGAGGCCGCCGAATGGATCCAGGCCAGCGAGAAGTACGGCCTGGAGCGCGTGTTCCTCATTGCCCCGTCGTCCACCGAAGCGAGGGTGCAGCGCACCGTGGATGCGTCCTCCGGCTTCGTCTACTGCGTGTCGCTGATGGGCGTCACCGGCGCCCGTACCGAGGTGTCCTCCGCCGCGCAGGCAGTGGTCGACGCCGCCCACAACGCCGGCGCCGAGAATGCCTGCGGGGGCCTGGGCGTCTCGCGCCGCGAGCACGTGGAAGAAATCGGCGCCTACGCCGACGGCGTGATCGTCGGCACCGCGCTGGTCGCCGCCCTGCGTGACGGGGGAGTGCCCGCCGTGGGCGCCCTGGCCGCTGAACTGAGCGGACGGGCCTGATGGCTTTTGCCGCGCAGCTGGCGCTTGCCTTGCCCGCCTCCATCCCTTCGCCGCCGCCGGAATTCGCCAGGATCTCGATCGGCCCGCTGACCATCCACGCCTACGCGCTGTGCATCCTCGCGGGCATCCTGATCGCGCTGTGGCTGACCAACAAGCGCCTCGGCGCCCGCGGCGGCAACTCCGACATGCTCTGGGACATCGCCATCTGGACGATCCCCTTCGGCATCATCGGCGGCCGCCTCTACCATGTGCTGATCACCGACCCGATGTACTACTTCGGGCTCGGCGGGCAAACCGCCCACCTGGCCGAGATCCCGCAGATCTGGCTTGGCGGGCTGGGCATCATGGGTGCGGTGTCGCTCGGCGCACTCGGAGCGTGGATCGGTTGCCGGAAAGCCGGCATCAGGCTCTCGGCCTTCGTCGACGCGGCCGTGCCCGGCCTGCTGCTGGCGCAGGCGGCCGGCCGCTGGGGCAACTGGTTCAATCAGGAGCTGTTCGGCGCGCCGACCGACTTGCCGTGGGGCCTGGAGATCGATGCGGACAGCTACAACTTCCCGGCCGGGCTGCCCGCGGACACGCTCTTCCACCCGACCTTCCTGTACGAGTCGCTGTGGAATGTGCTGGGCGCCTTCGTGCTGATCGCGCTGGACCGGAAGTTCAAGCTGCGCCGCGGCGCACTGTTCTGCTGCTACATGATCTGGTACGGCATCGGCCGCACCTTCACCGAATCCCTGCGCCTGGACCCGGCCGAAATCATCGCCATCGGGCCGCTGGCCCTGCGCGTGCACCAGTGGCTGGCGATCGGCATCGCCATCGCCGGCATCCTCGCGCTGATCGTGGTCCTGGGCAAGCTGCGCAAGCAGCAGGTCGATCCGTTCTACCTGCCAGGCAGGGCCCCGGCGCAACCGGTCGAAGCAGATCGCGCCAAGCCCGCCGCGCACTCACCGGCGGAGTCCAGCTCCGATCCGGGCACCAGCCCCGATCCGGGCAGCGACGCCACAGAGCGGCAGCAATAATTCCATAGCACCATTCCGGTGGCCGG
>NZ_JBLVOJ010000025.1:22289-51393 GCF_053543715.1 Glutamicibacter sp. AGC46
ACGCTTGCCCCCCACCGGTGGTTTAAGCCGCGCCAGCAGCTGCCCGGATCCGCTTTCATGACGCGCTCTGGCCCCAATATGGCGAAATGTCCGGAAAATCTGGGCAGTTTTCCGTCCCTCGGGCGCAACATGCCCGAAACATTGGGCGGCTATCAAAACCGGCTGGCAAAACCGGTTTTCGCGATCCCCGCCCGCAAAAAACTGCTTTTTCCGCGCCGGTAGCGGCAGAAGTTTTTAACATTCCTGAAACACAAGCACGCGCATGCGAGAAACAAAACCTGCGTAACGTGTGATCCACGCGCCACGCTGGTCGATCGACCCCTGGAAAGGCCAGCTGGTGCAGCACCACAACGAGGTGGGAAATGTTCGTCCCCGAAACCTCGATGCGCAAGCAGACCCCGCTTAGCACTGTCGAAAAGTTTCAGCTAGATGAAACATCCAGGCGGCCGGAAGCCCTTGCCAAGAATAAGCCCTTTACCGGGGGCTGCCGCGCGCCTATCCTGCATGAACCACAGAAAGGCACGCTCATGAGCATGACCGGAGTCCAGATGAACGCCTCGCCAGGTTTTGGCGAGGAGGTCCCCTCGCCCTACACCCGTTTTTCCGCGCTGCCTGGCGCGCAGGGTCTGTATGACCCAGCGGCCGAAAAGGATGCCTGCGGCCTGGCGATGATCGCGTCCCTGAAGAACGATGCCAGCCACGAGATCGTCGCCCACGCGCTGACCGCCCTGCGCCGGCTTGAGCACCGCGGCGCCATCGGCGCCGATGAAGGCACCGGCGACGGCGCCGGCATCCTGCTGCATCTGCCCGATGCCTTCCTGCGTAGCGTCACCGCATTCGATCTTCCCGCCGCCGGCTCCTACGCCGTGGGCATGGGCTTCCTCCCGGCCGACGCTGGCGAACGTGCCTTCGCCCAGGAAGAACTGGAAACCATGGCCGCCGAGGAGAACCTGGCGGTGCTCGGCTGGCGCGAGGTACCGGTTGATTCCGACGTGCTCGGCGCCTCGGCCCGCAAGGTGATGCCGTACATCACCCAGATCTTCATCGGCGCCCACGCCGGCGCCCCGGCCGCCACCCGCCGCGAGCTGGACGCCGCCGCCTGGCGCATCCGCCGCCGCGCGCATAACAAGATGGGCGTGTACTTCGCCTCGTTCTCCTCGCAGTCCATCGTCTACAAGGGCATGGTCTCCACCGCGCAGCTCGAGCCGTTCTACCCGGACCTGTCCGACGCCCGCTTCACCAGCCGCTGCGCGATCGTGCACTCGCGCTTCTCCACCAACACCTTCCCGTCGTGGCCGCTGGCCCAGCCTTTCCGCACCATCGCGCACAACGGCGAGATCAACACCGTCAAGGGCAACCGCAACTGGATGCGCGCCCGGCAGTCGACCCTGGAATCCGAGCTGCTCGGCGAGGTGCCCGAGGAACTGTTCCCGATCTGCACCGCCGGCGCCTCGGACTCGGCTTCCTTCGACGAGGTCGCCGAAATGCTCATGCTCTCGGGCCGCAACGTGACCGAGACCATCATGATGATGATCCCGCAGCCGTGGGAAAACGACGATCAGATGGACGCGGACCTGCGCGCCTTCTACCAGTACCAGTCCATGCTCATCGAGCCGTGGGATGGCCCCGCCGCCGTCTGCTTCACCGATGGCGCGATGGCCGGCGCGGTGCTGGACCGCAATGGCCTGCGCCCAGCCCGCTGGTGGGTCACCGACGACGGCCTGGTGGTCCTGGCCAGCGAGGTCGGCGTGATCGACGTCGACGAAGAGCACATCGTGAAGAAGGGCCGTGTCGCCCCGGGCAAGATGTTCGCCGTGGACCTGGACGCCCAGCGTATTGTCGAGGACGCCGAGATCAAGGCCGAAGTGGCCGCCGCCAAGCCATGGCGCGAATGGGTTTCGCAGAACCTGAAGACGCTGGCCGACTTCCCGGACCTGGAGCACGTGCGCCACAACTCCGCCTCCGTGGCCCTGCGCCAGCTGACCTTCGGCTACACCACCGAGGAGCTGCGCGTGCTGCTCGCTCCCATGGCCGCCACCGGTGCCGAACCGCTGGCCGCCATGGGCACCGACACCCCGATTGCCGCCCTGGCTGACCGGGCGCGCCTGCTGTTCGACTACTTCACCCAGTCCTTCGCCCAGGTCACCAACCCGCCGCTGGATGCAATCCGCGAAGAGCTGGTCACCTCGATGGGCACCGCGATCGGCCCCGACGGCAACCTGCTGTCCCTGGACCGTGTCCCGCAAACCCAGATCGCGCTGGACTACCCGGTGCTGACCAACGACCAGCTGGCCAAGATCGTGCACCTGCGCGACGAATCCGGGTCCAAGTACTCGCTGAAGGTGCGCGGCCTGTACCGCCCGGCCGGCGGCGAATCCGAGCTGCGCGCCCGCCTGCAGGAAATCTGCGAGAAGGTTTCCGCCGCGGTGAACCGCGGGGTGCGCTACATCGTGCTCTCGGACCGCGATTCCTCCGCGGCCTGGGCGCCGATCCCGTCGCTGCTGCTGACCTCCGCGGTGCACCACCACCTGCTCAAGAGCTCCAACCGCACCCGCGTTTCGCTGATCATCGAGTCCGGCGACGCCCGCGAAGTGCACCACATCGCCCTGCTCATCGGCTACGGCGCCAGCGCCATCAACCCCTACCTCGCCCTGGAATCGGTCGAGCAGATGGCCGAGAACGGCGAGCTGCCCGGAGTTGACGGGCACCAGGCCAGCAGCAACCTGATCAAGGCGCTGGGCAAGGGAGTGCTGAAGATCATGTCCAAGATGGGCATCTCCACGGTCTCCAGCTACTGCGGCGCGCAGACCTTCGAGGCCGTGGGCCTGTCCCAGCGCGTGGTCGACCAGTACTTCACCGGCACCGCCACCAAGCTCTCGGGCATTGAGCTGGATGTGGTGGCCGCCGAGGCCGCCGCCCGCCATGCCCGCGCCTACCCGGAGATCGACGGCGGCGCCCAGCCGCTGGAACTGGAAACCGGGGGAGAGTACCAGTGGCGCCGCGAAGGCCCGCCGCACCTGTTCAACCCGGAAACCGTCTTCCGCCTGCAGCACTCCACCCGCACCCGCCGCTACGACGTGTTCAAGGAGTACACCAAGGCCGTCGACGACCAGGCCGCACAGCTCAAGACCCTGCGCGGGCTGCTGAAGTTCAAGACCGAGGGGATCACCCCGATCGCCATCGACGAGGTGGAGCCGGTCAGCTCCATCGTGAAGCGCTTCGCCACCGGCGCGATGAGCTACGGCTCGATTTCGGCCGAGGCCCACGAAACCCTGGCCATCGCGATGAACCAGCTGGGCGCGAAGTCCAACACCGGCGAAGGCGGCGAGGATCCGGAGCGGCTGCTCGATCCGGTGCGCCGCAGCGCGGTCAAGCAGATAGCCTCGGGCCGCTTCGGGGTGACCAGCTTGTACCTGGCCAACGCCGATGACATCCAGATCAAGATGGCCCAGGGCGCCAAGCCCGGCGAAGGCGGCCAGCTGATGAGCGCCAAGCTCTACCCCTGGATCGCCAAGACTCGCCACTCCACCCCGGGTGTCGGGCTGATCTCCCCGCCGCCGCACCACGACATCTACTCGATCGAGGACCTGGCCCAGCTGATCCACGACGCGAAGTGCGCCAACCCTTCCGCCCGCGTGCACGTGAAGCTGGTCTCCGAGTCCGGCATCGGCACCGTCGCGGCCGGCGTGGCCAAGGCCAAGGCCGACGTCGTGCTGATTTCCGGGCACGATGGCGGCACCGGCGCCTCGCCGATGAATTCGCTGAAGCATGCCGGCACCCCGTGGGAAATCGGCTTGGCCGAAGCGCAGCAGACGCTGATCCTCAACGGGTTGCGCGACCGCGTCACCGTGCAGGTCGATGGCCAGCTGAAAACCGGGCGCGACGTGCTGATCGGCGCCCTGCTGGGTGCCGAGGAATTCGGCTTCGCCACCGCCCCGCTGGTGGTCTCGGGCTGCATCATGATGCGCGTGTGCCACCTGGACACCTGCCCGGTGGGCGTGGCCACGCAGAATCCTGCGCTGCGCGAACGCTTCACCGGCAAGGCCGAGTTCGTGGTGAACTTCTTCGAGTTCATCGCCCAGGAGGTGCGCGAGCTGCTCGCCTCGCTGGGGGCGCGCACCCTGGACGAGGTGATCGGCAAGGTCGAACTGCTCCAGGCCGATCCCGCCCAGTTCGCCGCGCACGACAAGGTCTCCGGGCTGGCGCTGGATGCGATCACCCACGTGCCGGATACCGAGCTGGCGGCGCGCCGCCGCCGCATCGGCCAGGACCACGGGCTGGACACGCACCTGGACCAGCAGCTGCTCGCCGCGGCCGGACCGGCGCTGGCTGACCGCCTGCCGGTCAGCATCGACGCGGCGATCGTGAATACCGACCGCTCCACCGGCACGCTGCTGGGCCACCATGTGACCAAGACCTTCGGGCTGCAGACCCTGGAGCGGGACACCATCAAGGTGAACCTCTCGGGCCGCGCCGGCCAGTCGCTGGGCGCCTTCCTTCCCGAGGGCATTACGCTCAAGCTCTCGGGCGACGCGAATGACTACGTCGGCAAGGGATTGTCCGGCGGCCGGATCGCGATCCACCCGCCGCACACCACCCTGTCCAAACCCGAGGAGCAGGTCATCGCCGGCAACGTGGTCGGCTACGGCGCCACCAGCGGGGAGCTGTTCATCAACGGCATGGTCGGCGAACGCTTCGCGGTGCGCAACTCCGGGGCCACGATTGTCACCGAAGGCATCGGCGAGCACGGCTGCGAGTACATGACCGGGGGACAGGTGCTGATCCTGGGAGCCACCGGCCGCAACTTCGGCGCCGGGTTCTCCGGCGGCGTGGCCTGGGTGCTGGACTTCGATGCAGCCAAGCTGAACCCGCTGGCTGCCGGGCAGTCGGACCTGCTGGTAGCGCCGATTACCGATGCCGAAGCCGAACGCATCCACGAGCTGCTCACCGAGCACATCGCATTGACCGCATCCCCGCTGGCCTCCCGCCTGCTGCTGGACTGGGAACGAACCCGCAGCCGGCTGACCAGCATCACCCCGCGCGACTTCGCCGCCGTGCAGCAGCTGCGCAGCGACGCAGTAGCCAACGGGCAGAACCCGGATTCGCCGCAGGTATGGAACAAGATTTTGGAGGTGACCCGTGGCTGATCCACGTGGATTCCTGAAGGTGACCGAACGTGTCACCCAGCCCAAGCGCCCGGTGCCGGTGCGCCTGATGGACTACAAGGAGGTCGTCGAGCGCCAGAAGTCCGGCATCCTGGAGGAGCAGGCCGGCCGTTGCATGGACTGCGGCGTCCCGTTCTGCCATTCGGGATGCCCGCTGGGCAACCTGATCCCGGAGTTCAACGACCTGGCCTACAGGGGCCGGATGGATGATGCGGCCGCCCGGCTGCTGAGCACCAACAATTTCCCGGAGCTCACCGGCAAGCTGTGCCCGGCCCCGTGCGAGTCCTCCTGCGTGCTGGGCATCAACCAGCCCGCGGTGACCATCAAGCAGGTCGAAGCCGAACTCGCTGGCCACCTGATGGACGCCGGCGACTTCGTGCCGCAGCCGCCTGCCCGCCACACCGAGCACCGCGTGGCGATCGTCGGTTCGGGGCCGGCCGGATTGGCCGCCGCCCAGCAGCTGACCCGTGCCGGGCACACCGTGGCCGTCTACGAGCGCGACGAAGCCATCGGCGGCCTGCTGCGCTTCGGCATCCCGGACTTCAAGCTCGAGAAGCAGGTCATCGACCTGCGTCTGGCCCAGATGGAAGCCGAAGGAACGATCTTCCGCACCGGCATCGAGATCGGCAAGGACATCTCCTGGAAGCAGCTGCGCCGCGACTACGACGCGGTCATCGTGGCCACCGGTGCCACGGTGCCGCGCGAGCTGCCGGTGCCGGGCAACAAGCTCGAGGGCGTGCACCATGCCATGGAGTTCCTCACCGAGAGCAACCGCGTGGTCGCCGGCCAGCTCGATGCCCCGCGCATCGATGCGGCGGGCAAGCACGTGATCGTGCTGGGCGGCGGAGACACCGGCTCGGACTGCATCGGCACCGCCCTGCGCCAGGGAGCGGCGAGCGTCACGACGCTTGCCATCGGCCAGCAGCCGGGCACCGAGCGCCGCGAAGACCAGCCGTGGCCGATGATGCCGGTGCTTTTCGAGGTGCAGACCTCCCATGAGGAAGGCGGCGAGCGAACCTACCTGGCTTCGACCGTGAACTTCATCTCCGGCGAGGGAACTGAGCAAAACAAGGTGATCGGTGTTACAGTTGCAGAGACAGAATTTGTTGCTGGCAAGCGCCTCCCGAAGCCTGGAACCGAACGCGTAATCAAAGCGGATCTGGTTCTGCTTGCCCTCGGGTTCACCGGTCCGGAAGTTTCCGGATTGGACGAACAGGTCAGTATCGAATTCGACAACCGGGGCAACGTCGCCCGAGATGGCTACTACATGACGAACACCGAATCGGTATTCGTCGCCGGAGACGCCGGTCGGGGACAGTCGCTGATCGTGTGGGCTATCGCCGAAGGACGCGCTTGCGCGGCCGCGGTCGACAAGTTCCTCATGGGTTCGACTACCCTTCCTGCACCGGTTGCTCCAACCGATAGGGCCATCAGCATCATTTGAGTGACATAGGCTTGAATGCGGCGCACCCGGATGCCGGGTGGGCCGCATTTTGCCTATGTGAACATGAAAGGCATTTGGCTGACGGAATGAGACGCGCAAAGATTGTGGCAACCTGGGGCCCGGCCCTGGCAAGTTATGAAAATACTGTAGCGGTACTGAAGGCGGGCGTAGACGTAGCCCGCCTGAACATGAGCCATGGAGACCACTCCATGCACGCACAATCCCTGGCGAATGTGCGCAATGCGGCCGCGGAGAGCGGCCGCGCGGTTGGCATCTTCGCCGACCTGCAGGGTCCGAAGATCCGCCTTGGCCGCTTCAAGGACAACGCCAAGTACATCCTCGAGGCTGGTGAGGAATTCACCATCACCATCGAGGACATCGAAGGTACCCGCAACCTGTGCTCCACCACCTTCAAGGGCCTTCCCACCGATGTCCAGCCGGGCGATTTCCTGCTGATCAACGATGGCAAGGTCAAGCTCAAGGCGCTGGCAGTTGACCAGACCTCGGTGCGTTCCGAGGTTGTCGTCGGAGGCGAGGTGTCCAATAACAAGGGCATCAACCTGCCAGGCGTCGCGGTGAACGTTCCCGCATTGAGCGAAAAGGACGAGGACGACCTGCGCTGGGCACTGCGTGCCGGCATCGACATGGTCGCACTGTCCTTCGTGCGCAATGCCGAGGACATCGAGCGCGTGCACGAGATCATGGACGAAGAAGGCCGACGCGTGCCGGTGATCGCCAAGATCGAGAAGCCGCAGGCCGTGGCCGCGCTGGAAGAAATCATCAATGCCTTCGACGCCATCATGGTCGCCCGCGGCGACTTGGGCGTGGAGCTGCCGCTGGAAGAAGTTCCGGTCGTGCAGAAGCGTGCCGTGGAGCTGGCACGCCGCTGGGCCAAGCCGGTCATCGTCGCCACCCAGGTGCTCGAATCGATGATCGAATCGCCGACCCCGACCCGCGCCGAGGCTTCGGACTGCGCCAATGCGGTGCTCGACGGCGCCGACGCGGTCATGCTCTCGGGGGAGACCTCCGTGGGCGCGTACCCGGTGGAAACCGTGGAGACCATGTCGCGCATCATCTCCTCGACCGAGCAGCACGGCCTGGATCGCATTCCCCGCTTGGGCTCCCAGCCGAAGACCCGCGGCGGCGCGATCACCCGTGCCGCGGTGGAGATCGCCGATCAGCTCGACGCGAAGTACATCGTCGCCTTCACCCAGTCCGGCGACTCGGCACGGCGCCTCTCGCGCCTGCGCCCGAAGAAGCCGGTCCTGGCTTTCACCCCGCTGCAGCAGACCTACAACATCATGACCCTGATGTGGGGTGTGCAGGCACGCCTGGTGGCCTACGCCGACCACACTGACAAGATGACCGCCCAGGTGGACGAGGCGCTGCTCTCCGAAGGCCTGGCGGAGCTCAACGACATCGTGTGCATCGCCGCCGGCTCCCCTCCGGGACAGGCGGGGTCCACCAACTCGCTGCGCGTGCACAAGGTCGGCGACCTCGCCGATGCCGGCCAGCTGGTCAATGGCAAGCCGATGCCTGCTCGCGAGAAGGTCGGTCCGTGGGCACCGGAAAACGTCTCCACGCCGAAAAACCTGTAGACGCTCTGTCGCGCACTAGCTGAGGCAAGAAAATCTGCCCTGCTCCAGAATTCTGGAGCAGGGCAGATTTTTTGCCTTGGCGCCCGCAAAGCGCGATTGTGAACTCGAGCACGTGCCCTGTGGTTGCGCGCGCAAAAAAGGCCGTTGAACCGGACAATTTCCGATCCAACGGCCTTCATGCTGGTGCCCAAGGTGGGACTCGAACCCACACATCTTTCGATACCGCATTTTGAGTGCGGCGCGTCTACCGATTCCGCCACTTGGGCTGGCACTTTGACTACTTTACTAGAGGTTTTCCAGATTTCCTAATCAGGAACCTCGCGTCTTCGCCTCAACAAGAGTACATGCCAGTAGGCTTAGATGTGAAACCGAGGCAACGTGGCTTCGCTGAACTGAAACCATCTAGATACTGCCCATTCAGCGGGCAGGATTTCTGACCATGGAGGAAGGCGCCAATGAGCGAACTACCTGAAATCACCCGCATCCCATCCGAGGTGCAATCCACTCCGCGTCGAGTGGTCGTTGCCGAGGATGAAACCCTGATCCGCTTGGATATCGTCGAAATTCTCCGTTCCGAAGGGTACGACGTCGTCGCCGAAGCCGACAACGGCCAGACCGCCCTGGAGAAGGCGCGCGAATTGAAGCCCGATCTGGTGCTCATGGACGTGAAGATGCCGGTCATGGATGGCATCACCGCCGCCGAAGCCATCGTCAAGGAACGCATCGCCCCGGTCGTCTTGCTGACCGCCTTCAGCCAGAAGGAACTGGTGGAGCGTGCCCGCGAAGCCGGTGCCATGGCCTACGTGGTCAAGCCGTTCACCCCGGCAGACCTCACTCCGGCCATCGAAATCGCGATTTCCCGCAATGACGAGCTGCGCGCGCTGGAGGAAGAAGTCAGCAACCTGGCCGAGCAGTTCGAAACCCGCAAGCTGGTTGATCGCGCCAAGTCGCTGCTCATCACCAAGATGGGCTTGACCGAGCCGGAAGCGTTCCGCTGGATCCAGAAGACCTCCATGGATCGCCGCCTGAGCATGCGCCAGGTTGCCGAGACGGTCGTCGACCAGGTCAAGTAGGGACCGCCAAGCACTGGATTGTGCGCCAAGCCACTTATGGTTTGGCGCACATTTTTTATGCCTGCGATGCGCCGATACCGCGCTTGGAGGCTAGTTAACCCTCTGGTAACCAGTTGTTCATCCGAGTTTTCCCCGGATGGGGTTGAAGTTCCGGATTGACGTACTGCGCCGTACGCCTAAGATGGAAATTGCGCTTAGAACGAAGTCCTGCACGCCAATGCCTTTCGCAGGATCCTATTTCTGGCCCGTTCTCTTTTTCCTTGCCGTTCGACCCCTCAGGCTGGTATTCAATGGATTTGACGCTTATCGTCGTCCTGGTCATTGCCTTGGCGTTGTTTTTCGACTTCACCAATGGTTTCCATGACACGGCCAATGCGATGGCCACCCCAATCGCAACCGGAGCAATTTCCCCTAAGAAGGCAGTTGCCCTCGCCGCAATTCTGAACCTGGTTGGCGCATTCCTCTCCACCGAGGTAGCGAAGACCATTTCAGGTGGCATCATCAACGAAGACCCGACCTCGGGCGTGGCTATTGGGCCGGCGATGATTTTCGCCGGCCTGATGGGCGCCGTGATCTGGAACCTGTTCACCTGGTTGCTGGGACTGCCTTCGAGCTCCTCCCACGCATTGTTCGGCGGCCTGGTAGGCGCCGCGATCGTCGGTGCAGGCTTCGCCTCGGTGAACTACAGCGTGCTGCTCTCCAAGGTGCTGCTTCCGGCCCTGTGCGCGCCGGTGATCGCCGGCATCTCCGCGTACCTGTGCACCAAGCTGGCCTACGCGATCACCAAGCGCGAGAATGGAGCGGCGCCCAAGCGCGGCGGCTTCCGCTACGGGCAGATCTTCTCTTCCTCGCTGGTCGCGCTGTCCCACGGCACTAACGATGCGCAGAAGACCATGGGCATCATCACCCTGACCCTGGTGGCTTCTGGCCTGCAGGATTCCGACTCCGGCGTGCAGTTCTGGGTTGTTGCCACCTGTGCCTTCGCCATCGCGCTGGGTACCTACACCGGCGGCTGGCGCATCATCGCCACCATGGGTTCGGGCCTGACCGACGTGAAGCCCGCGCAGGGCTTCGCAGCCGAGATGTCCACCGCTTCGGCGATCCTGACCTCCTCGCACCTGGGCTTCGCGCTGTCCACCACCCAGGTAGCCTCCGGCTCCGTGATCGGTTCGGGCATGGGCCGCAAGGGCGGCGAAGTCCGCTGGGGCACCGCAGGACGCATCGCGTTGGGCTGGCTGTTCACCCTGCCAGCAGCCGCGGCCGTTGGCGGCGTGGCCGCAGCGATCACCCACCTGGGCACCATCGGCATCGTGATCGTCGCGATCGCCGGCACCGGCGCCATGCTGACCATCTGGTTCCTCTCGCGCAAGCAGCCGCATGACCACGAGTCGAACATTTCCGACATCGATAACTCGGGCGCAGCGGTGAACATCCTGACCAAGAAGGAACGCCGTGCCAAGGCCAAGGCGGAAGCCAAGCTGGCCAAGGCTGCCGCAGCGCAGAAGGAAGCCGATAATTCATGATTGACTGGACAGCCTTTCTCATCGTCGCCGCCATCACCTGGTTTTCCGCGATGGCGATCGTGGCGGCCTACTCCTTCGGCGTCCGCCTGCTGGCAGTTGCCAAGGACGAGGGCCGCAACCAGAGCCTGAGCAATGCCGGAGCCTACGCTTGCTTCGCGATTTGCGGCCTGATCGTCCTCTTCGGCGTGGTGCTGATCGTGCCGCAGCTGAGCGAAGCGATCCTGGGCTTCTCCTCGAGCCACTAGGAACTGCTCGCGGCTGCGGGTGGATCCGACACGATTTTCGGGTCCCTCGACAACTTGATATTGCCTTCGATGGAGGCACCCCTAGACTGGAGCCATGACTAGCTTCAAGTACTACGTGGGTGCCTCCATCGATGGATTTATCGCCGATCGCAGCGGAAGCGTCCAATGGTTCATCCCCTATGCCACGCAGCCGGGAGTGAAAAAGCATTTCGACGAGTTCTTCGGGAGCGTCGGCGCCGTAGTGATCGGTGGCAAGACCTACGAGAACATCGTCCGTGATGCTGCCGAGGGAACCGTGCCGTGGGTGTTCGGCGAGAAGCCGGTGTGGGTCTTCACACACCATGAACTGCCGACACTGCCCGGAGCGGACCTGACCTTCATCCGCGGCGAGGTGGGCTTCTGGAGCCGGGACATCGCCCAGAGCGCAGGGGCCGGGGACGTGTGGGTGGTTGGCGGTGCCGACCTGGCTGGAGCGTTCGTCGAAGCCGATGCGCTCGATGAGCTGCTTCTGGTTACCGTTCCGGAGGTGCTGGGCGACGGGGCCAATATCTTTGGCCGCGGGATCAGCACGCAGCTCTCGGCCCTGGGGATCACCGAGCTCGGCGCGGATATCTTCCTCTCGCGCTACGCGATCGGCTAAACGGCCAAGGGGACCAGCCGGCCAGGGCCAGCGCTCCGGAAAAGCCGGATCCGCCGCGCTTGGCGCGAACGGCGCCTGCGGGGATCAGTTTTCGACCGGCAGCAGCATATTGGTGATGCGAGCGGTCGCGACACGCTGGCCCTGCTCATTGCTGATCACGATCTCATGGCAGGTGCTGCTGCGGCCCAGATGCACCGGCGTGCATACCCCGGTGACCAGCCCGGTGCGCCCGGCCTTGTGGTGGGTGATGTTCAAATCCACGCCGACCGGGTTGGCCCGGCCGGCACCGTGCAGCGCAGCGGCCATCGAACCGAGGGTTTCGGCAAGTGCCGCCGAAGCGCCGCCATGCAGGATGCCGTAGACCTGGGTGTTGCCCGCCACCGGCATGGGGGCGGCAACGCGCTGGGGTTCGAACCCGGTGAAGATGATTTCCAGTTTCTCCACGAGTTCGCCCACGCCATTGTGCAGCAGGTAGGGCCACATGGATTCGGGAATACCGTGGCGGGCCAGCTGCGCGGCAAACGGATGTGCCGAAGATTGCGTGGTTCGAGAAGTGAAATTGTCGCTCATGGCAACTAGGCTTTCAGGTGTGAGCGAAACTACCAAACCGACTGCCTCGTCGGACAAGAGACTGCTGATTATTGACGGACACTCCATGGCCTTCCGCGCGTTCTATGCGCTGCCTGCAGAGAACTTCGCAACAAGCACCGGCCAGCACACCAATGCCGTGCACGGATTCGTATCGATGCTGCTGACGATGATCCGCCAGCAAAAGCCCACCCACGTTGCGGTGGCCTTCGACTTGGACACCCCGACTTTCCGCTCGCTGGAGTACACCGAGTACAAGGGCGGACGCAATAAGACGCCCGAAGAGTTCTACGGGCAGATCGATCTGATCCAGGAAGTCATGAAGGCGATGAACATCCCTTCGATCACCCTGGAGAGCTTCGAGGCCGATGACATCCTGGCCACGCTGGCCACCCAGGGCGAAGAAGCCGGTTTCAACGTGCTGGTGGTGTCCGGCGACCGCGACGCCTTCCAGCTGATCACCGACAAGACCTTGGTGCTGTACCCGAAGAAGGGCATCAGCGATATCCCGCCGATGGATGCCGCAGCGGTGGAAGCCAAGTACTTCGTGCGTCCCGAGCGCTACTCGGATTTGGCGGCTCTGGTCGGCGAAACCGCGGATAACTTGCCCGGTGTGCCAGGCGTGGGGCCGAAGACCGCCGCCAAATGGATCAACCTCTACGGGGACCTGGCTGGCATCCTGGAGAATGTGGAGAACATCAAGGGCAAGGTCGGCGAGTCGCTGCGCGAGCACGTGGACAACGTGACCCGCAACCGCCGGTTGAACCAGCTCAAGCACGACCTGGAACTCCCGGTCACGCTCGATCAGATGGAACTCGAAGCCCCGAACCGCGAAGAGATCGAGAACCTGTTCGACGCGCTGGAATTCAACACCCTGCGCAAGCGCCTGTTCGACCTGTTTGCAGCCCAGGAAGAGGAAGCGGCACCCGAAGTTGCCGAATTCTCCCGGGTGCTCGGCGCCGATGCCGACGCACTGGACGGATTCATCGGGGCCGGGAAGGGCGCGCCGATCGCAATCCAGCCTGCTGCGGTTGACGGCGAAGCCGTGGGTCTGGCCCTTTTCCGCGGGTCGGAAGCCCTCTGGCTGGAACTGGCCGAACTCGATGAAGCCACCGAAGGCGTGCTTGCGCAGTTCCTGGCCGATGAGAACGCGCCGAAGCTCTTCCACGATGCCAAGGCCGCCATGCACCTGCTCATCGAGCGCGGGCTGCGGATCGCCGGCATCAAGGACGACACCTTGATCAGCGCCTACCTGATCCAGCCCGATCGCCGCAGCCACGACCTGGTGGACGTGGTGCAGTACCACCTGAAGTACGCCGTGCCGGTGCATCAGGCCAAGAAGGGCGAACTGGATCTGGGGCTCACTTCGGATCTTGCCGAGCCAACGTTGGCCCAGGCGCAGGCCATCCACGACCTCTCCGCCTACCTGGCTACCAAGCTGGCCGAGAAGCACGCGGACAAACTGGCTGCCGAGATGGAGCTGCCGCTGATTCCGGTGCTCTTCGAGATGGAACGCGCCGGCGTGGCAGTGGACGTGGATCGCCTGAACGAACTGCGTGCCCACTTCACCGACCAGGTGGACCAGGCCACCAACGACGCGTTCGCCGCGATCGGCCACGAAGTCAACCTCTCCAGCCCGAAGCAGCTGCAGGTGGTGTTGTTCGAAGAGCTGGATCTGCCGCGCACCAAGAAGATCAAGACCGGTTTCACCACCGATGCCGAGTCGCTGCAGGATCTGCTGGTCAAGACCGGGCACCCGTTCCTGGTCGCGCTGATGGCCTACCGCGACGCGATCAAGCTGCGCCAGACCGTGGACGGCCTGCTCAAGGCCACCCACGATGATGGCCGGATCCACACCACCTATGCGCAGACCGTGGCCGCGACCGGGCGCCTCTCCAGCCTGAACCCGAACCTGCAGAACATCCCGGTGCGTTCGGAAGAGGGCCGTCGCATCCGCGACGTCTTCATGGTCGGGGCCGGCTACCAGAGCCTGCTGACAGTGGACTACTCGCAGATCGAAATGCGCATCATGGCGCACCTCTCCGAAGATGAGGGGCTGATCGAGGCCTACCAGAACGGCGAGGACCTGCACCGCTATGTCGGTTCGCGCGTGTTCAACGTCGAGCCGGACGAGGTCACCTCGGAGATGCGCTCGAAGGTCAAGGCGATGAGCTACGGCCTGGCCTATGGGCTGAGCAGCTTCGGGCTGTCCAAGCAGCTGAAGATCGGCGTGGACGAGGCCCGCAAGCTGATGAAGGACTACTTCGACCGCTTCGGTGCCGTGCGCACCTACCTGCGTTCGGTCGTCGACCAGGCCCGCAAGGATGGCTACACCGAAACCATTTTCGGACGCCGCCGCTACCTGCCGGAGCTGAACAGCTCGGATCGCCGGCTGCGCGACATCGCCGAGCGTGCCGCGTTGAACGCCCCGATCCAGGGTTCGGCCGCCGACCTGGTGAAGGTGGCCATGCTGCGCATCGATGAAGGACTGCGCGCCGGGCAGTACAAGTCCCGGATGCTGCTGCAGGTCCATGACGAACTCATCCTGGAGATCGCCGAGGGGGAGCTGGAAGCAGTGCAGGAGCTGGTGACCCGCGAAATGGGACAGGCCGCAGATCTGCTGGTGCCGCTGGATGTCCAGCCGGGCATCGGCCGGACCTGGCACGACGCCGCGCACTAGGGGCAGCAATCGAAAGGGGCAGGGGCAGGGGCACCGCGGGTGTTCCTGCCCCTTTCGGCAGGATCGAATGGGCTTGGGGAAAGAGACGAACTTGGAGCACTACTCGCGCCGTTGGGCGCTGAAAACCGGCAGTCTGGGGCTGGGTGCGCTGGCCGCCGCGCTGGTCTCCGGTTGCAGTACCGGCGGACCGGAGGAACGAGCCGGGTCCGCGTCGGCCTCGGCAACGGCGAGTCCTTCGCCCACCGCCACTGCTTCGCCCCGGCCTACCGCCAGCCTCCAGACGGTGTATCCGAGCCGGAGCCAGGTCATGGCAAAGTTCAAGAATCTTCCTGCAGGGCAGTTCGGGCTGGAAGTCCCGGGCATCGAGCTGGGCCTGCCCAAGGACAACGCAGCCGCGGCGTTGACCTTCGATGCCTGCGGGGGACCCCGGGGCTCGGGGGTGGATGGGGCCCTGCTGGACGCGTTGCGTGCCAAGCAGGTGCCCGCGACCCTCTTCGTGAACGAACGCTGGGCACGCGCCAACGCGCGGCTGATGGACGAGCTGGTAAGCGACGAGCTGTTCGAGATCGCCAACCACGGAACCAGCCACGCCCCGCTGGCCACTTCCGGGCAGGCAGCCTACGGCATCGGGGGCACGGAGTCGATCGGCCAGGCCTACGACGAGGTGATGGGCAACCAGCGGTACCTGGCCGACCAATTCGGCATCACCGCGAAATTCTTCCGCTCCGGCACCGCCCACATGGACGAAGCCGGCGCCGCAATGTGCCGGGAACTGGGCGTGGTGCCGATGAACTTCACCGTCAACCTGGACGCCGGGGCGACCTTCGGCGCGCAAGCCGTGGCCGCCCAGGTCCGCCAGCTGGGCGCCGGGGACATCGGCATCGGGCACTTCAACCAGCCCGCCTCGGGTACTGCCAAGGGCGTGGCGCTCGGGCTGAGGCAGGCGCTGGATTCCGGGCTCCGGTTCACCACGCTCTCCGATGCCTGGTGAATGCACCCCTTGCGCCGGCCGGACAGGCGCATAGACTGTGATCAGCCGATTTCCCCGCCAAGGAGCACGATGAGACCAGAGACCCCGCCGCAGCTGGAAACCCGGACCTGCCAGGCTACCGTCCGCAGTCCTGAACTCGACGAATCGATCAAGCTGTTCCATCAGGCCACCGGGATCGGCTTCTACGAGCAGCTGCCCGAAGAACCCAATTGGGCGAACTACCTGGACCTGACGTACGCGCAGGAAATGCGCTTTTCCCTGGTGTTCGATCCGCAGGCCGAACCTCACTCGCGCCATGCAACCTACCCGGTGCACACCTATGGAGCATTCCCCGGGCTGCTCAATGCCGGCGGCGAGGCGCCGGTGGCAACGCACAAGATCTCCGCGGTCACCGTCGCGCCGAGCTATCGGCGCCGCGGCATCCTGTCCAGGCAAATCACCGCCGACCTGGCCTATGCCCAGCAGGCGGGTTTCCCTATTGCGGCTTTGACCGCGTCGGAAGCGACGATCTACGGGCGGTACGGCTTCGAGCCAGCTACCTACCAAAGCCGATTCACGCTCAAGTGCGCCCACGGGGTGAAGCTGCGCGTGCAGGTACCCGGCCGGGTGGTGGATGCCGATCCGCAGCATTTCGGGCCCGGCTATGCCGCGCTGGCCGTGCGCGCGCTCGAGCAGACCTTCGGCTCCGTGGACAGCACCGAGTTCGACAATGGCTTTGCCCTGGGCCGCTGGGACACCTGGGAGACCCTGGAAAAGCCGAAGAACCTGCGTTTTGCCGCCTACTACGATGACGCTGGCCAGCTCGGCGGATTCGCCACCTACAAGTTCGGCGGCTGGGATGAGCCCAAGGCGAAGCTGGTGGTGCATAAGCTGGTGGCCACCAGCGACGCCGCGCGCATCAAGCTCTTCGAGTACCTGGGCAACCATGATCTGGTCGAAGAAGTGCATGGCCAAGGCCCGGTGGCCGATCCACTGCGCCAGGTGCTGGAGAACGTGCGGGACTACCACGTGCGTTCCATTGACGATGTGCTGTGGCTGCGCGTGCTCGATGTTGTTGCCGCCTTCCAAGCGCGCGGCTACCAGCGCGATGCCCGGCTGCTATTGAGCGTGAGCGACCGGCTGGAGCTGATCTCCGGAACCTACCTCTTCGAGGTGTCCGATTCCCGCGCCACGGTGAGCCGGATCGAGGACGGGCAGGCCGACTCCGGGCTGCCGCGCGTGGCGCTTTCGGAGCGGGAGCTGGCTGGACTGTACCTGGGCACCGTGCAGCTGGACCAATTGCTGGATTCGGGACGCGCCGAACTGGTCGGCGGGGGAGCTGCGGGGGACTGGGTTCACTTGTTCAGCGTGGCTCGCGAGGGTTTCACGCCGCACGGTTTCTAGTGGGACGGGTCGCATTATCCGGTTGATATGACGAAGTTCACAAAATGCTGGCGAGGATGTTAGCGGGTTACGCTTTGACCCGCGGTGTGCTAGGCGCGTAGACTTGAACAGCGTGCCATGGCTTCGTCATGTCCGCATTCATGTTCTACCCCCTTCGAAATTCCGGGACTTCCGGGGTTTCGACTGATCAAATCTATCCACATCGGAGTCCCTACTACATGACCATCACCTCGAACGAGAACAACAGCGCACCAGTCGTCGCAATCAACGACATTGGATCTGCTGAGGACTTCTTGGCCGCAGTCGACGCCACCATCAAGTACTTCAACGATGGTGACCTCGTCGAAGGCACCGTCGTCAAGGTTGACCACGACGAAGTTCTGCTCGACATCGGTTACAAGACCGAAGGTGTCATCCCTTCCCGCGAGCTTTCCATCAAGCACGACGTTGACCCAGGTGAAGTTGTCACCGTTGGCGACAGCGTCGAAGCCTTGGTCCTGACCAAGGAAGACAAGGAAGGCCGCCTGATCCTGTCCAAGAAGCGTGCGCAGTACGAGCGCGCTTGGGGCGACATCGAAAAGATCAAGGAAGAGGACGGCGTCGTTACCGGTACCGTCATCGAGGTTGTCAAGGGTGGCCTCATCCTGGACATCGGCCTGCGTGGCTTCCTGCCAGCATCGCTCGTCGAGATGCGCCGTGTGCGCGACCTGGCTCCATACATCGGCCAGGAAATCGAAGCCAAGATCATCGAGTTGGACAAGAACCGCAACAACGTTGTGCTTTCCCGCCGTGCATGGCTCGAGCAGACCCAGTCCGAGGTTCGCTCGACCTTCCTCAACAAGCTGGAAAAGGGTCAGGTTCGTCCGGGCGTTGTTTCCTCCATCGTCAACTTCGGTGCATTCGTGGACCTGGGCGGCGTAGACGGCCTGGTACACGTTTCCGAACTGTCCTGGAAGCACATCGACCACCCATCCGAGGTTGTCGAGGTTGGCCAGGAAGTAACCGTAGAGGTTCTGGAAGTCGATCTGGACCGCGAGCGCGTTTCCCTGTCGCTGAAGGCTACCCAGGAAGATCCTTGGCAGACCTTCGCCCGCACCCACGCACTGGGTCAGGTTGTACCGGGCAAGGTTACCAAGCTGGTTCCATTCGGTGCGTTCGTACGCGTCGAAGACGGCATCGAAGGCCTGGTTCACATCTCCGAGCTTGCAGTTCGCCACGTTGAACTGGCTGAGCAGGTTGTCTCCGTTGGCGACGAACTGTTCGTCAAGGTCATCGACATCGACCTGGAGCGCCGCCGCATCTCGCTGTCGCTCAAGCAGGCTAACGAAGGTGTTGACCCAGAGGGCACCGAGTTCGACCCAGCACTCTACGGCATGGCTGCAGAGTACGACGAGGCCGGCAACTACAAGTACCCAGAGGGCTTCGACCCAGAGTCGAACGAATGGCTCGAGGGCTTCGACACCCAGCGCGCTGCATGGGAAGCACAGTACGCTGCTGCCCAGGAGCGTTGGGAAGCACACAAGAAGCAGGTTGTTGCCGCTATCGCTGCCGACGCAGAAGCAGAGCCTGCTGCTGCCGGTGGTTCCGAGCCAGCTCCAGCTTCGTACTCCTCGGAGGCACCAGCCACCGATGCAGGCACCCTGGCTTCGGACGAAGCACTGGCTGCACTGCGCGAGAAGCTGACCGGCAACTAATTCCGGCTTCTGCCTCGTGCAGAGATCGTGATTAGCTCTAGCTGATTCACGAAGGTCCAACCCTGCAAGGGTTGGGCCTTCGTTGTTTAACTGGTTTTTTGCTTGCCGGCATGGCTGGCACGTCATTATTTCTGCTGACATCCGCCGGACAGGAATAGCTCCGAAGAAGCACTGCTCTTAATACTTGCTGAGGTTAGACTAAAAGTGCACCGATCAGGTGGACTCACTAACGGCAGGTAGTAGCACATGGCAACGACAGGAAATTCGCCGGCAGACTATGCGGCAGGCCCAACTGCCGGACAGCAGATCCCGGTGCGCCAGGTCAGCCACGAGGAGTGGGAGACTGTACCGCGCACTATTCCCAATTTCTGGGTTGCCGCAGCGACCTGGCTTCCGCTGGTTGCACTGGTGGTCCTCGTCCGTTCGGATCTTCTGCATCCCCCGTACCTGGACAAGGGCATCATGGACATCCTCTCCTTCTCCATGGTCGCTACCGTCCTGGCCATGATCTTTGGCGGCGGACGGCAATCACCCTGGATGGGCTTGGGCGTAGCCGCCGGAATCTATTTCCTGCTGGCTCCGGCCGGGGACCTGCAAAGGATCCTGATGCTGGCGCTGGGCTATTTCCTGCTGCTCGCACTGTCCGTAGGTCTCATGGACGCACGGTTCCGACGCCTGCTGAGAACCTGGAAGCGTGAAGCCTCAGGAGGCATCGCCTTGGCGCCGGGGCAAAAGAGCGATTTTGGAATCACCAAGCAAATGTCGCCCATGGTATGGAAGCTTGCGGTAGGAGCACTGATCTACCCGCTGCTCCGGCTGGGCTGGGAACTGGTCAGCACGGAAGTTCATTCGCTGCATGACTTGGATGAAGGCTACCGTCTTGACGTGTACGCAGCGGCCGTCCTGCTGGGCATCAGCCTGCTGCTGAGCATGCTGCGCTGGATGCGCTTGAAATCGATGGGACTTTTCGCACTCGAAGTTCCAGCGGACCACCGAATTGGTCCAACGTCATTGCGGGCCTATGGCAACGCGATCCTCATCGAAACGGAAGAAACCGGGGCCTGCCTGTGCCGCAACGACGACAAGAACGGGTCCAAGCAGAAATTTGAGGATCCGCGATTCATTTTCTGCTCAGAGGTGTGCCCGGTGCACGGGGTGCATGCGGTCAACCAGCGCTCTGCCGAAGAGTTCCTGGGCATCGCGTCCCAGCCCTGGGTCTATGGGGAGAACCTGAATGGGAAACTGCTAGAGGCAACCGGCCAGCGCTTGGTCATTGCAGGGCTCAGCGGCTGGGGCTCACGCCCGGTCGCGGTGCTCGCTTCATGGCTCTACGGCGGAGGGAAGCAGGCCAGCGCCTACTACGTCCCGGCATCGGCACGCGAGCCTCTGGCCAGAACCAAGCGCCGCCTGGCGGTCCAGACCCCTGCCGGTGATTCGGTTACGGCTGATACTTTCGATAATAATGAGCGGGGCGAGATCGACCGGATCGACCTTCGTCCATTGGGGATCAACGCCCAAGCCGTCCGCGTGCACGGTGGACGCCCTTTCTTGATCTAGCCGGATGGCGCCGGCGCATTGCCGCGAACTAGGCGGCCTTGGCCATGTGGTAGCTGTTGCGCACCGGGGTCTGGGTGGGATCGACGAAGCTGGGCAGGATGACCTTGGGTACGCCATCGTCGGCAATGACCTTGATCAACCCGGCATGAACGTCATGATGATGCGTGTCGCAGAGCATCGCGCTCCAGTAGACCGCAGTGACACCGCCCTCGGACCAGAACCAGATGTGGTGGATGTTGCAGCGTTCGGGATCCATGGTGCACCCGGGAACTATGCAGCCGCGATCGCGCACCGCAACACCCAGACGCATGTAGTTCGGATGCTTGCGCTGGCTGCGCCCGATATCAAGCAGCTCGCCCCTGCCGCCGAGCACCATCGGGATGATGCGTGCCCTGGACAGGGTCTGGCGCAGGTCAGTTGCATCGAGCTTGAAACCGTGCTGGGTGATGCCATGGGTTCTCGCGCGGCCTTCCAACTCGTCCAAGGTCAGCATGACCACGACCTGCGGGGTGATGGTGGGGACATCCACGGTGCCTGCATCATTCCCATCGGCGCCCTTGGGGGTCCCGCCATTGCGCGCGGCATCCAGCAGCTCCTGGAGCCGCTTCGTGTTGATCTCCAGCAGATTCATCAGGCCGTTGAGGCGGCGTGCCGCGGGAGAAAGCGGTGGGGAAACAGGATCTTCGCTGGCGGCAGCTTCCTCATCGGTCAAGAAGTCCGGATGGCCTCCGGCGTCGGCCTGGTAGGAAGTGCCAGGGGCAGCATCCTGCTCTGTACGTTGTCCCGGAGACTGGGCAAAAGCCTCCCGTGCGGCTTGGCCGGAACCGGAGCGGGGATTGTCGCTTTGCGAAATGCCCGATTCGAAGAGTTCTGCGCGCGTAGGGCGCAGGGCGAGGTCGTAGTGGACCAGGCCGCCGCGTTCGCCCCGCCGGTACAGGCCTTCCTGGGCTTCGGGCCGCTTCTTGCCCAAGCGTTCCTTCTGGGATTTCAGGAAGCTGTTGACCAATTGCCTGCGGGTGCCGGGGTCGGGCTCGTCCAATTGCTGGTTGACGATGGATTCAAGCAGCTCGCCATCTTCGGTGAGCGCCGAGGCGGTGGCCGGTGCGGCGTATTCGTCGCGTTGGGGTTCCAGAGCGCCCAGGCGCCGGGCCGCGCTGAGCACTTCGGCTGGCGGCTGGCGCAGATCGGCGAAGCGCCGCGCCAGCAAAGGGAACTGTGCCTGGTGCCGCTGATGTTGGTAGTCGTATTGCGCGAAGACGTGGCTGGCGGACTGGATGCGGCGCTTGGCCTCGAAATGGTCGGTGCGCAGCCAGGATGCCAGCAGTGCCGCAGGGCCGGTGAAGCTGGGCCGCTTTCCGGTGCGCTGGGCAGGGACGGAGAAATCGGTGGTGCCCTGGCGGGCTGCGGCGAGTTCAACCTGGGCCAGGGTGTGCGCCGCGGTGTCATCGACCAGGTGGGCTGCGTAGATCTGGGTGCGAAGGGCCTGGTGGGCCGAAGCTTCAGCCGCGGTGGCCAGGGCCAAGGCGTAGCGCGGATCGTGCAGGTAGTGGGACTCGGGGCCGGTGGCTGGATCGGCGCAGAGCAGGGTCTGGTGCAGGACGGGGATGAACGCGGCGACGGCCAGGGCGTCGTCCACCGCGAGGGCCGGCGCGTCCTTGATCGCTTGGGCAAGCCCGGCTAGCGCCTGGCTGACAGTTCTGTTCATGGCCCCAGCATGCGCCAGGCGGTGCGCGGCGTGCCGGCCGGCAATACGGCCTGTGGAAAAGCCTAGTGCGCGCGGGTTGATGCAGTCACGGTGAAGGTCCTGTCGCGGGCCAGCTGTTCGGTGGGGCCAACGCGGCGGGCCAATTCGCTGCGGTAGCGCAGGTGCGAGTTGAACACGCACAGCAGGGTGCCTCCGGGAGCGAGCACGCGGGCGGCGTCGTCGATCAGCTTGAACGCGATGTCGGCGGTGACGGTGTTGCCGATGTGGAAGGGCGGGTTCAGCGTGACCAGGGTGGCGCTGGCGTCGGGCAGGCGGCCCAGGGCGTCATCCTGCACGGCGGTGAGGCGACCGTCCAGGTTGTTGCGTTGAGCGGCGGCCAGGGTGGAGGCGACCGCGGAGGCCGAATGGTCCGAGGCGTCCACGCGCAGCTGCGGGTTTTCCAGTGCTGCGCAGATGCCGATCGCGCCGTTGCCGCAGGCCAGATCGACCAGCGTGGCGTGCCCGGAGAGGTCCGGAAGGTTTTCCAGCAGCAGCCGGGTGCCCGGATCCAGCCGGGCGGCACCGAAGGTCCCGGCACCGGCATGCAGCGTGAAGCTGGTGCCGCGCACCTGGTGGGTGGCAGTGGCCGGGAAGCTGCTGGCGGGCTGTTCGGCACGCGGGGTGCTGGCGGTGAGCACCCGGGATTTCTGCCGGGCCAGCGAGACGTCGACGCGGGTGAAATGCGCCGCGAGCACCTCGTTCATGGAACGGCTCATGTGCTTGATGCGGCCCCCGGCGAAAAGCTTCGCGCCGGGATCGGCGACGGCAGCTGCCGCGGCGGCCTGTTCTCCCAGCACGTCCAGTCCGCGAGGCAGGGCCAGCAGGATCGAACTGGCGCCCTGGGCGACCTGTTCCAGGGTGCAGAATTCGAGGTGTCCGGCCCGCTCGGGCATGAGCCGGGCGAGGTTGGCCTCGATGGCCCGGCGGGCGGTGAGCGAATCGGTGTGCACGCGCACGCTCGTGCTGCCTAGTGCCAGTGCGCCCAGGGCCAGCGCGCCGTAGTGGTCGCCGATGACCGCGATGGCATCCGGCCAGCGGTCCGAGGGTCCGGCCGCGGCGGCGCAGGTGTCCAGGATGAGCCGGTCGCAGGCGTCGGCGGCGTAGAGGTTGGCGGCTTCGACATCGGGCCAGCGGCGCAGGGCGGGCAGCAGGGCCTGGAGGCTGCTGGCGGCAGCGGGCGTGCCTTCGGGATTGGCGGCGGAGTTCAAATCAGATCAACCCATTGCGTGTTGGCGGCGGCCAGTTCCCCGGCGCCGGAGGTGAGTGCGGCGATGCCGGTGCGCAGCTGCGCGGCGGCTTCGGGCGTGTCCGGGATGCCGATCTGCACGATTGCGGCATCGGCCTGCCAGAGGGTCGGTTCGACCTGGTAGCCGGCGGCGCGCAGCTCGTTCTCGTAGCGGGCCGCGTCGGCGTGGGCGGCGGCGAAGGTGAAGATCCGCATGCGCTGGCGCAGGTGCAGCTGCGCATTGTCCAGCCCGGAAGATACCGCCTCGGAATATGCGCGGACCAGTCCGCCGGCGCCAAGCTTGATCCCGCCGAAGTAGCGGACCACCACGGCCAGCACGTCCGAGAGCACGCTGCCGTCGGCGATTTCGCGCTTGGCCAGGGCATCGAGCATCGGGATGCCGGCGGTGCCCGAGGGCTCGCCGTCGTCGTTGGAGCGCTGGGCCATGCGATCGGGGCCCAGGATGAACGCGCTGCAGTGGTGGCGGGCATCGAAGTGGGTCTTGCGCAGGGCCGCGATCTGCGCGCGGGCGGCGGCCTCGGTTTCGACCCGGAAGAGGTAGGTGATGAATCGCGAACGCTTGATTTCCAGCTCGTGCACGCAATCGCTGGTCAAGGTCGTGTACCGTGTCGCGGCCGAGTCGTTGGTGTTCATCCCTCTTAGTTTATAGGGTGGGAACATGATGCATGTGGGACTGACCGGGGGAGTGGCCTCCGGAAAATCTGCGGTCGCGGCCAAATTGGCCGCCCTGGGAGCCGTAGTCATCGATGCCGACGCGTTGGCGCGCCAGGTGGTCGAACCCGGCACGCCCGGGCTGGCTGCGATCAAGGACACGTTTGGCGAAGCCGTTTTGCTGGCCGACGGGTCGCTGAACCGTCCCGCATTAGGCGCGATAGTCTTCGCCGACGAGGCGGCGCGGGCCAAGCTCAACGCGATCGTGCACCCGCTGGTGCGGGAGCAAGCGGCGAAGCTGCGCCAAGGAGCGCCAGCCGGCTCGCTGGTGGTCGAGGACATCCCGCTGCTGGTCGAGACCGGCCAGCTGGACAGCTTCGACGCGGTGGTCGTCGTGGCCGCCCCGCACGCCGAACGCATCCGCCGCATGGTCCAGGACCGCGGCTGGACCCGGGAAGATGCCGAGGCCCGGATGGCCGCGCAGGCCACGGATGACCAGCGGGCGGCCGTAGCCGACTACCTGCTGGATAATTCCGGTACCTTGGAAGAACTGGAGGCGCAGGTTTCTGCCCTCTACCGCCAATTGGCGCCAGCACAGGAGTAGGAATGTACAAGATCTGCAAGTGGAGCACCCTGATCGCTTTTGCCGTCGCCCTGGTGCTGTGGCTCGGTTTTGGCGGCCGCGCCGAATTCGTTGCCAGCGAATCCGGGCCGTATTCGCCGGTGGTCTACATTTCCGGCTGCCTGGCCTTGCTGGGGCTGATTGCCGCCACCATCATGACCGTGGGATTCTTCGGCAGCAGCATCCAGCGCACCGTCAAGCGCAATGCGATCCGCTACGGGATGCGCAAATAGCACCCCGGATTTAAGCTGAAAGCTGGCTAGGGCGCGGCCCCAACGGTCGGGGCAAGTGGATATGCTGGAAGCATGAGTCTTGCACAGCCGATCAAGCGCGTGGTCGCCCCCTTTGAAGTCATCAGCGAGTACCAGCCTGCCGGCGACCAGCCGCAGGCCATCAAGCAACTGACCGAGCGGATCAACGCCGGCGAGAAGGACATCGTGCTGCTCGGTGCCACCGGTACCGGCAAGTCCGCGACCACCGCCTGGCTGGTCGAACAGGTGCAGCGCCCCACCCTGGTACTGGTGCAGAACAAGACCCTTGCCGCGCAGCTGGCCAACGAATTCCGCGAGCTGATGCCCAATAACGCGGTGGAGTACTTCGTCTCCTACTACGACTACTACCAGCCCGAGGCCTACGTCCCGCAGACCGATACCTTCATCGAGAAGGACTCCTCGATCAACGAGGAAGTCGAGCGCCTGCGCCACTCGGCCACCAACTCCCTGCTCACCCGCCGCGACACCATTGTGGTCGCCACCGTTTCGTGCATCTACGGCCTGGGCACTCCCGAGGAATACGTGGCCGGGATGGTCACCGTGCGCACCGGCGAGGAACTGAACCGCGACGCGATGCTGCGCCAGTTCGTGGCCATGCAGTACACCCGCAACGACATGGACTTCCACCGCGGCACCTTCCGCGTGCGCGGGGACACGGTGGAGATCATCCCGATGTACGAAGAGCAGGCCGTGCGCATCGAGTTCTTCGGCGACGAGGTGGAAGCGATCCACACCCTGCACCCGGTCACCGGCGAGGTGATCCGCGAGGAGACCGAGATGTACATCTTCCCGGCCAGCCACTATGTGGCCGGTGCCGAGCGGATGCACAAGGCGATCAAGCGGATCGAGGACGAGCTGGCGGTGCGCCTGAAGGAGCTGGAATCGCAGAACAAGCTCGTCGAGGCCCAGCGGCTGCGCATGCGCACCACCTACGACCTGGAAATGATGGAGCAGATGGGTTTCTGCAACGGCATCGAGAACTACTCGCGCCATATCGACGGCCGCGATGCCGGCAGCGCCCCGCACTGCCTGATCGACTATTTCCCCGATGACTTCCTGCTGGTGATCGACGAGTCGCATGTCACCGTGCCGCAGATCGGCGCCATGTACGAGGGCGACATGTCCCGCAAGCGCACGCTGGTGGAACACGGCTTCCGCTTGCCAAGTGCCATGGACAACCGCCCGCTGAAATGGGATGAGTTCCTTGAGCGCATCGGGCAGACCGTGTACCTTTCGGCCACCCCGGGCAAGTACGAGCTGGGCAAGTCCGACGGGTTCGTGGAGCAGATCATCCGCCCCACCGGGCTGATCGACCCCGAGATCATCGTCAAGCCCACCAAGGGCCAGATCGATGACCTGCTCGATGAGATCCGCACCCGTGTGGATCGCGATGAGCGCGTGCTGGTCACCACGCTGACCAAGCGCATGGCCGAGGACCTGACCGACTACCTCACCGAGCACCAGGTGCGGGTGCAGTACCTGCACTCCGATGTGGACACGATCCGCCGCGTGGAGCTTCTGCGCGAGCTGCGCATGGGTTCCTTCGACGTGCTGGTGGGCATCAACCTGCTGCGCGAGGGCCTGGATTTGCCCGAGGTTTCGCTGGTCGCGATCCTGGATGCCGACAAGCAAGGCTTCCTGCGTTCGGCCACCAGCCTGATCCAGACCATCGGCCGTGCCGCGCGTAACGTCTCGGGCCAGGTGATCATGTATGCCGACAAGATCACCGATGCGATGGACCAGGCGATCGAGGAGACCAATCGCCGACGGGCAATCCAGGAAGCGCACAACAAGGAGCACGGGATCGACCCCACGCCGCTGCGCAAGAAGATCGCTGACATCACCGACCAGCTGGCGCGTGAGGATGCCGACACCCAGGAACTGCTGAACAACAACCGGTTGGCGAAAAATGCCAAGCGCACCAAGGCCTCGTCCACCGTGCGCAAGGACGGACTGGCCGCCGCCCCGGCCGAGGACCTGCTGGCCCAGATCGGGGAAATGACCGAGCAGATGCACGCCGCGGCCGCCGAGTTGCAGTTCGAACTGGCCGCCCGGATCCGTGATGAAGTGTCCGAGTTGAAGAAGGAATTGCGCCAGATGAAGGCTGCCGGGCACGCGTAACCCTGCTGCTGTCCGGCGCAGTATTGGGACTTGGGCCGAGCCTGTGCAGTTCCTGTGCGCTACACTTGATCACTGGACGTAGGGGAGTATCCCAATGCTGTGGACGTCAACACGCGAACCAATGATGTTTCGCCGGGCACAGCAGCCGATCACTGAGCCAGCTATCGAAGCGTTTCGAATTCTGGTGTGGCGGCGGAGAGACTTGCGGCGATTTTCCATACCCTCCAACGAAAGGTCGCTCGTCCGTGGGCACTAATGGGTTAACTATTCAATTCGAGATCATCGCGCTGATTGTTCTGTGCGCGGTGCTCATCGCAGACCTGCTGTACGTCACCAAGCGTCCGCACATTCCTTCCATGAAGGAAGCAGGCATTTTTGTCGGCATCTACATCTCCTTGGCATTGATTTTCGGTGCCGTGATCTGGACGCAGGCTGGACCGCAGCTCGGCCAGGAATTCTACGCCGGCTGGGTCACCGAATACGCGTTGTCGGTGGACAACCTGTTCGTCTTCATCATCATCATGGCGCGCTTCTCGGTACCGCGTAAGTACCAGCAGGAAGTGCTGATGTTCGGCATCATCATCGCGTTGGTCCTGCGCGCAATCTTCATTGTGCTCGGCGCAGCGATCATCGAGCAGTGGTCGTGGGTCTTCTACATCTTCGGCGCCTTCCTGCTGTGGACCGCATGGAACCAGCTCAAGGACGAGGATGAGGACGAGGAAAGCGGCCTGGTCAAGAAGCTGACCTCCAAGCTGCCGATTTCCAAGGACTTCGATGGCGCCAAGCTGCGCACCGTGGTCGACGGCAAGAATCTGTTCACCCCGATGGTGCTGGTCTTCGTGACCATCGGCATGACCGACCTGCTGTTCGCCTTCGACTCGATCCCGGCGATCTTCGGCCTGACCAAGTCCGCGTTCATTGTGTTCACCGCGAACATCTTCGCGCTGATGGGCTTGCGCCAGCTGTACTTCCTGCTCGGTGGCCTGATGAACCGCCTGGTCTTCCTGAAGCACGCACTGAGCTTCATCCTCGCTTTCATCGGCGTGAAGCTGGTCTTCCACGCCCTGCACGAGAACAGCCTGCCGTTCATCAACGGCGGCGAGCCTCTGCATTACGCGTGGCTGGACATTTCCGTGGGTGCTTCGCTGCTGGTCATCCTGGGCGCGATCGTTATCGCAACCGTGCTGTCGCTGTGGAGCCCATGGGGCAAGCGCGCCGCTGCTTCGGCTGAAGCCGCCGAGCTCGCCGGCGCAGCGGAAGCTGCAGAGCAGGACGCGGCCAAGTAATCCGCACAATCGCCCGCCCGGATCAGTTGCTTCCAACTGGCCCCGGGGGGTTTTCCGTACCCGCATAGTGTGCCTATGCTGTTCTGCTAAGGTATTTTCCATGAGCGACCTATCGACAGAAGCCAGTGGCATTGCCACCGGCGTAGCACTAGCGTCGGGCACCATGTCCCGGCTGCTTGGGCGCGCGGCCGGGCAAGGCCGATCGGTGACCGCTTGGCGGGTGCTTTCCACCCTGGACCGGTTGGGCCCCCAGCGCGTGGGCGACTTGGCCATCGAGCAGCGCGTGGCCCAGCCGACCATGACCGGTCTGGTCATCCGCATGGAAAACGACCAGTTGGTCCAGCGACAACCGGACCCGGGGGACGGCCGGGCCAGCCTGGTGAGCCTGACCGGCGACGGCAAGGAGGCCATCGAAGCCTACCGGCAGCGCGCGATTTCCTCGCTGGCCGGCGGCATCGATTCCTTCAGCGCCGAGGAACGGCGGATTCTGGCGCAGGCTGTGCCGCTGCTGCAGCGGTTGAATGACCAGGTTGCCGCGAAGCTGGACCATTAGCAGCCGAAGGCTTAACGCGCAGGGGGCT
>NZ_JBLVOJ010000025.1:51413-70322 GCF_053543715.1 Glutamicibacter sp. AGC46
GCGCCCGGCGCGTTAACCTAGCCGGTGCGCGGGCTAGCTGTCCTGGGCCGCGGCGTCCGGGTCTTCGCCGTTGGCCATGGCCAGCAGCCGGCGGAAGATCGCCGGGCCATCGTCGCCGATGCCGTCATGGTGGAATTGATCGGTCACCCAGGTCTGTAACCCGGCCACCTGCGAGGCGGTGCGCAGCGAGAGCTCGCGGTCCACATAGACGTCGTCATGGTAGACCGCGGCGGCCACAGGCACGGTGTTCTTGGCCAGGACGTCCAGATCGTAGAGCGGGCCGAAGCCTTCGTGCTCGGCCAGGATGCGGGCCACGTCCTCCAGGGGGCGCAGGGCAGGATCTTCGGCGAAGTGCCAGCTGTAGATCATCTCGCCGGTCAGCAGCGGGGTCGCCGCGTGGCGGGTGAAGTCGGCGAATTCCGGCAGGACTTGTTCGGCCGCGAAATTGGTCGGCTCGCCTTGGGCATAGATGGTTTCATGCATCAGCGCATAGAGCGGGTTCGAGGCGAAAGAGCTCTGGGCCAAGAGCGCTTCGAGGAAGCTATCCGAGAGGCGGTCGCCGCCCGGGGTGTGGCTGAAGGCCTCCTCGAAGATGTGATGCAGCAGGTGCACCCGGGTGTTTCCGCCCAGGTACATGCCCAGCATCTGCACCATCGGCACGGTGACGCGCTGGCCGTTGGGCAGCAGCTCATCGTCATTGGTGCGCACATGCTCGTAGATCCTGTGCAGGGTCTGGAAGTCCTCGGGGTACCAGGAGAAGTACTCGCGGTTGCGTTCTGCCATCCGCTGGTAGGTGGCGCGGTAGACGGTCTTCGCATCGGCATCCAGCGAGGCCAGCCCGCCGGTGACCAGGCAGCGGGTGAGCGACTGCGGGAAGAGCGAGAGATAGGTCAGGGTGCAGAACCCGCCGTAGCTCTGCCCCAGGGTGCTCCACTGCTCGATGCCCAGGTGCTCGCGCAGGGCTTCGGCGTCGCGCACAATCGAGTCGGCGCGGAAATGCGAGAGGTAGCGGGCCTGGGCGGCCGAGTCCCCGCGCAGCGGCAAGGACTTGCGGTTAGCCGGGGTGGACAGTCCGGTGCCGCGCTGGTCCAGCAGCAGCACGCGGAAGTGCTTGGTGGCTTCGGCCAACCACCCCGACAAGGAACCGGGGCGCGGGGATTTGCCCCCTGGACCGCCCTGCAGGAACAGCAGCCAGGGCTTGGCCGTGCCGGTGTTGATCTCGCGGGCGAAGACCGAGATCTTTTCGCCCTGCGGATCGGCGTGATCCAGTGGAACCTCGATGCGATGGTCGGTGACATCCATACCGCGGTAGTGGCGCATTAGCTCGCTCCTTGCATGCCAAGTTGTTGCAGTGCTTCGCCGTCCAGGCGCCGGGTGCTCCAGCCGTCCATGGAGCTGGAACCGATGGCGTCGTAGAACCTGATGGCCGGCTCATTCCAATCCAGCACTGACCATTCCAGGCGCTTGTAGCCGCGTTCGACGCAGATCTGCGCCAGCGTGCGCAGCAACGCGGTGCCGGTGCCTGAACCGCGCTGGGATTCGCGCACATACAGATCCTCCAGATGGATGCCGTGCCGGCCTTCCCAAGTGGAGTAGGTCAGATACCACAGGGCCATGCCCCTGAGCGTCCCGGTTTCATCCTCGGCAACATGGGCGAAGACCTGGGGATCGGGGCCGAACAGATGGGATTGGAGGTCTGCTGCGGTGTTGAGCACCGCATCAGGTTCCCTTTCATAGTCGGCCAATTCCTGGATCATCGCCAAGATCTGTGGGCAGTCGCCCGGAACAGCTTCACGCACAATACTCATGTGTTCCAGCTTACCTCCGTCGCACCGCTAAAACGTCGGTGACCAGACCTAAGGTTGAATGCATGATGGGTGGACACCACGCGGTGAGCGGCGCAGCCGCATGGTTGGCAATTACAACTGACGTCACCGTGGGTTCGGTGAACCTGGGGCTGGGAACTTTCCAGATGGACCGCTGGGAAACCCTGGCCGGCGCGATCGTCTGCGCTGGCGCGGCCCTGCTGCCCGACGCGGATCACCATGGGGCCACGATCGCCCGCTCGCTGCCCCCGTTCTCCAGCATTTTCACGCGGATTGTCGGTTCGGTTTCGGGCGGGCACCGCAACGGCACCCATTCGCTGATCGGCATCGCCTTCTTCATCTTCCTGGCCTGGCTGGCCAACGGCTGGGATGTGCAGACCGCGGCGTTGGGCACGGTCTACCCGGCCGCGGCGCTGTTCGCGATCCTGCTGATTTCCTTCGCGGTGAAGACCATGAAATTCATGCCGCCGCTGCTGTGCTGGATTATCGCCTTGGCCGCCGGGACTTTCGTCGGGATGAATGCGCCGGAGCAGAACCTCTGGTTCCTGATGGCAGTCTCCCTGGGCGCGATCGTGCACGTGCTGGGCGACATGCTGACCATCGGCGGCTGCAACCTGCTGTGGCCGATCAAGATCGGCTCGCCGCGCTGGTTCCGCCGGCTGCCGCTGATTGGCGGCTGCTGGAAGTCCAATGGGCGGGTGGCATTGCCGATTCTGGCCGAGACGGGCTCCACCGCAGAATGGCTGCTCGCGACGCTGCTCACTACCTATGTGGGCATCGCGCTGATCGTCGCCTGACGGCCCCCGGCCCCCTGCCGGCTCGCCGCAGTGCAACGCGCTGTGGCTGGCAGCCGGTGATCTGGCATGATCCGAACCATGCAGTTTCAATTCACCCGGCGCATCACCTGGGATCAGCTTCCCGGCGAACTGCGCGCGCGGATCGAATCGCACCTTGGATCCCGGGTGATCCGGGCGCTAAGCCAAGCCTCGGGGTTTTCCCCGGGCAGCGCCGATCGGCTGCTCACCGCCGATGGCCAGCGGGTCTTCGCCAAGGCGGTGCATCCGGGCCTCAGTGCCCCGGCCACGGCATTGCACGCCCGCGAAGCGGCAATAGCGGCCAAGCTCCCGGCGGCCTTGCCGGTTCCGCAGTTCCTGGGGCGCATCAGCTGGCAAGGCTGGGAGGCCTTGGTCTTCGCTGAAGGCCCAGGGGCCAGCCCGCAGCTTCCCTGGCCGGCCGGACAGCTCGAACGGGTGCTGGACACGCTGGCGCAGCTGGCTCATCAGGCCCCCGATTCCCTGATTGAGCTGCTGCCGCCGCTGGAAGAGGAACTGCGCGAGGACGTAGCCGGTTTTGCGCGGATCATGCAGGACGGCTGGCTTCCAGCTGATCCCTGGGTGGCACAGAACCTGGAAGAACTCCATGGGCTGGCCATGGACGGTATCGGGGCGCTGGCCGGAGACCAGCTGGTGCATTCGGATCTGCGCTCGGACAACATCCTGCTGGGAGACGGCGGAGTAGTGCTGCTGGTGGATTGGCCGTGGGCTTCGAGGGGCGCCGCATGGTATGACGCGTTGACGGTGCTGGTTGAAGCCCGGATTTTCGACCCGGCGCTGGATGCGGATGCCATTGCCGCCTCCCACCCGATCTTCGAATCGGCGGGCGCGGACGCGGTCAGCGCGGTCTTAGCTGGACTGGCCGCCTACTATGTGGACGCGGCGCGCAGGCCCGAGGTTCCCGGGCTGCCCACGCTGCGCAGCTATCACGCGAAGCAGGCGGCAGCCACCGTTGGATGGCTCAAGGCGCGGCTAGCCTAGCTGGCAGTTGCAGGGGCTAACTGAACCGGGCCGGCGTGGCATTTTCCCCGCGGTAGACCAGGGCCAGGCCCAGGACCAGCGAACCGAGCTGGACCAAGGTCGCCAGCCACGCGCCGGAAGCAAAGAGCTCGGACCAGCCGCTGAGCAGCCCGACCAGGACCAGCAGCAGGAGGACTGCCCCGAGCAGGCGAAGCTTGTACCCGTTCATGGCCATACCCTACGGCACTGTCCGCGGCATTGCCACCGGACTCCGGGAAGATGCCTCGGGCATCGAGTGCGCGACTAGCCCAGATGCCGGGGCTGGTCCAGCGCCGTGCCGGATCCCATGCAGATAATTGGCGGCAAGCCGGAATCCAGCCGGGAAAGTACCAGCTGTTCCTGCGCAACGAGGTTCTGCGGCAGGGCATCGAGCGGGAACCAGCGAAGCTCGCAGGCTTTCTCCGGTTCCATGAGGCGCGGAGTACCGTCCCACTGGCGCGCCAGGAAGAAGAAATCCACAGGGGATTGGGCGCCGCTGCCCGCTTGCAGGTAGCGGTGCACCGTGCACAGCGGCTGGAGCTGGTCTGCCGCGATCCGGATGCCCAGTTCCTCACGGGCTTCGCGAACGGCGGCGGCAACGGCAGCCTCGCCGGGCTCAACGTGCCCGGCGGCCGCCGTGCTCCAGAACCCGTCCATGTAGCCGGTTCCCGACCTCAGTTGAAGCAGGACTTCGTCGGCGCGCCGCAAGATGGCGTAGCTGATGGCGGGCATCAGGAGTCCAGGCGGCCCACCGAAGTCACCTTGACCACAGGTTCGCCGGCCTCGTCCGAGTCATCCAGCGAGATGGTGGCGGTGATGCCCCAGTCGTGGTGCTCGGATGGGTCGGCGAAGATCTGGCGCACCTCCCAGGTGCGCTGGGGCATGTCCTTGATGATGAACAGCTTCGAGCCGCGTCCGGCGGGACCGTCGTCGATGTCCTCGTGCTCGTCGAAGTAGTCGTCCATGGCATCGGCCCAGGTGTCCGCGTCGAAGCCGCTATGCCCGTCGAGCTCGCCCAGGGCCTTATCCTGCTCGTCGGCGAACAGCTTCACGCGGCGGAACATCTCGTTGCGGACCATTACGCGGAAGGCGCGCACATTGCTGGTCAGCTTTTCCGGTGCCGGAGGCGGTGCGGTTTCGGTTGCCTCGCTCAGCTCGCCGCGGGAGAGCTCTTCCCATTCGTCCAGCAGCGAGGAGTCGATCTGGCGGATCATCTCGCCGAGCCATTCGATCAGGTCTTCGAGGTCCTCGCGCAGCGCGTCCTGGGGAACGGTCTGTCGCAGGGCCTTGTAGGCATCGGTGAGGTAGCGCAGCAGCACGCCCTCGGAGCGGGCCAGCTGGTAGTACTGGACGAAATCGGAGAAGCCCATGGCGCGTTCGTACATGTCGCGCACGATCGACTTCGGCGCCAGTTCGAAGTCCGAGAGCCACGGCGCGCCGGAGCGGTACTGCTCGAAGGCGCTTTCCAGCTTCTCGGCCAGCGGCATCGCATAGGTGATTTCATCCAGTGCGTTCATGCGGTCGTTGTAGTCCATGCCTTCGGCCTTCATCGCGGCGATGGCCTCGCCGCGGGCCTTCTTCTCCTGTCCGGAGAGCACCTGGCGCGGCTTTTCCAAGGTCGCCTCGATCACCGAAACGACATCCAGCGCGTAGCTGGCCGAATCCGGATCCAGCAGGTCCAGGGCGGCCAGCGCGAAGGGCGAGAGCGGCTGGTTCAGCGCGAAGTTCTGCTGCAGGTGCACGGTCAGCTCGTAGTAGTTGCCGTATTCGTCTGGCTCATTACGGCGCACGACCACCTCGGTGGCGATCAGTTCGCGCAGGATCCCCAGGGCGCGCAGCTTCAGCTTGCGCTGGGAAGCCGGGGTCTCGTGGTTTTCGCTGAGCAGGCGCTGGGCGGCCTCGAACGAATTGTCCTCGCGCTCCAGCAGGTTCAGCAGCATCGAGTGCGAGACCTGGAATGAGGACTTCAGCGTCTCGGGGGCGGCCTCGACGATCTTCTCGAACGTCTTCTCGCCCCAGGTCACGAAGTTCTGCGGCGGCTTCTTCTTCGGGATCTGCTTGAGCTTGGACGAGCCCTCGCCGTGCTTCTTCAGCGCCTTTTCCATGGCCTTGTGGTTCTCGATTGCATGCTCCGGAGCCTGCACCAGCACGGTGCCTGCGGTATCGAAACCTGCGCGGCCCGCGCGCCCGGCAATCTGGTGGAATTCGCGGGCGTTCACGATGCGCGTACGGGTGCCGTCGAACTTGGACAGCGCGGTGATCACCACGGTGCGGATCGGCACGTTGATGCCCACCCCCAGGGTGTCGGTGCCGCAGATGACCTTGAGCAGGCCGGCCTGCGCCAGCTGCTCGACCAGACGGCGGTACTTGGGCAGCATGCCGGCGTGGTGGATGCCGATGCCGTGGCGGACCAGGCGGTTCAGCGTCTTGCCGAACCCGGCGGCAAAGCGGAATCCGCCGATCATCTCGGAGATCTTTTCCTTCTCCTCGCGCGTGGCCACATTCACGCTCATCAGACCGGTAGCGCGGTCGATGGCATCGAGCTGGGAGAAGTGCACGATATAGATCGGCACCTGCTTGGTCTTGATCAGTTCCTCCACGGCCTCCTGCACCGGCTCCATGGAGTAGTAGAAGTGCAGTGGGATCGGGCGCTCGGTGTGCGCGACCGTCACCGTCGGGGTGCCGGTGCGCTCTTCGAGTTCCTGCTCGAAGCGGGTGACATCGCCCAGGGTGGCGCTCATCAGCAGGAACTGCGCCTGCGGCAGCTCGATCAGCGGTACCTGCCAGGCCCAGCCGCGCTGCGGATCGGCGTAGAAGTGGAACTCGTCCATGATCACGCAGCCCACGTCCGCCTTGGAGCCTTCGCGCAGGGCGATGTTCGCCAGGATCTCAGCGGTGCAGCAGATGATCGGGGCGTCGGCGTTCACCGAGGAATCACCGGTGACCATGCCGACGTTCTCTGCGCCGAAGATCTTGCACAGGTCGAAGAACTTCTCGGAGACCAGCGCCTTGATCGGCGCGGTGTAGAAGCTGATCTGGTCGCGGGCCATGGCGTAGAAGTGGGCTGCGATGGCAACCATGGACTTGCCCGAGCCGGTGGGCGTGGCCAGGATGACGTTGTTGCCGCCGGCCAGCGCCATCGACGCTTCGTCCTGTGCGGGGTAGAGGTTGATGCCACGGGTCGCGACCCATTGGCCGAAAGCCTCGTAGATTTCGTCGTCGGATACGTTCTTGGCGTCTGCTGGCAGATAATCGGTGAGCAACATGATGTTCCTAGCCTATCGGTTGAGAACTGTGACTGGGGGCTGGAACGTGTGTACGGTGCTTCTGTTCCCCCTCGTTGGACTTACAGAAACGGTTGAATCAAAAATAAATATTTGAGAACTTTAAGAAAGTAGTAGACTTTCTCACTTTAAAGATAGAAGTTTGTCTTGAACGGAACTTTTATGAGCACGAGGTGGAAATGTTGCCAGAATTTGATGATTCGAGATTGCAGGCTATCCGGAGAGCTGCGTTAAATGGTGAGTATCATCTATTGCTCGGGGCGGGCGCCAGCCGTGACTCTATTTCGGAAAGAGGTGCTAAATTACCGGGCAGTGTCGAACTGAGCCACGAGATCTCTTCAGCGTTCGACGTATTTTTGGAAGAAGGTGATTTTCTGTGGCGTGTGTATGACCGCGCCGTGCAAAAGGCGGGTATTGAAAAGGTTTATTCGTGGTTGAAAAGTAAATTCTGGAATGTTACTCCGCCGTATTGGATGGAATACTATGCTCGATTCCCCTGGAATTCAGTATGGACGCTAAATATTGATGATTCTTTTGAGTCCGCGTATAAAGACGCGGCAGGTCCGAGTTCACGTACTCTCCGTGTGTTGAACTGGGACGACGAATATAGTAGATCGAAAAATCTCGACGTTATTCATCTTCATGGTTTGGTTGACAACGAAAAAACTCGTGAGCTTGTTTTTTCATTGTCCGAATATGCAGGTTCGGCCGTCGTTAGGGCCGCGTGGCCACTTAACTTCCGTGATTCTTATGGAAATTCTCCTTTCGTAATTCTCGGTGCGAGGTTGAGGGATGAGCCCGATATCGAAGCGGTTATTGCTAGACGAAACCCGGCCAATGACGCGCCAAGCTTCTACGTGTCCCGTACGATTTCTGAAGGGATGCGCGATGATTTGGAGCGCTGGGGGCTAATTCCAATTGAGATGACGGCTGAAGACTTTGTGATGCAGTGGAGTGAACTTACAAAACTGGATTTGGAAAGACCAGTAGACAACGAATTCGAAGTTGGTCTAAGAGTTGGCCAACAATTCATTGAACTCAATAGTTACAAAAAGATGGGGAAGCAGAAAGATCATGATTTCTATGGTGGTGATGAACCGTCGTGGTCTGATGTTCTTCAAGAGCTTCCCGCTGAACTGGAGTGGGTTACTGACGCTAAAAGTAAATGCGGTGATCTAGGCACTAGGTTGAGGACAGCGTCCGTAATCGCGTATTCTGGAAGACGTCTTTCAGGAAGATCGACCGGCTTATTGCAGATCGCCTACTATTTGCACAAGACCGCATGGCGAGTTTTTTACTTTCGCAGCGAAGAAAGAATTGATATTGAGGCAATTATTTCCTATGCCGGAAATGGTAGAGAAGTAGCCTTAATGTTTGATGGGATAGCGGATATAGTCGATGACGTAAACGAGCTGATAACTCGCGCGCGGGCCGCTGATTTGAAAATTGTCTGTATAGCAGTTGAGGATACGAAACGAGTGGCCAGTATCCTAGGTCGTGTTGAACCCGCCTACCTTGCCTATAACCGTGTACACGCAATTCGGAGTAGGCTGAGTGGCAGCGATTCCACGCAGATCATCAAAAAGCTCGATAGCTATGGTCGGCTTGGCATTTTAGAAGGACAAACCCCTGCGACGCAGAATAAGCATTTCCGTGGGAAAGAGTTATTCGACGCCATGTCGAGGGTTGAGAATGCGCCAGGGTTTGGTCGTCGAGTAGGTGAGCTGCTAACCGGCATTGTTTCTAATGCAACACTTGAGATTGTACTGATTGCATCCTACGCCTCCTATGTGGATAGAAAACTGATTATCGTGGATGCCGCCCGCATGGTGAGTATGGATACGGATGACCTGATAGCGCTCGTTGAGAACGATGAGCATTTGGGGTCGTTGTTAACCACGGACGGCCTTCAGCTTCGCACTCGTCATCGTTGGATGGCATTGGACCATGTATTGGCACGATTAGGAACGCCGAATGCGCTGGCCGCGATAAGTCGAGGAATTCGACGAGTCGGGCCCAGGCTTAATCAGTCGAGCTATCGTGAGCGTAATGCAACGACGATGCTTGTTGGGTCAATGATGCAGCATAAGAATTTGGACAACTATTTTCATAGCGATGATCTGGACGAGTGGTATTCGGGGCTCATCGACGTTTTTGGTCAGTGGAGTGGGCACTACTGGGAACAACGTGCGATTCAAGCCCGGAGGGCTTCAAATGTCGACGTGGGACTTTTGGCCAAAGCTGAGTCATTTGCAATGCGTGCTAAAGAATTCTTGCCGGATACTTATAGGTACACGACTCTTGGGACTGTCCTCATGGAAAAGGCCGCACGGGCTGATGTTGACGTCCACGTATACTTCGAACGAGCCGAGAGTGCATTTCTGACTGCAGCGGAGCGCGACAGGGACTTATCTTCCAGTTTTGTGACTTGGAATGCCTACCTTCAATTTGCGCTTTATGTATTGGAGCGACTTAAAAAATCAATAATCGATGAGTCTTCCGCTGAGGGCGTCCATGACCTTTATGAAAAGGTTAAGGTGGCGTGGATGCATCGGTATAATATGGTCAGGTTGATTGCGGAATCCAACGATGATACATCTGAATCTTTAGAACGTTTACGCTCTAAATTTGATTCAATAGTTTATTGAATCTTGAATGCCCTAGATAGTAATTCGATTTTTTTGCTCGTATTTAAGGTCAAGAAGAGATGCTCTAGCCTATCGGTTGAGAACTGTGACTGGGGGCTGGATGTTGCGTGCGCCTCGGGTTTAGGCTCAGGAATATGAAATGGGATCCGACGAAATACACTGAATTCTCCGATTACCGTGGCCGACCATACAAGGATTTGCTGGGGCAGCTGGTCGCGGTTGATGCGTCGAAGATCATCGACCTGGGGTGCGGCCCGGGAAACATGACCCGGCTGCTGGCCCAGCGCTGGCCGCAAGCGCAGGTCACGGGCCTTGATTCCTCGAAGGAGATGATCTCCAAAGCCACCGAGAACGAGCACGAAAGCAACCTTGATTTCGCGCTCGCCGACGCCACGGCGTGGAACCCTGATGCCGACACGGACCTGCTATTCTCCAACGCAATGCTGCAATGGCTTCCGGGGCACCGCGAGCTGCTTGATCGATGGCTGAACAAGCTGAAGCCCGGTGCGAACGTGGCCATCCAGGTCCCGGGCAACTTCGGCTCTCCGTCGCATGCGGTGATGCGCGCAATTGCCGACAGCCCGAAGTGGTCAGGCAAGCTGGCAGGGGTGCTGCGCCACGACGACGTGGTGGGCGAGCCAGATGAATACCAGCGGATCTTCCTGGAGGCGGGGTTCCAGGCTAATGTCTGGGAAACCACCTACCATCAGCTGCTCGCGGGGGAGGACCCGATCCTGAACTGGGTTCGCGGGACGGCGCTGCTGCCCATTCGCCACACGCTCAGCGACGAAGACTATCGGGAGTTCGAAAACGACTACCGGGCCGAAGTCTCCACGCACTACCCGTCATTTGCTTCGCAGGACGGTACCGTCCTGACGAACTTCCCGTTCCGCAGGATTTTCATGATCGGGCACAAACTCGGCTGACTCGCTCCAGGACCGGCAACGGGATAGCCGTGGGGGCGCGCTGCTTCAGCGGACGGTTCCCGGGGTGTGCCTTTGCACCAGTCGCGGCAGCACATGGACGCAGACCAGGACGACCAGGGTGCCCAGCGCCGCCCCGGAGAAGACGTCGTGGACGAAGTGGGCGCCTACGCCCACGCGGGAGAGGGCAATGAGCAAGACGGCAGGTATCGCGTACATGGCCAGCTTCGGAAGGGCCAGCGTGCAGGCTGCGGCAATGCCCGCGGCGACGACCGAATGGTTGGACGGCCAGGACCAGTCGCCTGCCTCCGGGCAGGCCACCGCGGTGACGGCATCCAGGGCGCGGCAGGGGCGTTCTTCGGTAACCAGAATCTTGGCCAGTTCGCTCAGGCCATAGGCCGCTACCGCGCCAATGGCGCCTGGAACCAGGCGCCAGAACGCAACGCGGTCACGGAACCAGCAGTGGACTGCGAGCGTGCAGGCTCCGGCCATCAGCAGCATGAGCAAGGTCTCGGAAAAGAACACAGCTGCCGCGGAGAGCTGCGCTGACTGCGCAACTGTTCCTGAAATCCCCAGATACAAGGCATCACGCACCGGATAGGCGGCCATCGCCATCAACGCGAGGACCGCAATGAAGATGGCTGGCCGTGAAGGGGTGATGGCGATTCGTGCGGGGGAGGGAGAATTCACAGTGGAGATTATACGGATCTGATCCGGCTGCAGGCACCAGAAGTAAGAAGAGCCTCTGCCAGAGGAGGCTGGTGCCAGCGGCACGTCAGCCGCTGGCAACGCAGCCAGGGGCTACCACCCGCGTTCGCGCCACAGCTCCAAATTCGGGCGTTCCGCCCCCAGCGTCGTCGAATCGCCATGCCCCGGCAGAACCTTGGTTTCGTCGGGGAACCGGCCGAAGATGCGTTCGGAGACGTCTGTGAGCAGCGATAGGAACCGCTGCGGATCCTTCCAGGTGTTGCCCACGCCTCCGGGGAACAAGCTGTCGCCGCTGAGGACGACTGGCTGCCCGGAGGAATCTACCAGCGCATAGCCGATCGAACCTGGCGTATGCCCGCGCAAGTGGATCGCCTCGATGGTCACATCGCCCAGCTTCAGCTGGTCGCCGTGATTCAGCGCATGGTCGATCTTGACCCCGGATTCTTCAGCGATGCCGGCCACGTCGTCTGCACCGGCGTAGGTTGGCACCGGGTACTTCTCCACGGCGTCGGCCAGCGCGCGCACGTGGTCCCAGTGCTGATGCGTCGTGGCGATGCCGATAATGCGCGGATCGCTGGCGTCTTCACTGGCTGCCTGGATGAGCCGCTCGATGGCCTGCATGTCATCCGCCGCATCCACCAGCAGCTGCTCGCCGGTCTTCCGATTAGTCACCAGGTACACGTTGTTTGCCATGTCGGATACAGATACCCAACGGACGGTCACATCGTTCAGTAATAGTTCGTTCATGCAACCAGACTACGGTGCAGATCCCGGCTAACGCGATAGGCTCGGGTAAATACCAATCGAAGTCCAAAGGATGGAGCGCAGGATGACCGAACTGGAATTCATCAAGATCGAACCGAACTCGGGCGTGGCACCGTATCAGCAGATCCGCGAGCAGATCCTCGCTGCGATCGCCGAGGGCAAACTTGCTCCGGGCACCAAGTTGCCGTCGGTTCGCGCATTCTCCAGTACCCTCAACCTTGCGGTGAATACCGTCGCCAAGGTCTACAAGGAACTTGAGCTGCAGGGTGCCGTTGTCACCCGCGGCCGTCATGGAACCGTGGTCCAAGCTGCGGAGAATCGTGCTGAGCAGGAAGTCAGCGACGCGGCCGCCGACCTGGCCCGCATCGCCCAACTTTGGTCGGTCGACGAATCAACCGCGGTAAAGTACCTTCGCGCGGCGTTCAGCTCCTTGCCAAGGTAGTTCCGGGCGGCCCTGGAACTGATTCCGGGATCCAGCGGCAGGTGGAGCCTGATGAACGCGAGACGGGATAGGGGCATTCATTCCGGCACCAACCCTACGGCGATTAGCTGGCAAGGGAGCAGGACTCGGAACCTGGGGGGCACCTAACTCCAACAGACGATACCTGACTAGCACGGACCCACCATCGAGCGGGGACTATCCGCGAACCCGCCGCAATCCAAACCTGTGGGCCGTTCGGCGGGGACCTGCTGGAGCTGGCCCGCAAAAAGTGGCCGTTGGCGATAGCTGCGGAGATTGCCGACTGGAGCCTGGGAAACTAGGCCAACGCGCTGCGCCGGGCCGATCCTGCCTGCACGGTCCGCGCCTACGCGGACGCCTTCTGGCATCGCTCGGCATTGTGAGTATGTGCGCTCCGCTTCTCGGTCCAGACCCCCTAAGTCGCCCAAGCGAGTGGGAGCTCTAGAACCCAGGAATGCTGAATTGAAAGGAATGCCATGCGCGTGGGCGAGAATGTTCTGGATCATCTGCTCGATGCGAAGCATGCCCAATGCCGTGGAACACGTTGGGGTAGTCCACTTCATGGAAATGAGGCGACACCGGTGGGCAGGCCTCAGCACAGGATCAGGAAACCTGGCTCGTGAAATGATGGCGTTATGCGGTGTATTGCTGAATCACTGCCGGGATGGCAGTTAACATCGAGAAGAGCGCCAAGGCGGCAATGGCGTATCCAACCACGAGCGCAACGATTGCCAGCCAGCGGCCGCGTCCGCCGCGCAGGGCGATCTGGCTTAGCGCGACGTGGCCTGCGCCCACTGCCAAGATGGCCAGACCTGAATTGCCAAGGAACCACAGGCTCAACACGGCAAAGGTCACGAGGGTCAGGGCTGCAACGGAGAACTTGTTGATCGGTGCCGTATCCGCGAGTGGCAGGACTCTTTGCGTTGGCATGCGTTTCCTCCATCGATTGCTGTTACGACGGAGTCTGGATGTTTCGGCACTCGAAAGGCGAGAGTGGCCAGAAGATAAGTAGGATTCATGAGCTTCGGATCATCAGTATTGGCCGGGCAGTGGTCGTCCGGTTTGATATTTCGAACTGGTCTAGGTGGGTACGGCCAGGGGAACTCGCTGCGGGGCACGAGCGCGGACTGATTGTGGATGGCTTAGATGCATGAACGGATCACAAACGAATGATGCTAGTTTTTGGCTCATGAAAGATGACCAAAAGGTGCTGGACTACCTCGCCCAGCTGAAGGATCAGGTTGGGAAGGTCATAATAAATTTGCCGAAGGAAATTAGCTCTCAAGTCTACGTTTGTAAGCACCATATTCACATAGATCTTCAAGGTCCCAGGCTTAGTGTCTTCACACTGGTACTGGGCGGTGAAGCACCGGAACTCGTCTACGATGGGCGGTATATAGGATTTCGAACGATTCCCGCAGGCTTGGACGAAGTCATGGAATTTACGGAAGAAACGATCGATGACGTTGCGACTTTTGTCCTGAGCACGAAACCGCTATTAGCTCATAAAAGCTCCGTCTTTCGACGCGCTTTTATCTGCATACCGAGCAATCACGGACCGGAGTGGAAACTCAAGCAGTTCAGTTAACGCATTGGCGACTGGGAACATTATCCGGGGTGGTCAGCAGTACTGCCTATTGTCCTCCGGTCTGTGCCGTCCAAACGTGAAACTCTGTGCCAGGTGCTCATTTCCATCCGAGTATGCTCAGGATTACCTTGCGGGCGACGCGTTGCTGGCACTTGAACTGATCCGGGATTCCGTCGCGTACTAGAATGAGGCCATGGTTTCTATCCGCACAGCCGTTGATACCGACTATCCTTCTCTACTTGCGATTTGGCGCCGCTCAGTCGAGGCTACACACGAGTTCTTGACGCCAGCGGATATCGACTCCATTGAACCGGACGTAGCAAAATATTTGCCTCAGATGTCCGATTTGCGCGTAGCCGAAGAAGTTGGGCAACCGATGGGGTTCATCGCGATCGAGAACGACATTGTTGAGATGCTGTTTGTTGATGCTTTCGCACAGAGTCGTGGGATTGGGAGCGCCCTGCTTAATTCGGTCGTCACCGGCCGTGAATCCGTACGAGTCGACGTCAATGAACAGAATCCATCGGGACGAAACTTCTACGCCGCAAAGGGATTCACGCAGATAGGTCGGTCCGAAACCGACGGTGAGGGCCGAGCGTTCCCAATTCTGCACCTCGTGAGCACATAGGCACATTGACCACAAAGCTATCCGGGGCACATCCACACCGTCCCATATGGCTGTCCTTTAAACGAGCGCCCGCAAGAGGAACGCTTAGGGGAGAGTGAGAAAATCAATATGGGTGAGGCACGTTGACGGTGCCAGGCCTCGCTTTCGCAAGGCATGACACCGCCGCTATTCTCTTAGGGCAATTCGCGGAACCCAAGCCGTTTATATAGAGCCAGCGCAGAACCAGACGTTCCCTCGCCAATCCGCAGACTTAAAGTGTTAGCACCATTCTTCTTACATGCAGCCATGGCAGCGGTAATCAAGATACGGCCCAGTCCATGCCCCTGGTGCTGGGGATCAACGAAAAGGTCGATGATGAACGGGCCGGCTAAGTCTTCATCCCAGATCGATACTTCGACAACAAAAATCGCCCCAATCGGCGTATCTTGGTGCAACGCGACAAAACAAGCATTCTCGACGAGCTGCCCAAACTCGTGGGCAAATGTTCCTCCCATTTCTGCTTGCGCTTCTGCAAGAGTTCCCGCCGCAATGCCAGGTGGGTATGCTGCAAAATACGCATCAGCTAGCGCTGTTAAGGATGATGATTCCGCATTGCAGATACCTGCGTTTGAAAAATCAGTGGGATTGAAATGTGAGTGCTGAAGGTCAGCTTGTAGAACATCAGAGGGCATGACAAATCCATTCGTTGGTTTTCTGAACTAGTTGAGGGGAAACCTTATGAATGGATCATGATTCGAATCTACCACCGATAAATCATTGATCGACCGGAGTTTGTCCAATATTTGACGGGTTGAGAAGGCATGGTTGCCTATCAAAGGAACCCTACCGTCGGCCTGTTCACTAGCGGAACGTCCGCATGGGAAACCTCTAACGGTGATGTTTCGATACCTGCGAGGTAAGCTCACAATATGTCTCAGACTGACCCTTCATTGGAACTGATTCCCGCTCCTGGCACTGTTGTGGAACTCGTCAGAAAATTGGTCGACGAGCCTCGGCCAGGATGCGACGAAGAACGCGAAAATCTCTTTGCACGCCTTGGATTCACATCTGGGGACCGGTCCGAGTTGGTGAATGATGAATCGCCCCACCAGATAACCGAGCTGGATGTCGACCTCGGTGGGCAACCCCTCGGTTCATGGGACACGTACAACGGCCAGTTTCTAGGCTTAACCCTCCACCTTTACAGCACTCAAGAATCCGGTGATCCAGGTGCTCAAAGCGGATTCCATGAACTACGGATCCAGCTCACCGAACTCTTCGGAAAACCAGAGCACCCGTGGGACGGCGAAGAGACGCCTCCCTGCATTTGGAATGCCAACGGTTGGACGATCACTACGCACCTCTTTAATCGTCGGGACAGCAGCGTGATGTTGAGCGTGGCCGATACGGCCCTATCCGCCGTTGCAGAGGCCGACGCAATCTCCGGATAGGCAATCGCAGACAGTCCTTGAAGGGCGCATCTCCTGGGAAGCAGACAACCTGTTGCGCATGCGGCGTATGGAGGCGTCCTGTAAGTGGGGTGTCTGGCTTGGGAATTGCCGGTCCCGTTTGCCGGTCTGTTAGAGGAGCTCCCGTAACAGGGATCGTTACTGGGATGTTTTCCCTGCACCTTGCCGCGCGTGTTGTTCTTCAAGGAGCACAAGGGCTTTTTCGCTCGCATTCCTGATCCGATTCAACGCGCCAATGATGCTTATGCTCGCGAAGAGATTAACGAGAACTAGAACAACGAGCAGCCAGGTGTTTTCCATGCCGCGACTCTTCCAGATCTTTTCACCGGTGTCTATCGAGGACGCTCAGCACTGCGGAGAGGAACAATCAGGTCAAATCAAGCATGCGTTCTAGTCACCGAACGCTCAACGGGACAGGTGGAGAGCTGTTAAGGGGTCCTTGATAGTGCCACGTTTTCGTTGCCACCCACGAAGTGCAAGCCACGGCTTTATTTGATCCATTGTTGTATGGTTCCTAGTGCAAAAACGGCAAAGAAGAAGGAGCAAACCCAGAAGGCGAAGAGAACCCAGTTTCTAAAGAACTTGCTTTCCTGTGAACCGGTTCGTTTGCGGTCTCGACGTTCCCATTCGAATATTCCGAGAAATAACAAGGCCAGGAGCAAGGTGATGACGGCTGCGGTTAGCAAGGTGATCCTTCTTTCGGCTGACCTGAATATTAGGCTTTTATGTTCAGATTAGTATTCAGTTGAAATGCCCGTGTGGCTAGTAACGACACGTGTGCTCGTGAAAGTGCAACCAAAATGTCGGTACAACCAACGTGTGCTCGACATTCACTATGTGTCGGATTCAAGGGACCTTGATGATTTCTCTTCCATATCCGGGAAACATGTCTAACCATTTACGGGAATACTGTCCCACGTAAAGTGGCCGTTATGTATAAGTCAAGGACACTCCGGAAGCATCTTCGAATAGTCAAACAAGTTCGAGACGCGGGTATTCCAGACCAAGGGTGGGGCCCAACAACGCAAAGTCTCGAAGCTGGGAGACGAGAATTCTATGGGATTGCTCTATCCGACACTTGGGCGCAAACGCGAGTTCTCATTTACTTCTATTCCGACGAAAAGACGCAGTTACCGGGTTCCTTTGAGCTCCGTTTGATAGACCCTCAAGGAAGAGAAATGTCTGAATTATCGGACAATTTTTCCAGTGGGGACATATGGTGGGTGACTGAGTTCGAGCATCTTATTTCTTCCCTGGGTCCAGGGAAAATCTTTTGGCTCGATCCTGTGGAGTCGTTCAGGCTGGCCTACGTGTGAGGATAAAAAGTTCCACTCGCAACAAGGAACGCCTGGATAACGACTCGCATTGCCATGGCGCAGGGCAACAAAACCTACGAGGCTAGGAGCCGAGATGTCGCTGGGTCTCACACGCTCGACGGGGTGGCATCCCGCGTGCATCTCTGGCCGTCCCGCAAGCCGGTCGTTCACCGGTGTGACTGCATTGGGTGTTCGTTGCCTTCTACAACGAGACAGTGCGCCCGCAAGGGGAACCCTCACCGGGATGGTTCGCCGCCACGCACTGACACGACCCCTGTTGCCAGGGTGGCTCACTTCTGCGCCGCGAACTAGAAATGAACCACCCCAGCAGTGGCGAGCTAAACAGCTACGCGTGCCTGATGGGTGCTAGTAGTTTGTGCCCATGGCTATACGCACTTCATCAAGGGTTTGGTTTGCCTCAAGGTTGGCTCGTTCGTTGCCCCGTTTACGGATCTCGCTGATGTATCCGGGGTCCTTGGCTAATTCTGACCGGCGCTCCCGGTAGCCTGCAAGGAAGTCGTTGACGGCCTCAGTTGTTAGCTGCTTCAGCGCACCACTTCCTGAATCCCCGATCCTTTCCGCAATCTCCTCTGGGGCCTCGCCCAGGCACAGTGCAGCAGTGGAAAGGAGCGCAGAGACCCCGGGGCGCGACTGGGGGTCGAAGGTGATCCTGCGTTCCGCATCGGTGGTGGTGCGCCGGATGACCTGGGCCGTCTCATCCGGTGACATGCCCAACGCAATGGCGTTCCCGTAGCTCTTGGACATCTTGCGCCCGTCAAGGCCCAACACCTCTGGGGTTGAGGTAATCAGCGCCTCAGGTTCCGGGAAAACCGTGTCGTAACGTTCGTTGAAACGACGGGCAATCAGCCGGGTCATCTCGATATGCGGCAGGTTGTCCTTTCCCACGGGGACTAGGTTCCCCTTGCAGAAAAGGATGTCCGCTGCCTAATGCACCGGGTAGGTGAGCAACAGCCCACTGAGGGCGCGTCCCGAGGCTGCCAGTTCCGCCTTCACCGTGGGGTTGCGATGCAGTTCAGCCTCGGTGACGAGGCTGAGAAACGGCAGCATCAATTGGTTAAGAGCTGGCACCGACGAGTGGGTGAAAATCGTGGTCTGCTCCGGGTCCATGCCCGCAGCGAGGTAGTCCAAGACGGCCCCGTGCACGAACTCACGCACGCGGGGCATTAGATCGCGGTCCGTGATCACCTGGTAGTCGGCCAGGATCACGAAGGATTCGACCCCGGACCGTTAGAGTCTCAAACGCTCCACAATACTGCCGAAGAAGTGCCCTAAATGTAGTGGTCCGGTTGGTCGTTCCCCCGTGAGGACCCGGTAGTTCTGGGGTGCATCGGCGATGGATTGAGTTAATTCGGTGGAGCGCAGTCGTGTTGTTGCAAATGAATTCATGGTGATTCCTCTATCTGAGCGTGGGAGGCTGCACAACACTGCGGATAGCGGAGAGAAAGTCTTCGCGGGGGGGTGT
>NZ_JBLVOJ010000025.1:70376-100580 GCF_053543715.1 Glutamicibacter sp. AGC46
CCCCCCGCGGACATGATTGAACCGGCTGTTAGGACAGCCACCACCAAGACATGCAGTTAAGGTTCATGTTCCCAATACTAAGCCCCGTGGTCTCAGGAAATGAACCAATGACATGAGGTTATTTTCCACCAAGGCAAAGACAGGGCTTTCACATCCGCAACGGGAACCCTGACCGGGGCAATGCTGGCGAAACCACAGTGCCGCCCCCAGTAGGCGAGGGCCGTTAGGCTGTGGGGTGTAAGGCGGTTCCGTCGAGCAGAATCATGGCACGGTAGATGGTGTGGTGGATGGGGACCGGGACTCCGTGATGCTGCGCCAGCCGGACGACGGTGCCGTTTTGCTCCTCGAGTTCCGAGGAACGTCCTGCGGCCAAATCGCGTTGCATGGAGGCGGTGCTGTCCGGGCCGAAGGCATCGAATTGTGCCATCATCCGGGCCACGTCCGTTTCGCCCAGCTTCGCCCCGGCATGGCCGGCGAGCGTTGCAACCTCTCGCATGGCGTCTTCGACCAGGGCGCGGGTTTGCGGGTTGGTGCGGGTACGGCCAACCGGTTCGCGGCATAGTGCGCCGACCCCGCCGTAGGAGGTGATGAGCATGAATTTTCGCCACATGTCGGTGATGATGTCGGCCGAGACTTTTGTTGCGACTCCTGCTGCGTCCAGGGCCTTGGCTAGTTGCGTGGTACGGGGCGTGGTTGTTCCGTCGAGTTCGCCCAGGGTGATGGCCGGTTGCCCGCCAACGTGATGGACGGTGCCGGGTTGCTGGAGGTAGGAGATGATCATGGCGACCCCGCCTAGTGCGTGGCCCGGGCCGACCGCTTCGGTGATGCGTTCGGTGGCCGTGACGCCGTTTTGCAGCGGCAGGACAGCGGTGTTCGGCCCGATCAAGGCGTGTGCCCCGCTCATGGCTGCGGAGACTTGTCCGGCTTTGCAGGCCAGGATGACCGCGTCGCACGGGCCGATGGATTCTGCCGTGGTGCTGACACTGGCCAGTGGGGTAGTGAAGCCGGGACTCCCGTCCCCTGTGGTGACGGTGATCCCGTGGTCGGTGATGGGTGCGATGTGTCGTTCGGTGGCTAGCAGGTGTACTTCGGATCCGCTTTTGGCCAGTGCGGCGGCGAAGTATGCGCCGACGCCGCCGGCGCCGATGACTCCGATTTTCACAGTATTGCTCCTAATTGGTCGGGTTGGGGATGCTGTCCGGTGTCTTGGTCCTGGTGGCGCATGGCCTGGCCGGCCGGCACCAGATGTTGCACCCCAATGCGGACGGTAGCATCTTCATTCCCCTATTTGACGAGTCGTCCACCAATGGCTGGGAAATGGTAATATCCGGTCAGCACCCGTCTTTTAATGCATATAGGGAACGGCTACCGGGGCAGGGTGGGCCGAACGGGTCACCCTCGATGGCAGGTCGTCGAACGGGGTCTCAGATGCTGAGTGGAGAGCCTGGTCGCAGGTGGTACCCGTCTTTGACGTGTGAGTAGTCTCGTGCTGTTGTTACTAAGCCGGAATCGTCGAATGAAAGTACTGTGCACCCCGAAACCGTCATTGGTTTGTCCTGGATAAACATGACGACCCAGTACTCGACGGAGGCTGAACTTCCATCCACAAGTGGTTCACTGAACCATGTCTCTGCCGGTTTGGTTTCCTCCGCGAAGCATTCCTCCAGATAAGCGCGCAGGGCGCTAGGCCCGTGCAATGGCCTAAACATCGAGGCCCAGTGGTAACCGTCCTCAGCCTGCAGTTCGACAATTGCGTCTGCGTCCTTAAGCGGCCATGCCTTGGCCCATGTCCTCGCCCAGCGTTGTGAAGCTTCGATAGTTTGCATGTTAGTTTCCTCGTGACTTAGATGAGTGGTGGCCGCTGGTTTGTTCGAGAGGATGAGCAGCCCAGTTCCCATAAGACAGGCAGTCGTTTGCAATGATACTTTCGGCCGAGCGGATTTACAGCGTAGGTTCTTCTAGCTTAGCCCCGTGCTGATTTACTCACGTTTCGCCGTAAACAGGTCCTCTAGCGGAGCGCCCGTAAGGGGAACCTCAGCTGGTGCGCTGTTTCCGACACTGATAGTCGAAAGTAACTTGAGCGACAGGATTTGCCAGTAGCGTCCTGGTGCATGCTTGTACATTGGTCCCATGCGAGCCATTGAAACAGTTCACGCAGAACCACGCGACTCGGATGATTCGCCCTGCTATCGAGTCAATTTTTGGGAACAACCTCCTCCTGAGTATGGCTGGAACTTAGATGCTTTTGTACTGGTTGAAGTGCAGGACAGATCAGAGGCACTCCGTTGGGTGGAGGAGCACGCGAATGGGCGGCCCTTCGGACTGTTCGCAGAAATAGGTTCCAAGCCCGAGAAACAGCTCGGTGCTCCGCGAAAAGCATCTCTTGTACGTTTACTCGGAAACAATCCCAATTCCGGCTAAACCTGCGAGGGTCATTAACAATTGGCGTTCGGATCGCAGCGCTAAATAACGCTACGCGCGCTCCCAGCAGAGGAATGCTTAGCGGCCATCCTAATGGCATGTAGCGCGTTTTGTTCTCCGTACTCGGCAGTCCGTGCCTGATTACTGACGGAAATAAGGGTCACTGGCAGAAGGCGAGCCCGCCTCGGTTGGTTCCCACCCGTGAAGCCGAGCCATGCCTATTCCGCCTTCAAAGATGTATTCAACCCAGATCACGGCATAGCGGCCGTGGCGGTTTGCTTCTGCCCATGAGAGGACATCGACGATGCTCTCTGCGTTTTCTATGCGGTACTCGGAGCAGGCACGGTCTTCGTCCCAGAAATCTACCCGATACATGGGATCTGGATTTTCCTGACTGACGTATCGAGGATCAACGAGAGTCGCCTTGATTTTTTCTGCACTCATGCTCACAACCTATCCCGTTCGAGGATAAGCAGGTAGGAATTCCCGACCTGTCTCGTAAGCTGGTCGCGTACAGGAACACACCACGTGCTGGCTTGAATTGCAGAAGTTTCATGGATTCACAGGAAAGCCGGACGTTCCGTATGCCCCGTCCGGTGTATTGACCGGTGAGGGGGCGTGAAACGGAACGATCTGGCGCTACGTCATGATGTTGCTAATGCGGATTTAGCAGATGGAGGCTGCCGGTTGGGCGAACTCCAACGTTAAGTGCGGCAGGCTGGCAGAGGTCGGTGGATCTCGACCGGTTAGGTGATCCGGCAGCCAGCGTATTCGACCATAAAGCCCGTCGGTTCCAGTCCGGAACAGCAGGCTTCCCGGAGGTTCGGCATAAGCCGGCGTTGAGGCAGCACACCAGCGGGGAACGCGGAAGCCGGCCAAGTCCATCCCGTGAGCGCGGAGTTCCAAGGGCAACCGCAACCTCGAATGGGAGGACGAGGTCCCGCCCTTGTTCTCAGCGTGGCCCGTTCACCGGTCGCCTTTTCGGACGAATGAACGAGCACGCATAGCGCTCGCCGTGCGCCGGATCGGGGCTTTGGAGAATTAACTGTGAGTTGCGTCCATTCGTACACGTATTCGAAGTAGTTTTCGATTAGTATGGCCTCGTGGCTATTTCATCGCAGAGTAAAAGAACTGATCTGACTCGCCTGGTCGTCAAGGGTGCACGCGAGCACAACCTGAAAAACGTGGACATTGATCTCCCGCGTGACGCAATGATTGTCTTTACCGGCCTTTCCGGTTCGGGCAAGTCCTCCTTGGCCTTCGACACCATCTTTGCCGAAGGCCAGCGCCGCTACGTCGAATCGCTCTCTGCCTACGCCCGCATGTTCCTCGGCCAGGTGGACAAGCCCGATGTGGATTTCATCGAGGGACTGTCGCCAGCGGTGTCCATCGACCAGAAGTCGACCAGCCGCAACCCGCGTTCCACCGTGGGCACGATTACCGAAGTGTACGACTATATGCGTCTGTTGTGGGCACGCGTGGGCCGTCCGCATTGCCCGATCTGCCACGAACCGATCTCCAAGCAGACTCCGCAGCAGATCGTCGACCAGCTGATGGAGCTACCGGAGAAAACCCGCTTCCAGATCCTCGCCCCGGTAGTGCGCTCGCGCAAGGGTGAATTCGTCGACCTGTTCGCGGAGCTCTCTTCCAAGGGCTTCGCCCGTGCCCGCGTTGACGGCACCACCATCCAGCTGAACGATCCGCCGAAGCTGGCCAAGCAGGTCAAGCACACCATTGAGGTGGTCGTCGACCGCCTGGCCATCAAGGAAGATGCCCGCCAGCGCTTGACCGACTCCATCGAAACGGCCCTGGGCATCGCCGAAGGCCGCGTGCTCGCCGACTTCGTGGACCTGGACGAGGATGATCCCCAGCGCGTGCGCGCGTTCTCCGAGAACCTGGCCTGCCCCAATGAGCATCCGCTGGCCATCGATGAGATCGAGCCGCGTACTTTCTCCTTCAATAACCCGTTCGGTGCCTGCTCGGCCTGTTCCGGCATCGGCACCAAGCTGGAAGTCGATGAGCACCTGATCGTTCCGGACGGCGAGGTCACCTTGGCCGAGGGCGCGATCGCCCCATGGTCGCTGGGCAAGGCCACCACCGAATACTGGAACCGCTTGATCGAAGGCCTGGGCCATGAGTTGGGCTTCACCATGGACACCCAATGGCAGGACCTGCCGGCTGCTGCCCGCGAAGCGATCCTGAACGGCAAGGACCACAAGGTGGTCGTGCAGTACAAGAACCGCTTCGGCCGCGAGCGCAAGTACTCCACCGGCTTCGAGGGCGTCATCTCCTACGTGCACCGCAAGCACCAGGAAACCGAATCGGATCACGCCCGCGACCGCTACGAGCAGTACATGCGCCAGATTCCGTGCCCTACCTGCGGCGGCGCGCGCCTGAACCCGGCGTCGCTCTCGGTATTGGTGGGCGGGCGTTCCATCGCTGAAGTTGCCGCCATGGACCTGCGCAGCGCCGCGGAATTCCTCTCCACGATCGTGCTCACCGCGCGAGAGGCGCAGATCGCCGCGCAGGTGCTCAAGGAAATCGACGCGCGCATGAAGTTCTTGCTGGACGTCGGACTGGAGTACCTGACCCTGGAACGCGCTGCTGGCACCTTGTCCGGCGGCGAGGCGCAGCGCATTCGCCTGGCTACCCAGATCGGTTCGGGCCTGGTGGGCGTGCTCTACGTTCTGGACGAGCCGTCCATCGGCCTGCACCAGCGCGATAACCGCCGCCTGATCGACACCCTGCTGCACCTGCGATCGCTGGGCAACACCCTGATCGTGGTGGAGCACGACGAAGACACCATTGCCGAAGCCGACTGGATCGTGGACATCGGCCCGGGCGCCGGTGAGCACGGCGGCGAAGTGGTGCACTCCGGATCCCTGGAGGGCCTGAAGCAGAACACCAAGTCGCTGACCGGAGACTACCTTTCGGGCCGCAAGCAGATCGACATCCCGTCCAAGCGCCGCAAGATCGACAAGGAGCGCAAGCTCAAGGTGGTCGGTGCCAACGAGAACAACCTGCAGAACGTGTCGGTGGAGTTCCCGCTGGGCGTGCTGACCGCGGTGACCGGCGTGTCCGGCTCGGGCAAGTCCACCCTGGTCAACGACATCCTGTACAAGGTGCTGGCCAACAAGCTCAACGGCGCCAAGCAGGTGCCCGGCCGCCACACCCGCGTGCAGGGCCTGGAACACCTGGACAAGGTGGTCCACGTTGACCAGTCGCCGATCGGCCGGACCCCGCGTTCGAACCCTGCGACCTATACCGGCGTGTTCGACCACATCCGCAAGCTGTTTGCGGAGACCAATGAGGCGAAGCTGCGCGGCTACCAGCCGGGCCGTTTCTCCTTCAACGTCAAGGGCGGACGCTGCGAATCCTGCTCGGGTGACGGCACGCTGAAGATCGAGATGAACTTCCTGCCGGACGTCTACGTGCCCTGCGAGGTCTGCCAGGGCGCCCGCTACAACCGCGAAACCCTGCAGGTGCTGTACAAGGGCAAGAACATTGCCGATGTGCTGGATATGCCGATTGCCGAAGGCGCCGAGTTCTTCAGTGCCTTCACCCCGATCGCCCGCCACCTGCGCACGCTGGTGGACGTGGGTTTGGGCTACGTGCGCCTGGGTCAGCCGGCAACCACCCTCTCCGGCGGCGAGGCCCAGCGCGTGAAGCTGGCTGCGGAACTGCAGAAGCGTTCCAATGGCCGCTCCATCTACGTCCTGGACGAGCCGACCACCGGTCTGCACTTCGAAGATATCCGCAAGCTGCTCAAGGTGCTGCAGGGATTGGTCGACAAGGGCAACACCGTGTTGACCATCGAGCACAACCTGGATGTCATCAAGTCGGCTGACTGGGTCATCGACCTCGGCCCGGAAGGCGGCTCAGGCGGCGGCACGATCCTGGCTGCTGGCACCCCGGAAAAGGTGGCCAAGGTGAGCGAATCGCACACCGGGAAGTTCCTCTCCGAGATCCTGTAATGCCTGGCGGAGAATGTTCGACATATGCGATTTCAGTTATGGATTGCTAACCCGCGTCCGCTTCATGGGAAGATGGCTAGGTGAATATGTCGGTAACAAGTGTGCTCTTCGATCTGGATGGGACCCTCGTGGACCCTGCCGGTGCCATAACTTCGGGTATCCGCCACGCGGTCACCTCCCATGGTTTGGCCGATCCGGGCGAAGCACGAGTTGAAGCGCTGGTAGGCCCGCCCCTCCAAATCGGGCTGCGTACGCTTGACGGCGTCACCGACGAGAACATCGACTCCATCATCGCGGCCTACCGCGCCCGCTATGCCGAGGTGGGCATGGCAGAATCCGTGATCTACCCGGGCATTGTGGCGCTCCTGGACGCGTTGCGCGCGGCCGGGATCTACGTCGCAGTGACCACGGCCAAGCCCATCAACATTGCGCGCCAGCTCATTGCACGCAAGGGGCTGGATGAGCATCTCGATGCGATTCACGGCAACGCGGATGAGCACGGGAGCATGGGTTCGAGCAAGACGCACATTGTCGCTGAAGCTTTGGAGCACGGGCAGCTGGACCCGGCGAGCAGCGTCGTTGTGGGTGACCGCTACTACGATTGGGATGCCGCCCGCGAGAATTCGGTGGCTTCGGTCGGCGTCGCGTGGGGCTTTGCCCAGGACGATGATGAACTGCAGCAGGCAGGCGCAACTGTGGCGACAACCCGGGACCTTGCTGAGCTCCTGCTCGGAGCACAGCTGGCAAACACGCTGAACCTCGACGATGACCTCATGCAGGAAGGTGCAAAGTAGATGAGCATCTACACCATGACCCGTTCGTCGATTCGGGGCGTCATCCACGGTGTATGCCGTGCGGAAGTGACCGGGCTTGAGAACGTTCCCAAGGAAGGCGGCTTCATTGTCGCCTCCAACCACCTGTCATTCTTCGACTCCTTGATCATTCAGGCGCTGACCCCGCGCGACGTGGCGTTCTTCGCCAAGGCGGAATACTTCACCACCCCGGGACTGAAGGGCAAGGTGATGAAGACCTTCTTCGAATCCGTGGGATCCATTCCGGTGCAGCGTGGCGAACAGGCAGCTTCGGTTGCCGCCCTCGATTCCCTGGTGGAAATCGTCGAAGGCGGCAAGGGCATCGGCATCTACCCCGAGGGCACTCGCTCGCGCGATGGCAAGTTGTACCGCGGACGCACCGGCGTGGGCTGGCTGGCGCTGACCACCGGTGTACCAGTGGTGCCGGTGGGCTTGATCGGCACGGAGAAGCTGCAGCCTGCTGGTTCAAAGGGTTTCCGTCCTGCCAAATTCCATATCCACTATGGCGAGCCGCTGTACTTCGACCAGCTCGGACGCAAGCACCCGTTGCCGCAGCGCCGCCAGGCCACGGACCGGATCGTTGATGCGATTGCCGAGCTTTCCGGCCAGGAACGCGTCGATTCCTACAACCAACTGCCACCGGACGCGAAATAGACCATGGCTGATCCGGCAAGTTACCGTCCGAGAACTTCGGACATTCCCACGAAACCGGGCGTGTACCGTTTCCGCGATGAACACGGCCGTGTCATCTACGTTGGCAAGGCCAAGGTCCTGCGCAACCGCTTGACCTCCTACTTCGCCAATCCTGACCGGCTCACGCCCAAAACCCGGGCCATGGTATTCACCGCCGGCAGCGTGGAGTGGACCGTGGTGGGTTCCGAATTGGAAGCGCTGCAGCTGGAGTACTCCTGGATCAAGGAATACAATCCCCGGTTCAATATTGTTTTCCGTGATGACAAGACCTACCCGTACCTTGCTGTCACCTTGAACGAAAAGTACCCGCGCGCCCTGGTCATGCGCGGGGACAAGCGCAAGGGCGTGAAGTATTTCGGGCCGTTCTATCCGGCCAAGGCCATCCGGGAAACCCTCGATACGCTGTTGCGGGTCTTTCCTGTGCGCAGCTGTGCGCCGGGCGTGTTCAAGCGTGCCGAAGCATCGGGTCGCCCTTGCCTCTTGGGGTACATAGACAAATGCTCGGCGCCTTGCGTGGGGCGCATCAGCGAAGAAGACCACCGTCAACTGGCTGATGACCTATGCACCTTCATGAGCGGTGAGGCTACTAAGTTCACCAAGGCCCTGACAGCCAAGATGCAAGAGGCGGTGGCAGAACTCGAATACGAGAAGGCCGCCCGCTACCGCGATGACATTGCGGCACTGAACAGAGTTTTTGAACGCAACGCCGTGGTCCTTGATGACCGTACCGAAGCTGATATCTTCGGCATTCATGGCGATGAATTGGAAGCCGCCGTGCAGGTATTCCATGTCCGCGACGGCCGTATCCGTTCGCAACGAGGCTGGGTCGTCGAAAAGGTTGCGGATACCACCGGCGCTGAATTCGTCGAGCAGCTTCTCACCCAGGTCTACGCAGATCACGCGGACCGGATTCCCAAGGAAATCCTGGTTCCGACTCTGCCCGAAGACATTGAGGATGTCACGACCTGGCTCACTGAGCTGCGCGGTTCCAAAGTCTCCTTGCGCGTCGCCCAACGCGGCGACAAGGCGGCACTGGCATCCACCGTCGTGGAGAACGCCGAACAAGCGCTGCGCCTGCACAAATCGAAGCGAGCAGGTGATATCACCACGCGTTCGCTGGCGATGCAGGAACTGCAGGATGCACTGGGAGCCGAACAAGCACTGCTTCGCATCGAATGCTATGACGCGTCGCATACCCAAGGCACCAACGTGGTTGCTTCCATGGTGGTCTTTGAAGATGGATTGCCCAAGAAGAGCGAATATCGAAAGTTCTCCATCACCGGTGATGCAGCACGCGATGATACCGCCAGCATGTACGACGTGATCTACCGTCGCTTCAGCCGCTATCTGAAGGAGAAGATCGACCCCAAGAGCTTTGCAACCGGGGAAATGAATGAAGAAACCGGTGAGCAGGAAAAGAAGCGATTCTCCTACCCGCCATCTCTGGTGATCGTTGACGGCGGACCGCCCCAGGTGGCCGCGGCGCAGAAGGCCATGGACGACCTGGGAATCGATGACATTCCAGTGGTCGGCCTGGCTAAGCGCTTGGAAGAACTGTGGCTGCCCGACGATCCGTTCCCGGTGATCCTGCCGCGTGCCTCAGCTGCCCTGTATTTGGTGCAGCGGCTTCGCGACGAGGCGCACCGTTTTGCGATCAACTTCCACCGCGCCAAGCGTGCTAAATCCATGATCGCCTCGGATTTGGACGCGATCCCGGGGCTGGGCAAGTCCAAGCAGGCTGCCCTGCGCAAGCACTTCGGGTCGATGAAGAAGATCCGTGCGGCGAGCATCGAGGAGCTGATGGACGTGCCAGGAGTCGGTGAAAAACTTGCGACTTCCATCAAAGAGTCCCTAGAAGACGCTTCATTAACCGGTGTGAATATGACTACAGGCGAAATTGTCGACTAGCCTTGTGATATGACCGCTGAGTATGAAGCAGTAAAACCCCCTGAGTCCGAACTCGTGATCGTAACCGGCATGTCAGGTGCCGGTCGCACCACAGTCGCGCATGCTCTGGAAGACCAGGGCTGGTACGTAGTGGAGAACCTTCCACCGGCCATGCTTGGACCCTTGACGGAGATGATGAGCCGTTCGCAGGGCTCCATCCCGAAGATGGCTGTCGTGATGGACGTGCGCTCCAAGGAAATGTTCCCGGAAATCCGCGATGCCTTGGCGAACCTGACAGCCAGCGGGGTGAAGTTCCGCCTGGTCTACCTCGACGCCAGCGACGAGGTGCTGATCCGCCGCTTCGAGCAGGGTCGCCGGCCGCATCCGCTGCAGGATGACGGCCGCATTGTCGACGGCATCAAGCGCGAACGCGGGATCACCGATCAATTGCGTGAAGCTGCCGAAATCATCTTGGATTCCACGACCATGTCGGTGCACGACCTGGCACGTGCAGTCAACGAACTGTTCAGCGAATCCGGGCCGATCATCCTGCGCATCAACGTGATGAGCTTCGGGTTCAAGTACGGCCTGCCCGCTGATGCCAACTACGTGGCAGATGTCCGTTTCATCCCCAACCCCCATTGGGTACCTGAACTGCGCCCGCAGACAGGCAAGGACAAAGAAGTGTCGGACTATGTGCTGAGCCAGGAAGGCACGAGCGAGTTCATCGAGAACTACCTCAAGGCATTGGAACCGGTCTTTGAAGGTTACCGCCGCGAGAATAAGCACTACGCGACTATTGCCGTGGGCTGCACCGGCGGCAAGCACCGCTCGGTAGCAACCACCATTGAGCTGGGCCGGCGCCTGGCGCAGTTCCCGAACGTCAGGGTGAATATCAGCCACCGTGATCTGGGGCGTGAGTAGCCGCCATGGCCTTTGCTACAGGTCCGATCCCGATCCAGGGACTGACTCGAAGTGATGATTACCGCAACCCATCGGTGGTGGCCTTGGGCGGGGGACACGGGCTGTCCTCGTCGCTCTCTGCCCTGCGCCGTCTGACTACCGACCTCACCGCCGTAGTAACGGTGGCCGATGACGGCGGCAGTTCCGGGCGGCTTCGGGGATCCTTCGATGTGCTGCCCCCGGGAGACTTGCGCATGGCGCTGGCTGCGCTGTGCGACGACAATGACTGGGGCCGTACCTGGCGCGATGTCATGCAGTACCGCTTTGAATCGACCGAAAACGCCGACGAGCCATTGAACGGCCATGCCGTTGGCAATTTGCTGATCCTGGCGCTGTGGGAGTTGCTCGATAACCCGGTAGCTGGCCTGCGTTGGGCAGGTGCCCTGCTTGGCGCGCGCGGGCAGGTCCTGCCAATGAGCACGGTTCCGCTGTCCATCCATGGCGAGGTTCTTGAATCCGACCCGGTGAACGACACCTTGGTGCGTCGCCGAATCGATGGGCAGGCCAAGCTGGCTCGCGCCGGTTCCGGCGGCCTGGTTACCCACGTGTACCTGGAACCGTCCGATGCGCCGGCCTGCTCCGAAGCGCTGGAATCCATCGATCTGGCGGACTGGGTGATTCTCGGTCCCGGTTCCTGGTACACCTCGGTGCTCCCGCATCTGCTGCTGCCGGATATGCGCCAGGCCCTGGCATCGACCACGGCCAAGAAGCTGCTGACCATGAACCTGGCCTTTGATACGGCAGAGACTTCCGGGATGGACGCCGCGGCGCACTTGGAGGTGCTGGGACGTTACGCACCCGAGGTCAAATTCGATGCAATTATTGCCGACGAATCAAAGATTCTTAACAGGGATCGATTTGAGCTGGCAGCGCAAAAACTCGGTGCGCGTGTCTTTTTTAGTACAGTAGGAGTATCTGACGGTCGTGCTGTGCACGACCCGTTGCGACTAGCGGCGGCCTATCACGAGGTGTTTACCGCGATCGGGTCTTAGGAAGATCCAAGTAAGGGAGTTTGATTCATGGCATTGACGGCTTCCGTCAAAGACGAGCTGTCGCGGGTAGAGATTCGCAAGCCATCGGTCCGCAAGGCCGAGGTTTCGACCATGCTCCGCTTCAGCGGCGGGCTGCACATCGTCTCCGGACGAATTGTCATCGAAGCAGAAGTGGACCTCGCGGCGACGGCCCGGCGGTTGAAGATTGCTATCGGCGAGCTGTACGGCCACGATGCCGAAATCGTCATGGTTTCCGGATCGGGCATCCGCAAGGGGAGCCGCTACATTGTGCGTGTTTCCAAGGACGGCGAAGTGCTTGCACGCCAAACTGGCCTGCTTGACCAGCGCGGCCGGCCGGTACGCGGCCTGCCCTCGGTGATCGTCAACGGTTCCACCGCCGACGCTGAAGCTGTATGGCGCGGCGCATTCCTGTCCCACGGATCGTTGACCGAACCCGGACGCAGCTCCGCTTTGGAAATCACCTGCCCTGGGCCAGAAGCCGCTTTGGCGCTGGTCGGTGCAGCTCGCCGCCTGGGACTGACGGTCAAGGCGCGTGAAGTGCGCGGTGTGGACCGCGTTGTGATCCGTGATGGCGATGCCATCGCCCAACTGCTGACCCGCATGGGCGCTCACGATGCGCTCATGGTCTGGGAAGAACGGCGCATGCGCAAGGAAGTGCGCGCGACGGCGAACCGCTTGGCGAACTTCGACGACGCCAACCTGCGGCGCAGTGCCCAGGCAGCGGTAGCTGCCGGTGCCCGCGTTGAGCGTGCACTGGGCATCTTGGGCGACGAGGTTCCCGAGCACTTGCGCTATGCGGGACTGCTGCGCCTTGAGCACAAGCAAGCCTCCTTGGATGAGCTCGGCCGCATGGCCGAACCGCCAATGACCAAGGACGCCATCGCTGGCCGAATCCGCCGCCTTTTGGCTATGGCGGATAAAAAGGCGAGCGATCTGGGAATACCAGGTACGGAGTCCAGCGTTCCAGGAGATGAACTGGAACATTAAAATGTCCCCGCGGGAGCCCTCCCGCGGAGATTCAACCAATTGAGAAGATTGAGGAGAATCATGGCTGTTTATTCACTGCCAGAACTGCAGTACGACTACGCCGCACTGGAGCCGAACATCTCGGCTCGCATCATGGAACTGCACCACTCCAAGCACCATGCAACTTACGTTGCTGGCGCAAACTCGGCACTGGAGCAGTTGGCTGAAGCTCGCGAAAAGGGCGAATTCGGCAATATCCCTAAGCTGTCCAAGGACCTGGCGTTCCACCTGGGTGGCCACACCAACCACTCGATCTTCTGGAACAACCTGTCCCCAGAGGGTGGCGACAAGCCTGAGGGCGAGCTGGCAGCGGCCATCGACGACTTCTTCGGTTCGTTCGACGCTTTCCGTGGCCACTTCACCGCTTCGGCCATGAGCCTGCAGGGCTCGGGCTGGGCAGTGCTGGCTTACGACGCACTGGGCGGCCAGCTGGTCATCGAGCAGCTGTACGACCAGCAGGGCAACATCCCAGTGGCAACCACCCCGCTGCTGATGCTGGACATGTGGGAGCACGCCTTCTACCTGGACTACGTCAACGTCAAGGCTGACTACGTCAAGGCATTCTGGAACATCGTGAACTGGGCAGATGTCCAGGCTCGTTTCGAAGCTGCCCGCAACGGCGCAGCAGCGCTGATCCTTCCAGGTAAGTAAGACTTATCTGGTAAGTTAGCTCACATTCTGCGCTAATGTAGCGTAGTATGTTTCAAGTGTGTTGCGGATCCCGGCAATTCGTTGGGATCCGCAAGCACGGCACAACGGAGTGTCCTCTTAAAGAAGGCCACCTCCGCTCGCGTGCGGTCGTGGCATCATCATCCCATTTAGAGGAGATAGTCACGTGACAACCCGTGTTGGAATCAATGGTTTCGGTCGTATCGGACGCAACTTCCTGCGTGCAGTTCTGGCCCATAAGGCAGACATTGAAATCGTCGCCGTCAATGACCTTGGTTCAATCGATTCGCTTGCTCACCTGGTGAAGTTCGATTCCGTGCTCGGCCCAGTGGGCGAGCTGGTATCCGTGGACGGCGATACCATCGTCGTCGGAGAACGCCGTATCAAGGTTCTGTCTGAGCGCGAGCCAGCCAACCTTCCATGGGGCGAATTGAACGTCGATGTCGTCATTGAATCGACCGGATTCTTCACCAACGCAGAAGACGCCAAGAAGCACGTAGCTGCTGGCGCAAAGAAGGTCATCATCTCGGCTCCTGCCAAGAATGAAGACATCACCATCGTGATGGGCGTCAACCAGGACAAGTACGATCCTGCAAACCACGCCATCATTTCGAACGCGTCATGCACCACCAACTGCCTGGCTCCAGTAGCCAAGGTGCTGAACGAAGAGTTCGGCATTGTTGATGGCCTGATGACCACCATCCACGCTTACACCGCAGACCAGCGCCTGCAGGATGCACCGCACAGCGACCCACGCCGTGCCCGCGCCGCGGCGCTGAACGTCATCCCGACCTCGACCGGTGCCGCAAAGGCCATCGGCGTGGTGCTCCCAGAGCTGAAGGGCAAGCTGCACGGTTACGCTATGCGCGTACCAGTTCCAACCGGTTCGGCCACCGACCTGACCGTGAACCTGGCCCGCACCGCAACTGTGGAAGAAATCAACGCAGCATTCGAGAAGGCAGCTGCCGAGGGTGCATTGAGCGGATACCTTGAGTACTCCACCGATCCACTGGTTTCTTCGGACATCGTGACCAACCCCCACTCGGCAGTTTTCGACTCCGGTCTGACCACCGTGATGGGCAACAGCGTGAAGGTCGTCGCGTGGTACGACAACGAGTGGGGCTACTCCTCGCGACTTGTTGACCTCGTTGAATTCGTGGGATCCAGCCTCTAGTCGATAACCTAGAGACATGTCTTCTCACACCATTGACGAATTGATCGCTGACAACGGCGTCCGCGGACGGTACGTTCTGGTCCGCAGTGACCTGAACGTACCGCTCGACGGTGCAACTGTGACCGATGATGGCCGCGTCCGCGCGTCGCTGCCAGTCATCGGCAAGCTGGCTGAAGCTGGCGCAAAGGTCATCGTAATGGCCCACTTGGGACGCCCCAAGGGCCAGGTCGATGCCAAGTACTCCATCGCTCCTGCGGCTAACCGCCTGGACGAACTGGCTGACTTCGACGTAGCTGTTGCCGAAGACGTGGTGGGCGACTCCGCTCGCCAGTTGGCGGCAAACCTCGAAGAGGGCTCCGTGCTGGTTCTGGAGAACGTCCGCTTCGATGCTCGCGAAACCTCCAAGGATGATGCGCAGCGCGAAGAGTTCGCCAAGGAATTGGCTGCGCTGACCGGTCAGAACGGCGCTTACGTGAACGACGCTTTCGGTGCTGTGCACCGGAAGCACGCTTCGGTCTACGACATCGCCAGTCTGCTCCCTAGCTACCAGGGCGACCTGGTTGCTACCGAGGTCAAGGTCCTCAAGACCCTGACCGAGGCCCCGAAGCGCCCATACGTTGTGGTGCTCGGAGGGTCCAAGGTATCGGACAAGCTCGCTGTCATCGACAACCTACTGGGCAAGGCCGATCAGCTGCTGATCGGTGGCGGCATGGCCTTCACTTTCCTCAAGGCGCAGGGCTTCGCCATTGGCAGCTCGCTGCTTGAAGAAGACCAGATCGCGACCTGCCAGGAATACCTGCAGCGGGCCGAGAAGCTCGGCTGCGACATCATCGTGCCTAGCGACGTCGTAGTGGCAAGCAAGTTCGGTGCCGACGCAGAGCACGAGGTGCTGGCCGCAGACAAGATCGAAGAAGCCAGCTTCGGCTCCAACGGCCTTGGCCTGGACATCGGACCAAAGTCCGCTGAACTGTTCGCAAGCTACATCACCAGTGCAAATACCGTGTTCTGGAATGGCCCGATGGGCGTCTTCGAGATCCCTGCTTTCGCCGAAGGTACCCGTACCGTCGCGCAGGCTCTGGCGGACTCGGAAGCGTTCAGCGTCGTAGGCGGCGGCGATTCCGCTGCAGCCGTGCGCGCACTGGGCTTCTCGGAGGATGACTTCGGCCATATCTCCACCGGTGGCGGCGCTTCGCTGGAGTACCTCGAAGGCAAGACCCTGCCGGGTGTTGCCGCATTGGAAGGCTAATAATGACCATTTCGCAGAACGGCGCCTTTGTGCGCCAGCCGCTGATTGCCGGCAACTGGAAGATGAACATGGACCACGTCCAGGGCATCACCCTGGTGCAGAAGCTGGCGTGGACCCTGAAGGACCATGAGCACGATTACGATCGTGCCGAGGTCGCAGTGTTCCCTCCCTTCACCGACATCCGCGGCGTGCAGACACTGACCCTGGGTGACAAACTGGATATCGTTTACGGTGCCCAGGATCTGTCCGCACAGGACTCAGGTGCGTACACTGGTGAAATTTCGGGCCAGTTCCTCAAGAAGCTCGGCTGCACCTACGTTTTGGTAGGCCACTCCGAGCGTCGCGAGTACCACAATGAAACCAACCAGGTGATTGCCGCCAAGCTGGCTGCTGCCTACCGCCACGACCTGACCCCGATGCTCTGCGTCGGCGAAGGCCTGGAAGTTCGCAAGGCCGGCGAGCATGTGGCATTCACCCTGGACCAGTTGGCTCAGTCGCTGGAAGGCGTAACCGCTGAGCAGGCCGCAAGCCTGGTCATCGCCTACGAACCAGTCTGGGCCATCGGTACGGGCGAAGTTGCCGGACCAGCTGACGCGCAGGAAATGTGCGCCGCAATTCGCGGTGCGCTGGCTGAACGCTTCGGTGCAGAGGTTGCCGAGAAGACTCAACTGCTCTATGGCGGTAGTGTTAAGGCAGCAAATGCCGCATCGATCATGCGCGAACGCGATGTTGATGGCGTGTTGGTTGGCGGTGCCAGCCTGGATGCCGAGGAATTTGCTAATATTGTCAGGTTCGAGCATCATCTCGTCACCGACTGAATCTAACTAAGGAACCGTCGACTTGGATATTATCAAGATCATTTTGCAGGTATTGCTGGGCATTACAAGCGTCCTGCTGACCCTGCTGATCCTTTTGCACAAGGGCCGTGGTGGCGGTATGTCCGACATGTTCGGCGGCGGCATGACCAGCTCAATGGGATCTTCGGGTGTAGCCGAGCGCAACCTGAACCGCATCACCATTATTCTTGGTCTGATCTGGGGTGCCGTGATTATCGGCCTCGCTCTGGTCCTGCGATTCAGCATCGAAGCCTAGGCAGTACCCTTCCGTAGCAGTCAATAGGCGCCTTCCACATCATGTGGAAGGCGCCTATTGCGCGTCTCAGGCCAGTTGCCCGAACTTCTCGGTATCGGCAATCGATCCCAGCACGAGGATCTTGTCTCCGGTCTGCAGGACGGTGTTTCCGTCCGTGTTCTTCCATTCGCCGGCCGCATTGGTCGTGGCAGCGATGGTCACCCGGTATTTATTGCGTACCCCGGCATCACTGAGTTTCACACCGTGCAATGTGGCTGGTGCGCTCATTTTCACCATGGCATAGCCTGGATCGACTTCCAGGTAGTCCATCATGGATCCGCGCACCAGGTGGGCGACTCGCTTGCCCATATCCTTCTCCGGGTAGACGATGTGGTGGATTCCGAGCTGCTCCAGGATCAGACCGTGCCGATCGTCCTGCGCCTTGGCCCAGATCTGCGGGATCCCCATGCTGACCAAGAGCGAGCAGCACAGGATGGATGACTGCAGGTGGCTGCCTACGGCAACCACCACGCGGTCGAACTCGTGGATCGAGAGCTGTTCAAGGATTTCCCGGCTTGAGGCGTCGGCGCGAACCACCTGAGTCAATTCCCCATTCAGGGACTGGACGATGTTCTCGTGCGCGTCAATGCCCAGGACATGGGTACCGGACTTCATCAGTTCCAGGGCCAGGGATTCGCCAAATCGCCCGAGCCCGATCACTGCAACGGAGTCCGCCTTAGACAGGCCCTTGGCGTCATTTCGAAAATTCAGTAGCTTAGCCAATTGAAGGCCTTTCCTTGGGGAGTTCGTAGAGCGCTTTTCGATCGCGCAGGGCCAGCGCGGAGCCCAGCGAGAGGACCCCGACGCGGCCCAGGTACATCAATGCAATGAGGATGCCCTTGGCAGGGTCCGGCAAATCCGGGGTAATGCCGGTGGACAGCCCGACTGTGCCGAATGCGGAGGTGGCTTCAAAGAGGCAGCGGTCCAGGGAATAGCCGGTCAGCAGCAGCAGGCCCATGGTGCCGACGAATACCGCCGCTACGCCCATCAGCGCCACCGTGATGGCCTGCCGGTGCACCGAGCGGGACAGGCGCTTGCCTAGGACATTGACGGCGGTCTCGCCGCGAAGTTCGGTCATGATGATGAACAGCAGGATCGCAGCCGTGGTGATCTTAATGCCGCCGGCGGTGCCGGCGGGCCCTCCGCCGATGAACATCAGCACATCCATGCCCAGCCAGGAGGCTGGATGCATCGCGCCGATATCGATGGAATTGAAGCCAGCGGTACGTGTCTGCACCGATTGGAAGAATCCAGCCAGGATCCGCTGGGCAGGTTCAAGCTCGCCCAGCGTCTTCGGATTGGACCATTCCATGGCGGTGATGAAGATGGTGCCGCCAAGCAGCAGCAATGCGGTCATGAGCAGGACCAGGCGAGTGTTCATCGTCCACTTCAGCGAATTCCGCCAGTGATGCCTGAGCTGGACCAGAACCGGGAAGCCCAAGCCGCCGAGGATGATGGCGATGCTGATGGGGATGCATAGCCACGGGTCCGCGACGAAATCCATCAGGTTATTCGAGTAGAGGGCGAATCCCGCGTTATTGAAGGAAGAGACCGCATGGAACAGGCCATGCCAGATCGCCCTGGCGGGTTCGTAGTCGTAGGCCAGCCAGAAGCGGAGGGCCAAGACGAGGGCCACTGCGGATTCGATGGCCAGTGACAGCTTGATGATCATCAATGCCGAGGTGCGCACGTCGGCGCCCGAAACGGCGGAGCTTTCGCGCTGCGTGGAGAGCCGGGTGAGGTAGCCGATGCGGCCCATGACCAGCATGCTCAGCAACGATGCGACGAGCATCAGGCCCAGGCCGCCGACCTGGATCAGGACCAGGATGACGATCTTGCCGAAGAGGGTGTAGTGGGTTGCCGTATCCAAGACAGTCAGGCCGGTGACGCACACCGCTGACGTCGCGGTGAAGATCCCGTCCACCAAGGATGTGAAGGTGCCTTGCGTGTTGGCCGCCGGTGAAGACAGGAGCAATCCGCCAATGAGGATTGCGCCGGCAAAGGCGACGGCTACTGCGCGTGCGGGTTTGGCCAGCACGCTGTGCTGCGCGGCGGACCGCGCATTGGGAAGATTCATGGAGATCGCAATGGTCGAAATAACGTCTCGCGAAACCGTGGGACGAGTAGTACGAATGAAATAATACGCTCGGAAAAGCCGGTGTCAATGGTGATTTCCGTCACCTGGCCCGTGGTTACTAGCGCGCCTGCGGGAGCGAGTGGGCGGATCTGCCACAGCCGCGCCGCCGGTTAAAGCAGACCGGCAGCCTCGCGGAAAAGCGTGGCTGCCGGTTGGACGCTGGTGCTGCTAGGTTTCGAGCAATTCCACGACCCGCTGTGCGGTACCCCAGGAAAGGGTGACCCCAGCCCCGCCGTGGCCGTAGGCCGCAATGACAGGCACAGCGTGCCCGTCGACGCGCTCCAGGCGGATCGTCTCGCGTGCCGGGCGCAGCCCCACCTTGTGCTCCAGGATCTCGCAGCCGGCCAGCTGGGGGACCAGGCCGATGGCACGGCGCAGCATGTCGGTGGCGGTCTGCGGGTCGACCTTGGCGTTGAAGTCGTTGGCCACGTCGGTACCGCCAACAATGATGTCATCGCGGCGCGGAATGATGTAGGTGACGCCCTGGGGATGCTCGTCATAGCAGAGCCAGTGGACCAACCCTGCGGTGTTTGCCAGGCGGATCACCTGGCCTCGGATGGGGTAGACAGTGCCGTCATCCCCGGTGAGTTCGCCGCCACGCAGGCCCGTGGCCAATACGACGGCGTCGGCCTCTTCCTGCAGCTCGTCGATGGATTCGATGGTGCGCTGGATGAACTTGACGCCCTTGGCCAAGGCTTGTTCATGCAGCCAGGAGAGGTAGAGAGGCATAGTGATCACCGGGACGGTGGCACGCATGCCGGCGGCGGCAATGCGCGGGATGTCTTCTGCCGGGGCTTCGGCGGCGTTGGCGACGATCTGTGCCCAAGAGCGGTCTTCCTCCGGGGACGATTCCAGATTCAGGCCGCGGCGCAGGTCGATGCCGGTTTCCTTGATGCCGGAGAGCTCCTCGAAGCGTGCCAGCGAACGGGCGAGCAGCAGATCGGCGGCTGCGGAGTTCTCCGAGTGGTACGGGAACCAGATGGCTGCGGCCACCGCGGAGACGGTCTGCAGCGGCAGCTGGTCGGCGATGACGGTGACCTGGTGGCCGGCGGCAGCCAGCTCATGGGCGGTGGAGAGCCCGATGACGCCGGCGCCGATCACCGTGACCTTGCGGGATGGCTGCGCGGCATCGGGCAGCGGGACGGAATGCATGGGAACCTTTCGGGCAGGTGGCGAGGGGAAAGCAAAGGCCGGTGCCGTGATCCTGGAGTGCAGGATCGCGGCACCGGCGATGCGGTGCAGGCTAGAGCAAGGTGGCCGCGGCGCGGTCGATGATCCAGCGGGTCGCGTGGGTGCCGTGCACGGCGGAGGCCGGGACAGCGGTCTCGTTGACCTCGTGCTGGGCCTTGGCCAGCGCCGGCGCCTTGTCGGCACCGGCCACGATCAGCCAGACCTCCTTGGCGGTGTTGATGGTGCCCATGGTGAGCGTGACGCGGTGCGCAGGCGGCTTGGGGGAGTCGTGGACCGCGATGACTCCTGGCTCGTCGGACCGGGTGTGGTTCGGGAAGAGCGAGGCGACATGCGAGTCCGGGCCCATGCCCAGCATCAGCACATCGAACGCGGGGTTCAAGGCGCTGTCTTCGGCTTCCCCGGCCAGTTCCTCGGCGTAGGCCGCGGCGGCCTGCTCGGCGGACTCGTACTTGTCGCTGGCGCCCATGGCGTGCACGGTGGCGCGGTCCAGGCCCAATTCATCCAGCGCGTCGAACAGGGCTGCGGCCTGCAGCACGTTGCGATCTGCTGAATCGGTGGCGACAAAGCGCTCGTCGCCCCACCAGAAGTGCACCTGCGACCAGTTGACCGAGGCCTTGGCGGGGTTGGCCGCGACGGCTTCCAGGGCGGCGATGCCCAGCGAACCGCCGGTCACCACCACGTGGGCAACTCCGCGGGCGGCCAGTGCATCGGCGATCGAGGTGATCAGCCGGGCCGCAATGGCGTGGGCGGTAGCTTCCGGGTTCTCATGGATCAGTATTTGCCTAGCGATCACTGGATCTGATGCTCCTCAGGTTGGTCAGGTTCAGGCCCTTGGTGATGACCTCGCCGAAGACGTCATCGGCGTCCAGGCGGCGCATCTCTTCGGCCAGGCATTCGGCCACCGAACGCCGTGGCAGGGAGATGCGTTGCGGGGCCGATCCGGGCAGGTAAAGGTGGGCTACCGCGCCGGAAGGGCGCGAAAGCTCCACGTCGCCGGCTTCGCGTGCCAGCCGGACGCTGGAGAGCCCGCCATTGGACTTGTCCGCGGCGATGGTCACCGGGACGTCCAGGCACAGGGTCAGCCAGGCGGCCAGCAAGGTGGTGGACGGGGAATTATCCGAGCCCTTCACGGTGATGCCCGAGAGCCCCTCGGTGCCGATCAGGTCGATGATGCTCGCCAGCTGGGCACGCCACAGGGTCAGCCGCGTCCAGGCGAGGTCGGTGGCGCCGGCCTGGTAGGTCTCGATGCGGCTGAACAGCGCGGCGGTGGGGTCTTCGGTTTCCGCCGAATCAGTGATGCGGCGGTGCGCCAGCTTGCCCAGCGCGGTGCCGGCCGGATCCTGCGGCACGCCATGCGGCCACCAGGCCACGATCGGCGCATCGGGCAGCAGCAGTGCGGAGATCAGCGCCTCGTCGGCCACGACATCCGGGCCGTAGGTGCGCATCACGATCACCTCGGAGGCGCCGGCGTCCCCGCCCACGCGGATTTGCACGTCCAGCCGGTTGGCCTCGGACTTGTTGCCGCGGACCACCACGATGATCCGGCAGGGGTGCTCGCGGCTGGCCAAGTTGGCCGCCTCGATCGCGTTCTCGGCGAACCCCTCGCGGGTGATGACCACCAGGGTCATCACGCGGGAGAGCGCTACCACGCCGTGGGTGCGGCGCGAGGAGATCAGCTTCTTGGCCACCTTGGAGGTGGTGGTGTTGGGAAGATCGATCATCATGGTCGTCTCCAGGTCCTTCCATCCTTGGCCATCAGCTCATCGCTGCTTTCGGGTCCCCAGGAGCCCGGAGCGTAGGGATCGGGCTGGGTGGGCTGCGAGGCCCAGAACTCCTCGAAAGGATCCAGGATGCGCCAGGACTGCTCGACTTCCTCATGGCGCGGGAACAGCGGCGGCTCACCGAGCAGCACATCGAGGATCAGCCGCTCGTAGGCCTCGGGCGAGGATTCGGTGAAGGCGTTGCCGTAGCCGAAGTCCATGGTCACATCGCGGATCTCCATCTGGGTGCCGGGCACCTTGGAGGAGAAGCGGATGGTCGCGCCTTCATCGGGCTGCACGCGGATCACGAACGCGTTCTGGCCGAATTCGTCGTCCTTGTGGTCGGTGAACAGCAGGTTCGGCGCCTTCTTGAAGACCACCGCGATTTCGGTGACGCGGCGGCCCAGGCGCTTGCCGGCACGCAGGTAGAACGGCACCCCGGACCAGCGGCGGGTATTGATGTTCAGGCGCACCGCCGCGTAGGTCTCGGTTTTGGACTTCGGGTTGAAGCCCTCCTCGTCGAGGAAGCCGACGACCTCCTCGGCGCCCTGCCAGCCAGAGGTGTACTGGCCTCGGGCACTGGCCGCGCCCAGGTCCTCGGGCAGCTGGACGGCGGTGAGCACCTTCTCCTTTTCGCTGCGCAGGTGGTCCGCGTCGAAGGAAATGGGTTCCTCCATGGCGGTCAACGCCAGCAGCTGGAGCAGGTGGTTCTGGATGACGTCGCGGGCCGCGCCCACACCGTCGTAGTAGCTGGCGCGGCCGCCAATGCCGATGTCCTCGGCCATGGTGATCTGCACGTGGTCCACGTACTTGTTGTTCCACAGCGGCTCGAACATCTGGTTGCCGAAACGCAGAGCCAGCAGGTTCTGCACGGTTTCCTTGCCAAGATAGTGGTCGATGCGGAACACCGCGTCCGGCGGGAACACGGACTCCACGATCTCGTTCAGTTCGCGGGCGCTTTGCAGGTCGTGGCCGAAGGGCTTCTCGATGACCACGCGTTCCCAGCCCGGGTTCTTGTCCTTGGCCAGCTTGTGCTCGGAGAGCTTCTGGCAGACAACCTCGAACCAGCTCGGCGGGATCGAGAGGTAGAAGGCGTGGTTGCGCCCGGTGGACCGGGATTCGGCCAGTTCGTCCAGAGTCGCGGCCAGCTTCTCGTAGGCGCCATCATCGTCGAAGGCGCCGGAGATGAAGCGCATACCGGCGGCCAGCTGGGCGAACACGGTTTCGTTGAAGGGGGTGCGGGCGCTGGCGAGGATCCATTCGCGGGCCTGGTCGGCGAAGTCCTGTGCCGTCCAGTCGCGGCGGCCGAAGCCGACAATCGCAAAATTCGGGGGAAGCAGTCCGCGGTTAGCCAGGTCGTAGACCGCTGGCATGAGTTTCTTGCGGGCAAGGTCGCCGGTGATTCCGAAGAACACCAGCGCGCCCGGACCGGCAATGCGGTTAAGCCGCCGGTCGCGGGCGTCGCGTAGTGGGTTGCTCATAGTGCCTTACTTCGCTGCCTCTAGCAGGGCAGCGATTCCGGCGGCGCGGTCCGTGAGGTTCACGCGCAGCACTGGGCGGTTATGTTCGGCGTCAGCCAGTACTGCGCCATCGCCGATCGCCTGGGCGGTGATCAGGCCGCCGAAGGTGTACGGACGCTCCGGGATCCCAAGGTCTTCCTTGTGATCCGCGGTGACCTGCAAGAACACGCCCTGTGCCGGGCCGCCCTTGTGGTACTGGCCGGTGGAGTGCAAGAAGCGCGGACCCCAGCCGAAGGTGACTGGACGGCCGGTCTTCTTGGCGAGCAGATCGCGCAGCGCGGCAAGCTCCTGGTCCGCATTGCGGTTCAGGTATGCCTGGATGGCAAGGTAGCCGTCTGCCGGAAGCTGCGCGGCGAGCTGCTCCACAGCCGCCTCCAAGGTCTTGGCCCCGGTGCCGTAGAGCTCAACTGGTCCGTCCACTGCATCCGGTGCGCTCTGCGCTGGAGCATCGAGCATGGAACGGGCGGCGATCTTCGCGGCCTCGACATCAGGCTGGTCGAAGGGGCTGATGCCCAGCAGGTAGCCGGCCACGGCGGTGGCGTACTCGAAGATCATGAAGGCGGTGCCCAGCGGTGCACTGAAGTGCACGGCGGTGGCGTCCTCGTCGAAATCCTCAGGCAGCGCGTCGTAGACGAACAGCGGCAGCACGTCCTGAGCCGGGTTCGCCAGCTCCGGTGCATCCACATGCGCGGCAACAGGCAGCACGCCCTTGCCTTCCTTGCCGGTGGACTCGGCGATCAGCTGCTCGGCCCAATCGCCGAAGCCCGGCAGGGCATCGCCCACACAGGCAATCAGCAGCTTGTCGCGGCCCGCGGTAGCCATGGCGGCACCCAGGTGCAGCGCGAGGTTGTCCTCGTCGTCCAGAGCCAGCACATCGTTGATCAGCCCGGATTCTTCAACCAGGGCTTCGATGTCCGCGCCGGCCAGGCCCGAAGGGACCAGGCCGAAAGCGGTCAGCGCCGAGTAGCGCCCGCCGACATTCGGATCCGCAGTGAATACCGCGCGCACGCCATCAGGATTATCCATGGGCGAGCCCGGATCGGTGACCAGCACCAAGCGGGTCGCCGGATCGATGCCGGCAGCCTGGAAAGCTGCGGTGAACGCACGGCGCTGCGAATCGGTTTCCACGGTGGAACCCGACTTGGAAGCAACCACCACGACGGTGCGCTGCAGGTCGGTTTCCACGATCTGCTTGACCATCGACGGATCGGTGGTGTCGCAGATGACCAGTTCCACCTCGTCATGGGCGGTGATGACCTCAGGAGCCAGCGAGGAGCCGCCCATGCCGCACAGCACGATGCGGGTCAGGCCCTCTTCTTGCAGCTCATCGCGCAGATCCAGGATCTGCGGGATCAGTTTGCCAGCTGCCTCGAAGGGGTTGACCCAACCGAGGCGGATGGCCGATTCAGCTTCTGCCTCAGGACCCCAAATGGTCGGGTCCTGGGCGGCGATGCGGCTGCCGATCTTCGCTTCGATCAGCTTCGGGAGCAACGCATCGACGGAGGCCAGGGCCTCGCCGGAGGTTACCAGACCAAGCTCCATCTACTTGGCTCCCTTCAATGCCACAGCCATGTCCTCAAGCAGCTCGTTCCATGCGACGTCGAATTTCTGAACGCCTTCGACCTCGAGCAGGTCCACGACCTCGTTGTAGTCGATGCCCAGTGCAGCGAGCTTGTCCAGCACGCGGTTGGCCGCATCGTAGCCGCCGGCGATCGCGTTGCCGCGCATCTCGGCTTCAGCCGCGGTGGCGTCCAGGGTCTTCTCCGGCATGGTGTTCACGGTCTGCGGCGCGACCAGTTCGGTCACGTACAGGGGCGATGGGTAGGCAGGATCCTTCACGCCGGTCGAAGCCCACAGCGGACGCTGGACGTTGGCGCCGGCAGCTGCCAGCACCTCGTAGCGTGCCGAAGCGAAGGACTCTTCGAAGACCTGGTAAGCCAGGCGGGCATTGGCCACGCCGGCCTGGCCGCGCACGGCGGCCGCGGCATCGGTGCCGATGGCGTCCAGGCGCTTGTCGATTTCCGAATCCACGCGGGAAACGAAGAAGGAAGCGACCGAGTGGATCTTGGACAGGTCCACGCCGGCAGCGTGGGCCTTCTCCAGGCCCAGCAGGTAGGCGTTGATGACCTCGCGGTAGCGTTCCAGCGAGAAGATCAGGGTGACGTTCACCGAAATGCCGGCGGCAATGGTTTCGGTGATGGCTTCCAGGCCCTCGACGGTTGCCGGGATCTTGATCAGCACGTTCTCGCGGTTCACGCGTTCGTACAGGGCCTTGGCCTGGGCGATGGTTGGTGCGGTCTCGTGAGCCAGGCGGGGATCGACCTCGATGGACACGCGGCCGTCGAAGCCCTGGGAGGACTCGTAGACGCCCTTGAACAGGTCGCAGGCAGCTGCCACGTCGTCGCTGGTGATTTCGGTGATCGCGTCTTCCACCGAGCGGTGCTTCTGCTCGGCGATGGCCTCGCCGTACACCTCTGCCTTGGACAGCGATGCCGCGAAGATTGCCGGGTTGGTTGTCACGCCGACCACGTTCTTCTCTTCGATCAGCTTGGCCAGCGAGCCGCTGGTCAGCCGTTCACGCGAAAGGTCGTCCAGCCAGATGGAGACGCCGGCATCGGACAGGGCCTGGGTATTCGGGTTGCTCATAATCTTTACTTCGGTTCCTTACTTGGCAGCGTTCTGCATGGAGGTTTCGGCAGCGGCTACAACAGCCTCGGTGGTGATGCCGAACTCGGAGTACAGCTTCTTGTAATCGGCGGAAGCGCCGAAGTGATCCAGCGAAATGATTTCGCCGTGCGCGCCGACCAGCTCGCGCCAGCCCTGGGCCACGCCGGCTTCAACCGAAACGCGGGCGGTGATGGCTGCCGGCAGGACCTCTTCGCGGTAGGCCGCGTCCTGCTTGGCGAACCATTCCAGCGACGGCAGCGAAACGACGCGGGCCGCGACGTTCTTGGCAGCCAGGGCTTCGCGGGCCTCGATAGCCAGCTCGACCTCGGAGCCGGTGGCCAGCAAGATGACATCCGGGGTGGTCTCCGCGCCATCGCGCACAGCCTCGGCGAGGATGTAGCCGCCCTTCAGCGTGCCTTCGGCGCCGCGGAAGCCGGTGGCCGCGCGGTCGTAGATTGGCAGGTTCTGGCGGGAGAGGACGATGCCCGACGGGGTGTCGGTCAGCTCGAGGATGCCGCGCCATGCGTAGGCGACTTCGTTGGCATCCGCTGGGCGGACGACGTCGAAGTTGGGGATGATGCGCAGCGAAGCGAGCTGCTCCACTGGCTGGTGGGGCGGGCCGTCTTCGCCCAGGCCGATGGAGTCGTGGGTCCACACGAAGATCGAGGGGACACCCATCAGCGCGGCCAAGCGGATCGCCGGACGCTGGTAGTCCGAGAAGATCAGGAAGGTTCCGGAGAATGCACGGGTCGGGCTGGAGAGCACGATGCCGTTCACGATCGAGGCGGCGGCGTGCTCGCGGATGCCGAAGTGCAGCACGCGGCCGTACGGGCTGGCGGACCAGGAATCGGTGGAGCGGCGCTCGGGAGCGAAGGACTTCGCGGTCTCGATGGTGGTGTTGTTCGAACCGGCGAGGTCGGCAGAGCCGCCCCAGAGTTCTGGCAATTCATCGGCGATCGCGTTGATGACCTTGCCCGACGCGGCGCGGGTAGCCATGGTGGACCCTGGCTCGAAGGCCGGGATCTTCTCGGTCCAGCCCTCTGGCAATTCGCCAGCCTGCAGGCGCTCAAGCAGGACGGCTTCTTCCGGATTGGCTGACTTCCAGGCCTCGAAGGTCTCGTTCCACGAGGCGTGCAGCTGCGCACCGCGGGTTACGACCTCGCGGGCGTGAGCCAGTACATCGTCCTCGATCTGGAAGTTCTTCTCGGGGTCGAAGCCCAGGATCGTCTTCAGGCCGGCAACTTCGTCGGTACCCAGCTTCGAGCCATGGATGCCGCCGGTGTTCTGCTTGGTCGGCGAAGGCCAGCCGATAATGGTGCGCAGGCTGATGATCGATGGGCGGGAGGTCTCGGCCTTCGCGGCGCGCACAGCAGCATCCAGTGCGGCCATGTCCTCGACGTATTCTCCGGTGACGGTCCAGTCCACGCGCTGGGTGTGCCAGCCGTAGGACTCGTAGCGGCCCAGCACGTCTTCGGTGAAGGCGATGTCGGTGTCGTTCTCGATGGAGATCTTGTTGTCATCGTAGATCACAACGAGGTTGCCCAGTTCCTGGTGGCCGGCCAGCGAGGAGGCCTCGGAGGTGACGCCTTCCTGCAGGTCGCCATCGGAAGCGATGACGTAGACAGTGTGGTCGAACGGGCTGGTCCCTGCCTCGGCAGCTGGATCCAGCAGGCCGCGCATGCGGCGCTGGGAGTAGGCGAAACCAACGGCGGAAGCCAGGCCCTGGCCCAGCGGGCCGGTGGTGATCTCAACGCCGGCGGTGTGGCCGAATTCCGGGTGGCCCGGGGTCTTGGCGCCCCAGGTGCGCAGCGCTTCGATGTCTTCCATCTCCAGGCCGTAGCCCGAGAGGAACAGCTGCAGGTACAGGGTCAGCGAGGTGTGGCCCGGGGAAAGCACGAAACGGTCGCGGCCGATCCAGTTCGGATCCTTCGGATCGTGGCGCAGGTGCTTCTGGAAAATCAAGTAGGCGGCCGGAGCCAAGCTCATTGCGGTACCGGGGTGGCCATTGCCAACCTTTTCGACGGCGTCGGCTGCCAGGACACGGGTGGTGTCGATGGCCTTACGGTCCAACTCGGTCAGTGAGAATTCTTCAACTAAGGATTCAGTCGCCACAGCGGCGTTCCTTCCATTCAGGCTTGGACGGGAGATATCTCCCGCTGACACGCAATACGCCGTCGCCTCCCCATTCCTCCGGCTGTGCTTTATTCAGAGGGATGCAGGTCGCGACGGCGCAATCTGAGTCAACTCTATCGCGAAAAGGCGTATTGGGGCGTTGGATTTAGCAAGATGACACAGAATTATTCGGTTTGCGCAGAAGGTGGACTTGATACGGCTATTCATGCCACGGCGTGAGCGAATTGCTCAGGCATTCTGCGCATTCGTGCGCAGGTGGCAGCCGGGGGATATGGGTGGCCGGGCACTTCTGCCAGCCGGTGCACGGCAACCAGCCAACGCTACAAAGAACAAGATTTGTTCCACTAGTGGCCATCAGTTGCCATCTTTGTTCATTTGGGAGCAGGGTCCGGGGGACCACGCGCAATCTGCCGAAATGCTGTTGGGCATTTGGAACCGGATGAGTTCTCCCGCCGCGCAGGGTTATTCCATCGAAGGCTCCCGGCTTGTCGACTTTGGCGTGCTGCAACGGTACGCGGGAAACGCTGGTTGGGGCGGGGGCTGCCTGCGGAAGATCGGTTCGAGGAGCAGAATCCGATGGGAGCGTGAAGCCGCAAAGGTGCATGGCTAGCCGCCGGGCAGGCGATTGTAGCGTCTTGAATTGAGCCAAATCACCATTTTTCAACTGTGATCCTCTCCTGGGGAGTTTCAATCAATTTCTATCCAGCGTAGAATGACAGTGTCTGTCTTGTACCCGTGAAGAACTGAGTGCGTTTAATTGAAGACTCAAAGTGTCGCCGCAGCATCAGTGCCCCGCGCATCGCGTCAGCCTGATGAAAATGCCGGCGATTTTCTGAAGCGCAAGGCCAATGCCTACGTGGCGTTGACGAAGCCTCGCGTAATCGAGTTGCTGCTAGTGAGCACCCTTCCGACCATGATCTTTGCCGAACGGGGTTTCCCCTCCGTCTGGCTCATGATCTCCACCCTTGTTGGTGGAGCTATGGCCGCAGGTGCTTCTGGTGCATTCAACTGCTATATCGATCGCGATATGGATAAGTTGATGAAACGTACCAAGGGGCGCCCTTTGGTCACTGGGGACCTCACCCCGAGGGAAGCACTGGTCTTCTCTTGGGTATTGGCCATAGCCTCCCTGGTGGTTCTCTGGGTTGGCACCAATCCGCTGACGACCGCCTTGGGCCTGGCTGCAATCCTCCTCTACGTCGTGTTCTACACTTTGATCCTCAAGCGCCGTACCGCTCAGAACATTGTCTGGGGTGGCATCGCCGGCTGCATGCCTGTGCTGATCGCTTGGGCCGCAGTGACCAACACAATTGAATGGCCAGCGATCATCCTGTTCCTGGTGATCTTCCTCTGGACCCCGCCGCATTACTGGCCGCTGTCCATGAAGTATGCGGATGACTACAACGCGGCTTCAGTGCCTATGCTGGGCGCGATCGCCAACGCTCGCCGCGTTTCGGTACAGGTTGTGCTCTACGCTTGGGCCACTGTCGTTTGCTCGATGCTGCTGGTCCCACTGGGTAGCGCAGGAATCGTTTACACCGCAATCGCTGGCGGCGCGGGCATCTGGTTCGTCTACGAATCGCACGTGCTCCACCGCGAAGCGCAGAGCGACCATAAGCCGGCCGAGATCAACCGCAAGGCCATGAAGGTCTTCCATATCTCCATTACCTACTTGTCGATCGTATTCCTGGCCTTGGCCATTGACCCGTTCGTGGGTAGCCCGCTGTTCGGCTAGGTTCAACGCCGCAGCTGAGCGTCGGTTAGCGCCCTTCCTGGAATCCAAATGA
>NZ_JBLVOJ010000025.1:100604-102099 GCF_053543715.1 Glutamicibacter sp. AGC46
AAATGAAAATGGATTCCAGGAAGGGCCGCTTTTCTGCGTTCGAGCGTAGTTGCCCTTCGCATCGGCCAATGCATGCGCACTATGCGTTTAGGCAGAAATTACTCTCATCGAGGGAAATAAGACTAGATCTTGCTATGCAAGTCTTGCTACGCAAGGTATGGTTATCGCATGTCCGATCAACGCGAGAAAATCGCCACGAATATACGCAAGGGCGTCCTTGAGTACTGTGTGCTGGCTTCGTTAGCCAGCGGAGATAAATACGGGTTGGAGCTGGCAGAAGAGCTCACCGCGCGGAAGCTTACCGCCGGCGAGGGGAGCCTGTATCCGTTGCTGGCGCGCATGAAAGCCACTGGGCTGGTAGAAACCTACTGGGAAGAAGGCGCGTCGGGACGCAAACGGAAGTACTACACCATTACCGAGCACGGGCATCTGATGGTTGGCGAGTTCCGCGGGGTATGGGAAGCAATTTCAATGCAAGTCACCGATCTACTTGGAGAGCAACATGGCATCGACAGCTGAGCAGTACAGTGCGGAAGCGTATTTGCGGGAATTGGGGAAGCTCCTGCGCGGTGCTCCAAGGGATATGGGCTTAGAGCTTCTGGAGGATGTGGCGCAGCATATCGAGGATGGCCGAGCCCTAGGCAGGGATGATGACCAGATCCTCGCCGCGCTAGGCAGTCCTGAAGCTGTTGCAGCCCCTCTGATGGCCGAGTACGCGGCTCCGCAGGAGCGGGCCATCCTACGAAGGAATAGTTTGGTGCTCGGTGCGGTGGCACTGGTCCTCGGTGTCCTTGTCTCCATCATCGATACGACTCTGGCAGATACCCTGGGTGACCTGATTTTTGGCGCTTCTGTGCCAGGAGGTGAGGGCAGTAGCTACGACTCAATATATGCGCAAGGCGCATTGCAACTGCTGATCTTCGCAATATTCGGACTTGGCGTAGCGGCCACCGCGGTCATGAAGGGAAAAGCGGCACGAATCTACGGCTACGCGGCGGCCTTGTGCATGACAGCGCTCGTTGCCGGATTCATTACCAGCAGTGGAATCTTCTATATCCCGTCAATGGTCGCAGCATGGATGCTAGTCGGAATCAATGGGCGTTCTTCCAAATCGGTGAATCGAGAACCGCGTTCGAAATTGATCCGCATCATTGGTGGCACTGCTCTGCTATTGCCAGTCGTGCTCCTGGGAGCCGCATCGTTCACGAGTATCGAGCCGAACGTCGCCGTGTACGCATACCTTGCCCTGGGCTTGGCCTGCGGCATCGGGTTCTTGTCCAATTCCCGGATTGCTCTATGGGCTACCTGCACTAACGGTGCCGCCCTTCTTGCGGTTTCCACCGTGGATCAAGGGCTGCTGCTTGCGGCATTCTGGCTAGCCGGAACAGTTTATTTCTTCTTTGGACTTTATGGTTTGATGTGGTTCACGCGCCGTGGAACGGCCGGGGAACAGCGTTAAGCAACTGGGGGTTGGGGGGCACATAGAGTGCAGGGC